>CANCSS010000006.1 GCA_947380905.1 Chitinophagaceae bacterium | reverse complement strand
AACCAATCTGATTTGTGGAACTCGAATGCGATCATTAATGCGATGCTCTGGTTCTTGTTGTCTTTGAAACCTTGGGTTAAATCTGGGTCCTCTGTTCGGTAATGCCATTAAGTAATTAAACGTTTATTTAAGTTTTGTAAAGATAGTCAATGTTATGATATAGTGCTTCATTATTCCGCTGGGGCCCTTCTTTCCGCAATTTCTTCCACCACCTGTGCCAAGAAAGCAGCCGTATCCAACATACCCATATCTCCTTTTCCCTGACGACGAACCGATAATTTATTTTCGGCTACTTCTTTTTCTCCTATCACCAACATATAAGGCACTTTCATGATTTCAGTGTCTCTGATTTTTTTACCAATTTTTTCATTTCTATCATCTATCTCCACACGCACTCCTGCCTTTTTAAATTGAGCCAAAACAGTTGCTGCATAAGGCATGAACTTATCACTGATAGGTAAAATTTTCACCTGCATGGGAGCCAACCACACTGGAAACTTGCCTGCGTAATGTTCTAATAAAAATCCAATAAAACGTTCGTGCGTTCCCAATGGAGCACGATGAATAATCAATGGCGTTTCTGGTTCATTGTCTTTATTGGTAAAACTTAAATTAAAACGTTTGCCTTGTGCAAAATCTACTTGATTGGTGGCCAAAGTAAATTCACGTCCGATAATACTCCAAATTTGCACATCTATTTTAGGACCATAAAAAGCACCTTCGTCCTGCACTTCTACAAAAGGAGTACCTGTTTCTATTAATACCGCACGCACCATGGCTTCGGTTTCCAACCACAGTTCAGGTTCATTAATGTATTTCTGTCCTAATTTTTTTGGATCATGTAAACTTAATCGCATGACATATTTATCAATGCCGAAAATTTTAAAGTACTTCAAGTACATTTCATTCACCGCTCTAAATTCTTGCGCAAATTGTTCTTTGGTACAATAAATATGCGCATCGTTCATGTGCAAACAACGCACACGCATCAGTCCAAACAATTCTCCACTTTGCTCATACCTGTAACAAGTACCATACTCCGCTAAACGAAGTGGCATGTCTTTATAACTCTTCGGTTCTGCTTCAAAAATTTTATGATGATGCGGACAATTCATCGCCTTTAAATAATATTTAGTCCCATCTAATTCCATCGGCGGAAACATACTGTCTTGATAGTAAGGCAAGTGACCGCTTTTAATGTACATGCTTTCTTTAGCAATGTGCGGCGTCACTACCCGCTTGTATCCTGCAGCTTCTTCGGTTTGCTTGGCTAAATTTTCTAACTCCTCAATAATGATAGTACCATTGGGCATCCACAAAGGAAGTCCTGGCCCTACATCATCGTCCATGGTATAAATACCTAATTCTTTTCCTAATTTACGATGGTCTCTTTTTTTAGCTTCTTCTAAAAGCAATAAATACTCATCCAGTTCCTTTTGATTTGGAAAAGTAATTCCATATACCCTAGTCAACATTTTATTTTTCTCATCCCCTTTCCAAAAAGCCCCTGCGATATTGGTAATTTTAATGGCTTTAATAAATCCAGTATTGGGAATGTGAGGGCCACGACACAAATCGGTAAAGGCACCTTGCGTATAAAAAGTAATGGATCCATCTTCCAGCCCTGATAATAAATCTAATTTATATTCATCTTTCTTTTCTGTAAAATAAGCAATGGCTTCCGCCTTCGACATTTCTTTACGGATATAGGCATTGGATTGCTTTGCCAATTCGTTCATCTTTTTTTCCAATGATAAAACGTCTTCTTCTTTAATGGTTTTATCTCCTAAATCAATATCATAATAAAATCCTTTTTCCAAAGCTGGGCCTACCCAAAATTTTGCCCCTGGGAATTGCATCTCTACCGCCTCGGCCAATAAATGCGCCGAAGAATGCCAAAATGTATTTTTGCCATCCGCATCGTCCCAGGTAAGTAATTTTAAAGCCGAATCTTGTTGAATGGGGCGCGTTGCATCATACACTTCTCCATTTACAGAAGCTGCCAATACTTTCTTTGCCAATCCTTCACTAATCGATTTAGCAATACCTAAAGCAGTAATCCCTTTTTCGTAGGAACGAACCGCACCGTCTGGAAATTGAATTTGAACCATTTTTTGTCTATAATATATATGTTCGCAAAGGTAATAAAAGCGGTTCATATTTTATACATAGCTTTGCTATATGCACCGCATTGTATTGCTTCTGCTCCCCATTTGGTTACCCACCCTGCTTTTAGGTCAAGACCTAAGCGGAAAGTGGAAAGGTGTTTTTACTCCCAACCAAGACCAAGAAGGGAAAGTATACTCCTATGAATTAGACATCAAAGAACTCCCTAACCATAGTTTATCTGTTGTTACGTATACTAAATTATCCAATAATTTTTCTGCCAAAGCCATCGCCACTGGAATGCATTCTGAAAACACCGAACTGGTAAGTGTTATTGAAACCAAATTTGAGAACATGCGCTTGTTGGGCAATTTTCAAGCCTGCTTAATGAGCAACTACCTAACTTATAATACCATTAGAGGGAAAGCGACTTTAGAGGGAACTTATATTTCAAGCAATTCAAAAATGGGCAAAGACTGTGGAAGTGGAACTGTTTATTTAGAAAAAGAAATACCCATTGTACAACTAAATATAAAAAACAAACAAAAGTCACCTCCAGCAATTACCGAGATAGTAAAAAATAAAAATAGTACAGTTCAAAAAACAACCTCCTTTGCAAAAAATACAATAGCCACCAATTCACCTGCCATCATTCAAGACCAAAATTCCATTCCATCCAATACAAGCAAAGCGAGCCCCTTACCTCCAGCAACAACCAATTCAACCAATACCAGTGTAGTGGCAAACCCTGTTAATAATGACAAAGCAATTGCGCCAACAAAAGCAGACAATACAGGAACAGCTATCAATACAGAAATTGCGAAGCAAAGTAATCGAGGTCAAATTTTGCCCTATGCATTAGTAGGTAGAGAAAATAAATTGGTGAAAACGATTACGGTAAATACACCGCACATTAGCTTTGATATGTTTGACAATGGAACCATCGACAACGATACCATTATGGTGTATGACAACAAAGTTCAACTTTTAAATGACCAAAGACTTAGTTATAAATCGATTCATTTTGAATTAGATTTTAACAACAATGTACCATCACATGAAATTATTATCGTAGCTAAGAACCTAGGTACGGTACCTCCAAATACTGCTTTAATGATTTTAAAAGATGGCAGCAGTAGAAAAGAATATTATATAACTACTACTTTGCAAACCAATGCAATGCTCATTATTAATTACAAAGCTCCTAACTAATTTTCTTGCAATATTTGTTGCGCCAACACCCCTTCTTTAAGATTGGGGTGATATGGATCTCTGTTATTTTTAGTAAGTGCCAACCAGTGAAAGCCATCTTCTTGTAATTCGGCAGTAGTATTAAATATATATATGGTATGATGCTTATAGCCAGCATCCCCTAGTAAATGAATCAGATGAATCGAAATCATATTGGCCGCTTTGTGCATTTCTAACCAGGAAGATTCCAAAAGCAAACCTTCAATTTCGGCATGTATATTTTCTAGGTCTTGTTTTAAATTATGAATCAATAAAGTATCCTTTGACAATTTTAAACCAGGAAAAGAATCGATTAAAGTGGCCATATTTTTTGCAGCAAGGAATGAATAAGCGGTATCCTGAGCAAGCACCCCTTTGAGAAAATCTTGATAATTGATTAACAAAGGTTCACAGGCATTGTCAAATGCAGTTTGATTGTTTTTGGGGTGATAGGCCCAAAGCTGGCTGTTTGCATCAGGCTTTTGGGAAGCATTACAACTCAGTATCAAAATGGCTATAAAAGTGATGAATCCCCTGTTCATAAAATATTTTTACAAATTTATGCATAATTAGATACTACAACCCGCTAACTTTGCGGTCTGAATTGAAAGAAATATGCTAATAGGTTTACAAAATGTGACATTTGAGTTTGGTGCCAGAGTGATTGTGGGTGATGCAAATTGGTCCATTCAACCAGGTGAACGCATTGGTTTGATTGGCTACAATGGAACTGGAAAATCTACCTTATTAAAAATATTGGTGGGTCAGTTAACCCCAAGCAAAGGCACTGTTGAAAAAGGAAGAGACACTACGATTGGTTATTTACATCAAGATTTATTAAGTTTTGACACCAATGAATCTATCACAGAAGTGGCCTTAGGTGCTTTTGAAAGAGTGCGCGAACTTGAAAAAGAGGTAGAGCAATTAGGCAAAGAATTAGAAGCCAATTCCGAAGACAATGATTTATTAATTAAGTATACCGACGCTTTACATGAAATTGATTTATTAGACGGTTACAACATCAATCACAAAGCAGAAGAAGTTTTGCATGGTTTAGGTTTCGCCATTAAAGATTTAGCGCGTCCTTATAAAGAATTTAGTGGAGGTTGGAGAATGCGGGTGTTACTGGCAAAAATGATTTTACAACAACCCGATGTACTGTTATTAGACGAACCTACCAATCACTTAGACTTACCAAGTATCGAATGGTTGGAAAAGTATTTATTACATTATAAAGGAAGTGTGGTAATTGTAAGTCACGATAAATATTTTTTAAATAAAATGGTTAATAAAATCGTTGAGGTATACCAACAACAATTGCATTTTTATACCGGCGATTATGAACATTACGAAATAGAAAAAGAACAAAGAGTAGAAATACAACAACGCGCCTTCGAGAATCAACAGGATTATATCAAACAACAAGAAAAATTTATTGAAAGATTTAAAGCCAAAGCTTCTAAAGCTGCTCAAGCGCAATCTATTCAAAAAAGATTGGATAAATTAGATGTGATAGAAGATGTTAAAATAGAAAGACCCAATATTAGAATCAATTTTGCAGTAGATAAAACTCCAGGAAAAGTATTGGTAGATTTAAAAGGAGTGGGCAAAAGCTACCCCAATGTTTCCATCTTAGACAATGCATTTGCAGAAATTGAAAGAGGCGATAAAATTGCGCTCATTGGTGCCAATGGCAAGGGAAAATCAACCCTACTAAGGATTGTAGCTGGTATGGAAAAATTTGAAGGCGAAAGAGTTTGGGGACATAACGTAGAAGAAAGTTTTTACGCACAACACCAATTGGAATCTTTAAACTTAAACAATACCATCTTAAAAGAAGTACAAGAATGTGGCACAAAAAATACCGAATTAGAATTACGCGCCCTGCTGGGTTGCTTCTTATTTGGCGGAGATGAAATTGATAAAAAAATTAAAGTATTAAGCGGAGGAGAAAAAGCAAGGGTCGCTCTTACCAAAACCATAATTAGCAAAGCGAATTTTTTAATGCTGGATGAACCTACCAACCACTTAGACATGGTCACGGTTGAATTGCTAGCAGAAGCTTTAACCAAATACGATGGTACCATTATTTTAGTGAGTCACGACCGTTATTTTATTTCTAAAACAGCCAATAAAATTTGGGAAATTGAAGACGAAAAAATAATTGAATTCAAAGGTGATTATAAAGAATGGCTGGAATGGAAAGAAAGAATGGCCAAACAAAAAGCACAATTAGCAGAGCCTGTAAAATCGACAAACAATAAAGACACAAGAAAACAATCCAAACAAGAGGCGCAACAAGCAACTATAGAAGTTAAACCACAAGCTATAGACAAAGATTTGCAAAAGCAAATTCAAAAATTACAAAAAGCATTGGCCCAAATCGAACACAATATTGAAACTTTACATACCGAAAAAGCAGCCATTGAAGCACAAATGGCCGATCCTAACATCTATTCAGATGCCGCCAAATTTCATGTGGTAGAAAAGAGCTACCAAGATAAAAATGCTTTAATCAGGTCCATGAATAAAGAGTATGAAATTGCCTTTAACGATTTATTGATTTTAGAGAGCAAATAAACCCAATTCAATTTTTATTCTTACTGGCTTTTTTAACTTATTAAACGACAGCTTATTAGTTCGTTTCATTAGCACCTATTTTTGCCTCTATTTAATAACAATTGTTAGCATTTTAGAACTGTTTATAATTTGAATGGGACATTTGGGCTCAATTGATTAAATTTGTAGCTCGCTTAATTTTATAATCGCTCGATTTGTTCTTGTAAATCAAGAGATTAATGCACAATTGAATATATTATGTCTACAAAAAAAGTAAATAGAATTGCAGTTTTAACCTCAGGTGGAGATGCCCCAGGAATGAATGCGGCTATTAGAGCGGTGGTGAGAACCGGTGTTCACTATGGAATGGAGGTTTTTGGCGTTTCAAGAGGTTACAATGGAATGATTGAAGACGATATTTTTCCAATGGAATCTAAATCGGTGGGCAATATTATTCAACGCGGCGGTACCATATTAAAGACTGCAAGGAGTGCTGCATTTTTAGAACCAGCCGGCCGAAAAATTGCTTATGAAAATCTAAAGAAAAGAGGTATCAATGGAATGGTCGTGATTGGCGGGGATGGTAGTTTTAAAGGTGCCCAAATATTTAGTCATGAATTTGACATTCCTTGTATTGGCATTCCTGGCACCATCGACAAAGACATTGCTGGAAGTGATTTTACCATTGGATTTGATACGGCAGTAAATACAGCCGTTGAAGCCATTGACAAGATTAGAGATACTGCAGATGCCCATGACAGATTGTTTGTTGTTGAAGTGATGGGACGTGATGCAGGATATATTGCATTGCACAGTGGTATTGCCACGGGTGCGGAAAATATTTTAATTCCTGAATCCAAAACAGATATGGAAGGCATGATTGCTTCTTTAACTGAAAAAGAGAAAAGAAAAAAATTAGTCAATTTAATCGTGGTAGCAGAAGGAGATGAATTCGGTGGTGGTACCCAAGTAGGCAATTTTATCAAAGAAAAATTACCGAATGCCGATATACGCGTATGTATACTTGGGCATATTCAAAGAGGCGGATCACCAAGTTGCTTAGATAGATTAATCGCTAGCCGTATGGGCTATCACGCAGTAGAGTGTTTAATTAGCGGTACCCACAATGTCATGGTAGGTATCGTTGACAATAAAATGAAGTATACCCCACTTGACAAAGCAGTAAAAGCAAAACAAAAAATTTCAGAAGAATGGCTAAAAATTGTAAAGATTTTAGCCAGTTAATAAAACAACCCATCCCACAAAATGAGCTCAACCCCAGAATTTAAACAAACACATCACAAAACTAAAATAGTTGCTACCGTAGGTCCAGCTTGTGAATCTTATGATCAATTAAAAAATTTAGTGATTGCAGGTGTCAATGTTTTTCGATTAAATTTTTCACACGGTACCCACGAAGACAAAAAAGCCATTATTACTCATATCAGAGGCATCAACAAAGAATTGGGTTGCAATGTGGCAATATTAGGAGATTTACAAGGACCCAAATTAAGAGTAGGTGAAATTGAAAACAATCGATTGGAAGTAAAAGAAGGAGACGTTTTAACTTTTACCAACACCAAATGTATTGGTACTTTAGAAAAAATATATGTATCCTACCCTAATTTGGCTGGAGACGTAGTCGTTGGTAATTTAATTATGATTGACGATGGAAAAATTGAAGTAAAGGTGAGCAGTGTTGAAAAAAATGGAGATGTAAAAGTTACGGTTACTTTAGGTGGAATTATTTCGTCAAAAAAAGGAGTGAACTTGCCAGACACGAAAATATCTTTGCCTGCTTTAACTGAAAAAGATTTAGAAGATGCTAAATTCATCATTCAAGAAGAATTGGATTGGGTGGCACTGAGTTTTGTAAAAAGAGTAGCAGATATTGAAATGCTTAGAGACCTTTTAACCAAAAGCAATAGCAAATCTAAAATTATCGCTAAAATTGAAATGCCAGAAGCTTTAATAAATATCCGCGATATCATTATTGCCAGTGATGGCATTATGATTGCCAGAGGAGACTTAGGGGTGGAATTGCCCGTAGAAAAAATTCCATTGATACAAAAAGAATTAATCAGAAAATGTTTGCATCGAGCCAAGCCTGTAATAGTAGCCACTCAAATGATGGAGTCGATGATTGATCGAGTAAAACCCAATCGCAGTGAAATTACGGATGTGGCCAATGCGGTAATTGAAGGCGCAGATGCTGTAATGCTAAGTGGAGAAACTGCAACTGGCCAATTTCCAGTGTTGGTGATTGAAACCATGCGTAAAATTATTTCAGAAGTAGAAGAACACGGATACAAATACAATCGTTCCGAAGATTTAAAACCACAACCGCACTCTCCTTCTTTCTTAAGCGACGCTTTGTGTTACAATGGATGTAAGCTCTCAGAAGATACCAATGCACAAGCTTTAGTGGGAATGACCCAAAGTGGTTACACTGCCTTTATGTTAAGTAGCTTTCGCCCAAAATCACCTTTGTTTATTTTCACCAAAGAAAAAAGCTTGGTGAACCAATTGAGTTTAAGTTGGGGAGTGAAAGCAATGTATTATAACAAAGAAGAAAGTTTAGACAGCATCATCACCGATCAAATTCAACTATTAAAGAAAGGTGGTTATGTAAAAACAGGAGATGTGGTAGTGAATACGGGAAGTACTCCTATCCAATTACACTTACCAACCAATATGATTAAAATTACTAAAGTCGACTAAATTATTAATTTACCATAGACCCCAATTTTATGCTAGAAGCCTTTGAGAAAATACCTGTTACAATTTTTAAAAATCCAACAGAAGGGTCTAATGCAGTGGCTGCACAAATGGCTGCATTGATAAAAGAAAAACAAGCAAAAAAATTGCCTTGTGTTTTAGGAATGGCTACTGGTACCACCCCTATTTTATTGTACAAAGAATTGGTGCGCCTTCACAAAGAAGAAGGATTGAGTTTTAAAAATGTGGTAACCATTAATTTAGATGAATACTACCCCATCGAAAAATCGGCATACCAAAGTTATTGGAGTTTTATGCATCGTCATTTATTTAGTTTAGTTGACATTGATCCAAAAAACATTCATTTACCCAATGGTGAATGGACAAAAGAAAATTTAAAAGAAAGTTGTGTCGCATACGAACAAACGATTGAAAAATTCGGCGGAATTGATTTACAAATATTAGGCATTGGAAAAAATGGACACATTGGCTTTAATGAACCAGGCTCTAGCTTTCATTCTAAAACAAGAGTCATTCATTTAGACCAACAAACTCGAATTGCCAACACCTACGAATTTCATGATTTAAATAAAGTGCCAAAACAAGCCATTACAGTAGGTATCAGCAGCATCATGAAAGCCAAGAAAATTGTATTATTGGCTTGGGGCGACAAAGCTTCTATTGTAGCAAAATCTGTAGAAGGAGATGTTACTGAACATATACCAGCAAGTGTTTTACAAAATCATGACGACTGTACTTTTGTAATTGATGAAATGGCCTCTTTAGATTTAACAAGAAATAAAGCACCCTGGTTAACAGGTTCCAATGATTGGACCCCTTCTATGATTAAAAAAGCAGTGATTTCTTTGGCATTGAAATTGGATAAAACAGTTTTAAGTTTAACTGCAGATGATTACAAAGAAAATAATTTAGCCGATTTATTGGTTTTAAAAGAATCGGTATATGATATTAATTTACAAGTATTTTATATGTTAAGGGATACCATTACTGGTTGGCCAGGTGGAAAACCCAATGCAACCATTCCTGCACATCCTGAAAGAAGTGCACCACATCCCAAAAAAGTTTTGTTGTTTTCACCCCACCCCGACGATGATATCATTAGCATGGGCGGAACTTTTATGCGCTTACAAGAACAAGGCCACGATGTGCATGTAGCTTATCAAACCAGCGGCAACATTGCAGTCACAGATGAATTTGTTACCCGTTTCTTAGATTTTGCAGTAGGTTTTGAAGAACTTTTTGGTATCGACAATAAAAAAAGTGAAAACATATTAAGTACAGCAAGAACTTTTTTATCAAGCAAGAAATCAACGCACTTAGATACTGCAGAAATTAGAGCCATCAAGGGATTAATCAGAAGATGTGAAGCCAAAGCCACCTGTAGATATGTGGGTATCAAAGAAGACAACTATCATTTCATGGATCTTCCTTTTTATGAAACGGGTGCGATAGAAAAAAAGCCGATGAGTGAATTGGACATTCGCATCACGATGGATTTATTAAAAGAAATTAAACCACATCAAGTGTATTGCGCAGGTGATTTAGCCGATCCGCATGGTACGCATAAAGTTTGTTTGGATATTATATTTGAAAGTTTACGTCGATTAAAAGCCGAAGGGGAAGTTTGGGTAAAAGATTGTTGGGTTTGGTTGTACAAAGGGGCTTGGCAGGAATGGGATATTTCAGAAATTGAAATGGCCGTACCTATGAGTCCAGATCAAGTATTGAAAAAAAGATTTGGCATCTTTATTCATCAATCCCAAAAAGACAGTGTTCCTTTTCAAGGTACCGACTCGAGAGAATTTTGGCAAAGAGCAGAAATTAGAAATGCCAATACCGCCGATTTGTATGCACGTCTCGGGCTTACAAAATATGCTGCTATAGAAGCTTTTGTTAGATGGCATTATTAGTAACTGGTCTATTATTTAGGTTTTTCCTTGGGAAAATCGGATTTTAAGGTATATTTGCAACCCCTATCTAATAGGGAAATGGCTGCGTAGCTCAACTGAATAGAGTACCTCACTACGGATGAGGGGGTTTTAGGTTTGAATCCTAACGCGGTCACCACAAAAATTAATAAATCGCTGTAAATGAACAATTTACAGCGATTTTTTTTTGGTCTCTAAAATGTTGAATTTTTTTAAAACATAATAATATTTTAATATATATAAATATATGTATTAAAGCGATAATTTAGCTAAACACCCAATTTTATGAATAATTTAATGATAATTACTTATAATAGTTTAATTTTAGCCTTAACATTTAGATAACATATTATTAAATTTAAAAAACAACTCGAATGAGAAATTTTCTATTTTTTGTTTGTATGGTAGTTTTTGCTTCAACAGCAACAGCACAGAATACAAATACAACCGGAAAAATTACTGATGAAAATGGATCTCCCATTGTTGGAGCTTCTGTATTAGAAAGAGGAACTAGAAATGGTACCCTTTCTAAAAATGATGGAACCTTTACTTTAAGTACAAAAGCAAAGGCCACTTTAGTAATTTCTTCTTTAGGTTATAAATCAACTACAGTAGCTGCAGGAAACGGTCTACGAGTTCAACTTCAGTCAGATGTGAATGCATTAAGTGAAGTAGTAGTAACCGCCTTAGGTATCTCTCGAGATAAAAAGGCAATTAGTTACTCT
This sequence comes from Chitinophagaceae bacterium, assembly GCA_947380905.1. Taxonomy (GTDB): domain Bacteria; phylum Bacteroidota; class Bacteroidia; order Chitinophagales; family Chitinophagaceae; genus Sediminibacterium. The sequence continues at coordinate 62,325 of CANCSS010000006.1, read as the reverse complement.
ACACAAACTATCAATGCAGAATCTATCGCAGCTGGTGGTAAATCAAACTTAATGGATGATTTATCTGGTAAAGTTTCTGGTGTGCAAATCACCAACTCAGGTGGACAAGCAGGAAGTGGTACTACAGTAGTAATTAGAGGTTACAACTCTTTAACTGGTAACAACCAACCTTTGTATGTCGTGGATGGTGTGCCAATTGATAATACGGCTAGTGCTACCAATGGTCAATATTCATTCCCTTCTGCGAACAGAGCGGTGGATATTAACCCTGATGATGTTGACAATGTAACTATATTGAAAGGTGGTGCGGCAACGGCATTGTATGGTATTCAAGCAGCCAATGGTGCAATCATCATTACTACTAAAAAAGGTAAAGTTGGTAAAGCTAATATTGATTTTAACTATAGCAGATCTGCTGCTTCAGCCAACAAATTCCAAGATGTAACTAGACAATGGCTTAGAGGTTCTAGTGGTATCTACACTACGAATACTAGTAACATGTGGGGACCAAATGCATTCTCTAACCCTGTTTTCCCTAAAGGATCTTTAATGGATCTTGTTGGAGATGGTGTGGTAAAAGATGTAACTGGTTTACCTATCCCTTTCTATCCAAATAACTTTGAAAACTTTTATGCTTCTGGAACAGGAATCACCAACAGATACAATATTTCTGTTTCTGGTGCAAGTGATAAAACAACCTATTTCACTTCTTTATCTAGATTAGATCAAGATGGTATCATATTAAATAATAGATATCAAAAAACAGATTTCATGTTCAATTTTAATTCTCAGATTACGGATAGATTAAAAATTGGAGCTAAGTTCAACTATATCAATACTGGTGGTAATCGTTATGCACAAGACTTATTGTCTTATTCATTGCTTTACTATATTAACACATTTGATATCATGACTTACCATACTACCAATTTAGCTACTGGAACAGAAAGCTATTGGAACAATGGTCAATCAAGTGCAATGTGGATGGCTACGCATGATGGTGGTGAGAAATATAACGTAAATCGTTTACTATCTAACTTTGATGCGAGTTATAAAATCTCTAGAGATCTAAGATTAGATTATAAAGCAGGTATGGACCAATATTCAGAAGGTCGTGAACAACACGATATGATTGGAACTTGGAATTATGCTTCTAATAATTTCACTGGTTCAATTACTACTGGTAATATACAAAACACTCAATTGAACTCAGAGTTGATTTTGCATTTTGATCATAAATTTGGTCAAGATTTTCAATTGCGTTCTTTTGCTGGTCAAAACATTTTCTACAAAAAATATGACGCCTTATTCAATTCAGGCAACTCTTTCGTATTACCTAATTTGTATGATATAACCAATACACAAACTCAAACAGTGAGTCATGGTTCTTGGTCTAAACAAACCTTGGGTGTATATGGTGATGTACAAGTGGACTACAAAAACTACTTATTCATAGAAGGAACTTTACGTGAAGACTGGTCTTCTACTTTGCCTCGTAATAACATGGGCTTCACTTACCCTTCAGTAAGTGCTGGTTATGTTTTTTCTGAGCACATAAAAGCACCATGGTTAACTTATGGTAAAGTAAGAGTTTCTTATGCAGGTACTTCAAATGATGCACCTGTTAACTCTTTAGAAACATCCTACAGTAACGTTTCTCCAGCAGTATTGGGTAATGTAAGATTTACTTATCCTAGTACCGTTGGTAACCCAACTATCAGACCTGAAAGCACTACTCAACAAGAGGTTGGTCTTGATTTAGGTTTATTTAAAAGAAAAGTAACCTTTGAAGCAGCTTATTATGAAAAGCGTTCATTTGACCAAATTATTTACGCTCCAGTTTCTTCCGTTACTGGTGTAAGTAGTACTTTAATTAACTTAGGCGAAACCACTAACAAAGGTATTGATGCGACTTTGTCTTTTAACAATATCGTTAATGTAAAAGGATTTACTTGGACATCTGCTTTTAACTTCTCAAGAAACAGAAGTATGGTTGTTAAAGTAGGTGACAATGGAAACGATAAAGTTACTTTACGTAATGGCTATTGGGGAACTACTGAAATAGATGCGGTAAAAGGACAACCTTTTGGTGCAATTTATGGTTATGCTTGGAAGCGTTACGGAAAAGCAACAACAGATGCTGATTACTTAAGCGCTCCTTTATTATTAGATGCCAATGGTAACCCTTCTAAAGCAGCTACTAAAACTTTATTAGGAAATACCAGTCCAGATTTCATCTTAGGTTGGAATAATACCATGAGCTATAAGAATTTCAACTTTGGTTTTACCATTGATTGGAAAAAAGGTGGCAATGTAGCCAACGACTTTAACTCAATGATTACTTACTCTGGTAAGTCTTTCTATACAGATCAAAGATACTACGATCCTACAGTAGCTGGTGCTCCTGCTAATGTGTTAAGTACTAGAATTTATTCTGGTGTTAACGCAGCGGGTCAAGTTATTAATGATAAACCAGTTCAACTTTCAAAAACTTTTTATACCACTGTATTTAGAGCTATTGATGAGAACTATGTAGAAGATGCAACTTGGTTCAGACTAAGAAACATCTATATTGGTTACACAGTTCCTGATAAAATTTTAAAACCATTACATATTAAAGGCCTTGACCTTACTTTCTCTGGAAGAAACGTATGGTTAAAGACTCCTTATACTGGAGTTGATCCTGAGGTTAGTGCTGGTGGTGCATCTGCAAATGCAACAACTGGTATGGACATCGCAGGTATCCCTTCTTCAAAATCATGGGATTTTTCTGTAAAGGTTAAATTTTAATAAAATAAGTAACAATAACAGATAATAAACAAAAAATAATTAAAATGAAACAAAGATTTAAAATAGCATTACTTGCCACAGTAGTAAGTACATTTTTATTTACTTCTTGCGAAAAGACTTTGGACAAAATGGCTGTGTTGAATAAGAATGAAAATTCACCAACCTCCGTTATTCCTTCAGCGCTTTTAACGCAAGCTGAACTCTCTGGTACCTTCACTAGCCAAGGTGGATTTGGTGATGGACCAATTGGTGTATTTAATGGCCATTTTGCTGGTAACCACGCAACAGGCTTAAGTTACAACCAATATCAATTAACCAATGGTGATTTAGCTGGCTTATTTACAGGTGGCTACCAATCAACATTGATGAATTTAAAGCAAATTATTACCACTGCGCAAGCCAATGAAAGATCTTATGTTGGTATTGCACAAATTTTAACCGCTTATCAGTTAGGTTATATGACATCAATTTATGGTGACATTCCTTGGAGCCAAGCTTTAGACGTTGTAAAATTCCCTACACCAAAGTATGATGCACAAGTAGATATATATGCTGCTATTCAAAAATTATTAGCAGATGGTATTGCTAGTCTTACTGCAGGAGCATCTGAATCTGCTATTAATGGCGACTTCCTTTATGGTGGTAACCGTGCAAAATGGAAAGGCTTGGCTTATATGCTAAGTGCTAGATATTACAACCATTTTAGTAAGAAAGATCCAGCTGGATCAGCTACCAATGCAATTGCTGCAATAGCAAATGCAAAAGCAGCTGGTTTTACTAGCTCTTCTGCTGATTTCAAAATGCCTTACGATGGAAGTACTACTTTGTATAACCCTTGGCAATCTACTTTTACCAATGGTATGTATGTAGCCAATAAAGCATTTTTAGATTATATTATGGCTGATAACGATCCTCGTTTAAGAGCTTTCTTTACTTCTAACTCTGGTACAGTGCCTATTAGACCTGCTTATGGTCTTGGTAAATTACAAGATGGTGATGTAGGAACTGGTGCTTATATGAGTATTGGAGATAGTACTTATTATGGTCAAAAGAACTCTCCAGTTTTATTTGCTACCTATTTTGAAATGTTATTTATCGAAGCAGAAGCCAATATGCGTGCGGGTAACGCTGCTGCTGCTGCAACTGCATTAAATGCTGCCGTAGCTGCTCATTTAAACCAAGTGATTAGCTTTACTGCCGATAAAGCTGGTATTCCTACTTACATTGCAAATCATGGTGCTGAAACTGCTGCAACTGTATCTATGGCCAAAATCATGACCGAGAAATACAAAGCTATGCTAGCTCAAGAAGTGGAAACTTGGATGGATGTTAAGAGACATGCATATGCATATCCTGTTGGCATGCAATCAATTCCAGTCGTAAGTAACACTTCTGCATCAAAAGTGCCTGTAGCTTCTACTTACATTCAACGTTTATTGTATACTCAATCTGAGTTAGACAAAAACGGTACAAATGTACCAACAGTTACCATTTTCTCTAAATTGCCAATTCTACAATAGAATTTACAATAGATCTTATAAAAAAAGCCCTCCCCGATTTTCGGGGAGGGCTTTTTTTATTTAGTAGCATCTCAGTAGAAGTGATCCGAGAAAGAGTAGATAATTTTAAAACTTAATATTAACCAACCAATCAATCAATTCAATGGTATTGGTTTTATTTATAGAAGCACTTATATTGTAATCCTTGTTCCAAAAAGTGAGCGACTGATTGTCGATGTAATTATTGTCTTTGGAAATAATATAAAGGCCTCTGTTAAAAGTTTGACTTTTTTGATTGTCATCAATGATAGATAAGCCATCTTTTAAATCTTTAATGAATAGGGAAAGATTGCTTTTATCTACAATATTGATGGTATCTGATTCTTGTTGGTAGATGTATTTTTGATTCTTATAAATAATGCGCACCTGATATTCCTCTTTCAAAGTACCTAATTTAAAATAACTGCATTTTAATGCTCCAATTTGAGCTTGGGTGATAGTTTCAATGACTACATCGTCTGCCTTAGCTTGACCTACTACCTGGGAGGAAATAAAAATAAGTGCAAAAAATACGGCTTTGAGGGGGTAAATTTTCATTGGGGGGGGGGATAATAAATTTGGTTGCGAAAATAAGGGAAATTTTAACTTAAAGCTATTTTTGTTGAATAATTTGATGAAATATATTGATGATTATCAAGCAATTACAAATAGTTTTACTGCCATGCCCTATGTAGAGATGTAAAGTAGCAACACAAAATAATAATAGTACTTTTGAGCAAATTACAAGCCTTGAAAATAGCCTTCTTTTCTGTTGGTAAGCCACATGAGCCCTATATCAAAATAGGGGTTGACCAATTTACTAAAAGAATTGGGCACTACTATCCTATCCAGTGGCAATTGATAGCACCTGCCAAAGCCACCGATCCTGCCCAAATTAAAAAAATGGAAGCCCCCTTGATTCTAAAAGCCATTCAACCCACAGATGTACTTATTTTATTAGAGGAAACAGGTAAAATGCTTAGCGCTCCGGGTGTAGCTAAATTGATTCAAAAATATGGCAATCAAAGTGCACAGCGTTTGGTATTTTTAATTGGTGGCGCATATGGCGTCTCCGATGAAATTAAACAACGTGCTCAATTTACTTGGTCCCTCTCTGAATTGGTTTTCCCGCATATGTTGGTGCGATTAATTTTAACCGAACAAGTATACCGCGCATGCAGTATCTTGGCGAATGAAAAATACCACCACGAATAATTAACACAATATGAGTATCACTTTATACATTACCATTATTACTGTTGTTATTTCCATCGCTGCTATGTACAATGACAACCTCATGGATAAATTAATTTTTCATCCTTATACAGTTCATGAGCACAATGAATGGTACCGATTTTTTAGCTCTGGATTTATTCATGCCGATTTCATGCACCTCGCTTTTAATATGTTCTCTTTTTATATGTTCGGCGATTACGTTGAACAATATTTTGCCATGATATTTGGAACAACTGGTGCTCGCTTCTATATTATTTTATATATTTCTGCTTTATTGGTTTGTTTGATTCCCACCTATCTTAATCATTTCAAACAATACCATTACCGAAGCTTAGGCGCCTCTGGTGCTGTTTCGGCCATCGTATTTGTTGGCATCTTTCTTCAACCCACCATGCAAATTGGATTTTTTATTATCCCTCCTATAATTCCTGGTTTTATATTTGGTCCCATTTACCTTGGGTTAACCGCCTACCTTTCTAAAAAGGGCCAAGGTGGCATCAATCACAGCGCGCATTTATGGGGCTCTATTTATGGCGTGGTCTTCTTAATCGTAACCGCACATTTTATAGGTCATGTAGAAGTAGTAAGCCTGTTTATAGATCAGATTAAGGCTTATTTTGGCAGGTAATTTTTAATACTTTGGTTGTGTGGGTAGTCATCTTAAAACGATCATCCATTCGATGCCCTACTACCCAACAAATTTTATCTCCAACCGAAATAATGGCTACCTGTTCTTTGCTGGCTGGGCTTAATTTTAAGCCCCCTAAAAAATGATTTAATTTCTTTTTTTTAGCCAGCCCCAATGGATAAAAATAATCTGTGGACTGCCAGGTTCTATATAAAATGGGCCAATCCAATTTAGCTGCATCCAAATAAGCGATGTTTGGATTAGGATCTACTCTAGCAATCTTACTTACGTCTAACAACTCAAAATGCAAACTTCCATTTTTTGTTTGTAAAGTCCCTTCTCCCACATAAATCACCAAATGCTCTTTGGGCGTATCATTGGGTACTATTTGTATTTCTTCCTTAAATTTTATAAATCGATGGGTAGGTGTAGCAATATAAGCTCCATTAGAAGCCTCTAATAATTTATGTAATTCCATAATTTGTGCTGGCTTAAATCCAAATGCTTGAATTAAGCCCCAAGTATAAGTGGCATTGTCTTTTACTTTGTTCCAATAACCAACGGGCAAAGTAAGAATTCCCTTCTTTGTTTTAAATCCTTTTTTCCAAAAAGTTGCTACAGTCGCCTCAACAATAGCCTCCGCTTCTTTCAGTTTTTCTGCGGTAGAAAATATATTTTCATTCACATGGGGATACACCGCTTGAATTTGAGGAATAATTTTATTTCTAATTAAATTACGGGTGTAGTCATCCTTGGTATTGGAACTGTCTTCCACAAAGCTTAATCCCTGCTCCTTTGCATAGCATTTAATTTGCTCCTTGGTAAAGGACAATAAAGGCCTTGCTAAATTTAAAACATCGTTTCGTCTATGTGGTATGCCAGTTAATCCATGTAAGCCCGTACCTCTAAACAATTGCATCAGCACCGTCTCCGTTTGATCGTCTGCATGGTGCGCCGTTAATAATACGTCTTCTTTTTTCAACAAAGACTCAAACCAAGCATACCTAATTTCTCTTGCCGCTTCTTGTATACCCATTTTATACAATTCGGCATATTTTAACGTATCCACCCTATGAACCTGTAATGGTAAATTTAATTTTTTAGCAAAATCACGTATAAAATTTTCATCCCTTACACTTTCTTCGCCACGCAACTGAAAATTGACATGCGCTATGGTTATTTTAGCGTTGTTAGCATGCATCAAATGGGCTAATACCATACTATCCAGACCTCCACTCACTGCAATTAAAAAATGAGTGTTTTTAATACTTAATGCTGGAAACTTTTTATCCCAATTTTTTGTAAAGTTTTCGAGCGTTAACATTCAAATAAATTTGTGGTTATTATTTTTTTTGCTCTTTGGCCCATGCATCCTTTAAAGTAACTGTTCGATTAAAAACCAATGCTCCTTTTGTACTAGTCGTATCTTGATAAAAATAGCCTTTTCTTATAAATTGAAAGCGCGCATCCAATGGATCTGCCATCAAAGCAGGCTCAGCCCATGCATTGGTCTTAGTCAATGATTGTTCATTGATATAATCCTTAAAATCGCCTTCTGCACCAGCAACATCTTCTACTTTAAATAAACGGTCGTACTCATTCAATACCACCGGCAATGCATGTTTAGCACTTACCCAATGCAAGGTACCTTTTACATGTATGCCTGAAGTATCAGATCCACTCTTACTCTCTGGAACATAGGATGCAAAAACAGTTTGAACTACCCCTTCGGCATCCTTTTCAAAACTATCACATTGAACAATATAGGCACTTTTTAAGCGTACCATCAAGCCAGGTCCTAATCTAAAATATTTTTTAGTGGGTGCTTCCATAAAATCACCCCTTTCTATCCACAACTCTTTGCTAAAAGGTACTGCTCTTACACCCCCTTCGGTATCTTCTGGGTTGTTTTCTGAATGTAAAATTTCTTCCCCTTTTTCGTAATTGGTAATCACTAATTTAATAGGATCCGTAACCACCATTCTTCTTTGGGCAATTTTGTTCAAATGTTCTCTTACACAAAACTCCAATAAACTAAAATCTATAATATTCTCTCTTTTGGCAATCCCTATTCTATCACAAAAGTCTCTTATACTTTCTGGGGTATAGCCTCTACGACGCATACCACTAATTGTAGGCATGCGTGGATCATCCCAACTATCCACATGATGCTCTTGCACCAATTGTAATAATTTACGTTTACTTAATATGGTATAGGTAATATTTAAACGTGAAAATTCGTATTGCTTAGAAGGAAAAATTTCCAATTGTTCAATACACCAATCATACAAGGCACGATGAGGTATAAATTCTAAGGTACAAATGGAATGGGTAATATTTTCTATGGAATCACTTTGGCCATGTGCAAAATCATACATGGGATAAATACACCACTTGTCACCAGTGCGGTGATGGTGTGCCTTTTTGATACGATATATAATAGGATCTCTTAATAGCATATTGGGATTGGCTAAATCTATTTTAGCTCTTAACACTTTTGCACCATCTTCAAATTTTCCCAATTTCATATGGGCAAACAATTCCAAATTTTCCGCTATCGATCTATTTCTATATTCATTCCCTGTCCCTGCGGTTGTAGGAGTCCCTTTTTGAAGGGCAATTTCCTCAGGGCTGCTGTCATCTACATACGCCATGCCCTTTTCAATCAATTGAACAGCAAATTCATACAGGGTGTCAAAATAGTCTGAAGCATAACATTCTTTTATCCAATCAAATCCCAACCATTTTAAATCGGCTTTAATGCTTTCTACATATTCAGTTTCTTCCGTGGTGGGATTGGTATCGTCAAACCTTAAATTGGTTGCCCCTCCAAAATGCTTTGCCAATCCAAAATTCAAACAAATACTTTTGGCATGACCTATATGCAAATAGCCATTGGGCTCGGGCGGGAACCTAGTCAAAATAGAGGAATGTTTACCAGAAGCTAAATCTTGGGAAACAATTTCTTCAATAAAATTCAAGCTTTTTTCTTCACTCATTGTGATGGTAACTATTCGGGTAAAGATACTAAAATAGGACCCAAAAACCTACCCTTTGTAGCCGTATAATTTTTCTACTTCTTTTACAATCTTCTCCATTTCAATATCGTCCCCCTTGGCATCATATTGCTGTTTTAAATTACTTCCAAAAACAAATGCCACTGCTTGCCAAAACCCTGCATTAAATCCGCCCTTAAATTCTTTAATAATTGCGTAACAATTGTTTCCTGTTTCTCGATTAATTAATTTCATTAATACCTTTCCTTGGTAAACAGATAAGTTAGTTACTTTATCGGCAAAGTCCCTTTTTAATTCCTTTTCTCTTGTCTTAATAATTTGTTTTCTTTGATGCTCATCTGACACCTGTGCCAATTGAATATTCACTTCTGAAATAATTTTTCCGGCAGTCTTGGCATAAGGATAAGTTACGTACACTGCATTTCTTAACCTGGTCCAATCCTTCCAATATTTTTTCCAATGATTGGTCTGAATCGCATTTACTTGAGCAGGGGGCAACCAAGATTGAGGTATGGTATCTCCTTCGGGGGTAATAAAAGCTTCGACCCTTAGGGTATCGTAACTACCTGTTTGTGCATTCAATTTAGAAGCTCCAAAAAGCAACCAACATAACACCCAACTATATATGACCTTTTTGTTCATAGCTATTGATACAAAAATTATAATTTATCTTTCTACTTTGCCCTTAACTTTTTAACACGATTCATGGTTGCAATTCCAAAACCAAAAACCATTACAATAATTCCTATCCATAAAATATTGATAAATGGAAACTCATACACTTTCAACGTGATTAAATTGGTCAAGGAAGCCGATTCTTTTAAGCCAATCTCTAAAACACCATTCTTCTGGTCTACCACTTTATTAAATCCCAACACTATATTTTGGGCTTTTACCGTATCTAAATTGGCTTGTAAATTCATTCCTTGCAAAACAATGCTAGGATTTGCTTGATACTTTAATCCTTCTTTAGAAGTGATTGACAGTTGCAATACCAACTCATTGCTGCCAGCAGGCCTGTTGGGATTGGGATTGATCAATACTTTATCTAGCTTAATGATCCCATTGCTGTAAAAAATAGAATCCCCAATGGCCATTTGATGTGGTATAAATTTTGTGGTATCGTCTTTAGAATGGTCTTGAAAAGAAGTTACATATACAAAAATATCTTTGTTCCAATAATGTTTTGAAGATGGATTGGCCGAAAACCCTTCCATACCCTTATTGTTTTTTAGTACATCAGGATACAATAAAAATTCATGATTGGTGCCTTTCTCTTTGAAGTTTAATTCAAAAAATCTTTTGTCTAAAACATCAAAAGTATCTTTGACATAAGTGACCATGTACTTGCCCATATCTGTGGCAATGCCTTCAAATAAAGTAATATTTTCTTTTGGATTGCCTGCTGGATTTTTATTGGACTCCATGCGCAAAGGGCTAATGCCAGTGGTGTTCCAACTTAAGACTGTTTTATTGGAGGAAGATATTAAAATACCCACCAATACCATCCCAAATCCAATGTGACCAATAGAGGCACCTGCAGATTTTAATTTTCCTTTTTGAACGGAAATAAAATAAAATAAATTAGCCACTACGGTGAATATGGAAGCAAACAAAGCTACATACAAGGCCCCTGTAAAACCAATGCCTTTCTCTGTATATAATACACCGACGAATATATAAACCAAAGCACTTGCTACCAATGAAATTAATAAAGGTAGTTTTATCTTTTCTTTAAAATAATCCCCTGTGGTTCCTTTGAATTTTAGAAATTGACCAATGGCCGTTAACATTCCAATTATAATGGCAACAAATACTTGTACTTGATTGTGCGCAAATGCAGCATCTTCCGGTGGTGCAATTTTAGTACCAAATAATTTATTAAAAACTGGGATAGAGGTAATGGCAATAATCACTACGGCAGATAAAAATAAAATCAAAGACCCCACCAACATCCAAAATTCTCTACTCTTAATTTCATCTTCTTTTTGTGGCGTGATCATCGATTTAATCCGTACCACAAATAATGCAAAATAGGGAATTACAAAAATTAACAAGAACCCAAGTAGTTGCGCATTCATTCCTAAGTCTGTAAATGCATGTACCGAAGTATCCCCCAATATGCCACTTCTTGTTAAAAAAGTAGAATACAATACCAATAAAAAACTAATGCCAAAAAACAAGTACGTAGTTTTTAAACTGCCCCCTGTTTTTCTATAAATAATGCAAGCATGTATGGCCGATACCAAGGTTAGCCAGGGTACCAAGGAGGCATTTTCCACCGGATCCCAGGCCCAATAACCACCAAAGGTTAAACTCTCATAGGCCCAAGCAGCTCCCATCATAATGCCCAATCCTAATATGCCTGCCGAAAAAGTAGCCCATGGCAGACATCGATCCATCCAATCGTGTTCTTTTTTAATTAAACCCACCACTGCAAAACCAAATGGAATGGTCGTAGAAGCAAAACCTAAAAATAAAATGGGTGGATGAATCACCATCCAATAATTCTGTAGTAAAGTATTTAAACCGGTACCATCTTTAATTAAATGTAAATAATCGGGACGAGAAAGTATAGGCCAATTCATTTCTTCTCTTAGTAACAAAAATGGACTGCTTCCTAGTTTGGATTCAAAAATAAACAAACCCACCACCATCGTTGCCAAACAAAACTGAACAAAGTTCAATACCATCATTACCCCATTGATATTGTTGTTCCATTTTTTCAATCTTGCTAGTACAAATAAACCCAATACACAATGCCAAAAACTCCATAATAAAAAACTGCCTTCCTGCCCTTCCCAAAAACAACTTAATAAATATTGATAAGGCAAATTCTTATCGCTATGCATGTAAGCATACTTGTATTCAAACAAATGATTGGAAATAATATAAAATAGAACTATGAAACATGAAAACACGGACACCGCTTCTATATAAAATGCGATTTTGGCTAATTTATTCCATTGACTTTGTACCGTTAACTCTTTTGAAAAAAATGCTTTTGCAAAAGCAAAAGTGGCCAATAAAGAAGCCACTAAAGTAAGTATGGTTAAAAAATAACCTATTTGACCAGGCAGCAATTGCTCGCCAATAAACTTTGTTGTATTCATTTACTAAATTAAAATTATTAATTGCTGATGGTAACAGGTTGCTCTTTCATTGTGTTGGGATTGTCCTTGTATTTGGAAGGACATTTCATGACGATGGCAGAACATTCAAAATGATCTCCTTGCACTTTCCCTTTCAATACCAATCTTTCCGATTTTTCCATATCCGTAGGCATGGTATTGTGGTAGACCACTGCAATTTTACCTCCTAAACTATCTTGTACATTAAATTGTAATAAATTAGGGTCTTTTACTGGGTCATATTGGAAAGCAACAGACTTGTCCATTTTGACAATTAAGTTCACAAACTTGCCTTCCTTTTGCTTGGCCGAACCAATGGTTTCATAACTACTTAAATCGCCAGTATAGCTAATTAAAACCACGATGGCTGCAGCAATTAATACCAATAAAACTAGATGTGTTTTCTTCATGGTGCAAAGTTAAACAAATGGTCTTAAATTGCACCAAATATTACTCCACTCGAAACCAGAATCTTATGCGTGTTTTTGACTATATTATTGTTTGCAAAAGCCCCGATTTTAAAAACGTGGATCGCATTAGCCAATTCATGCTATTGATTTCCATAGTAGCATTTTCTTATTCCATTTATTTGGGCTTATTTCCTAAACCAGCCTTGATTTTTGCCATCATGACTTCCTTTGTTAGCTGGTGGATTTTTTGCCTTTTTCAACGTAAAAGAGGCATTATCCCCTATTACCGTTTAGGCTTACTTTTGGCCTCCTGGGGCTGGTTTTTACAGCCCAACGGCTTACTTATTTCAGGCATCTTTTTAATAGGCGCCTTGTTTGAAAGGCAGGTGAAATTTCCTTATGAATTGGCTTTTGATCCGGCGGGCATTGTCATCAACACCTTTCCCAAAAAGCATTATCCTTGGGCCAGTATTCAAAATGCACTCATTAAAGACGACCTCATTACCATTGATTTCAAGAACAATAAACTCATTCAAAAAGAAATTAACGAGCCTGTAACAGCTGCCATTACCCAAGAATTCAATGCATTTTGTGCACAACAAATCGCCAATTCGGCATTAATTAACTCCTAATAGATACCTTTGCTTCATGTCATTACTTAGTTCCCCTTTTATTTTATATTCCGATGGCAAAGGCCAAATATTTGAAGACACAAGTTTGTATGTAACCGGAAGGGCTGGTTGGGATGCCTTTGCTATTCCTAATGAAGATTGGATAGCATTACCCAATGGTGGCAGTTTGTATGAATTGCCTGAAAGAAGAGGCATTGGTATCGATGTAGTTACTGGTGAAATGCGTATTTGTGAAAAAGGTTGGGCGGTGGCTGCCTTTATACCACCAGCACATACAGGATTGTACATTGCTGCCTATGAAACCTTACCCAATGCACCCACCCTTCCCCTATTTTGTTATACTGCAGTAGGTTGGCAGGATGGAAAAAATTATGTGCCTGCTGTAAGAATTGAAAAAGACATCAGACAGGATTGTGAAGGCTACGATCAAAAGATAATTGAAACGGGTACCGATAAGTTATTGGCTACCTATAGTAAAAATAGATTGGTAAAACATTTGATGGAAAACTGTTGCATGACTTATCATTGTCCTGCGGCAAGAAATTTTGCCATGGGCAGATGGGAATGCCCTATCCCCATTTCTCCAGCATGCAATGCCAATTGTATAGGTTGCATTTCTTTTCAACCAATAGAAGAAGAAATTATTTCTAATCAAGAACGATTGGTTTTTAAACCCACTGCAGCCGAAGTGGTAGAATACACTGTGCCACATTTAATGACGGCCCCATTCCCCATTGTAAGTTTTGGGCAAGGTTGTGAAGGAGAACCTTTGCTGATGTGGGAAACCATGAAAGATGCCATTATTGAAATTCGAAAACATACCAACAAAGGCAGTATCAATATCAATAGCAATGGATCTGATCCAGTAGCGGTAAAAGTTTTAGCAGAAGTGGGACTAGATAGTTTAAGAGTAAGTACCAATTCGGTGCGAGAAAATATTTACAATGCCTACTACCGTCCCAACAATTATACTTTTGCCGACATTAAAGAAAGTGTTCGAGTGATGTCTGCCGCAGGCAAATGGACGAGCATTAATTATTTTGTATTTCCTGGCATGACAGATAGTGTAGAAGAATATGAGGCATTAAGAAAATTTATCAAAGACACCGATTTGAAAATGATTCAATGGCGCAATTTCAATATTGATCCGGATTGGTATTTAGGTAAAATTGGTGTCACTGAGATGGGAGAAATCATGGGCATCAAACAAATGATGGATTTAATTCAGGAAGAATTTCCAAAATTAAAATTTGGATATTACAACCCTCCTATTGAAAGAATCAAAGGCGATTTTACGCATAATTTTGCACATCATTGAGAAGACAAAATCAAATAGGAGCAGCATTGGCCATCACTTCCAGTATTATTTGGTCGGGTAATTTTATTGTATCACGTTATGCCATTCATTTAGCAGGTCCTGCTACCTTGGCGTTTTTCAGATGGACTGTTGCTACCATCTTTATGCTTCCTTTTGCCTATAAAAATTTTAAAAGTGAAATTCCCATCTTCAAACAAAATAAACTGTACTTCTTTTTGATGGGTTTGGTGGGCTTTGCTATTTACAATACTTTAATTTATACGGCAGGTCATTATACAACGGTCATTAACATGGCCCTTTTTGGCTCTACGGTACATCCTATTGTAGCAGCATTATTAGCTGCCTACTTTGTGAATGAAAAATTACATTGGAAAAATATTACGGGAATCATTCTTGGCTTAATTGGTACTTTATATCTTTTAACCAAAGGGCATCTTTCCAATATTACTCATTTTGAAATAGGCTTAGGTGATGTATGGATGATCCTAGCCGGAATCTGTTTTGGATCTTACAATGTTTTTGTGAGAAAAAAACCACAAGGCATTTCCAACAATAGTTTCTTATTGGTTTTGTTTGCGATTGGTTCTATCCTATTGTTTCCAGTAGCCATTTTTGAAATGAATTTTATTCAACCGGTTGTATACAATTACCATTTATTGTGGATTGTATTATATATTGGCATTGGCAATTCTACCATCTCCTATCTTATCTGGAACAATGCCATTCAAAAAATTGGCGCAGGAAAAGCAGGCTTGTTTGGGACATTAATTCCCTTTTTAAGTTCCATAGAAGCCGTTTTATTTTTAGGAGAAAGTTTTTCAACCGCACAAGTCATCAGTGGTTTAATTATTGTTACTGGTATTGTGATTAATACCTGGCCTAGTCCCATCAAACCCATTGTGCACCAATCCTAATTGCTGTAAATGAATTCCACGTATATCATCTTATGTTGTGTAGCATTTCTGGCTGGATTTATAGATGCGATTGTGGGAGGCGGAGGGCTCATCCAAACCCCTGCTGGAATTATTTTATTTCCCAATGAACCCATTTCCCGCGTTATTGGCTCTTTAAAAATACCTTCCTTTACTGGTACTTTTTTTGCAGCAAAACAATATTTAAAAATAGTAACCATTCCCAAAGCAAGGTTATTACTTTTTACGATCATTGCTTTTGTGGCTGCATTTACTGGCTCCTATTGTTTGACATTGGTAAGCAATGCATTTATGAAACCAGTCATTTTTATAGTGCTGGTAATAATTGCAATTTACACTTACACCAAAAAAAACTTAGGCCTTGAAATTAAAAATACAGATTTTCAATATCAATGGTATCAAGGGACAGTTATTTGTTTGGTGCTAGGATTTTATGATGGCTTTATTGGGCCAGGAGCAGGAAGCTTATTGGTATTGGCATTTATAAGCAGGCTTGGCTTTGATTTTCTACAAGCCAATGCGCATGCCAAAGTCGTGAATCTGGCCACCAACTTAGGCTCCATTCTATTGTTTTTATGGAAGGGTTCCATTATCTGGAGCATTGCCTTACCCATGGCGGTTTGTAATGCCTTAGGTGGCTTTTTAGGTTCTAAAATGGCCATTAAAAAAGGTAATAAATTTATTAGGGCCTTCTTCTTAATCGTCATAATAGCTACCCTTTGCAGATTGGGTTATGATGTATTTTTGCATTAATTTTATAGTATGCAATTAAGCTTTGAACAAGAAAAAAATATTAAAGCAGGTGTCTACACCTTTTTAATATGTATTGCTTTGTCTTTATTGTTTATAGTCATGCATTGGCAACAAGCCGCCCCCACCGTGCTTCCTCCCGAAGCTTCCTATATGGAAGTTAATATAGGCAACAGCAACACAGGCCAAGGAGACATTGCCCCAAAAAGTAAAGAAGCGCCAGCACCAGAAGTAGGCTCCAGTAAAAAAGTAAAAGCCACTGCCATTAATAAGTCTATAAAAATTAATGCCAATTCAAACGACCCCAATGACGAAGCCATACGATCTACCAAAGCAAAGACCAATATTAAAAACTTACCCTTACCTCCTGCACCAAAACCAAAAGCACTGATGGGAAAATATGCTGGTGGCAATGGCAAAGGAGGAAACAATCAAGACAGTTACAACCATGTAAAAGACCAAGGCATTGCCGGTGGCAAAGGCGATCAAGGTGTTGCCAATGGAAGTATTGATGGAAAAAATTATACAGGAACGGGTGGACCTTTTGTAACTAAAGGAGATAGACATGTCACCAAAGCGTATTCTTTTAATGGAGATGTGGAAGCAGCCACCATTTATGCAGAAATTGAAGTAAGCCCCTCTGGTCAAGGCAGCTTTATACAAATTGTGAAAGGTTCTTCTTCCAATGATCCAAAATATAAAAAAGCCATCGTCGAATACTTAACTAAAATAAACTTTAATAGCGCAGATCATAGTTCTATGGTCACCGTTAAGTTTAAATTCGAAGTTCAATAATACCATATGTCTTATCAAGCATCTATCGACTATTTGTACAGTCGCTTACCGCTATTTAGTAGAATTGGAGCCGCAGCCATTAAAAATGATTTGCACAATACCCTAGAAATTTGTCAATTCCTAGACCAACCTCAACATAAAATAAAAACCATTCATGTAGCAGGAACCAATGGCAAAGGCTCTACCAGTCACATGTTGGCCGCTGTCTTTCAGGAAGCAGGCTATAAAACAGGCTTATATACTTCCCCTCACTTATATGATTTTAGAGAACGCATTAAAATAAATGGCGAAATGTGTTCTGAAGATTTTGTGGTTGCTTTTACTAATAAAATAAAACCGCTGATTGAAAAAATAGAACCTTCTTTTTTTGAAATTACCGTGGGCATGGCTTTTGACTATTTTGTGCAAGAAAAATGTGACATCGCCATTATTGAAACCGGCTTAGGGGGAAGATTAGACAGCACCAATGTGATTACTCCTATCTTAAGCATCATTACCAATATAGGTTGGGACCATATGAATTTATTAGGAAATACCTTAGCACTTATTGCTGCTGAAAAAGCAGGGATCATCAAAGAAGGCGTTCCCGTGGTGGTGAGCGAGCGTATCATGGAGACCACGAAAGTATTTGAGCAAAAAGCACAAGCTTGCAATGCCCCATTGTATTTTAGTGAAGATTTTTTAACCCTTACGAATTTTGAAAACAATTGGCATACGGCCAGCTTTACATTCACACAAGCTCAATTCCAAAAATTAAATGCCCCTCTTTTTAAAAAAGATTTTACCATCTTATGCGACCTGCCAGGAAAATACCAATCAAAAAATTTAAAAGGTGTTTTGGTAGCCTTGCAAATGTTGGCAGACATGGGTTGGGAAATTAACGCTGAAATAATTACCACTGCCTTAACTCAAATAAAAAAGACCACTGGATTAATGGGTCGTTGGGAATGTCTACAATCTTCCCCCCATATTGTTTTGGATGTAGCACACAACGAACATGGTATGCAAGCCTTACTAGAACAATTAAAAACCATGACTTACGATCAATTGCATATTGTAACTGGAATGGTCAAAGACAAAGATGTAGATGCGGTTTTACATTTACTCCCTCAAAAAGCAAATTACTATTTTACACAATCACATATTCCCAGAGCGCTTGCTGCTATAGAATTAGCCTTAAAAGGAGACGCATTGGGATTAAAAGGGGCCTGTTATGAAGACGTCAACCAAGCCATCCTCACAGCCAAACAAAATAGCCATACCAAAGATTTAATCTTGGTCATAGGCAGTGTTTACTTAGTAGCCGAAGTAGACAGAAAATTATTTTACTAACTACCAGCCTTTTTGCTCACACAAATTTTTAACATGCGCTGTATGGTGTTTGCCATGCCAAGAATAAATAGATAGCATGTCCCATAAGCTCACTTCTGCATTACGCACTGGATGAAATAATTTTCTTTGCCATTGTTCGTCGGTCATTGATTCTAATAAATTGGCCCAACGCTCATGCAACGCATGCAATATGGTAGTAGAATAATTAATAGGTGTTAACAAAGCATCCGCGGTGTTCACCCAAGCTTTTTCATCATAGGTTTTGATGAGAGGCACTTCTTCGGTCAAAGCCAATTTGAAACGAATAAAAGCATTCATATGACTGTCCGCCATATGATGAACAACCTGCTGCACCGTCCATCCTCCTTCTCTATACGGGGTGTCCAATTGCGATTTGTCTAAATGTTGTATGGCTAATTCTAAATTTTTGGGGGCTACTCTTATTTCATGAATCCAACTTTTTTTAGTGGCTTCAGAAAAAGGCATGGCTTCAAATTTGCCAATGGGATAACGTGGATCTTGTGTCATACTTATTATTTTTATATTTTACCAATTCAATGTTTTCAAAATTAATCTTCTCTCCAAGCCTTACCCGTTTTATGAATAAACACATCTTCTAAATTGGCTTTTTTGACTTCTTTTATCTTTTCAAATCCAGAAGCCACCAATTCATCTATCAATTCATTGGGCGTATTGATGACTACAATTTCTCCACTATCAATAATAGCCACTCTATCACACAATACTTCTGCCTCATCCATATAATGTGTGGTGATAATGACGGTTGTTCCGTTATCTCTTATTTCTTGAATTAAATCCCATAAGTTTCTTCTTGCTTGTGGATCTAATCCTGTAGTGGGCTCATCTAAAAAAATAATTTTAGGTTGATTGATTAAAGTGGTGGCGATGGAAAATCGCTGCTTCTGCCCCCCACTCAATTCTTTGTATTTAGATTTTGCCTTGTCTTCTAAATTCACTTTTTTAAGCAAGCTTATGGGATCTACATCGGTTTGATACAAACCAATAAACAATTGCATCAATTCAGTTAAATTTAAATTTGGATAAAACCCGGCCGTTTGCAGTTGTACGCCAATCATCTTTTTAATGGCTTCTTGAGCATCGTCAATATTGAACCCATTCACCATTACTTCTCCACTGGTTTTTTCTCTCAGTGTTTCAATAATTTCCAAAGTGGTAGATTTTCCTGCACCATTGGGCCCTAATAAACCAAAAATTTCCCCTTCAAATACCTCAAAGCTAATACCCTTCACTGCAGTAAATTCACCATAGGATTTCACCAAATTTTTCACGGATATAATGGGCAATGGAGACATTTTAACTGAATTAGAAAACAAATTTAACTGCTTTTGAGCGCTGTGCAAAATGAAAACTTGCCTAAGACCCTTATCTTTGTTAAAAGTATCCAAATAATGAAAATAGGTATATTAGGGGGTGGCCAATTGGGAAGGATGTTGTTGCAAGCTGCAGCTAACTTTGATGTAACTACCTATGTTCTTGAAAACGATGCCCAATGCCCTGCAGCCCATCTCTGCCATCATTTTACTTTGGGCAATATTCAATCGTATGAAGCCGTATACCATTTTGGGAAAAATTTAGATGCCCTTACCATAGAAATTGAAGCCGTGAATGTGGAGGCTTTAGAACAATTAGAAAAAGAAGGAGTGAAAATATATCCTACTCCTTCCGCCATTAGAACCATCAAAAACAAAGTACTCCAGAAACAATTTTATAAAGACAACGAAATTCCTACTGCTCCGTTTTTTATAACACAGCATGCATCCGATTTGTTGGCACATACTGACTTCTTACCTGCAGTTCATAAAATGGGCGAAGGCGGCTATGATGGCAAAGGCGTGCAAATAATTAATTCTGAAAAAGAAATTGAATTGGCATTTAATGTACCCTCTGTTTTAGAGAAAAAAGTAAAAATAGCTACCGAAATTGCATTGATTGTAGGCATGAATGCAAAAGGAGAAACCATTATTTATCCGCCCGCTGAAATGGTTTTTGATACGGTGTACAACTTATTAGATTACCAACTTAGTCCCGCAAAGTTGGATGAGAAACAATTGTGGAAAGCGCAAGCCATCGCACGTAAAGTGGTCAAAGGATTAAATAGTCCAGGCTTATTTGCTATTGAACTATTTATAGATGCCCTGGGTGAAATTTGGGTCAATGAAACCGCTCCACGTGTGCACAATAGCGGACACCATACCATCGAAGCTAATTACAGCAGTCAATACGATATGTTGCTTCGCATTTTACTAGACTACCCCTTAGGCAATACCGATGCCATCTTACCATCTGCTATCGTGAATATTATTGGAGCAGAGGGACATACTGGTGATGTCCTTTATGAGGGCTTATCCGATGTGCTTAAAATGGACAATGTATTTGTACATATTTATGGAAAAAAACAAACCAAACCAGGAAGAAAAATGGGGCATGTAACTATTATCAGTAAAGACTATCAAGATCTAACACATAAGGCCAACAAAATTAAGCATACGCTAAAGGCCATCTCCCAATAAATTTTTTAGATCTTTGGCTGCAGTATGATCTTCTTTACCTGTAAGTTTTTAAAATAGCCCACACCTATAATACTTTTTAATTGCAAACCTGGCGAGTTTTTATTGGGTCCAAAATTCTTAATTTTATCATCATAGATTAAATCAAGACTATAATTGGCCGAAAAGTTTTTATTTATTTTAAAAGTAAACATGTTGGTCATGTACAAATTAATATTCTCTGGCTTTTGATAATAGTTGGAAAAAAAATCGGCACGACCTTTATACGTAATGTTAGGCGCAATCACATTGTTGTAGTTGACTGTCACAAACAAACCTGTTTCTTTGTAAATTTTTTCCCCCTTTGGTACCCCATAACTTCCCAAATCTGAAAGTTTGGTATTTAACAATAAAGTAGTCCTTGACGTAAGGGGCGAAAAGAATACAGAAAAAATACTACTGGGTTTGAAATCCAACCCTGCAGATAAAATGATATAGGCAGGAGCAAATAAGGAAGAAGTAAAAGTAGCATTGGTCCCGCTAAAACTATACCCATCAAAAATTTGAGAACGAACGTTAAATAAAGCAGACAAATACCAGACACCTGTTGTATCAATTCTATAGCCATATTTGCTAATTAGATCTATTCTGTCGTCATTTTTTCTACCTCCTATAGAAGTGGATTGTACAAAACCTAAATTGGCATCGAAATTATTGTCCCAACTTTGTCTGGGTTTTTGAAAGTATGCATAATAGTTAAAAAAAGTATTGATGGACATATTGAAATTGTCTCCCCCTGCTGCCCAATTGCTTAATGAACTTTCGGAAAGATTAAAATTATACATACCCCCTTGTTTCCAGTTGAAATAAGCAGTATCCGCCACCCTTACGACGTTTCTAGATGTTTCGTTTCTTAATTTAGTCACCCCTATATTTTGTGCCATTGCCCCATGAACTAAGCACAATAAGAATAAAATGATACCCCCTTTAAACATGACCCATATTTTAATCAAATATAAGAAGGGATCACTAAATCATTGATTATTAATTATATATAAATTGTTAAGATCCAAATTGCCATTTTAAGTAATGGTTTCATTATCAAATAATTAGAAGAATTGGCTGACAAGTTGACACATTCTGTTTTTTTAACTAAATTTGCGTTTCAAAACCAGCTGGAATGGAACTATTTACAACGGCCACCAAGGAACACGATGAATTGAGACAAGGGGAAGCCTATGTATCTACCTTAACCAAAGTGCCATTTGCCAAACACTTTTATGTAGAAAGTTACGGCTGTGCGATGAACTTTGCTGACAGTGAAGTGGTGGCGTCTATTTTAGAGCAAAATGGATTTGGTAGTACCCGAAATATCGAACAAGCCGATTTAATTTTAATCAATACCTGCTCGATACGTGAAAAAGCAGAGCTCACCGTTCGTAAAAGACTCACAGAATTTAGAAAATTAAAAACGCAAAATCCAAGTTTATTGGTGGGCATTTTAGGTTGTATGGCCGAAAGATTAAAATCAAAATTATTAGAAGAAGAAAAGTTAGTAGATATGGTAGTTGGGCCAGATGCCTACCGTACCCTTCCCGATTTAATTATAGAAGCAGGCACGGGACAAAAAGCCGTAAATGTTTTATTAAGCCGCGATGAAACTTATTCCGATATCTCCCCTGTTCGTTTAGACAGCAATGGCATTAGTGGATTTGTTTCCATCATGCGTGGTTGTAATAATATGTGTAGTTTTTGTGTGGTGCCATTTACCAGAGGACGCGAAAGAAGCAGAGATGCATTTTCTATTGTTGCAGAATGTAAAGACCTTTTTGAAAAAGGATACAAAGAAGTGACGCTGTTAGGACAAAACGTAGACAGCTATTATTGGAACAATCCGGAAACCAATTTGCAAGTAACTTTTGCACAGCTATTGGAAAGTGTTGCGCTCATTAGTTCTCAATTGAGAGTTCGATTTAGCACTTCTCATCCTAAAGACATTACCGATGAAGTATTGTTTACCATGATGAAGTACCACAATATTTGTAAATACATTCACTTGCCAGTGCAAAGTGGCAGCACCCGAGTTTTACAGTTAATGAACCGTACGTATACACGCGAATGGTACTTGTCTAAAGTAGCACGCATTAAAGAACTCATGCCTGAATGCAGTATTTCTGCAGACATCATTGCAGGTTTTTGTACCGAAACAGAACAAGATCATCAGGATACCATCAGCATCATGCAAATGGCGCAGTATGATTATTGCTATATGTATTTTTATTCGGAACGCCCTGGCACCCTCGCTGAAAAAAGATATGAAGACGATGTACCATTAGAAGTTAAAAAAAGAAGATTACAAGAAATTGTAGATGTGCAATGGACTTTATCAAATGAAAGCAATAAAAAAGAATTGGGAAAATGTTACGAAGTTTTAATAGAGG
This sequence comes from Chitinophagaceae bacterium, assembly GCA_947380905.1. Classification (GTDB taxonomy): domain Bacteria; phylum Bacteroidota; class Bacteroidia; order Chitinophagales; family Chitinophagaceae; genus Sediminibacterium. The sequence goes on along the minus strand of CANCSS010000006.1, from coordinate 38,847 downwards.
GCAACAGTAAAAAAAGCGATGCCGAATGGATGGGTAGAACCAGTCAAAACAAAGTAGTTGTTTTTCCAAAAACAAATAAGGATGGCAACACAGCGCTTAAAAAAGGAGACTATGTTGACATTGTTATTACACATTATACGAAAGGCACTTTAATAGGCGCTATAAAAAATATTTAAAATGGATTTACAAGCATTAAAAAATAGATTTAGTATCATAGGCAATACGCCGGCTATTAATCATGCATTGAATACTGCAGAACAAGTAGCAGGCACCGATTTAACGGTATTGATTGTTGGAGAAAGTGGTGTGGGTAAAGAAGTATTTTCACAAATCATTCATAGTTTATCTGCACGAAAGCACAATCCATTTATTGCGGTCAATTGCGGTGCCATACCAGAGGGTACCATCGATTCAGAATTGTTTGGACATGAAAAAGGATCTTTCACAGGTGCCGTTGATAGCCGTAAAGGATATTTTGAAACCGTAAGTGGAGGTACCATTTTCTTAGATGAAATTGGGGAATTGCCTTTAGGTACTCAAGCTCGTTTGTTACGCGTATTGGAGACAGGGGAATTTATTAGAGTGGGATCTTCCAAAGTGCAAAAATCAGATGTAAGAGTAGTTGCTGCCACCAATAGAGAATTATTAGAGTTTACACAAAAAGGAAAATTTAGAGAGGACTTGTATTATCGTTTAAATACAGTGCCTATAAGAGTACCTTCTTTAAGAGATCGCAAAGAAGACATTCCTTTATTGTTTCGAAAATTTGTAGTTGATTTTGCAGAAAAGTATAAAACAAAACCCATCTTCTTAGACGAAGAAGCGCGAACCTTACTGACTGAGTATCCTTGGCCAGGCAATGTGCGTGAATTAAAAAACATTGCGGAACAAATTTCAGTTTTAAGTAAGGTAGAACACATTAATGCAGAAGTATTGGCTGGGTTCTTACCCATTCAAAATGTAAACAGTGTTCCCATGGTAACCGGCGGCACCCCTGTGGGTGAATTTGCCAATGAAAGGGAAATATTGTACAAGCTTTTCTTTGACATGAAAAAAGATGTGAATGAATTAAAGAAAATGTTTCTGGAGATATTACAAAACCCTTCTATTTCGGGATCCAATCATTCTAATTTTAACAAAGAATCTTTAATCAACGAATTAAAAGAGGATTTAAAGCCAGTGAGCAATCCTATTCATCACGCAAGTCCGATCAATCCTACAGTGCATTTGAACTCCCCGCAACCAATCATCTTAGACAATGAAATAAATGGTCATTATGAGGTGGAAGAATCCTTAAATATTATGGATAAGGAAAAAGAACTAATTTTAAAGGCACTGAAAAAACATCGAGGTCGCCGCAAAGATGCTTCTACCGATTTGGGCATCAGCGAAAGAACTTTGTATAGAAAAATTAAAGAATACGATATTGAAGAATAATTTTATTGCAAACAACATGTATTTTAAAAAAGTATTATTTACTAGATTCTCTATAATGGCAATATTGGCAAGTACTTTATTGACCAGTTGTGGTATTTATAGTTTTAGAGATGCCGTTATTCCTGAAAACATTAAAACGGTAAAAATTGGTTTCATAGAAAACAAAGCCAGGTATGTTAATCCACAGTTGGCTCCCATGTTAACCGATAAGTTGCAACAAAAAATAATGAGCGGTACCAAACTTTCACGTACCAATAGCGATGAAGCTCATTATCAAATTTATGCCACCATTACCAATTATGATCCTTCCCAAACGGTGGGTGTAAGTGCACAACAAGCCAGCACCAATCGACTCACGGTAACTGTTCATGTGCTTTTAAAAAAGACTTTAGAAAATAAAGAACAAGAATTTGATGTGACCCGAAATTTTGATTTCTCTGCCAACTTAACTTTACAAGCTGCCGAAAGTCAATTAATGGACGACATTCTTAGAAATATAACGGATGATATTTTTAATCAAATTTTTTCAAACTGGTAATTCATGACCTCTGCCCTTATCAATTCAATTCTAAATCAATGGACAGGTCATGCTGCTTTAGAAGCCATTGAAACTAACGAACTAGAGCAATGGGTAAACAAGCATCCCTTTAGCCCTAGCCTACAATTGTTGTTGGCTAAAAAATATGAATTGGTTGCTTCTCCTTTGCTTACTGCTCAATTACAAAAAACAAGCGCCTATTTTCCCCATAATTTACAATTGCACCATTTAATGCATTTGGAAGAAGAAGATGTCTTGTCTGCTCCTATAGAAAATAAATTGACGAGTATTATTTCAGAACAACTGGCTCAGTTTAAAGAGCCTGTTGTGGAAGCGCAACTGGCATTTGAAGCAGAAATGACCCCCCTTCAAAGAGACTATTTTGCAGCACAAGGCATAGAAATAGACCTCTCTAAAATTCCTCAGGACAAATTCACCAAACAATTAAGAAGCTTCACCGCCTGGCTAAAAGTGCTCAAAAACAAGGATGGAAGCCCTCAAATAGCCGAAATTGGGGAAGAACAGGAAAAAGCCATCGCTGCCATTGCCGAAAAAGCCAATACCACCGCGGATGTTATTACCGAAGCCATGGCAGAGGTTTGGTTAAAACAAGGCAATAAACGCAAGGCAATTGACGTCTATTCTAAATTAAGTTTTATTTTTCCTGAAAAATCCGTTTATTTTGCGTCAAGAATAGAACAACTAAAACAAAGAAAATGATAACACTTTATTTGATATTAATTATTGCTGCCTCTGCTGGCCTTGGATTTATGGTCTTGATCCAAAACCCTAAAGGGGGTGGTTTAAATGCCAATGTGGGCGGTTTAACCAACAATTTCATGGGTGTTAAGCAAACTACCGATGTGCTTGAAAAAGGCACTTGGATTTTTGCTGCCATCATTGCAGTATTGGCCATGACTTCGACCTTATTTTTAAAGTCAGGTGGAACGGACAATGGTAAAGGCATTTTAAATAAAGTAAATACTTCTATTACTGCTCCAGTAGCTCCAGCTGCCGCACCTGCTGCGCCTGCTGCAACTGCTCCAGCCAATGCCCCTGCTAAAAAATAACAAGGAATTGTTAAATTAGTTGGAGTGTGCAACATACGAAAAATTACAACTTAAAATATTTTATCCCTCCCCAGCAATCGGGAGGGATTTTTATTGTATTATTGATTGAACTAATGAATGCAATCAGGCAGCTTCTATTATGAAAAAAATATTTTATCTAGTCATTCTGCTCACACTGGTTTATACCAGTTATAATTTATTTTTGAAAACCACTCATTTTTCTGGAGAAAAGTCCTCCTTTGTTTATCAAAAAACAGGGCTTGCAGATTTAGCTGATACCTTGGTTGCCAAAAAAATAATTCTAGACAAACCCAGCTTTTTACTTTTTGCAAAACTCTTAAAAGTAGAAGACAAATTAAAACCGGGCAAATTTTTAGTCTTAAAAAATACAAGCTTATTATCCATTCTGCGGATGCTTAGAAACAATCAACAAGCCACCGTTAAGTTCGTTTTGAATAAAGTGAGAACCCGAGCAGAATTAAGTAAATTAATAGCCGCAACATTCGCTACCGATAGTGCTGCCTGCGCTACTTATTTAAACAGCAACGATTCATTGGCTAAATTTGATACGGATACCACTCAATTGCTTACTTTATTTATTCCCAATACCTATGAGCTATATTGGTCCACCCCCATGGCTAAATTATTGCAAAAGATGAAAACCACGGCCGATCAATTCTGGAACAATAACAACCGTATTCAAAAAGCAAACGCATTGGGGCTTTCTAAAAATGAAGTGTATACTTTGGCATCCATTGTAGAAGAAGAAACCAATTACGATTCCGATAAAATCATTATTGCAAGTGTCTATCAAAACAGATTAAAAAAGAATATGCCCTTACAAGCCTGCCCTACCATTAAATATGCCATGCAGGATTTTACTTTAACGCGTATTTATGACAAATACTTAAGCAACCCTTCCCCTTACAATACCTACAGAAATAAAGGATTGCCTCCAGGTCCTATAGGCACACCTGCCTCTAAAACCATTGACTTGGTTTTAGAGGCCCCTAGTACCGAATACATTTATTTTGTCGCTAAAGCCGATTTTAGTGGCTACCATCATTTTAGTTCCAATTATGCAGAACACCTAAAGTATGCCAAAGAATACCAGCATCAATTAGACCTCTACCAAGCAAATAAAAAACAAAAAGAAGCTTTAAAATAAGTCGTAAATTTAAATTATAAAAAATATAACTTCCTTGCACTTGCTCAAACAAATTAAATCCGCCTTCCTAACACTGATCAAGCCGCTGTTTTTATTTTTAAAACGGAAAACCAAAGTCATTTATATTCCGGGTTTTGAGCGGGTTAATTTATATCAGGTAATCAAATTCTTATTCAAACAATTAAATACCCTGGGTTTATACGATCGCGCCTCGGCCATTTCATTTAATTTAATTATGGCGCTGCCAGCAGGATTTTTGTTCTTATTTTCTATCATTCCTTATTTCCCCTCTACTTTTAAAGTAAAAAAGCAAATCCTTTCCGTTTTTAAGGACATCTCTCCCAACTCAAGTACGTATAAATTTATTTTAGACATCATCAATGATTTACTGAGCCAACATGTGGGTATTTTTTCATTTGGATTTTTACTTTTGCTTTTTTACGCTTCTAACGCCATGACTGGCATTATAAGAAGTTTCGATAAGTCCATCATGCAGAATAAACCTTTTTTCTTGCACCAAAGAATGAGGGCCATTCGACTCACCATCATCTTGATCTTATTGGTTTTTGCAAGTTTATTGGTATTAATAGGACAAGACCAACTCACTACTTTATTAAGAGAAGTATTTGATATCAAAAGAAAAACCATTGTCCCTTATTGGAACTCAGTCAGATGGGGTGTAATTATACTTTTACTGTTCTTCGGGAATGCATTTATTTATAAATACGCGCCACTGATTAAAGAAAAATGGTCTTTGATGTCACCCGGCGCTTTGTTGTCTACCCTGCTTATGTTGCTGACAACCTTGGGCTTTTCTTATTGGGTGAACCATTTTAGCAGTTACAATAAAATATACGGCTCCATTGGAACGGTGCTTGTAGTAATGACCTTAGTGTATATCAATGCGCTTATTTTGCTGATTGGCTTTGAGCTCAATGTAAGTATAGAAGTGCTCAAAAAAGAACAAAACAATTAGCCTCCACTAAATGTTATGGGAATTACTTATTCGCCATATCTGGAATCTCAGTGGTCTGATACATCCCTGCATCTAATTTTGCCTTGGTTTCACTGAATGCTTTTAGTGTCAAATCAATTTCTTCTTGTGTATGATCGGCAGTTGGAATCAATCTGTAAATAATATGCCCTTTGGGGATCACAGGATACACTACAATAGAACAAAATATTTTATAATTTTCTCTGATGTCCATGACCATCGCCGTTGCTTCTTCTACACCACCTTTCATATACACTGGTGTCACAACTGAGTCGGTTTTACCAATATCAAATCCTTTTTCTTTCAATCCATTTTGCAAAGCCAAGGCATTTTTCCATAAGTTGGCTTTTAATTCAGGTTTTGATCTTAACAATTCTAAACGCTTCAAGTTACCTACCACATAGGGCATAGGTAAACTTTTAGCAAATATTTGAGAACGTATATTGTAACGGATATAATCGATGATGGTTTTAGGCCCTGCCATAAAAGCACCAATAGAAGCCATGCTTTTTGCAAAAGTAGAAAAATACAAATCAATTTCATCTTGACAACCTTGCTCCTCTCCAGCACCCGCGCCTGTTTTTCCTAAAGTACCAAAGCCATGTGCATCGTCTACCAATAAACGAAAAGGTACTTTCCTTTTTAAGGCTGCGATTTCTTTTAATTTTCCTTGATCTCCTGCCATACCAAAAACACCTTCTGTAATCACCAATACCCCACCAGATGTTTGCTTATCCACCAATGCTTGTGCTCTTAACAATTGCTTTTCACAATCTGCCACATCATTGTGCTTGAATACAAATCGATGACCTGGTATCATTCTTAATGCATCTATAATACATGCGTGACATTCTGCATCATAAACCACTACATCGTGACGACCACATAAAGTATCTATGGCACTCATGATGCCCTGATAGCCATAATTCATTAAAATAGCATCTTCTTTACCTACAAATGATGCCAATTCTTTTTCTAATTGTTCATGTAAATCACTGTTACCACTCATCATTCTAGCACCCATTGGTAAAGCCAAGCCGTATTTTGCACTGGCATCCGCATCCACTTTTCGGACTTCAGGATGATTGGCTAGCCCTAAATAATTATTCAAACTCCATACAATCATCTCTTGTCCTCTAAACTTCATTTTTGAGCCAATTTCTCCCTCTAGTTTTGGAAACGCAAAATAGCCATGTGCTCTTTCTCTATGTTGACCAATGGGTCCGTAATTTTTGATAAGCCTTTCAAATATATCTGCCATAGTAGCTTTTTTTGTTATGCAAATTTAATGTTTTTTTCACTTTATTAGCTTAATAAATAGCTGTAAATTGCACTAAGATTGCCTTTTAAAAATGAAGCCTTCAAAAGCTCCTAAAAATGAAAAACATGAGATATCTCACCTTATTATTTTTTTGCTTTTTAGCATTTCAAGTCATTGCTCAAAAACCAAAAATGGTCTCGCCCATTACAAAGAGTGCTGCCAAGCCAAAATTAGTCATTGGCATTGTCGTGGATCAAATGAGATGGGATTATGTTAACCGTTTTAAACCTTACTTTACCAGCAATAAAGGATTCCTTCGATTTGTAAACGAAGGCGCTTCTTGCAACAATACCTTAATCCCCTATATTCCTACCGTTACCGCTTGCGGACATGCTTGTGTGTATACAGGAAGCACCCCTTCACTTCATGGCATTGCAGGAAATACTTGGTTTGACAATGTCAAACAAAAAACCGTGTACTGTGTAGAAGACAATAGTGTACAAACCATTGGCAGTTCCAATAATAGTGCAGGCCAAATGAGTCCAGTGAATGTTTGGACAAGCACCCTGGGTGATGAATTAAAACTAGCTACCAATTTTAAAAGTAAAGTCATAGGTATCTCTATCAAAGATCGCGGTGCTATTATTCCTGCGGGTCATACTGCTGACGGCGCTTATTGGTACGATTCAAAAACCGGTAATTTTATTAGTTCTACCTATTACATGAAATCATTGCCAACTTGGGTAAGCAATTACAATGCCATGCATCGTCCAGATAGCTTATACAATAAAAACTGGAATTTAAGTTTGCCCTCTGCTATCTATGAAGCACAATGTGATACAGATGAAAACGGGTATGAATCTACCCCCTTTGGAAAAGACGCAAAACATTTGCCTTATAGCTTAAAAGAATATATTGGAAAAGATTATGGTAAAATTGCTTCTACCCCTTATGGCAATGACTTGGTTGCAGAAATGGCCAAGCAAGCTTTATTGAACGAACATATGGGTGCAGATGAAATTACAGATATGTTGGCCATAAGTTTTTCTTCCCCTGATTATATTGGCCATGCATTTGGTCCAGATTCATGGGAAACATTAGATGGTTATATTAAACTAGATGAAACCATGGCCGATTTATTTGGCTTTTTAGACAAGCAAGTGGGCAAAGACAATTATACCGTGTTTTTAACTGCAGATCATGCAGTAGCGAATATTCCTGGATTTGCTAAAAAACACAATTTGCCAGGGGCTTTATATGATGATGGTGCTTTAAAAACGGATGTTCTTGCTTGTTTAAAAAGCAACAATTTAGATGCCAAGTTAATTAGTGCCATTGCCGAATACAATATTTATTTCAACCACACCGTGATGGATAGCTTACAAGTGAGTGCCGAAAAATTAACAAGTTTATTATCAAATTACATAGAAAAGAAACCTTTGGTATTGCAAGTAGTCGAAAATAGAAAAGCAGCCATTGCGCCTCTTCCTCAAAGTTTAAGAGAGCGTATTGTAAATGGATATACCCCGCAACGCAGTGGAGATCTAATGGTCGTAACCAAATCGGGCGTAGTAGATGGTTCGCCCACTGGAACCACGCATGGTGTATTGTACAACTATGATGCACATATTCCTTTACTTTGGTATGGCGCAGGCATTAAAAAAGGAGCTGTCAATAATATGACTTACATGACCGACATCGCCCCCACTGTAAGCACTTTGTTAGGCATTCAAATGCCAAGTGGTTCTATAGGCAAACCTATTTTAGAAGTATTGCAATAAGACATTGACAGCATAAAAAAAGCCATCCCGTTTTTTCGAGATGGCTTTTTTATTTTAATGCTTTATTTAGCAAGCTTTACTTGTAAATTTTTATCTAATGCATCCAAGAACTCTTCTGTATAAACATAATGATCGCCATGTTTAACTTTATTTCCATGCACACAAACTGCTAAGTCTTTGGTCATAATACCCGACTCTACCGTTTCAACACAAACTTCTTCTAAAGCTTTAGAGAAATGTATCAAAGCTTGGTTGTTGTCCAATTGACCACGGAATTCCAAACCTCTTGTCCAAGCAAAAATAGAAGCGATAGGATTGGTAGAAGTTCTATTTCCTTTTTGGTGTTCGCGGTAATGACGTGTCACTGTGCCATGCGCTGCTTCTGCCTCCATGACTTTACCATCGGGGGTAATTAAAGTAGAAGTCATTAAACCTAAAGAACCAAATCCTTGTGCTACGGTATCAGACTGAACGTCTCCATCATAGTTTTTACATGCCCACACAAAATTACCATTCCATTTTAATGCACTGGCTACCATGTCATCAATCAAACGGTGCTCATAAGTGATGCCTGCTGCATCGTATTTGGCTTTGAATTCATTTTGGTAGACCTCTTCAAAAATATCTTTGAAACGACCATCGTATTTTTTCAAAATGGTATTTTTTGTAGACAAGTACAAAGGCCATTTTTTTGCCAAAGCTTGGTTAAAACAAGCGCGTGCAAAACCAAAAATACTTTCATCGGTATTGTACATGGCCATTGCAACGCCATCTCCTTTAAAGTTAAAAACTTCAAACTCTTGTTTCGTACCATCTTCCCCTTCAAACTTAATGGTTAATTTTCCTTTGCCTTTGGTTACAAAATCGGTAGCCCGGTATTGATCGCCAAATGCATGACGTCCAATACAAATAGGTGCAGTCCAATTAGGTACTAAACGAGGCACATTGTTACAAACAATTGGCTCCCTAAATACAGTACCATCTAATATATTTCGAATGGTCCCATTAGGACTCTTCCACATTTGTTTCAATTTAAACTCTTCTACTCTTTGCTCATCTGGCGTAATGGTAGCACATTTAATACCTACCCCATATTGTTTAATGGCATTGGCTGCATCAATGGTTACCTGATCATTGGTTTCATCGCGGTATTCCATTCCTAAATCGTAATACTTAATATCTATCTCCAAATAAGGAAGAATTAATTTGTCTTTAATAAACTTCCAAATAATTCGAGTCATCTCATCGCCATCCAATTCTACTACTGGATTGGCTACTTTAATTTTTTGTCCCATAGGTATAAAATTTTGTCTGCAAATGTACAAAAACTAGCCATAAAATGGACTAATATAGTGCAGTAATTGGCCTATAAAAGGCCCCCTATTAATGGTTTACAATAAGTACTGGTATTTGAACCTGATGCCTTACTGACTCAATGGTCTCCCCAAACAAAGCATCTTTCCAACCACGATGCCTATGCGCTCCCATCACCAACATTTGTGCCTCTTTTAAATGTACCAATCTTACAATTTCTTTGACCCTATTTTTATACCCCAAAGCGGTGCTTGCTTGATAGCCTTTTAACCTAAGGGCAGTCGCATATTCCTCCAATCGCTCCTGGTCTTTTCGAGATTCTTCATCATCACTGGCTTCTTGTAAATAATTCGCTGTTACACTTTCCACAACATGTATGAAAATAAATTCAGTGGTATTCAAGTCCTGAATAGGGTCTTTGAATTGAGCATTGGAATGCGCAATGGCCGTTTTAATTAATTTTTTATCAGTTAAAGAAAAATCAACCGCTATAGCAATTTTATTGACCGGAGTAGGATGTGTCCAATCCAATTCGATGGTTGCTCCATGCAAGTCGGCACTGTTGTTTATTTTTTTTCTTAGGATAGATGGCAAAAAAGTAATGTAGCATAAAAGAAAGATGAAAAATAAAACGGCAAGTACCAAAATGGCCTTAAGTAAAATTGGTGCTGAAGAATTAAAATACGCTTCTGAAAATTGATAAACCAACCTGCTATTTAAGAATACCAAAATAGCAGCCACCAGCCAAGCCAATATTTTTATTTTAATTCCAATCGCAAACTCTCCCATTTTAGTTTTATCACTTACAAAATGGATCAAAGGAATCACCGCAAAACCCAATTGTAAACTTAAAATTACTTGACTAAATACCAGTAAAGCATCCACCCGATTTTCTCCCATAATTCCAATTACCAATACAGCAGGAACAATAGCAATTAATCTTGTTAGCAATCTTCTTATCCAAGGATTTAATCTTATTTGTAAATAACCTTCCATCACAATTTGCCCCGACAAAGTACCCGTGACGGTAGAACTTTGCCCTGCTGCAATCAATGCAATGGCAAATAATATGGGTGCTAATTTAGAACCCAATAATGGCGCCAACAAAGCATGCGCGTCTTCGATTTTTGCAACGGTTTGATGGCCTGATGAAAAAAATACGGTAGCTGCTAAAATTAAAATAGCCGCATTGATAAAAAAGGCAATATTTAAAGCCACTGCACTATCAATAAAATTAAATAGAATGGCTCTTCGAATTCCTTTACTAGATCGATCAATCTTTCTAGTTTGTACCAATGCCGAATGCAAGTATAAATTATGTGGCATCACCGTAGCGCCTATGATACCAATGGCAATGTACAAAGCGGCAGGATTTAATTTGCTAGGAACTAACCCAGTGATGGCAGTACTTAAATCGGGCTTGGCTATAAAAAGTTGAATTAAAAAACTAAATCCAATGGTGGCTACCAATAAAAAAATAAACGCCTCCATTTTCCGAACACCATAACGTTGTAACAATAAAAATAAAAAGGTATCTAACACAGTAATAAAAGTGCCATACATCAATGGTATTCCAGTTAACAATTTAATCCCTATGGCCATACCCAACACTTCTGCCAAGTCGGTGGCTGCAATTGCCAATTCGGCAAGAATGTACAATGAAAAATTGACCACCGGTGGATAGGTCTCCCGATTCACCTGTGCCAAGTCAAGTCTCCTTACGATACCCAATCGAGCACTTAAACTTTGTAATAGAATGGCCATAAAATTACTTAGTAATAAAATCCAAAGGAGTTGGTAGCCAAATAAAGCGCCTCCTTGTAAATCGGTGGCCCAATTTCCTGGATCCATGTACCCAACACTTACCAAATAAGCAGGCCCAATAAAAGCGAATAGTTTGCGCCATCCTCGTTTATTTTGAACGAGTACCGATTCATTTAATGTATCTAGGGATTTATCTGGCATAACTAGGTGTAAATTTAATCATAAAAGCTTTGTGGAACTCGCTTTGTTAGTCTAATTTAGCAAAAAACTTGAAGATGCGCAGGTGTTGCCTTATTGGGTTGGTCTGTTTAATGATGGCTTGTTCTGAAGAAAAACCAGACCTCACCGGAAATACGCCTATTAAAATAAACGATTTTAATAAAATTTTCAAAACAGCTGTCTTACCTCTTACCATTTCGGATACCAATGTAAAACGCATCACGGATACTTTAGTGATTGGTAGAAAAGCATTGGTTCAATTTGTACCTGATTCCATTGTAGAATTTATGGTTAGTAAAAAAGACAAGAAAGCGGTATTACATCCCATTTTTAAAATAGAAAAAGAGCAAGAATATTATTTACTCTTTCGCGTACAGCATGCTACCAATTTTGAAATTTGTATTGTGGTCTTTAGTAAAAAGAATAAATTCTTAGACTACAAAGTCATTACCGATTTTAAAGATGAAAATAAAGGCTCAAGGCATTATGGGAAAATTTTAAACATCAACAAAGAACCTTCCTTTTTAGTAGAAGAAAATAAAATGAGCACAGACAATTCTTTGACTTATGAAAAAAAAGGCTGGGCTTATATAGATAGTAGTTTTAGACTCATCTATTATGACAGCAATAAGAAACCTGAAAACACGAAAATCATTAATCCTTTGGATACCCTTCCTATGAACCATCCCTTTAGTGGAGACTATGGAAATGATTCGAAAAATTTTATATCTATTAGAGATGATGCGGCGCCTAACAAATACCAATTCTTCTTGCATTTTGAAAGAAACAATGGGGATTGTGTAGGTGAATTAAAAGGACGGATGAGTTTTACAAAAAATTCAGCCATCTATTCAGAAAAAGGAGATGCTTGTATCATCCATTTTAAGATGGAGGGGAATCAGATTACTATAAAAGAAGACGGCAATTGTGGCAACCATCGCAATATGAGCTGCTATTTTAATGATTCCTATGACAAAAAAAGGAAGCCAAAGAAGAAAAAATAATCCACAATTTCCCAATGCAAACGGTTGTTATCCACAGTTTAATGTGTAATAATTACATTTTATTTAAATACCATTATATTGCAGCCAAATTACCAAACAAGCTACTATGAGTTTTAGAAATTATCAAGTGCCTTACGCGATCAATGAACAGTTCAAAAAGAAGGCAGCTTATTTTTCTATGGAATTTGCGATTCACCAGCCTTTAAAAATATACAGTGGTGGATTGGGATTTTTAGCCGGGTCCCATTTAAGAAGTGCATTTGAATTGAACCAAAATTTGATAGGTGTGGGCATTCTTTGGAAATATGGCTACTATGATCAAGCCCGAAACCAAGACCAAACTTTGCAAGTAACTTTCATGGAAAAAATATATAGTTTCTTGGAAGACACAGGCATAAAATTTCAAGTATTAATACACGACCATCCAGTTTGGGTGAAAGCCTTTTATTTAGCCCCGAATACTTTTTGCAGCGCTCCCCTATTTTTATTAAGTACCGATCTTCCTGAAAATGATTATGTATCACAAACCATTACCCATCGTTTGTATGATGCCAATGTCGCAACCAAAGTGGCTCAATTTATTTTATTAGGCGTGGCCGGTGCCAAATTAATAGATGAACTTAATTTTAATCCAGAAGTATATCATTTAAACGAAGCACACGGATTTTCTGCAGCTTTTTATTTATTAAATAAATACAAGTCATTAGACGAAGTAAAAAAACGTTTGGTGTTTACTACGCATACCCCTGAAGAAGCAGGCAATGAAAAACACGATATTTACTTGTGTCATAAAATGGGCTATTTCTGTGGATTGAGTATGGATGAAGTAAGAAAATTAACAGGCATTGAAGACGACCAATTCAATCACTCTTTGGCGGCACTTCGTTTTGCTCGCAAAGCCAATGGCGTTTCTGAATTACATGGACATGTAAGTAGAGCGCTGTGGGGTAAATATGAAGGCATCTGCCCTATTACGCATATTACCAATGCGCAAAATTGGCGCTATTGGGCCGATAAACAATTGTATCGTTTTGCAGAAAGCAATGACGAAGTAGCTTTTGATGATCGTAAAATGTATTTAAAAAAACGAGCTTTTGAAATTGTTGCAGACCAAACTGGAAAAGTGTTTGACCCCAATGTGTTAACGATTGTTTGGGCCAGACGTTTTGCAGGATATAAAAGAGCCGACTTTCTTTCTTGGGACTTAGCCCGATTCGAAAAATTACTTTCTAATAAAAAATATTCTGTTCAAATTATATTTGCCGGGAAACCCTACCCAGTAGACCATCCAGCCATTTCTCAATTCAATAATTTGGTCCATTTAAGCAAGAACTATAATAATGTAGCCGTGCTTATTGGATATGAATTGGCCTTAAGCAAAAGAATGAAGCAAGCTTCTGATGTTTGGTTAAACAACCCACGTGTGCCAAGAGAAGCCTCCGGTACCAGTGGCATGACTGCTGCTATGAATGGAGCTGTTAATTTTTCTACAGATGATGGATGGATTCCAGAATTTATCAATCATGGCAACAATGGCTTTGTAATACCTAAGGCCGATTATGATCGCATGAGTACACAGCAACAAGATGATTATGATTTGGATGAACTATATAAGATACTAGAAGAACAAATCATACCCATGTATTATGAGCAAAAAGATACTTGGCGCCAAATTACTCAAAATGGAATGAAAGATGTTCGATTCCAATTTGATAGCAATAGAATGGCGGAAGAATATTACGAGAAAATGTACAAAACAGAATAATAGCACTTAACCCATCTAAAACTAGTGATCAAAAAAAACCCTCGATTGCAATCGAGGGTTTTTTTTGATCACTAAATGAACAGCAATTAATATTTAAATGGTTTTCCATTCGCCATTACTTCTTGTGTCTTTTGATCAAAAGTAATTTTAGCGCCTGTCTGACAAGCTGCATTGGCCATAATGGTAGCAATAGAATGTTGATAGCCTGCTTCTACTGGCGCATTGGGTTGCTTTCTACTTCTGATACATTCCATCCAATTTCTTACGTGTGCGGAAGTAAGTGGATCTCCACCCGTATTAGCAGATGCCACCACTTTAGGAGCATTGTTAGATAAATCAAAACTAGCTAAAAGATTAGGCTGCATTTTCATAGCCGCTGCAGGTCCCGCTTTTAAGCCGCCTTTAGATGATACTAAGTTGGTTATCAAATTCAATTCACCCCCATTAGAATAATACATTTCGGAAGGATTTTCATCTCCATTGTGCATGCGAGAAGTAAATACAACTTGAAAACCTTCTTTAGGATTGTCTAAAGGACCATATTCAAATACAGCAGTAATGGTATCCCAGTTTCTTCTTCCATCTTTCCAAACATATACACCTCCATTGGCAGTGACACTTCTTGGATGTGGCAATTTGCTAAACCAATTCACCGTATCAATTTGATGACTCATCCATTGGCCTGGCAAACCAGAAGAATATGGCCAAAACAAACGGTACTCTAAATATTTTCTAGGATCAAAATTCTCATGCGGGCGATTTAATAAATAACGATTCCAATCCAAATCTTCTTCTTTACACTTCGCCACCAAATCAGGTCTTCTCCAACGGCCAGGTTGATTTACATTCCAACTTAATTCTACCATGGTAATAGGTCCGAATTTTCCTTGTTGAATAAAATCAGCAGCAGCTTGATAATTCGCTCCACTACGACGTTGTGAACCAATTTGCACAATACGATCGGATGCTTTGATTACTTTAAAAGCATTTCTATTGTCTTCCATGGTTTCAGCAAATGGTTTTTCACAGTAAACATCCATACCAGCTTTAACCGCCTCCGATGCTAAAATAGCATGTTGAAAATCGGCTGTACTTATAAATACACCATCTATATCTTTTCCTGCATACAATTCGTCATTGTTTCTTGCCCCTCTTATTGAATGATCTAATTTCTTTTGCAATAAATCTACGCCTTCTTCTCTGCGTACTTTCCACAGATCAGAAACCGCTACAATGTCAAAATTTAACTCTTTGTAATGACTTAAAAAACTTGGCAAATGCGATCCTCTGAATCTATCAGAAAACCCTACTACGCCTAATCTAACTCTATCATTGGCTCCAATGATATTGGCGTAGCTTTTAGCAGAAAAGCCTAAAGTGGCAGCATACGTGGCAGCAGTAGCTTTTGCAGATTGCTTAAGAAAATTTCTTCTTGAATTTTTCATACACTAATTTTTAATTGTTAATTTATTTTTTTATTTATAATTCTTTAATTTTTACACTTCTAAAGGAAACATCGGTACCATGGTCTTGCAATAAAATATGTCCTTTTTCCGCCATTCCAAAATTAGGCCAACCAACATATTTGCTTTTTGCCACCAATGCATAATAATATTGAGTACCTCTTTGGTATTCTACTACTTTCCATCCATTGATCCAATGTTCAATTTTACCATCTGGAAAAACAATAATACGACCCCTATTCCATTGCCCTATAGGAAATTTTTCACGTCGAACTGCTCCAATTCTTAAAGCAGGAATCAGATCATACAAGGAAGCCATGGTTCGATTGCCAATAGAGCCCATCAAGGCATCTGGATGTTTGTCATCGTCTAAAATTTGATATTCCAACCCAATGGCAGACCCTCCGGTATTTTCCTTTTCTGTTACAAAATATTTTACACCGCTATTGGCGGTATCAGTAATTTTAAATTCAAATTGCAAATCAAATGCATGAAATTCGTCTACTGTTACAATATCTCCACCACCATTTGATTCTCTTCCATTGCTCCCTTTGATACTTAAAACACCCTCTTTTACAACCCATCCTTTATCAGGAAAAGTTTTTTTGCCTGCGCCTCTCCATCCCTTAGTACTCACCCCATCCCATAAAAGACGAACCCCATTTTTTTGCTCATCAGGCGAAATGGTATTGGGTATAAGATTGATCACAAATAAGTTATCTGTTTGTGCTGGTTTTAAATTCTTAGTTTGAATTTTTATATTTTTCCATCTTACTTCTTGTCCTTCGTCATTGACATTTTCTATTGCATGTACTTGTAAAGAAATAAATCCTTTTGGAGTCATGTTGTCAATGATGTGCGCACAGGCGACTCCATTTACCCAGGTACGAATACTATTGCCTATAGCTTCAATTTTATAATGATTCCATTGGTTGTTTTTGAATGCAGTTTTTGCAGCCACATTGTATTCCAAAGGATACAACCAACCTCTTCTTGCTTCATCATAAATGCCGCCGCTCCAAGCCCTGGCAGAAGGATCAATTTCCATTTGATAACCGTGAACTCTGTATGGGGTATGTTTGTCGGTAACTTCGCAATGATCATTGCTATCATACAATTCACTTCTAAATTGTATACCTGAATTCATTTGAGGATCAACTTTAAAATCTAATTCCAAAGTAAAATCACCATATTCTTTTTGGGTAGTTAAAAAGCTATTTGGCTCATGGGCAACAGTTCGGCCCACTATTTCTCCATGCTCTACGGTGTACTTTGCCTTGCCATTGTATTGTACCCAACCAGATAAATCTTTTCCGTTGAATAAATTTTCAAAATTATTTTGCGCAATTAAATTTCCAACACTAAAAAAACAAAATACAAAAAAAAACAAAATACAATTTTTCATACGAAACAATTATTATCAGTAAAATATTAAGGTAAGTTAATTAATTTTTCTTTAGGTACCAACGATTTCATTATACTCCAAGCCAATAAATAAGCTATGGCACAAAAAGCAAACATATAGCCATACGCGATGGTCATCTCCTGTTGAATCAATTGTTTCTGAAGTATACTAAATTGCTCAAATTGGACAGGATCCAAAGTTTGAATTGATTGTACCACTTTGTCTGATAAATGAGACCACTCTTTTTCAGTTAGTTTTACCACAACACCTTTGGCATCAATACTATTTAGGGTTTCCACTTTTTGTAAAAAGAGTGTTAATCCTTTTTCAGAAGCCTGGTTAATGGCATGATGTATCCCTTTTAATTTATAAGCATCAAATAACCAACCCCCCACTTTAGAGACAACCACTCCTCCCATTCCACCAGCCATTCCACCTATTCCTATTACAGAACCAATGTATCGTTTGGGGAACATATCAGAAACAGTGGTATAAATATTGGCCGACCAAGCTTGATGCGCTGATGCTCCAATACCTATAAATAAAATTGGGATCCAAAAACTAAGGTATCCCAATGGTTGCACCGCCAAAACGATTAAGGGAATAAATGCAATAAGTAACATGGCTTTCATGCGCCCATCATAAGGTTTATATCCTTTATTAAAAAAATAGTTAGGAAACCAGCCTCCACCAATACTGCCAAACATAGTAAGACTATACAAGACGGTCAATGGAAGTATAATATGCGTACCCTCCATATTGTATTGGTCTTTTAAATAGCTCGGTAACCAAAATAAGAAAAACCACCAAACTCCATCAGTCAAAAATTTACCAATGGAAAAAGCCCAGGTTTGTTTGTATTTTAATAAAGTAGCCCAAGATATTTTATTCGTTGATTTCTCCTCAATGAAACTACTTTCTGTTGCTTGATCACTGTGTATGTACTCCAACTCTGCGGCTGTAATTCTTTTTTGGTTTTGAGTAGAATCATAATAGACAAACCAAAAAATTAACCAAAAAAAACCAATAGCCCCTATAATTATAAAAGCTGCTTCCCATCCCCAATTTTTTGCAATCCAAGGAACAGACAAAGGCGCTAAAATTGCCCCAATATTGGTGCCAGAATTAAATATTCCAGTTGCAAAAGAACGTTCTTTCTTGGGAAAATATTCGGCTGTGGCTTTAATAGCAGCAGGAAAATTTCCGGCTTCCCCAAGCCCTAATACCGCTCTTGACAACATAAAGCCAGCTATGGACACCGGAACCGCAGCAATGCCCAACCAACCTAAAAATGTAGCTATCCCAGTTCCAACGGGAACCGAAAAAGCATGTAAAATAGCGCCAAACGACCAAATGATGATGGCCCAAGCATAACCCTTTTTGGTACCTAGTCTATCTATGATCCTGCCAGCAAACAACATACAAAAAGCATAAACAAATTGAAACACCGAAGCAATATTGGCATAATCCGAATTGGTCCAATCAAACTCTTTTTCTAAAGTAGGCTTTAGCAAACTTAAAACTTGCCTGTCCAAATAATTAACTGTGGTTGCAAAAAATAACAATGCACAGATGGTCCAGCGAAAATTTCCAATAACAGGCTTTTGATTCATTTATTTTGTTTTAATAGAATGTATCAACTCCAATACTTTCTTTGTTTCTAATTCTATGGTAGTATAATCTTTTGATTCCATTAATTTTTTACTTATTAATTTACTCCCCATTCCTACTGCACAAACACCTGCCTTGTACCAACCTTCTATGTTTTCTCTTGTGGTATCCACTCCACCCGTTGGCATAAATAAAAGTTTAGGAAAGATATCTTTAATACCACTTAAAAATTCTGGACCTAATAAATTGCCTGGAAAAAGTTTAATAAACTTTACCCCATTGTTTTCGGCAGCTATAATTTCAGTGGGCGTCATACAACCCGGCGCGTAAAATAACCCTTTGCTATGCGCATAATTAGCAACTGCTTCTACATATCCAGGACTAACTATAAAATCGGCGCCTGCAGCTATATATTCAACTGCTTGTGCTTCATTCTTAATGGTTCCCACACCCAATAATAAATCAGGCATTTCAGCATTTCTTACTTGCACCATGGCTTTAAAATTTTTGAAAGCTGCTTCGCCCCTATTGGTGTACTCTACCGCTTTTACACCCACTTTATAGATGGCACGTAAAATTTCAATACTTACTACTTCATCTGCATTAAAATACAAAGGCAACATACCTTGTTGTATGATGGCATCAATGGCTTGTTGGTTCTTACTCATAATTAGTTTTCTATTGTTTTAAGAAGATTGAATTATATACGCACTTTAATGACCATTTTAGTAATCTCCCCTTCTCCAATCATAGGGGCATGCACATCCTCTGGAAAGAAGATGACGAATTGTTGGTCGGTTAAATTAAAAAAGGTATCAGGCTCATCAAAATACAATTGCACATCCTTCTCCTCATTAAAGTCTCCATTAGGAATAACACATTTTGATCTTGGCTTCCATCCCATGGTTTCATTGCCTTTCACACAAACTTGTATATCAATATGTTTATTGTGGCATTCAAACTTGGCAACACTAGCTTCAGCCGTTTTTCCTTGCGCAGAACTATTAATAGATTTAAGTCCATCAGCAAAGTCAAATTTTCCTATTTCAATAGCGGCCAAATTTTGAGCTGCAATGTATTCAAAAGCTTGTTTGAACAATGGATGCACTCCATAATATTTGGATGCATTTTGTAAAGTATCTATTATCATATTTTATACATTTTATCTTTGAACACGACCACTACCGTCGCCTTTCATTAATTCTTTTACATCACTCAATGTTGCATGGTTTAAATCACCTGGGATGGTATGTTTTAATGCACTTGCAGCCACACCAAATTCAGCAGCATCTGGCATAGACATTCCAGTAACCAATCCATAAATTAAACCACTTGCAAAACTGTCACCGCTTCCCACTCTGTCTACAATACGAACATGGTATTGTTTGGTGTGATAAAAATCAGTTCCATTGTATACTAGTGCACTCCATCCATTGTCACTGGCACTATGACTTTCTCTTAAGGATGAAGCGATAAATTTAAAGCCGAACTTGGCTTGCATTTGTTTAAACACATCTTTAAATCCATCTAAATTTAACTCCCCTTTTGTTACATCGGTATCTGCCGCTTTAAAACCTAAAGTAGTATCCGCATCTTCTTCATTTCCAATACACACATCTACATATTTACACAATTCGGTCATCACCTGTCTTGCTTTTTCCTTGCTCCACAATTTTTTTCTATAATTTAAATCAATACTTGTAGTGATGCCTTTGGCTTTAGCAGCCTTCAATGCCGCCAAGGTTAAGGCAGCTGCTTTATCACTCAAGGCTGGGGTAATACCTGTGGTATGGAACCAATCTGCCCCGTCTAAAATTTTGTCAAAATCAAATTCACTTGCATCCACTTCTGCGATTGCGGCACCTGCACGATCATACACCACCTGTGAAGCACGCATAGAAGCTCCTGTTTCTAAAAAATAAATGCCTAATCTATCACCTCCACGTACAATAAATTGCGTATCCACGCCATATCTTCTTAAATGATTAATCGCAGATTGTCCAATAGGATTATTAGGAACTTTAGTGACGAACGTACCATTTAATCCATAATTACAAAGTGCAGCAGCCACATTGGCTTCCCCACCTCCATAAGTAATATCAAAGGTATCCGCTTGAACAAATCTTTTAAAGTCTGGTGTTGACAAACGCAACATCACTTCTCCTAGGGTAACTACTTTTTTAGCCATTTTAGTTAATTTTAATTATTGTTAGATGTAAAGTTATTTCGTTGTAATTATATAGCATGTAAATTATTAATTTTCTTGCAAACTTCTTAATATACCTAATTCTACTCCTCGTAATTCAGCCAACCCCTTTAACCTGCCAATAGCAGAATAACCAGGATAGGTTGTTTTTTTCAAGTCATCCAACATCTGGTGGCCATGATCGGGACGCATGGGAATATTAACCCCTCTTTTTTGCATTACTTTCACAATTTCCTTGATCACAGCATACATGTCCACATCTCCTTCCAAATGATTGTCTTCGTAAAAATCGCCATTTGCATTTCGCCTGGTACTTCGTAAATGAATAAAATTAATTCTATCACCAAATTGTTTTACCATCGCTGGTAAATCATTATCGGCCCTCACCCCAAAAGACCCAGTACAAAAACACAATCCGTTACTTAGGGAAGGTACTGCTTTTATCAATGCCTCAAAATCAGCTGCCGTACTAACAATTCTAGGCAATCCTAAAATAGCAAAAGGTGGATCATCTGGATGTATCACCATTTTAATGCCTCTTTGTTCTGCAACTGGAACAACTTGTTGTAAAAAGTAAATCAAATGGCTGCGTAATTTTTCCGTATCAATTCCTTGGTAAGCATCCAACGCAGCCTGAAATTGTTCCATGGTAAAACTTTCTTCACTTCCAGGCAAACCCTTAATCATATTTTTTTGAATGGTAGTTTTAACTTCCTCACTAGCATGTTCAAACAAATTCTTTGCCCGCTCTATTTCCTCATTAGTATAATCCAATGCTGCATCCTTCCTTTTTAGAATAAATAAATCAAAGGCCATTACTGCCGCTTTTTCATACAATAAAGCCAAAGAGCCATCCGCCATGGGGTAAACCAAATTGGTTCTGGTCCAATCCATTACTGGCATAAAATTATACGTAACAATGGCAATGCCGCAATCTGCCAAATTATGTATACTTTGTTTGTAGTTGTCTATGATTTGAAGATAATTATTGGACTGCGTTTTAATAGATTCATGCACAGGTAAACTTTCTACTACCGACCATTTTAATCCTGCTGTTTCTATTAAAGCAATTCTCTTTTTAATTTCATCGACAGTCCAAATATCTCCATTGGGTATATGGTGCAAAGCAGTTACGACTCCAGTACAGCCAGCTTGCCTAATATCCGATAAGGATACAGGATCATTTGGACCATACCATCGCATGGTTTGCTCCATTCTATTGCTTACTTCTCCATAAGAAGGATAATATTTCATGTTCATTTTTCTTTTAAATCATTTTTAATATTATACACCACTGTTAATGGTAAAACCTCCATCCACACCAATATCCATACCCGTTACAAATTTAGAAGCATCACTTAGCAACCAAATTAAGGCGCCTATTAATTCATCAGGATGCCCAAATCTTTTGTATGGCGTATTGCTAATAATGGCATTGCCTCTATCGGTATAAGATCCATCTGCATTGGTTAATAAATTTTTGTTTTGAGAAGTGAGAAAAAAACCAGGCATAATAGAATTCATTCTTATTTTATCCCCATATCTATTGGCCATCTCCACTGCAAACCATTTTGTATAAGTATCAATGGCTGCTTTTCCCATACTATATCCTAACACTCTTGTTAGGGCGCGTTTAGAACTTACCGATGAAATATTGACGATGCTCCCATTTCCAGTTTTAGCTATTTCAGGACCAAATACTTGCACAGGAATTACGGTTCCCCATAAATTTAAAACGAGTGCATTTTTCATGCCGTCAATGTTTAAATTAAAAACATCTTCGGTAGGAGGCAAAATTCCTTCCGGTACATTCCCCCCTGCCCCATTGACTAATCCATCTATTTTACCATACTTTTCAAGTATTTCTTTTTTTGCATGAATAAGCTGTGCTTCTTCTAAAACAGAAGCAGCTATAAAATAAGCATCCCCACCCATGGATTTCACTTCGGCAACTCTTTCATTTCCTTTAGCAGTATTTTGACCCAAAATAATGGGTATCCCACCTTGTTGAGCAATCCCTTTTACAAAACCGCCCCCTAATACTCCTGTTCCACCAGTGACAATAATCACTTTCCCTTTTAAACTAAACATGTCAGACATAATCATTTATTTTATTTCAAATTCTTTTTTTAATCTAATATTTTACGAAGAACTTCCAATAACCACTTCAAACATTCCTGGTTCTACTACCCAATTCATTTTTAAATCATACAACTTTATAACATTAGGTTTTGATACAAAGAAAACTTTTTTTTTGTCGCTCCTATTTTCAAGTGTATTCTTTCAAATCCTCTTAATTGAGACTCATACACGGTGACACTACTCACCAGATCTTTAAAATACATTTTACTAGATTCCTCTTTTGGGAACTTCGAAAGCCTACTCATGCAATAAATTAAAGATAACAGATTGAATAACAAAGCAATAAATCAGGTTGAAAATACAAATTGTTGCCCAATTTTAAATCAAATCAAAAGCTTAAAAGGATAAATAATCACGATTTTTACGAAATCGTTTGCGTGTTGTATATTAAATACATAGTTTGCGGAATATATTTAATATAAATTCCAAAATAAACTCATGTCTGCAGTGAATTTGAAAGAAGTTGTCCTAATTTTTAATTTAACTATTTCAACAATATCAAAATTATTAAGGGAAAGTCATGAGAAAGACCTAAAGGGTCTTTATTTTGTCAACTTAGCCACTGCCGATTTATTTAGCCCCTCACTTTTAATGGTTACCCAGCGCGCCTATAGGATTGGGATAACGAATAATATACGCTAATGATCTTAAACCTTTTGAATTTCACTTTGTTATAATTATATGAACAAAATAATCATTGCAATTACAGGAGCCAGTGGTGCTATTTATGCCAAGTGCCTAATGGATACATTGGTAAAGCTGAAAGACCAATATGAGGCAGTAGGTGTAATTATGAGTGACAATGCTAAAACTGTTTGGGAAACAGAGTTAGACAACACCTCTTATAAAAATTACCCCTTTTCATTCTATCAAAAAAACGATTTCAATGCCCCTTTTGCCTCCGGTTCGGCACAATACAATATAATGATGGTGGTACCCTGCAGTATGGGTACCTTAGGTCGTATAGCGTCTGGGATAAGTGACGATTTAGTAACCCGAGCTGCTGATGTTATTTTAAAAGAAAGAAGAAAATTAATTTTAGTAGCAAGAGAAACTCCCTATAATTTAATTCACATTAAAAACATGGAGACCATTACTTTGGCAGGAGGCATTATTTGCCCGGCAACACCTAGCTTTTATAGCAAACCAACTTCTATGGAAGATCTTGCCATGACCGTAGTGCATCGAATGTTAGATTTAGCCAACATTCAAAAAACTAGTTATCGCTGGGGGGAAAACAACTTATAAAAATGGGTCTTCCGCTGCCATCATCCCTTTGAAATAACCCAAGGATGCTGCTAAAACTGGCAATGCATCTGTCATGTCTTTTTAGTTGTTATTCTAATTTTCTAGTTTTTATCAATTTTTAATCCGAACTTAACGCAGAATATCCCCGATGAAAACTACTAAGAACCATTTATTTCTATTTATTTTCCTACTAATAATTTTAACTTCTTTTATTAACACAAGTGTCCCCGATCCTTCTCAAGTGAAAAAAAATCAACTTGTTGGTAGCCATGTGTTAGTATATACCAAAAATGGAACGGGTTATGTTCATGACAATACTGCTGCGGCTGTATTGTGTATTCAAGAATTAGGCAAAAGCAATCATTTTGAGGTAGATGCAACAAACGACCCTAAGGTATTTAACCAAGCTGATTTAAAAAAATACCAGCTGCTCATTTTTGCCAGCACCAACAATGATGTGTTTGACAACAATAACCAAAGGGTTGCTTTTAGACGTTATATGGAAGCAGGTGGCGGGTTTGTGGGCATCCATTCTGTAACCGGAACCGAGCGTAACTGGACCTGGTTTAAAATGATGTTGGGAGAAACTTTTTTATGGCATGCTGCTTTTCAAACATTTAGCATTAAAAATCTAGACCCTACTCATCCTTCTATGAAAGGAATGCCTGCATTATGGACCAAGGAAGACGAATGTTATTTTGGTAAAGAATTGTATCCAGGCATTAAAGTTTTAATGGCGCATGATTTATCTACCTTGCCTAAAAATAAAATGGAAGAAATTAAAAACAATGCTGGCTCTTATTCCAATTACTATCCTGCTGTCTGGTATCAAAATTTTGAAGGGGGTCATGTTTGGATTACTACTTTAGGTCATGCTAAAGAAAATTATCAAGATCCTACCTATATCAATCATCTATTACAAGGCATTCAATTTATTGCCAATGAATACAAGGGACTTAATTATAACAATGCCATCGCCACCACAAAGGACGACCCTTTAAAAAAATAAAATTCTAAATCAAAATAACATGAACCGTCGCAATTTTGTAAAAAACAGTTTGAAAGTAAGTGCAGCTTCTACCCTTGGAATAACAGGCTTCCCAACTATTGTGCCAGCTTCCGTTTTTGGAAAAAATGCACCCAGCAATAAAATAAATATTGGCGCCATTGGCGTGGGCCGTATTTCGCGTGATCATGATATGTTTGAAACTCTAAAGTATGACCATGCCAGAATTATGGCTGTTTGTGATTTAGATAGTAAAAGATTATTGAATGGTAAAAAATATGTAAACGATTATTATTCCAAAAAAACAGGACAAGCCTATGATGGTGTTACGATGTATGACGACCATCGTGAATTGCTTCTAAATAAAGATATTGATGCAGTACTTATTAGTACTCCAGATCATTCACACGCCTATTTAGGAATTCATGCAGTGGAAGCGGGCAAAGATGTGTATTTACAAAAACCAGCCTCCCTCACTATTGCCGAAGGACGTGCCTTAAGCAATGCAGTGCACCGTAGCGGACGCATTTTACAAATTGGAAGCCAGCAACGTTCCTCTGTTCAATTTAGATACGCAGCTGAATTGGTAAGGAATGGTCGTATTGGAGATTTAAAAACGGTTTATGTTGGATTGCCTGGTGACCCAGGTGGGGATGAAGAACCAGAAATGCCGATTCCAAAAAACTTAAACTACGATGCTTGGTTGGGTTCTACCCCGAATGTTTATTATACCGAAAAGAGAGTGCATCCTCAAAATGATTACAGCAGACCAGGCTGGTTGCGTATGGAGCAGTTTGGTGCAGGTATGATTACTGGTTGGGGTGCACATCATGTGGATTGTGCGCATTGGGCGATGGATACGGAATATACCGGTCCAATTGAAATTTCTGGTCATGCAGATTTTCCAAAATCAGGTTTATGGAATGTACATGGCTTATTTCAAACAGAAGGTATTTATGCCAATGGGGTAAAAATGATCATTAGCAATGAAATTCCCAATGGTATCAAATTCGAAGGAACGAAAGGATGGATTTTTGTGACACGAGGCGATTATCGTGCGAGTTCCAGCGATCCAATTCCAGCAAACAAAGAAAAACCATTGACTGCGAGTGATGATAAAATAATAAATTCTGTGATTGGGGCCAATGAAATTAATTTATACAGAAGTACCGAACAACATGGCAATTGGTTGGATTGTATTAAAACTAGATTACAACCTATTTCACCTGTGGAAGTGGGCCATAGATCTTGCTCTACTTGTTTGTTGCATCATGTTGCAATGAAACTAAAGCGAAAAATTAATTGGGATCCAATGAATGAAAGATTCATCAATGATGATGAAGCCAATTCTATGTTAAATAGACCTCATCGTTTCCCATATGAAATAAAGGGTTTAGATTAATACGTAGAAATGTTCCCTGCTGATATTTAATCGGCTAAAGAAGTTTACAATCCACTTTTATTTAATTATATTTGAGCTTGTATTTATAAAAATAAACTATGAGCCAATCTAATTCTAACCGCAGAAATTTTATTAAAACTACTTCCGCCTTGTCTGGCCTACTCCTGTTTTCTGGAATGGACTTGAAAGCCGAAACCTATATGCCTCCTACTCCAGCACCAGTGATCCCCAATCGAATTAAATTTGCAGTAATCAATATCAATCATCCACATATTTATGGAATGACAAACGCCATTAAAAGAGGGGGTGGTGAACTGGTGGCTTTGTATGCTAAGGAACCCAACTTAGTGGCTGATTATTTAAAAACCTATCCCGAAGCAAAGTTGGCCAAATCAGAAAAGGAAATATTAGAAGATCCTAGCATTCATTTAATATTAAGTTCTGGCATTCCAGATGAACGTGCACCATTAGGTATTCGCGCCATGCAGCATGGCAAGGATTATTTGTCTGATAAACCAGGCATTATCACTTTAGAACAATTGGCTGCTGTTAAAAAAGTACAAATGGAAACCAAAAGAATTTTTTCCATCATGTACAGCGAAAGACTCGAAAACAAAGGCACAGAAATGGCCAGTCAATTGGTGAAATCTGGCGCGATTGGGCAAGTCATACAAACTGTAAATTTAGCACCACACCGTATTAATAATAGTATTGGTAAAACTGGATTGTCAGTAAGACCAGATTGGTTCTTTGATAAAAAAAGATTTGGTGGTATTTTAACTGATATCGGATCTCATCAATTTGATCAATATTTACATTTTACCAATACTACGGAAGCAGAAGTATTGATGTCACAGGTAGGCAATGTGCACTACCCTCAATATCCTAATTTTGAAGATTTTGGAGATGTAATGTTAAGAGGAAATGGAGGAGCAGGTTATATTAGAGTTGATTGGTTCACCCCAGATGGATTAGACAGTTGGGGAGATGGCAGATTAACCGTTTTAGGTACAGAGGGCTATATTGAAGTAAGAAAAAATATCGATGTTGCATCTGGACATAAAGGCGGCAATCATTTGTACATAACCGACAACAAACAAATGAGGTATATAGATTGTAACAATGTTAATTTACCCTTTGGTCAATTGCTGGTAGATGACATTTTAAACAGAACTGAAACTGCCATGACTCAAAAACATTGCTTCTTAGCGACTGAACTTGCACTTAAAGCACAAAAAATGGCGAAGCCTTTGGTGTTGAAAAAATAAAAGTTTTAACTAATTTATTTCAAAGTAGCAATAGGTGCAGGATCCATGTCCGTAAATTCTTTGTTCTCTCCTGCCATGCCCCAAATAAATCCATAGTTAGCAGTTCCAACGCCAAAATGCATGCTCCATGGAGCCGATAAAACTGCTTCATTGTTTCCAATAACAATATATCTGGTTTCTTGTGGCTCTCCCATAAAATGCATTACTCGATGGGCTGGATCCATATCAAAATAAAAATACGCTTCCATTCTTCTGGTATGAGTGTGAGGTGGTACTGAATTCCAAACAGAACCTTGTTCTAGAATAGTTAAACCCATCACCAATTGACAACTTTGTAATCCATCATTGTGAATGTATTTATAAATAGTTCGTTTATTGGAAGTAGCTAAATCACCCAATTGAACCGGAGCTGCTCCTGCTTTTGTCATTTTTTGATTTGGATAAGTTTGATGTGCAGGTGTAGACAACAAATAAAATAAAGCTGGAGCACTGGCCTCTTTGCTGCTAAAAAATACTTGTTGAGTACCTTTCCCTAAATAAACACATTCTAATTTTTCTAATTCATATTCCATCCCATCTGCAGATACTGTTCCAGTTCCACCCACATTGATAATACCTAGTTCACGACGTTCTAAAAAATAATTTGCTTTTAATTCTGATTCATTCTTTAGCTCTATTTTATCTTTACCAGGCACTACTCCACCAACAATCATTCTATCGTAATGCGAATACACTAAATGCATTTGATTTTGTTGCATAAAATCCTGAATTAAAAAATTCGTACGTAATTCAGTAGTAGACATTTTACTTGTTTCTAAAGGGCTATTTTGAAATCTTATTTCCATGTTATATTATTTATCAGTTTATTTATTGTTTTATTATTTCGACTATCTTCCCATCCATCCTCCATCTACAGTGATAATGGATCCATTCATATAATCAGATGCTGGCGAGGATAAAAATACAAAAGCTCCGGCTAAATCACTTGATTTTCCCCAACGTCCTGCAGGAATTCTTGACAAAATGGATTTACTCCTTTCTGCATCGTTCCTCAATGCTTCTGTATTGTCTGTTTCAATGTATCCTGGGGCTACGCCATTTACATTAATACCATGTGCTGCCCATTCATTGGCAAAAGCCTTTAATAAGGAAGTGATGGCCCCTTTACTGGCGGCATACCCAGGTACAGTGACCCCACCTTGAAAACTTAACAAAGAACAAGTAAAAACAATTTTTCCTGCACCTTGATCTACCATTCTTTTTCCAATCTCTCTTGTTAATACAAATTGAGCATTCAAATTAATTTCCATAATCTTATCCCAATAATCATCTGAATGGTCCACCGCTGGCATACGTAAAATACTTCCTGCATTATTGATTAATATGTCAATTTGAGGATGATCTATTTTAACCTGGTTGATAAATGCATGTAATGCCTCTCTATTTGAAAAATCTACAGCATAAGGATAAAATTTACGACCTGTTTTTTCTACTGCCTTACCCACTTCACTGCCTTCTTTGGATAAACTATTCGAAACACCTATTATGTCTGCACCTGCGTTGGCTAATTCAATTGCCACAGCCATTCCAATTCCACGACTACACCCGGTGACTAAGGCTATTTTCTGGTCTACTCTAAAATTGATCATGGTTTTTATAAATTTAAATAAAATCTTTTCTCATAGGGCTAAATGAATCCAATAAAACACCCTTTTCCAAACAAACTACTCCATGCCAAACATTGGAAGGCGCATAAAAAGTATCTCCTGATTTCATCACTTTTTTTTCTCCTCCTATTTCTACTTCAAACAAGCCCGATTCAATATAACTTATTTGAACATGTGGATGCTGATGCAGCACTCCTATCGCCTCTTTGTCAAATTTTACTTTAACCAACATTAAACTATCATCATAGGCTAAAATAGAACGCTCAATACCTGGTGCAACCTTTGTCCAGGCTACTATTTCGTTTTCGATAAAAACATTTGACATTTGAATGATTTAGTTTAAATTGTATCTGTTATTTTTCGTAAGTTATTGTAAATAGTAAGATTAATTTTTCAAAATATTATTTCAAAAAATAAAGATAAAATTAAAATCTATAAAATCTAATTATTTAGCCATGAAATTCAAATTTGTACTTTTATCATTTTTCATACTAATGAACACGATCTCTTTTTCTCAGTCAACAACAAGAGATCGAAAAATGAGTCAACTCATCACCGAAAACTATGCCCTTGCCAATAGTCAATACTTGTATATGATGAAGCAAGTGCCCAGTGATAGAATGCCTCAATCCTTTGATGAAAAAACTAATAAATTATTGACAAGAGAAATTACTTGGTGGTGTACAGGATTTTATCCAGGAACTTTACTATTTATATACGAGCAAACCAAAGATGAAAATATAAAATCAGAAGCATTGCGTACTTTAAAAGTAATTGAGCCCAACCAAACTTATACAGAGAACCACGACCTTGGGTTTATGATGTACAATAGTTTTGGCAATGCTTATCGTTTATTCAAAGACGAAAAATACAAACAAATCATTTTCCGTTCTGCTGAATCTTTATCTACCAGGTACCGCCCCAACATGAAATCCATTCAATCCTGGAATAAGAATCAATATTTTAATTGCCCTGTCATTATTGACAATTTGATGAATTTAGAAATGATGAATTGGGTAAGTCAAAATGGAGGTGATGCCAAGTATCAACAAATTGCCATAACGCATACTAATACTAGTATGAAAGAATTTTATCGTCCCGATTATAGTTCATTCCATGTGGTAGATTTTGATGAAAAAACTGGGAAGGTGCTTAAAAAAACTACCCACCAAGGAGCAGCCAATACTTCTGCTTGGTCTAGAGGGCAAGCATGGGGATTGTATGGTTTTATAACCATGTATCGGGGTACCAAAAACATGGTTTATTTAACTCATGCAAAAAATATTGCAAAGTTTTATTTAAACCACCCCAATTTGCCAGCCGATAAAATTCCTTATTGGGATTTTGATGCAGGTCAACAACCCCTTGCCAAAAGAGACGCTTCTGCTGCAGCCATTACTGCATCGGCATTAATGGAACTTGCACAATATGCTAAAGGTGCAGAAAAAGAGAATTACATCAATAGTGCAGTCACTATGATGGAGTCTTTATCAAATGACACTTACAGGGCAAAACCAGGAGAAAATGGCGGATTTATACTCAAACATTCTGTAGGAGCATTGCCATTAAATTCAGAAGTGGATGTGCCACTCATTTATGCAGACTACTATTTTTTAGAAGCATTAAAGCGTTACAAAGATTGGTACTTAAATAAATAAGGCCCCCTTTTAAAAGGAGGCCTTTGCCAGTAATTATAAAGATTTAATCTTCTTTTGTTTCTTTAGGCAATTTGGGTGCTTTCTCTTTCTCCTTTTTTTGCAAAGTAAAAACAAGCTTCCCGTTTTCCTTGTCTAGCTCACCCATAATGGTATCCCCTTCTTTAACGCTGTGGTTTAGAATTTCTTCGGCCAATGGATCTTCAATGTATTTTTGAATGGCTCTGTGCAATGGTCTTGCGCCAAATTGTACATCGTAGCCTTTGTCTGCTATAAACCCTTTGGCATCCTCCGATAAAACCAAGTTCAATCCCAAAGTCACCAATCGACTCAATACGTTTTTCATGATGATGTCAATGATTAAGAAAATATTTTCTTTGGTCAATGAATTAAACACCACCACATCGTCTACTCTATTTAAAAACTCAGGAGAGAAGGTTCTTTTCAATGCTTTTTCAATAACTGATCTATTGTTTTCATCGGTTTGTTGCACACGCGTCGCTGTTGCAAATCCAACCCCATCTCCAAATTCCTTTAATTGACGTGCTCCTATATTAGAAGTCATGATGATTAAAGTATTTTTGAAATTTACTTTACGCCCTAAACCATCCGTCAAAATTCCATCGTCCAATACTTGTAATAAAATATTATAAATATCTGGATGCGCTTTTTCTATTTCGTCTAAAAGTATCACGCAGTATGGCTTTCGGCGTACTTTTTCAGTTAATTGACCGCCTTCTTCATAACCCACATAGCCTGGAGGCGCTCCAATCAAACGACTTACTGAAAACTTTTCCATATACTCACTCATGTCAATTCTAATCAAAGAATCTTCTGAGTCAAATAAATTTCTTGCCAATGCTCTGGCCAACTCTGTTTTACCCACACCTGTTGGACCTAAGAATATAAAAGTACCAATGGGTTTTTTAGGATCTTTTAAACCAACTCTATTTCTTTGAATGGCTTTTACCACTTTCCCTAATGCTTCATCTTGACCAATAACTTCAGACTTCATTTCCTCCATCATCTTTTTCAACTTGGTAGTTTCAGCCTCTACCATTCTCTTCACAGGAATGCCAGTCATCATACTCACTACTTCGGCAATATTTTCTTCATTGATAGGGAAACGCTTGTTCTTGCTATCTTCTTCCCAATTGGTTTTGGCTTTTTCTAAAGCTTCTCCTAATTTTTTCTCCGTATCTCTTAAGCTTGCTGCTTCTTCGAAACGTTGACTTTTCACCACCCTATTTTTTTCGTTCTTAACTTCTTCAATTTGTTTTTCTAAATCAACAATATCCAAAGGCACATTGATATTTTTCAAATGCACTCTTGCACCTACTTCATCCAATACATCAATTGCTTTGTCTGGAAGCAACCGGTCGGTCATATATCGATCACTTAATCTCACACATGCCTCTATCGCTTCTTGATCATATACAACACTATGGTAATCTTCGTATTTAGACTTAATATTATTTAAGATAATAATGGTGTCGTCTACACTTGGTGGTTCAATAATTACTTTTTGGAAACGTCTATCCAAAGCACCATCTTTTTCAATGTGCATTCTGTATTCATCTAAAGTAGAAGCTCCAATACATTGTAATTCACCACGCGCCAATGCTGGTTTGAAGATATTAGAAGCATCTAAAGACCCACTTGCTCCTCCCGCCCCAACAATGGTATGTATCTCGTCAATAAATAAAATAACGTCTCTGTTTTTTTCCAACTCGGTCATGATCGCTTTCATTCGCTCTTCAAACTGACCTCTGTATTTGGTGCCTGCCACCAATGCTGCCAAATCTAAGGAGATAACTCGTTTATCAAATAGTACTCTTGATACTTTTCTTTGTACAATACGCAAGGCCAAGCCTTCCACAATAGCGGTCTTACCCACCCCTGGTTCTCCAATTAAAATGGGATTGTTCTTTTTACGTCTGCTTAAAATTTGACTTACTCTTTCTATTTCTGCTTCACGTCCAACAATCGGATCCAAAGAATCCATTTCGGCCAACTTGGTAATATCACGCCCAAAATTATCTAATACCGGTGTCTTGGATTTATTTGGCGTTACTGGTTTTGCTTTTGGTGAAGCGCCATAGGCACCTGATCCACCACGTTTTTCTTCTTCAAATTCATCCTCCCCTTCCTCAGAAAATTCAGCACTTGGCGGAGTGGGTGTTGAAGGACTAGAGCCAACCATTCCCAATTCAGTCCTAAACAAATCATAGTCGATGTCAAATTGATTTAGAATTTGCGTGGCTATGTTTTCTTTATTTTTTAAGATGCTTAAAAGCAAATGCTCGGTTTCTACCATGGGGCTTTTCAGCGCTTTGGCTTCTAACACCGTTACGCGAATTACTTTTTCGGCTTGTTTGGTCAAAGGCAAACTATTGATGTTGGCTACATTTTTACCAGACTTATCCTTTACAGCCAGTTCTATTTCCTTTCTTAACTCCCCTAAATTGACATTTAACTGCTTCAGTATCTTGATCGCAGTATTTTCCTGATCTCTAATAAGCCCAAGCATTAAATGCTCGGCCCCTATAAAGTCGTTTCCTAATCGCAAAGCCTCTTCGCGACTATAAGAGATGATTTCCTTAACTTGTGTTGAAAAATTATTATCCATATAATTAATTGGAGCTGTTACAAGAATAACGAATATTTTTGACCTAAAGTATGTTGAGTATTACTTGTTATTAACCATTTATTATTAATACCCTATGCAATACAAAACCGAACAAAAGGAGAAGTTTACAGTCATTACCCTTCTTGAAAATAGTCTTAGTTCAAATCTCGTGCCAGAATTGACCGAATTGACTACTAAAATTGGGGCCACTGCCCCTAAAAATCTGGTACTTAACTTTGCCAAGGTGGTACGCTGGGAATTGCCCGTGATTGAGCAATTGGCCAATGCACAACAAGCTTTTTATGATAATAATACCTCATTTGTCATTTGCTGTCTGTCAGATAGCCTTCAAGAAGTGCTAGATATGACCGATTATGCCGAAATGATGAATATGACCCCCACCGAATCGGAGGCCTGGGATATTGTTCAAATGGAAGAGATTGAGCGAGAACTATTGGACAGCGACGACATGGAGTTTTCGACCCAAGAATAGGCCTATTATCCCAATATTTTCCCTCAAGATTAGTTATTTTCGCCGTCATGATTACCGCTCAAACCATTCAACAAATCACCAGCAGAATCGACATCATTGATGTGGTAGGTGAATTTGTGAAATTAAAAAAGAGAGGTACCAACTATATTGGCAATTGTCCTTTTCACAACGAAAAGACCCCTTCTTTTACAGTTTCTCCAGCCAAAGAAATTTACAAATGTTTTGGTTGCGGAAAAAGTGGCAATACCATTACCTTTTTAATGGAGCATGAGAAATATAGTTATGTAGAGTCCTTAAGATGGTTGGCCGCTAGATACAATATTGAAATTGAAGAAACCGAAACCAGTCCTGCACAAAAAATGGCGCAGCAAGTGGCGGATAGCTTATACGCCATCAATCATTTTGCCATGGACTTTTTTGCAAAGCAATATTGGGAAACAGAAGCGGGCGAATCCATTGCACAAAGTTATATGCAACATCGGGGTTTCTTAAAACCCATCGTTGAAAAATTTAAAATTGGTTACAACCCTTCCGATAAAGACAGCTTAGCAAAAGCATTGATTCAAAACCAATTCAATCCCGAACTGTTTGCAAAAACAGGTTTGGTGGTAGAACGCAACGGCGAATGGCAGGACAATTACAGAGACCGTATAATTTTTCCCATACACAATACCACTGGAAAAATTATTGGATTCGGAGCTAGACAAATTGCTAAAAATGACAAGTCGCCTAAATACATCAACTCTCCCGAGAATGATATTTACGTAAAAAGCAAAATTTTATATGGCTCTTATTTTGCAAGAACTGCCATTGATAAATTAAATGAGTGTTTGCTAGTAGAAGGTTATACGGATGTAGTAAGCTTGCACCAGGCTGGCATTGAAAATGTTGTGGCAAGTGGTGGTACCTCTTTAACTATTGATCAGTTAAGACTGATTAAAAAATATACCCAAAACTTAACCATTATTTATGATGGAGATGCCGCTGGTGTGAAAGCTGCCCTGCGTGGATTAGACATGGCTTTGGAAGAAGGATTAAATGTACAATTGGTATTGATTCCAGACAAAGAAGATCCAGACAGTTATGTAAACAAAGTGGGGCCAGATGCTTTCAGAGACTTTGTACAATCTGCTAAAAAGGATTTCGTTTTATTTCAATTGGAAGTGCAATTAAAAGAAGTGGGTGGCGATTTAAATAAGAAAAATACTTTGGTCAATCAAATTGCAGAAACCTTAAGTAAAATAAATAAACCCGAAGATTTTACCAAGCTACAAGAATACGTTAGAAAGTGCGCCTCCCTATTACGCATTGACGAAACAGGTTTAACCCAATTGGTAAATAAGTTTAAGCGTGATAAGATAGTTAAAGAAGAAAAGAAAATGTCTTATGATGAGGCAGCTATTTTAATGCCTAGCTTCCCCAAAGAAAGCGCGTCTGAGCAAGACAACGATTTATTTGTAGACAGAGATTTAGCACATGAAAAAAACTTAGTGCGATTGGTGTTAGAATATGGTAGTGAAAAAGGACCCAAAGATAAAAATGTAGCCGACTGGGTATTCGAAGAAATTGAATCTTTTCCATTGGAAAATGCAGACATGATTTATTTAATGGACGCTTATAGAAAATGGACCATAGCAGGCAAAATAGCCAATAGTAAAACATTGCAATACCATGAGGACGAGCGGGTACAAAAATGGGTGGTGACTTTATTTGAACCCGAGCATGAATTAAGTCAAAGATGGAATGAGAAATTAGGAAAACCAGCACGTGTCGAAGAAAAGAATTTTATACTAGAAATTGAAATAGGACTGATGTACTTTAAATTGAGGAAAGTAAAAAAGATGATAGGCCAGAATCAATTGGATTTAGAAACTGCACCCGAGAAAGAACAAGGACAACTCTTACAAATACACAAGCATCTCAAAGATGTAGAGCGTGAATTAACCCAATCCATCGGAACGGTGATTTTAAAATAGGAAAAATATTACTTCTCAGATGGGTTGTTCTTCCCTGCTAATAATTTTTCTAAAGTGGCTTCCAAGCGCTTTTGTTTGGTTTCTTCTTTCTTGGCTCCTTGAATCCAACTTAAATATTCTTTTTGATTCAAAATAGATAGGGAGGTAAAAAACTCTCTAGCTTCTTCCTGTGCACCAAATAATTTATCTAATTCAATAGGAAGGGCAATTAATCGCTTTTCAAAATCATCCACTTTAACATCGGCCGATTTAAATTCTACAAAAGTTCTATTTCTATTCGGTATTTGATCTAATTTCTTAAACCGCATTGCAGTCCATACGTGGTCTAAAGTAACTTGTCTTACTGCCTCGTATTCATTTTTAGACAATATCTCCCAGCTAGCATCTCTGTTTAAATCAGAAACGATTTTAGAAGTCGTTTTTGGATACGCTATCCATAATTTACTTTCTGGATGCAAAGCCGAGAAAACCTCTTTTAAAATATTATTTAGCTGCAATTGATTGATGGCAAAAATAAGTGCAAAGTCAATTCTGCGTGCTTTTAATAAGGGCGTGATGTTTTTGTTGTAAGACAACTTAGCAAACTGTTTTTCAACGGAAGAAGGCAACCCTTGTATAAGTAAATTTTTTTCTTCTTTCAACTGCAATTTCTCCAAAATATTCTGGTTACCTGACATAGTTGTTAATTTTTAAGGGACGACGAAGTTACGAAATTCTAATGGAAAGGACTACTTAATTACGCTTAATCCTGTTTTTGAAACTTGGCACTTTATTCTCAGTGCCTCTTAAAAGCCTTCCGATGTTTTTTTGATGCGTAATAACGACCATCAAAGCTACTATAATAGCGAAAAGACGATAAACCGTTTCCTTTTCATGAAAGATGAACAAAATAAGCACCATAAAAGCAACCCCTGCTAACATGGAACTTAAGGATACAAAGCGGGTAGACAATAAAGTCACTAAGAATACCCCTAGACAAATCAAAGCCACCACTGGCTGAATAGCCAAAGCCATACCTAATAAAGTTGCCACACCCTTGCCTCCTCTAAAGTTGGCCCAAATAGGAAATATATGCCCTAAGATAGCCATCATACCAAGTGCTATCATAAAGTTAGTTCTAGCCAATTCATCGGTCAAGTAAAAGGGAATAAAAATATATAAGGAAGTAGCGATGACACCCTTGGTTACATCCACCAACATCACTATACTACCCCATTTAGAACCTAAAATTCTAAAAGTATTGGTTGCCCCTGAATTACCGCTTCCATAATCTCTAATGTCAATTCCAAAAACGGACTTACTCACCCAAACCGCAGTGGGAATAGAACCGATTAAATATGCTAAAATTATAAGAATGATTTCTGTCATACCATTTTATTGGAAGTCAAAGGTACGAAGAAAAAAATTAATGTTTTGTTAACAATGGCGACTAAACATTAAACTAACCCACCCGTTTAGGGGCTTGGCTTGCACAAAAAGCCAATTGCTTTTTGCAGCTAACATTTTTATATCTTCTTGATCTTCAATGAGTAAACCGCTTAATACCAACATAGTATCAGACTTTGCAGATTGTGTTATTTCGTCCAAATTGGCCTCAATAATATGCCTATTTACGTTGGCCAAAATCACATCAAAAAGCTCATTTTGAAGGGCAGAAACTACTTTTTTAACCCTAATTCTTTGAACATCATTGTTTTGTATGTTCTCCCTGGCATTTTCGATGCACCAGTCGTCATTGTCCACCGCTAAAACATTTGCTGCCCCTAACTTCTCTGCTAGGATGGCCAATATGCCGGTACCCGTTCCAAAATCAAAAACAGACTTTCCTTTAAAATCGATCCCTTCCATTAGCTGAATGACAGAAAAAGTGGTGGCATGGTGCCCCGTGCCAAAGCTCATTTTAGGGGTAATCTTAATTTCATGTTGCACAGTTGGCTCAAAATGGGGATGGAAATGAGCGCGAATACCTACAAAATCATCTATTCTAACGGGTTCAAAATTAGATTCCCATATTGCATTCCAATTTTGTTCTTTAATAACTGATTTAGAGTAAGTTAAAATATGTTGTTTGAATATATTATTTAATTCAATTTCGATATTATTAGCCTCATATTCAGTAGCCAATATATATGTTTTGCAATGACCTGCCCCTTTACCTAATTCATTGGCCATTTGAACCCCATCATTAATCCCTACACTTAGTTCCTCCTCGTTAAAACCGTCAAACCCTAGTTCGGATAACTGGGCTACCAGCATTTCAAACTGCTCCTGATGATCAAAATCGAAGGCTATTTGGATATATTCTTTGGTCATGGGGTTTTGTTTTTTAGTCGCCCGAAATAATTGGAGTAAATACCTATC
>CANCSS010000005.1 GCA_947380905.1 Chitinophagaceae bacterium | reverse complement strand
GGCCTTTCTACTTTATAGTAGTAGCCGACGGACGCGCACCAAGAGATGGTAAATTCATCCAAAAAATTGGTACTTACAATCCTTTAACAGTTCCTGCGACGATTCAATTAGATCGTCAAAAAGCTTTAGAGTGGTTAAACAAAGGAGCTGTTCCTACAGACACAGTGCACAACATTTTATCTTACAAAGGAGTACTTTATTTAAAGCACTTACTACGTGGAGTTAAATTAGGATTGTTTGATGATGCAACAGCAATGGCTAAGTTCCAAACTTGGTATGCAGAGCATGAAGCAAAAATGGCTAGCACCAATGACACGCACAAAAAAGCACAAGCTGCTAAAAAAGTGTATGTACCTGTTGTTAAAAAAGTAGCTGAAGTAGTAGAAGCACCAGTAGAAGAAGCTGCGCCAGTAGCCGAAGCTCCTGAAGCACCTGCTGCAGAAGCAACAGAAACACCCGCTGAATAATTTTTAATTAACATAGCTTTAAAACCCTGGTTTCCTTTTGGAAGCTGGGGTTTTTTAATGAGCCTCCAGCTCTGCGATAAAAGATTTAAATTTGTAGATGAACGATTACGTACACATTGGTAAAATGGTCGCTGCACATGGGGTAACGGGGCAGGTCATATTAGAACATGCTTTAGGGAAGCCCATTTCTTTTAAAGGAATTACTACTTTATTTATTGAAAAAAATACCTCCAGTTTTATACCTTATTTTATTTTGTCTGCTAATGCTAAAACGGAAACCTTGACGCATCTGCAAATCGAAGGCATTGCTACAAGGGAGGCAACTGCTGTACTTATTGGAAAAAAGGTTTGGTTGCCTCAAGTAGATTTTCAAAAATTAGTGAATAAGAGTTCACCCTTGGCTTTGATGGGCTATACCGTTCAAGAAAAAGGCAAAAGCATTGGGGTGATTCAAGAAGTGATAGAACAACCTCATCAATTATTGGTTACCATTCTTTATCAAGGCCAAGAAGCCTATATCCCGCTGCATGAAGAAAGTTTAAAAGGGGTGGATCATGTTAAAAAAACAGTTACTGTGGAACTTCCCGATGGGCTATTAGAGCTCTATAGCGCCGAACAACCTAGCAAATAAAAGTGGGTTCATTTTTAATAAAAAAATATATCTTTATTAAAGTCTACTAATTTAGTAGAAATAACATATCTTTGTTTTTTTATTCTAAAAAACACAATTATATGAGTTTAAGATTAGGCGATATCGCACCCGATTTCAAAGCCAAAACAAGTATTGGCGACCTTAGTTTTCATGATTATTTAGGAGAAAGTTGGGGAATATTATTTTCTCATCCTGCAGATTTTACACCCGTGTGTACCACCGAATTGGGTCGTACTGCTGCATTGCAAGAAGAATTTGCCAAACGCAATGTAAAAGTATTGGCGCTGAGTGTGGATGGTGTAGAGAGTCATAAAAAATGGATCGATGACATCAATGAAACACAACATGTAACAGTGGGGTTCCCCATTATTGCAGATGAAGACAAGTCTATTGCCCATGCCTATGACATGATTCATCCAAATGCTTCTGAAACTTTCACAGTTCGTTCTTTATTTATTATTGGACCAGACAAGAAAATTAAATTAACCCTTACTTATCCCGCTTCTACAGGAAGAAATTTTGTGGAGGTATTAAGGGTAATTGATTCTTTACAATTGACTGCCAATTATAGCGTGGCAACACCAGCCAATTGGAAAGAGGGCGAAGACGTCATTGTAGTACCAGCTATCAAAACTGAGGACGCTTTGGTGAAATTTCCTAAGGGGTTAAATATTGTTAAACCTTATTTACGTTATACCCCACAGCCTAATAAGTAAGTATCCAATTCGAGTTATCGCCCAATAAATTAAAACCTCCCCTGTATAAGGCGGAGGTTTTTTTGTATATTTATTTTCTAAATAATTATACGATGCGTTCATTTATTATTTCTCTTGTTTTGGCGAGCTGCTTCTTTGCTGCTCAGGCTCAAAAAACCTATTTGTATTGTGGCCAATTAATTGATGTGGAACACTTGAAAGTGTTAAAAGAAAAAACCATTGTAGTGGAAGGAAATAAAATTGTGGAGGTATTGGATGGCTATACAAAAGCAGGTTCCAACGACAAAACTGTTGATTTAAAAAATAGTACCGTAATGCCTGGTTTAATGGATATGCATGTACACGTTGAAAATGAAACCAGCCCCAACAGATATTTGGATGGCTTTACACAAAACGATGTGGATGTAGCTTATGGGGCATTGCGCTTGGTAGAAAGAGATTTGATGGCTGGTTTTACTTCGGTGCGTGATTTAGGTGGCTCGGGCGTCAACATTGCTTTAAGAAAAGCCATTCAAAAAGGATATGTTGTTGGTCCAAGAATTTATACTGCTGGTAAATCTATTGCAACCACTGGTGGACATGCAGATCCAACGAATAATTATAGAAAAGATTTGATGGGTGATCCAGGACCAAAAGAAGGGGTCATCAATGGTCCAGAAGATGCTTACAAAGCAGTGAGACAAAGATATAAAGAAGGAAGTGATGTAATTAAAATTACTGCTAGTGGTGGTGTATTAAGTATGTCAGCCAATGGAGAAAATCCGCAATTTACGGAAGAAGAAGTTCGTGCGATTGTTTCAGCTGCGAAAGATTATGGCTTTAAAGTGGCAGCACATTGCCATGGAGTGGAAGCCATGAAACGTGCGATTAGAGGTGGCGTAAGTTCTATTGAACATGGTACTTTAATGGATGAATCTGTTTTTCCATTGATGAAACAATATGGTACTTATTTAGTACCCACGATTATTGCAGGACGTTCTGCTGCTGATTCTGCAAAAATTCCAGGTTACTATCCTCCCATGGTTACTAAAAAAGCTTTGGAAATTGGGCCTAGAATTCAAGCTACTTTTGCAAAAGCTTATAAAGCGGGTGTTAAAATTGCTTTTGGAACAGATGCAGGTGTGTATGCGCATGGAAAAAATTGGATTGAATTTAGATACATGGTAGAAGGGGGTATGCCCATTCTAGAAACCATTCAAGCTGCTACTTGGAATGCTGCAGATTTAATGGGCACGCAAGCCCTACTTGGAAGTATTGAAAAAAATAAATTAGCAGACATAGTTGCAGTACCTGGCGATCTCACCAAAAATATTGAATTGATGGGTCAAGTCAATTTTGTGATGAAAGATGGGGTAGTGTATAAGTCTAAATAAAAGTAGATTTTTATTTTATTATAATTTCAAATGGAGAAGCAGGCAACAACTCTTTGTTGTATAAATTTGCGTCATCTGGATTGTCTGCCCAAGCGTATCTCACATATTTAGGATGGTTAATAGCATCATTCCAAATGATCACTTTGTTGTTCTCAATGATTGCTTTTGCCCAAACAAATTTTTTGTCTTCTCCAGCAATAGCAAAATACCTCAAATCTTCTCCATCATTACTGATTAACCCAGTACCTAAATTCGAAAAAGAGACGGTGATTTTATTGGCATCAGTAAGATAGGAATCCCAAATGGGGCCATTGCTTACCATGTCGTTTTCATGGTAGGCGATTTTATTGGCTAATAAAGCCAAACGATCGCCCACTTCTTTTTTGCGATCGGGATGAATGTCATTCCATTCTCCTAAATCAATCGCTATCGCCATTCCGGTAGCTTTTACACTTAAAGCTTTGAGCTGTGCATTTCTTAATTCTGCCATTTGACTTTCACTAGGCAAGTAGTTCATGTCTTGAAAACCTGGTAATTGTACGTACAAAAAAGGAGTGTTTTCTTGGTTCCATTTTTTTCTCCAATCATTTATCTGGGCTATTTGTAATTGTTCATATTCATTGGATCTGCTCACATTGCTTTCGCCTTGATACCAAATAAAACCTTTTATGGCGAAATTGGTTAAGGGTGCTACCATAGCATTAAATAAAGCATTGGGTTGATCTTGCGCAGAAAAACTAGGCGACGTATTTTGTTTTTGACTTTCAAACACTTCACCCACTTTGTATTGCCATTCTCCTTTCAGGTCAAGGGTTTGATTATTTATTTTGATACAATAAGGTTTATCAGGAACAAAACCACCTTTTCCAAAAGTATTGGTTACTCTTATGACTATGCTATTTTTGCCAGGGTGTAGTATTCCCTTTTCTAAAACATATCTTCTTTGTGGGTATTGATACGTTTTTCCTCCAATGAACTTACCATTAATATAAACCGCATCTGCATCTACAATTCTTCCTAAAAAAATCATTCCCTCTTCGTTGGTCATAGAGGTAGGAACTTCAATTTCTTTTCTATACCAAACATTGCCATCTAAATTTTTAATTCCTTGATCCTCCCAAAAACCTGGAATATTGATGTTGCGCCAGCCTTTAGGGATATAGCTTATATCATACCACATGTTAATTAATCCTTGGTCACCTTGCACCATTTTTTTTGGAGCATTCATAGAAGTTTTAAAACTATTCAAATAATTGGTATCTCTATTTTTTTGAATTGTGCTTTGAAGTTTTGGAAATTCTTTTAATCCATTTTCGCTAATCCAAGCTTCTATGGGTGTCCCGCCTACGCTTGAATTAATTAAACCAATGGGAATATGGTATTTTTCATAGAGTTGTTTTGCAAAAAAATAAGCCACTGCAGAAAATTGCAATACATTGCTTGGGTTGCAGGTTTTCCAGTTTACAACAGGTAAGTCATTTTTTTCTCCATTTAAATCGGTTAAAGTAGGAATAGTTAGGTGTCGAATTTCAGGAAAATTTGCTTTATCCACTTCATCGGCGTATCTAACTTTATGCAACTCTACTTGATGTACCATGTTGGATTGTCCTGAGCAAAACCAAACATCTCCATATAAAATGTCGCTTATTAGGATTTGATTTTTTCCTTTTAAAGTCATTTCATAGGGTCCGCCTTCTTTGTGGGCCGCTAGCTCCAAATTCCAGTTTCCCTTTTCGTCAGCGGTAGTTTTGTATTTTTTATTTACAAAACTTACTTCAATTTTTTCTTTAGGGGAACTCCATCCCCAAATTTTTACGGGTTGATTGCGCTGTAATACCATTCCATTTGAAATAAGATTAGGCAATTTGATTTGTGCATTTGAATTCAATTGAAATGCCACGAAAACAAGCATCAGTAAACATTTGAAATTAAAGCAATGTTTCATTTTTGTGTTTTTAAGTTTTATTTTTCCCATTTGGCCACTTCCCAATAGGCGGCTTTTCTGTTATTGTTGGTATCAAATAGTAAAGGGTAGTCTTTTCTATTTTTTACTGGAAAATTATCAAGCCAACTGTGTTCGTCCGAGATATTCCAAAATGTAACACTGTTAATATATTTCTTATACTTTCGAAATAATTCAAAACAATATTTGTAAACAGCTGCTTGTTTAGTTTCTTTTTCTAATGAAAAGGTGGTTGCGGTATCTATATTTTGTCTTTCTCTAGCTGCATGTTCTTTAGGATATACAGAAATATCTAATTCGGTAATTTGAATCATCAATCCAAGTTTACTAAAATCACTTAAGGTACTATCAAGTTGAGCATAGCTGGGTTCATTGATTGCCCAATGACCTTGAAGCCCTATACCATTGATAGGAACACCTTCTTTTTTTAATTGGGTTATTAGTTTTATAATTTTGGCTCTTTTTGTTGCACTGATTTCATTGTAGTCGTTGTAAAATAATAAGGCATCAGGATCCGCTTCATGGGTATACTCAAAGGCTTTTGCAATATATTCTTTTCCAGCTATTTGATACCATTCTGAATTTCTTAAATATTCATTGGGCGCATCTGAAATGGCTTCATTGACTACATCCCAAGCGTATACTTGCCCTTTATATCTACCTACCACTTCAAAAATATGTTGTTTTAATCTAGCCAATAAAATCTGTTTAGATACTTTTTTACCTAGGCTGTCAATAAACATCCATTTGGGCGTTTGTTGATGCCAACACAAATTATGTCCTCTAATTTTTAAATTATTATTTTTTACAAATGCC
This sequence comes from Chitinophagaceae bacterium, assembly GCA_947380905.1. Lineage (GTDB taxonomy): Bacteria > Bacteroidota > Bacteroidia > Chitinophagales > Chitinophagaceae > Sediminibacterium. The sequence continues at coordinate 80,967 of CANCSS010000005.1, read as the reverse complement.
ATAATCGTATCGGCGTCCTTCCAATTGTACATATTTTCAGCTGGATGGATAGGGCCCATTTTCATTGCATTTTCGGCAGTTACGCTATTGAATTCATGTAAGATTAAATTTGCATTTTTATTTTTTACTGAACTGACAGATACCGCTACGCCAATGTTAAAATATTTTTTATAAAACTCTTTTAAACCCTCATTCGTCTGTTCAAAGGAACTGTTTTTAATGCTACCACATTGACAAAATAAAAGTAGAATACTAAAAAAGTAAATGCTATTTTTCATGACTATACTATAATTTGAATGCATTTATTGTAACTATAGTTCCATCCTTATTGTATTTTAATTCAGTCACTTTTACATTTCTTAAATGCGTTTGACCGCTTAATTGAACATCATGATAAAAAATGTACCATTTATTTTTTATTTGAATAATGGAGTGATGATTGGTCCATCCTTCCACAGGTTGTAATATAACTCCTTGATAAGTGAAAGGGCCGTATGGATTGTTACCGGTAGCATAACAAATATTGTGGGTATCACCTGTGGAGTAGGAGAAATAATATTTCCCATTGTACTTGTGCATCCAAGAGGCTTCAAAAAATCTTTTATCATTGTCTTTCTCTGTAAATATTTTTCCATCTTTATCTTTAATCACTATTTCTTTTACTTCCTTTTCAAAAGATTTTAGATCTTTTGTCATTTTTGCAATTCTAGGTTGAATGGCTATTTCATTAGGTTTTTTAAGTGCCCCCTTGGCATGGTATTCATTGTTGTCCCATCTTTGAAGTTGGCCACCCCAAATACCACCAAAATACATATAGTAGCTACCATCATCGTCTTTAAAAACTGTAGGGTCAATACTATAACTGCCCTTGATGGGTAATTTTTCTGCTTTAAAAGGGCCTTCTGGTTTTTTGCTAGTGGCTACGCCAATTTTAAATACGCCAGCTGTGTCTTTTAAGGGAAAGTATAAGTAATAGGTATTATTGGCATAGGCTGCATCAGGCGCCCACAATTGTTTACCAGCCCAAGGAATATTTTTTAAACTTAAAGCTATGCCATGATCAGTGACTTTGCCTCCGATGGAGTCCATTGAAAGAATGTGGTAATCCATCATATTAAAATGTCCACCATCGTCATCTTCTTTTGTTCCAGTGGCGGTGTCATGAGATGGATAAATGTATATTTTATTATTAAACAGATGTGCTGAAGGATCTGCGGTATAAATATGTTTTACCAATGGCGGAGACAAATATTTTTTTTTAACAATACTCTTATCGTTTTGAGCATGTAGTGAAGAACTTGTTATTAGATAAATAACAAATAATAGAATCGTTTTTAGTAGTTTCATTTTTTTTATTTTTTTGATTCTTGTGGTCCTAAATAACTTGCTTGTAAACCGCCAAAGTCAGTAACAATTTTTTGTAAAATAATTCCAGTGTCTATCATCCAAAACTTTATTACATGCTTCCCCGGTTGGGCAAAGAAGTGTGTACTCTTTTTAATAATAATATTATCTGCTACCCACTGTTCCCAAGTTTTTAAGTTATTATCTTCTTTGTTTAAAGAAAATACTTGTGGTGTTTGTTCATCTACCGAGATAGCATATTGCAATCCATCAGTGGCTTTGTGAAAGTTTAAAGTGGGCGAAAAGTACAAATATATTTTTCCACTATCCTTGCTACTAGTATTAATATTATATTCTAAATGAGGTGAATTCTTTTGAATATTTTTTCTATCAGCGATGACTGGGAATACGCTTACCCCATCTCCGTCTCTTCCTATATTTTTTATTACTTGCCACTGCACATATTTATCATTTAATTTATTGGAGTAATGACTGGCTTCTATTGAAATGGTTTTATTGTTTTCAACCCATTCATTTTGACTCCTTTTTACATTTTGTGGCTGGTCATTTGCTACTTTATTTTCATTAGGCTTTATGATGGCGGCTCCTTCTATTTTTTGCACTAATGGCATGCTGTTTTTATTTGGTTGTTGCCAATAGGTATATCCAATATGGGTTTGACTCATCATGTGATTCCATTTACCAGCTTTAAATTCATGAAATTGTAAGGTACTTAAAGAATCTTTCTTATACAAATCTTCCGCTTTTAAAGCGAAATAGTTGACGTATTCATTTTTATTTAAATAGGCTTCTTTATTTTTAGCAACGGCAAGGTATAATTCATTTAAATTAGCACAAACTTGAATCGGATAAAGCACTAGCTGGTAAAAAGCATCTTTGTATTCGGCTGGTAAGTTGGCGTTTATTTTTTCGGCCCTTTTTTTTAATTCATTGTACTGTTGAACCACTCTATTCGCTTCATTGTAATTGGATATACTATATGTTTCTGGAGAAAGCAACTCGGGTTTTCTTCTAGCATTGTATTGGGTATATTTACTTAATAAGTAACCAATCTCTTTAGCATATTTTTCACCAAATTGTTCTTTTGCCCACTTGCTATGGTAGTCATCTATGTTACTTGCATTCCATTTTGTTGGATCCCAAGCGTGTTCTAAAAAAAAGGATATGGGGAGTTCCATGGGTTTTATATCTCCTACATTGACTACCCATATTTTATTGACATTGTACTCATAAGCCAAATGCATTTGCTCCCATACTCTAGCTATTTGATTCGTATTTAACCATTTATAATTTCTTGGTCCCCCAACATAATCAAAGTGGTAATAAATACCATATCCTCCTTTTCTGGTTGAATCTTTTAATAGTGGCAACTTTCTTATATTGCCCCAATTGTCATCACATAGAAGTAGGGTAACATCATCGGGCACTTTCATTCCTTTGTCATAATAATCCTGCACTTCTTTGTACAGCGCCCAAAATTGCGGAACAGTTGTAACCTGTTTCTTAGTGACTTCTTGTATAATTTTTCTTTGGTCTGTAATAATTCTTTCTAATAATGCAATGTTACTCCCTTGCGTCATAGGCATATCTCCATCACCGCGCATACCCATACTTATTACACTTTCATGCGTACCCATATTTTCAATACCTTTTTTCCAAAAGGCCCTTAAAGTGCTATCATTGGTTTGATAATTCCATGGACCTTTGCCATATCTTTTCCATTCTTGTTGTGCTCTTAACATAGGTTCGTGATGGGAGTTGCTTATTACAATGCCATATTTATCTGCAATTTCAGCGTTTAAAGGGTCATCATCGGAAAAGGCATTGCCCCACATGGCTGGCCACAAATAGTTGGATTTTAATCTTAAGAGCAATTCAAAAACATTTTCATAAAAAAAGTGATTAAATCCCCCAAATTTTTCTTTGCTCCAATTACTTAAAGCAGGAGCTTCGTCATTGATAAAAAATCCTCGGTACTTTACTTTAGGTTGACTTTTTACATTCAAATTATATGGAATAAAAATTTTATCTCTTTGCACAATGGGTACATCGGCCCACCAATACCAAGGAGAGACGCCAATTTGTTTTGAAATTTCTAACGCTCCAAATGCAGCACCTCTTTTATCACTACCCACAATTACAACTGCTTTATCCAAGCCTGTACAAGGGTTATTAACTACTACAATTTTATAGGCTTCCCATTGAGATTTAATATCATCCACATTCATTTTATGGTCCTCAATTAATTTTTTTATAATGGCTGAATTATTGATGGTGCCAATGATTATGACATTGTTAAGCGTGCTTTTTAAATTAGCATGAATGGCAATTTTATGTTGGGTTACTTTCTCAAAATCATTACTTAAAAAAGAAGCAGTTTTTTGAATGAGCCAATCGTCATTTGAATCAATGACCAATTCAAGATTTTTTTGATCGCCAATGAGTTGAAATGATTTTGTATCTTTTTTAAATAAAATTATTTCTTGGCCAGTTGCTTGGATAAAAAAAAGTGTAAATAGTATTAAATTTATTTTTTTCATTTTAAAATCATTTTACTAAAATTACATGCTATCGTTTGCAAATTCAATTATTTAGCACAATTCATTTGATAGTAGAAGCGAGCAATAGTAATAAAGTGCATGTTTGGGGATTGTACCAACCTGCAACCAATTAGCAAGCTCAAATCAAGTAATTGCTTTTAATCGGTAGAAGTAAGAAAATAAGGCTTTTATTATTTTTCATGCAATCGTTTCCGTAAAAAATGTTAATACTTTCCTAAAAAATAAGTGGGTTACATTGTATATTCATCCGTTATTAGACGATTTGCCTAAGCTATGTAGCCTAAGAATTTTTACTATTTAGCCCAATTGCAGTCTTTAATACTAACGAAAGCTTTATTATTGATATTTTAAAAACCATTACCAAATGAAAAAAAAGTGTTTGCTTTTTATGCGTTTGTTTTTTTTAAGTGTAATCATGCTTGGATTCACACAGCAAAACGCGTTTGCACAAAAGGGCAGTTCTCATTCCATACAAGGAACTGTTACCAATGAAAATGGAGTAGGTCTTGAGGGTGTTGTAGTTTCAGCGAGCAGCAAAGAAAAAACGCTAACTGATGCAACAGGTAAATTTAAATTGACAGTTTCCGGAAAAGGAGAACTGCGTTTTTCTTTTACTGGTTATGAAGACAAGTCTCTAGTTTTTAACGAAGCTAGCGCTTCTTTAAATGTATCACTTAACCCAGAATCCAAAGCCTTGGATGAAGTAGTAGTGGTTGGGTACAATACTGTAAAAAGAAAAGATGTAACAGGATCCGTTGCTGGTATCAACCAAAACGACATTAAATCTCGCCCAGTGCAAAACGCAGTAGAAGCGATGCAGGGGAAGGTTGCCGGAGTTGATATCTCAACCAATGAGCGTCCTGGACAAGTAGGGTCTATCAATATTCGTGGGGTACGTTCTTTAACTGCCTCTAACTCGCCACTTTATGTTGTTGATGGTATACCATTAATTACGGGCGGTATTGATTATTTAAATCCTAATGACATTGAATCAATTGATGTATTGAAGGATGCGTCTGCTACAGCGATTTATGGTTCACGTGGTGCAAATGGAGTAATCATCATCACCACGAAACAAGGTAAATCTGGTAAAGTAACATTAAGCTTAAGTTCATCAGTGAAACTTGACAACTTAGTAGACAATATGCAAATGTTTAATTCATCGGATTACATAACTTATAAAAGATGGGCTTATTATTACACTGGTTTAAACAAAACAACAGGTGTAAGCACGAATCCAAGGGGAGATCAGCCTACACTTGCCAACGATAGAACACTTTTTGCTGCTACAGCAGATCCTACTGCTTGGAGCAATATAGCAAAAGGTTGGGCTTCTGGAAGCTGGGATGGTTCTAAAGTGGGTAATACTGATTGGACAAGTTTTGTGACACAACAAAATATCACTACTGACCACGTTTTAAGCGTGAGTGGTGGTACAGACAAAATAAAGGGATATGCCTCTTTTGGTTTTCTTGATAATTCAGGTACCATTAAAGGCCAATCTTATAAAAGATATTCTGCCAAAGCAAGCTTAGATATCTCTGCCACTAAATGGTTGACTTTTGGAAATAACCTTAGTCTTACTTATAGTGTTCAAGAGTATGGCCAAAATGGTGCTGGAGTTGCAACTATTGGTTCTCCTGCTAGTGGATTATATGAGTCTGCAAGAGGTGTTTATCCTTATGCATTACCTTATGATTCAGCTGGCAACAGGGTTTTATTCCCTGGTGGAGATAACGCAATTAAGAGTGTTGTGGATGAGTGGAAGTATAGCAGGGATCAAAGAGTTACTTTACGTGCTTTTGGTAGCTTGTATACTCAAATTAATGTTGGCAATTTAATTCCTTTATTACAAGGTTTAAAGTACCGAATGAACTTTGGACCAGATATTTCTTTCTATCGTGATGGGGTATATGTAGATGCTAATTCAGTTCAAAACGGAGGTAGCACTAACTATGCGGCACTCTATAAGAATACCAACTTCTCCTACACATTGGACAACTTAGTTTATTATGATAAAACTATTGGTGATCATACATTAGGGGTAACCTTATTGATGAGCCAAACTGCTTATAACAGAGAAACAAGTAATACAATTGGGAATGGTGTTCCAGTTCAATCACAACTTTGGAATGCTTTAACGAGTGGTACAGTAACTGGTCAATTAAGTACTGCATCTGATTTAGTTGAGCAACAATTAATGTCTTATATGGCTAGATTTAACTATAGCTATAAAGACAGATATATATTAACTGCTTCTGCTCGTCAAGATGGTGCCTCTCAATTGGCAGATGGCCATAAATTTTCTACCTTCCCATCTGCGGCAATCGCTTGGAGAATCAACAGAGAAAAATTCTTTAAAGTGAATTGGGTGGATGACTTGAAATTAAGAGTTGGAGCTGGTGTTACAGGTAACTCTGCTATCAATCCTTACTCCACTCAAGGTTCAATAAGCTCCTTGTTCTATCCATATGGTGGCTCAAATGCTGCGGGTTCAATTCCAAATGCAGTATTAGCCAACTTGAACTTAGGTTGGGAAAGAACAACACAATATAACGTAGGTGTGGACTTTGGTTTATTTAAAAGAAGAGTTACTGGATCAATTGATGCATATACTTCAGAAACAAACGATTTATTAATGCAAAGGTCAATTCCTACTGTAACTGGATTTACTACCACTTTTGCTAATATTGGAAAAACAGCAAACAAAGGGGTTGACATAAGTATCACTACTGTTAACATTAAACAAAAAGACTTACAATGGTCAACGACATTTAATGCAGGATGGCAAAAAGAAAATATTGTTTCTTTGTCAAATGGTACTCAAGATGATATCAACAACAACTGGTTTATAGGACAAGGGATTGGTGTTATTTATGGTTACAAGGCAATTGGTTTATGGAAAGAAGCTGATGTAGCTGAAATGAATAAGTATACATCCAACTCTTTTACTGTAGGTAGTGTAAGAGTAGCAGATTTGAATGGTGATTATAAAATTGATCCCAACAACGATCGTACCATTATTGGATGGACAAGACCACGTTGGGTATTGGGTATGACCAATTCCGTTTCTTACAAAAATTGGGATTTTTCAATTTTTGTTTACAGTAGGTTAAACTATATGTACAATACTGGTGGTGAAGCTCAAGCTGCAAGAACAATGCAAAGAGCTATTGATTACTATACACCACTTAATCCAAATGCGTACTATCAAAAACCAATATTTAATGCTGGTGGTGCAACAGGGGATGCCTATTACACAGCTTTAGGCTATCAGGATGGATCTTTTATTAAAGTAAGAAACATTTCTCTTGGTTATAGTTTTGATTCAAAAACCATGAGTAAATCAACAGGCATTTCAAGTTTAAAAGCCTATTTACAAGTTTCAAATCCTGGTACGTTATTTTCAAAAATCAACTTTCTTGATATGGACGTACAAGGACCCACTTGGAACAGAGGATTTACACTTGGAATTAATGCAACATTTTAATAAATAATAATTAATATTATATGAAAAATAATTTTTTGAATAAACTTATCATTGTTGCGGTAGTATTTTTTACTTCGTCATGCAATAAGGATTTTTTAAATGAAACACTTACAACAGCAAGAACCACCGACTTCTTCTTAACAGATGCTGGTATTCAACAATTGTCTGTTGGGGCACAGTATCAGGTCTTTGACGTTCCTTTCAATGGAGAGTGGAATTATGCTGCTACCCAGTATGGAACGGATGAGTTTCATATTGGTGGTGACCCTTCTAACTCACCTTGGAATAACTATGATGCGACCTTTGGTCCAACAGTAATTGCCCCAAATGGTAATACTGCTTTATCCAATTATCAATGGGATGCTTTATACACTGGTATTGGTGATGCCAACTTGTTAATTGCAAATGCAACTAAGAGTACTTCCACTTCTACAGCAATTAAAAATACAGCATTAGGGGAGGGTTATTTTTTGCGTGCCTACAATTACTTTAGATTAGTAAGCCAGTATGGTGGCGTGCCATTACAATTGACTCCTATCAATACTGTTAAAACTGAATTTACTCGTGCTTCCGCTAAAGATGTATTCGCACAAATAGTATCAGATTTAAAGGCTGCTACACCATTGTTACCAATAGCTGGCGGACCATCACATATTACACAAGATGCTGCCAACCACTATTTAGCGAAAGTTTTATTAAGCAGAGCAAGTGAAATTAATAGTTCATGGAATACAGACACCAAAGCTGCTGATTTAGCTGCCATTGGACCTCTTTGTGATCAAGTTATAGCTAGACACCCGTTGGCTAGTAATTTTGGAGATTTGTGGAAATTCACTGCTCAAAACTCTGCCAACGAAAATTTACCTGAGTTAATTCTTTCGGCACAATTTACAAACGACGTAAACACATTACAAGGAAATGGTAATACACAACATTTGTATTTTGTTTCAAGATATGATGTACAAGATCAATGTGCTCGTGACTTAACTGGAGACAGACCATTCAGTAGATTGGCTACAACCTACTATGATTATCGTATTTATGACATGGTAAATGATTCTCGTTTTTGGAAATCTTGGAAAACTAAAAGTGCTATCAATGGCGCCTCGCCTGTTAGCCCGAATGTGAAAGGTGACCTAGGTATCATGTTTGTAATTAACCAACCTGGGGATACAAGATTCCCCTTGACTAAAATTACCAAGGCGCTTGGAACAAGAGTCGTAGATACCCGTAATACAGGAAGGGATATTCCTACCACTTATGTAGCTTATCCAAATGGTAGAACTACCGACGGAGCTCTTTACACAGATGTATCTACTGCAGGTCAAGGTTTCCCATCACTAAGTAAACATTTAGATGGTTCAAGGAACTCATTGAATGATGTAGTAGGACATAGAGACTTTACTTTAGCAAGATCTGCAGAAACTTATTTAATTGCTGCAGAAGCAAAAATTAGATTGGGTTTATATGCAGATGCCTTACCCTACATTAATGCAGTAAGAAAACGTGCTCAATATGTAAGTGGTGAAGAAAGAGATAATTATTGGGATGGTGGTAATACCTTGTTATCAGCTGGTTTACAATCGCCAGGTGTTGGCAACTCTTTTTACCCAAAGAATTCTTATTATGAATCTAATAATATTGCAACAACAACTGCAGCAGCAGCAAGCTTAGCCATTGCAAGTCCGACGGCTTTGCCTGCTCAAGATGAATATATTATTACCACTTTAGGTTTATCAAGTGCTTATGATAGAATGTTAGCACTGGTGCTTAACGAGCGCTCTCGAGAATTGGCTGGTGAATTCCTACGTTGGGAAGATTTATCAAGAACCAAAACATTGGTATCTAGAGTAAAAGCTTTTAACTTAGAAGGTGCTGCTAACATTAAAGATTTTCATGTTTTACGTCCAATACCTCAATCATTCTTAGATGGTATTCAAGCTAGTGGTATAAATTTATCTTCTGCCCAAAAGCAAGCGATGCAAAATCCAGGCTACTAGATTATTTCTAGAAACTTTCAGATAAAAAAATACGCAACATTTATGTTGCGTATTTTTTTTGTACCAAAGTGCTTAACTTACTTCTGTCCAGTTTTTTTCATTGTGATATGGGATACAAGCTTTAAAACTTCCTGGCAGTGGGTCGTAAGCTAAAATATACTTTCCAATTTTCTCGCTCGTAAAATAAGCCATCAGCGTTAAGTTTTTTATTTTTCTATAAAAGCTTAAGGAAGCAGGGTGGGCTTCCATAGGTTTGCCCCACATGGTCATTGCTGTGGGTGCAGAGGCTTTGTCTAATGTAAGTAAAATACTTTCTTTTTGATTTATATCAAGGTCACTAAATGCTTTATTAAATTGTTTTTTAGCTACTAGGTCTATTTCTTCAATTCCTTTTTTAAAAAACAATTGGTCTTCTTTTTTTAATAAGGTTTGAATTAATAGATCTATAAATTGAGGTACTCCAACTTCATTGGCACCAGGAGTGGCTGTTTTAGGACAAATGGTATCCGTGATGGCCGATAAGGTGTTGGCTTCTGATGGCGTAAAAAAAACAGGCTTCCAATTTGAAGAACTATGCTCGCAGGAAGTCCATAAATTTAAAACCGAACCAGCGACTAGGGTATAGCCCAAGTATTTTGTAGTTTGTTGTATGTAGGCTCTTCTGTTCATGGTTTATAAATTATTCTTTTTTAATTCATTCACTGCAAAATCAACAGCTCTAACGGTAAGCGCCATATAAGTTAAACTTGGATTTACAGAATTGGAAGAAACCATACAAGCGCCATCTGTTACAAAAACATTGGGTATGCCATGTATTTGGTTGTGTTCATTTAAAACAGATGTTTTGGGATCTTTACCCATTCGAGCGGTGCCCATTTCATGAATAGAATTGCCAAGGGCGGTGGGATTGTCGAAAGCTTTTATATTTTTAAATCCTGCTTTTTCAAACATCTCGGCAGCGTCGTCTTTCATTTTTTTACGCATATTCCACTCGTTTTCTTTAAAGCCAGCATCTATGACCAATTGAGGAATGCCCCATTTGTCAGTGAGCGTTGGATGCAGTGTTACTTTATTTTCGTGGTAAGGCAACACTTCACCAAAAGCCATCATACTCATACTCCACTCGCCAGGGACCAGGAGATTGTCTTTGAAATGAGCCCCTACACCTAGTTCGTTGACGCCTCTATTCCAACTAGCTCTAATGGCATCTCCTGCTTGATAGTTAAAACCTCTTTTGAATTGAGCTTGTTTTGTTTGCTCATTCAGATTTACATATTTGGGAATAAAAAGACTTACAGGCTTTCGTCCTTTGTAATAAGCATCTTTTAATCCATCATAACTAGCCATAGCACCTACATTGTGATGATGATCCATTAGGTTATGTCCAAGTACACCAGATGCATTGCCTAAGCCTTGGGGAAATCTATCTGAAGAAGAATGTAATAAAATTTGTGTGGTGGCTAGCGTGGATGCACATACAAAAACAATTTTGGCAAAAACCTCGGTCATTGTTTTTGTTTCTGCGTCTAGTATTCTAACACCAGTGGCTTTGTTGCTATGCTTGTCTAAAATAATAGAATGCACAATTGAAAAAGGCCTGATGGTAAGAAGCCCTGTGTTATTGGCAGCAGGCAAAGTAGCTGCATTGCTACTAAAATAGGCGCCAAATGGGCAACCTCTTCCACATCTATTTCTGTTTTGACAAGTACCTCTTCCAAGGGCAGTATGCCATGGTTTGGTTTCCGTTAAATGAGCTACTCGACCCATGATAACAGGTCTTGACTTAAAACCATTTTCAACACTTTCTGCAAAATGTTTTTCGATACAGTTCATATCAAATGGCTTCAAGAAATCGCCATCAGGCAAATGAGGTAAATTTCTTTTTTCTCCTGCAACGCCAATGAACTTTTCTACATAACTATACCAAGGAGCGATGTCTTTATATCGAATGGGCCAGTCAATAGCTATTCCTTCTTTGGCATTGGCTTCAAAATCTAAATCAGACCATCTGTAAGTATGTCTTCCCCAGGTAATAGATCGGCCACCCACTTGATTGCCTCTGAACCAATCAAATCTCTGCACTTCTTGGTAGGGATTGTCCAAATCATTGGCAAAAAATTGCTTTGAAAAGGCATTGATATAGCCGCTTCTTGCTTGCACATTTTGTTCTTGTATTGCTTCGTGAGAAATTTGTCCTCTAAAGGGTTCATCCCAGGCATCTTTGTTGGCTGTTGTATAATCTTCGATATGTTTCACCATTCGGCCTTTTTCTAGTACCAAGGTTTTTAAGCCTCTTTCACACAGCTCTTTGGCAGCCCAGCCTCCAGTAATGCCAGAACCAATTACAATGGCGTCATAGGTATGGGATGCATTTAAGCTGCTATTATAGGGGGTCATAATTTTTATTAGTTTTAAACAATTTACGCAATCGATATCAGGCTCAATTTAAAGCTTTTTCTAATTGATTTTTTGATTGTAGGAACAATAATTTCAAATATTTTACAATTATTGTTCCTAATTAAAATTGCCATATTTAATATCTAAAAAGTTTCGTTATTTTTATAGGAGGTCCACTAACGATTGCATTTTTATAAATATTTTTATAATGAAAAAGAGTAGTTTCAATTTTTTATGGGTGCTAATTTTTTGCACCCCTTTTAGCATCCAAGCGCAAAAATCAACCGATGCCAATACTCCTTTACATGCCCTAAAGCCAAATTATCCAGTGGCCTATGAAATACCCACCGTGGAAAATGTAAAAGAGAAATTAACTATTATCTACAATTATTTAAACACTGCAACCCCTGCCCAGTTAATTCATAAACAAACAGGAGCAATGGTGGATGTAAATAGTTTGGACAGCAATACCATATTTAAACCCGGAGATTTTAGGTTAACAAGTTATGAATGGGGAGTTACTTATGCAGGCATGTTGGCGGTAGGCAAAGCAACGAATGATAATAAGTTTTCGAATTATACTTCCGATAGGCTTGGACTTATTGGAGCAAGTTATCAAGGCTTTAAAATGCTTTATGACAAAAACTATCAAAAAAACAACCCTTTGCGTTCTGTTATTGATCCCAAGGCATTAGATGATGCGGGTTCCATTTGCGCTTCCATTTTAAAAACAATTCAATTCAACCAAGACAAAAATTTACAACCCTTGGCGGATAATTTTTTAAAATATATAAGTAAAAAACAACAAAGACTTGAGGACGGTACATTGGCCAGATCAAGACCTCAAGCTAATACACTTTGGTTGGATGATTTATTTATGAGTGTGCCTGCATTGGCTCAAGCTGGAAAGCTTACAGGCAATAATAGTTACTATGATGATGCAGTTAAACAAGTTTTACAATTTTCGGAAAAAATGTTTAACAAAGATAAAAATTTATACATGCACGGTTGGGTGGCATCTATGAAAGTACACCCCGAGTTTTATTGGGCCAGGGCCAATGGCTGGGCCATCTTAACCATGGTTGAATTATTAGATGTGTTGCCAAAAAATTATCCAGGAAGAGAAACAATTTTACAACAATTGCTGCTGCATATAAAAGGATTATCTGTTCAACAAACTGCCTCGGGTTTTTGGCATCAATTATTAGACAAAAATGACAGCTATTTAGAAACTTCTGCCACAGCGATTTATTGTTATGCCATTGCTAGAGCCATCAACAATCATTGGATAGAGGCAAAAGCCTATGGTCCTATGGTTATCTTGGCTTGGAATGCAGTAGCTAGTAAAATAAATAAGGAAGGTCAAGTGGAGGGAACTTGTGTTGGAACAGGCTTGGCTTTTGATCCTGCTTTTTATTATTATCGACCTACCAGTGTTTATGCAGCGCATGGATATGGGCCAGTATTATTAGCAGGGGCGGAAATGATTAACTTAATCAATAGCCATAAGTTTGAAGTAAATGATAGTGCGATACACGCTTTAAATAATTAGTCAGATTAAAGCCATGAGAAAAAAATATTTTTTTATCATTGTATTTTTATATTTTTCTCAATGTGTAAATGCGCAATGGCCTATGATTTCTCAAGATGCCAAACCATGGACAAGGTGGTGGTGGATGGGCGATGCAGTGGATTCCATCAACATTAAAAATCAGTTGTGTGATTTACAGAAAGTGGGTTTTGGTGGCGTGGAAATAGTTCCTATCTATGGTGCCAAGGGCTATGAAAAAAAATTCATTCCTTATTTATCCAAATCTTGGATGCAAATGTTGGATTATACGGTTAAACAATCCATTCAATTGGATATGGGAGTATACCTTGCTATGGGGAGTGGTTGGCCTATCGGAGGACCTCAAGTAAGTTTAGAGAACGCTGCGACTAAATTAACCATGGAATCGTTTTTTGTCAAGGAGGGTCAATCGCTTACAGAAAAAATTCAGCCTCGTAGCAAAGATAAATCCATTGCGAAATTGTCATTTATAATGGCATACGGTGATAACACAGAAGTTAAAGACATTACTTCTTTTGTGAATGCAGACGGCCAATTAACCTGGACTGCGCCTAAAGGAAGCTGGAAGTTAATGGCTGCTTTTGTTTCAAAAACTTTACAAAAAGTAAAAAGGGCAGCGCCAGGGGCAGAAGGTTATACGCTTGATCATTTCTCACTCAATGCTTTGCCTGCTTATCTTCAACAATGGGATACCCTTTTTAAAAATGACGCACATGGAATAAAAGCATTTTACAATGATAGTTATGAAGTGGAAAATGCCAATTGGACACCCACTTTTTTGAATGATTTCGCAACTAAAAGAGGATATGATTTTAAGCCCTTTTTAAATTATTTAAATTCTTCTGAAAATACAGAGATTGTTAGAAGAGTAAAGTCTGATTATAGAGAAACGCTCTCTGATTTGATACTTCAAAATTTTGCCAATCCATACCATCAATTTGCACAGCGTAAAAAAACTTTATCCTTGAACGAAGCGCATGGTTCCCCAGGTAATTTATTGGATTTGTATGCGGCAGTTGATATACCCGAAATTGAAACCTTTGGTTCTAGCTACTTTCCTTATCCAGGTCTAAGAAGAGATTCTGCTGATATCAGAAATGTGGATCCGGATCCTATGATGTTGCAATTTGCCTCTTCTGCAAGTCATGTGATGGGAAAGCCACTTGTTTCTTGCGAATCCTTTACTTGGTTAACAGAACATTTTAAAACCTCCTGGTCGCAATGTAAGCCTGAAATAGATCAAGCTTTTTTATCAGGCGTTAATCATGTTGTATATCATGGCACTACCTATTCTCCCCAAGAAGCTGTTTGGCCAGGATGGTTGTTTTACGCGTCTGTAGAATTTATACCAGCCAATAGTTTATGGTCTCATCTCAAAGGGCTGAATAATTATATTGCCAGAACACAATCCATTTTACAAGAAGGCAAACCTGATAATGAAGTGTTGGCTTATTGGCCTATTTATGATATATGGAGCAAACCGGTTGGGCTTGAAAAGCAACTAAAAGTACATGATGTAGATGAGTGGTTACACCCTTCTAGTTTTTATAAAAATATGCAACTGTTAAAAAAGCAAGGATATGCATTTGATTTTGTTTCAGACAAAATGTTGCAAAATGCGAACAACAAAAATGGGCAATGGAGCATTGCTACTAAAGGGGCCTCCTATCCTGTATTATTGGTCTCCAAAAGCGAATTTATCCCATTGGAAACTTTGGCTTCTATTTTGCAAAATGTATACAAAGGGGCAACGGTAATTTTTGAAGCACTACCAACAGATGTGCCTGGTTTATTTAATTTGGATCAAAGAAGAATTGCATTAAAAAAACAACTTGAATTGTTACCATTTACAGAAGTAAAGCAAGGACTTATGGTGGCCAAGTATGGCAAAGGAAAATGTTTGTTGGCTTCGCAAGTTCAAAATGCCATGGAGTACCTAGGCATCCATAAAGAAGAAAATATTACACAATTAGGTTTAAAGTACATCAAAAGAAAGGTAGCGGGCAATAAAAATTATTTCATTGTGAATGCCACTGATCAATTAATTGACACGCAAATTGTTTTACATACCTCGTCTCAGCAAATTGTTTTATTAAACCCAATGAATGGTCAATGGGGTAAAGTGAAATCGGCAAGTACATCTCAAGGCAGTTCCTTTAGAGTAAAATTGGCTTCGGGGGCTTCCTTGATTGTTCAAGCCAAGCTGACCCATAAACAATCTGTTCCCAAATGGATTTATGGAGATCTTGCACAAAAAATAAATATGAATAGCAGCTGGAATTTAAGTTTTAAAGAGGGTGGCCCGGTTTTGCCTCAAAAGCAAATTTTACCTAATTTAAAAAATTGGACAGACTTGAACAATGATACGCTCTTGTATTCTTTTTCGGGTATAGGTATATATGAAACAAGTGTAGTCGTTGATAAAAAAAATAGTCAAGATTTTATTTTAAAACTTGGTAAAGTAAACGAGTCTGCTAAGGTTTTTGTAAATGGGAAAGAGGCAGGCATTAGCTGGTCATTCCCTTTTGAACTATCTATTGGCCGTTTTTTAAAACAAGGAAAAAATACAATTACAATCGAAGTAGCCAATCTAATGGCCAATCGAATAAGATACATGGATCAACACAAAATGGAATGGAGAAAGTTTACAGATATTAATTTCGTTAATATTAATTATAAACCCTTTGACGCCTCTTCTTGGAAAGTTCAAGCAGCTGGATTAGAGGGGGAAGTGGCACTATATTCAATTCGTTGATTATTTTTAAAATTAGCAACTAATAATCTTATTATACAATGAAAAAAATTGCTTTATTACTTCTGATAACGATATGCTCTGCTTTTGTTTTTCTTGAAACAGAAAAACCTGTTGTATACATCATTGGTGATTCTACCGTAAAAAATGGAGATGGCACTGGTAAAAATAATCTGTGGGGCTGGGGCAGTTTATTGGGTATTTACTTTGATACCACCAAAATAGAAGTACAAAACTTAGCCATTGGAGGAAGAAGTAGTAGAACTTTTATTACAGAAGGAAGATGGGATAAAGTACTTTCCACTTTAAAAAAAGGGGATTATGTGCTCATGCAATTTGGGCATAATGATGCTGGACCACTTGACGATACCGCAAGAGCAAGAGGCACCATTGATGGCATTGATTCCAGTACTAAAGAAATATACAATCCAATTACAAAAAAACAAGAGCTTGTTTATACTTATGGATATTATATGCGTAAGTATATCAAAGAGGCGCAAGCTAAAGGTGCTATTCCTATTGTATGTTCTTTAATTCCAAGAAATGATTGGAAGCAGGGCAAAGTAATTAGACACAATGATTCTTATGCTTTATGGGCCAGTGAAGTTGCAAAACAAGAGCATGCCTTATTTATTCCTTTAAATGAACTTGTATCAAGTGCCTATGAACTAATTGGAATGAAGGGGGTAACTACTTATTTCCCCCTTGACCACACCCATACCAATTATACGGGTGCAGCATTGAACGCAAAAATTATTCAAGAACAATTTAGAGAGTTCAATTTAGGGGGTATAAAAAAGTACTTAATTCCAGTACCTTCTCAGCAATGGCCGACTCAAAAGAAGATCCTAAAGTCGATGCAACTTGCCAATAAATATTTTATGGACAAATGGCCAGATGCAGGCAAATCAATTATAACAAACAAAGAACGCCAAAGCAATATTTGGACCAGAGCAGTATATTATGAAGGGTTGATGTCACTATACAATATCAAACCTCAACAAAAATATTATGATTATGCTGTTCAGTGGGGCGAGAAGCATCAATGGGGATTGGTGGGAGGTGCTAATACAAGGCATGCAGACAATCATTGCGCAGGACAAACTTATTTAGATTTATACCAGATTGACAAACAAGAACAAAGGATAATAGCTATTAAAACAGCTATTGATCTAATGGTTCAATCAGATAAAAAAGATGATTGGTCCTGGGTGGATGCTTTGCAAATGGCCATGCCAGTTTTTGCTAGGTTGGGAGTGATGTACCATGATACCCTATATTTTAAAAAAATGTATGACTTGTATGATTTTACAAAACACCAACATGGCGGAAGTGGATTGTATAATAATGTTGATCACTTATGGTATCGTGATAAAGATTTTGCACCTCCTTATAAAGAACCGAATGGGAAAAATTGTTATTGGAGTAGAGGGAATGGATGGGTTTTTGCAGCCTTGGCTCGAGCTTTAAATTATTTGCCTACCACCGATGCCCATTATCAAGAATATTTGGCAGATTTCAAAGCAATGGCTGAAGCTATTTTACCTTTGCAAAGATTTGATGGTTTTTGGAATGTAAGTTTACTAGATCCAATTCATTTTGAAGGGAAGGAAAGTTCTGGTACTGCTTTGTTCGCTTATGGTTTTGCCTGGGGTATCAACCATGGTATTTTAGCAAAGAATATTTACAAGCCTGCCATTGTAAAAGCTTGGAATGGGTTGACTAATTTTGCTATGCATAAAAATGGTGCTTTGGGATATGTGCAAAGTACTGGGAAAGAACCAAAAGATGGGCAACCCATCAATTATAATCATTTTCCCGATTTTGAAGATTACGGATTAGGATGTTATTTAATGGCAGGTGCTGAAATTTATAAACTAAATTAATTAATATGAAAAGGATAATAATTATAGCCGCTCTGTTTTTTGGTCTCCATCCATTTGCGCAGGCTCAACAAGCCAATGTAAGGGCTTCTTATAAACCGAATCTAGTGGTCGCTAAGGATGGCACCGGAGATTATTTTACAATTCAAGAAGCCATTGATGCAGTAAGAGCTTATTCCCCTGTACATGTAACTATATTTATCAAAAATGGTTTGTACCACGAAAAAGTAACCATTCCTGCCTGGGTAAGTAACCTAAGTATAAAAGGGGAAAGCAAAGAACAAACCATTATTTCTTATAATGATTTTGCAGGTAAGTTTTTTTCTACCGATACAATGACTAATAAAAATAAACATACTACTTTCACTTCTGCTACTTGGTTTGTTTTTGGTAATGATATTACAATAGAAAATCTAACTATAAAAAATGAGGCAGGTAGAGTGGGGCAGGCCGTGGCAATGCACGTAAATGGAAGTAGATTTATTTTAAAAAATTGCAATCTTATTGGTAATCAAGACACTTTATTTGCCACTAATGATGAAAGTATGCAATTGTATGATCATTGTTATATAGAAGGCACCACTGATTTTATTTTTGGAAATGCCACAGCCGTTTTTAAAAATTGCACTATTAAATCTTTATCAAATTCTTATGTTACCGCGGCATCAACCATGCCTCATCAATTATATGGGTATGTTTTTTTAGACTGCGATTTAATTTCAAGTGATGATTGTACTATGGAATATTTAGGAAGGCCATGGAGAGCCTATGCTAAAACTGTTTTTGTTAGATGTGCTTTAGGAAAACATATTTTGCCTGTAGGTTGGCAAAATTGGGATAATGTAGCCAATGAAAAAACCGCTTATTATGCCGAATATCAATCCAAGGGTTTGGGAGCAGCAGGGCAGCAAAGAGTTACTTGGTCTTATCAACTAACAGATAAAGAAGTCAATGAATATACCATTGAAAAAATATTTGGCTATTGGAAACCAATATTATAAAAAAGGTTGAAATTTTTATCAGGTGATGTGAGGCCCTAATTGTAAGGGACTATTTTATACTTTAGTACTTAGTACAAGATTCCCTTTCTAATAATAGACAGGGAATGACCATCGTTTCAAATTCAGTTATTGCTCTTTTACTCTCTATCATTTTTATAAGTAATTCGGCTGCTTTTCTGCCCATTTCATAAGCTGGTTGACGAATGATAGACAAAGATGGAGTTAAGATGTCTGTTAAATCTAAATTGCTAAATCCGATTAAACCTAATTGATTAGGGATACCAATTTTATTTTGTTTACAATAACGCATTACATTTGTTGTAATGCGATCTGAGCAAGTTAAAATCGCATCAGGTTTTTCTTTTTGATTCATAAGTTTATCCATAGCGTCAAAAATTTCTTCCGCTTTTAATCCACCATGATCAATATATGCTATATCACTTATTTTTAAGAGGGGTTCGTATTTTTTTAAGGCGTCAATATATCCCTTTACCCTTTCTGTGGTGATGGATAAAAACGAGGAACTAGCAATACAAGCAATTTTTTTAAATCCTTTATTGATTAAATGTACTGTTCCATCATAAGCGGCCTTATAATTGTCTTGAATTACTTTATGTATTCCTTCAAAATCTACCACACAGTCAAAACTTACTATGGGCATACCTCTATCATATAATTTTTTGATGTGATCAAAATTAGAAGTTCTGCTAGAAACTGAAATTAATATACCATCTACACTTTTGGAGGCTAAAAATTCCATAGAGGAAATTTCTCTTTCAAAATCTTCTTTACTTTGGGCAATAATCACACTGTATCCTTTTTCGTTGGCTATGGATTCTATACCATTAATAGATTGAGAAAGAAAGCTATTGGCAATTTCGCTCACTACAATGCCGATTGAACGACTTCTTTTATCCTTTAAACTTAGGGCAATCGGGTTGGGTCGGTAGTTATTCTCTTTAGCATAATTAATAACTTTTTGCTTGGTTTCTAGACTTATTTCATAACTATCACTAAGAGAACGGCTTACTGTAGATGTAGAAAGCCCTAAGGCCTTTGCAATGTCTTTTATGGTAATCGATTCAAAGCGCATATATTTAAAATTAGAGTCATGTGAAGTTAACATATTTTTCATAGACATACGAAATCGTTTGCGTAAAATAAGGCTTCATTTTAGTTCTAAAACAATTGCATAAAACTGCTTTTTAACTATATTTAATACGCTATGAAACGATTGATTTTCACCCTGTTTGGTATCGGAATGGCTTTTTATACAATTGCCCAAACTATTCCTAATTTCATTATTAAAAATACGGGTTTCAAAAAAGATACCCTTTCTATTGTTACTATGGGGGCTCAGGCGAATGGAAATTTTGTAAACACAATTGCCATCAATAATGCCATCCAAAAAATGCACCAAAAGGGAGGGGGAGTTGTGGTCATACCTAAGGGTCAATGGTTAACAGGCCCTCTCGTTTTACTTTCCAATGTCAATTTGCATTTGAACAAAGGGGCTTTGGTTATTTTTACCTCTGATTTTGCACAATACCCTTTGGTCATTTCTTCTTTCGAGGGGGTAGATGCAGCAAGATGTCAATCACCCATATCTGCAGAAAATCAAAATAATATTGCCATTACTGGGGAAGGTATTTTTGATGGTAATGGTTTGTTTTGGAGACCTATTAAAAAAGATAAATTATCAGAAGACGAGTGGAGAAGACATTTGAAAAACTATGGAGGCGCTTTAACAGAAGATAAAAAAACATGGTATCCATCTAAGGCTGCAGTAGAGGCGTCCACCAAAAAAGATATTGGCAAATTAACAGCAGGAAAAAGTTTACAAGATTTTGAAGGCATTAAAGATTTCTTAAGGCCCAATATGTTGCGCATTAGTAAATGTGATCAGGTATTGGTAGAAGGAGTAACATTTGAAAATTCACCTGCTTGGACAACTCATTTTTTAATGAGTAAAAATTTAGTTATAAAAAAGATGGTGGTAAAAAATCCTTGGTGGGGCACCAATACCGATGCCATTGATTTAGAGAGCTGCTCTAATGCCATCTTAGAAGATTGTGTATTTGATACAGGGGATGATGGTATTACTATTAAAAGTGGTAGAGATGAAGATGGCAGGAAAAGAGGCATGCCTACTCAAAATATCATTGTAAAAAATTGTACTGTGTATCATGCCCATGGAGGTTTTGTTGTGGGTAGTGAAATGAGTGGAGGCGCTAAAAATATTTATATAGATGGTTGTAGTTTTATTGGAACCGATATTGGACTTCGTTTTAAAACAGTGAGAGGAAGAGGAGGCGTGGTTGAAAATATTTACGCGAAAAATATTCGCATGAAAGATATTGTAGGGGAAGCCATCTTATTTGATATGTATTATGCAGCTACAGATCCTATAAAAATAAATGGTGAAGAAGATAAAGTGGTAGTTCAAAAATTTCCAGTCACAGAAGCGACGCCTATTTTTAGAAATTTTAATATTGAAAATGTGATTTGCGATGGTGCTAGCAAAGCTTTATTTGTAAGAGGCATTCCAGAAATGCCTATCAAAAATATTACCATAAAAAATAGTTTTATTAGGTCTAGAGAGGGTATTCAGATGGAAGAAGCGGATAGTATTTCTATAAAAAATTCTACCATCCTTACAACAGCTAGTACGCCCATGTTAAAGACTATACATGCTCAGCATATTGATATAGATACCATTCAATTAAAAAAACTAATTCCAACCATTGCTACAAGTATGGCAGAAAAAATGGCAGCCACTTCTATTCGCATTTGGCCTGATTCTTTTTCTGTTAAACCAGCGCTTGGGACAAGAGCTAGATGGAGTTATGACCAAGGGGTTATTTTAAAGGGGATAGAGGAATTATGGTATACCACGGGCGACCCTCAATATTTTCAATACATACAACATAGTATGGACTATTATGTAAAAGAAGATGGCACAGTCTTGGATTATAAGCCCGAAGAATTCAATATTGATCACTTGAACAATGGAAAAGTGCTATTGACTTTATACCAAGTAACTGGGAAAGAAAAGTATAAAAAGGCATTGGATCAAATGTACCGCCAATGGCTATTGCAACCACGAAATGAATTGGGGGGCTTGTGGCATAAAAATATTTATCCGCATCAGATGTGGTTAGATGGCTTGTATATGGGAGCTGCTTTTATGGCTCAATATGCTAGTGTATTTCATGACACTTCTGCCTTTGCTGAAATAACAAGACAATTTGTTTTAGCTGAAACCTATACGAGAGATGAAATAAGCGGATTAATGTACCATGCTTGGGACGCTAAAAAACAACAAAAGTGGGCCAATCCTACCACAGGAAAGTCGCCTCATATTTGGGGAAGGGCGATGGGTTGGTATGGCATGGCTTTAGTAGACGCTTTGGATTTTTATCCTTTGCATGAAACTGGTCGTGATAGTTTATTACAAATTTTAAATAGATATGTAAAGGCCATAGTAAAAGTGCAAAATAGCAATGGTTTGTGGTATGATATTTTGGATGCTCCAAGTGACAAACGAAACTATTTTGAAACTTCTGCATCAGCTATGTTTTCTAGGGTATTGTTTAAGGCGGCTAAAAAAGGGTATATCGATGCTGGTTATTTACAAAATGCCCAAAAGGCCTATGCAGGTATCATAGCCAACTATGTCACCGACAAAAATGGCTATATAGAATTAAATAATACGGTATCTGTTTCAGGTTTAAGCGGTACTCCCTATAGAGATGGCAGCTTAGATTATTATTTTAGTGAGCCTATTGTTATCAATGATCCCAAAGGATTTGGCGCGCTTTTGCAAGCGGCAGTGCAAGCCCGTAGTTTTGAAAAATTAAATCAACTAACGCATCCTATTATTACACTCGATGCTTTTTATAATAATGAAATAAAAAAAGATACCAAAGGAAACGACTTTCGTTGGCATTACGCTTGGGAAGAATTAAGTAATAGTGGCATTGCTTGTTTGGGGGAACAATTTATTGATAAGGGTGCTATTTTAAATACATTAATCACTGCGCCAACGGTAGCTGGTTTAAAAAATAGCAAAGTATATATCATCATTGATGCGGATCATGTAAAAGACAATTTGCATCCTAATTATATGAATGAAAGGGAAGCAAGTTTAATTGCTGGCTGGGTAAAACAAGGAGGTACTTTGCTTGTTATGACCAATGACAGTGCCAATACAGATTTAGAACACACTAATATTTTATTACAAAAATTTGGTATTAGTGCTACCAACAATTCGGTAAATATGGTCAAAGGCAATGCTTTTGAAATGGGGAATGTATTTGCAGTTAAAGACAATGGGGTATTTTCTACTCAATTAAAATTTCATCTTAAAGAGGTAAGTGCTTTAAGTGTTAAAGCGCCTGCCACTGTAGTAGCGACCAATGGTACCGTACCGGTCATAGCTAAAGCCAATTATGGACAAGGGAAAGTGATGGTAGTAGGCGATCCATGGTTGTACAATGAATATATTGATGGCAGAAAATTACCTAAACAATATCAAAATTTTGAAGCGGCACAAGAACTGGTAAACTGGTTAATTAAATAGTTGCATCGAAATACAAAACCTAAGCAATAAGAAATGAGTTGGCCTTTATTAAATAAAGATTGGATAAGCAAACAGAATAAATTCAATGAATTGCCAGAGCGGGTAATGCAATTTGGAACAGGGGTCTTGTTAAGAGGGCTGCCAGATTTTTTTATTCATCATGCCAATGAAAAAGGAATTTTTAATGGGAAAATAGTTGTTGTTAAGTCTACCTATCAGGGAGGAATTGCTGATTTTACATCTCAGGACAATTTATTTACCCATTGCATAAGAGGGGTATATAAGGGATCACTTGTCAATGATTCATTTATCAATAGTTCCATTAGTCGTGTAGTAGAAGCAAAGAAAGATTGGAAGCTATTAGTGGAGCTAGCAAAAAATGAAAACTTAGAAGTGATTATTTCTAATACAACGGAAGCTGGGTTGGTATTAGATACCAATGACGCTTTGGGTCCTGATGCTCCCCATTCATTTCCTGCTAAATTATTGGCATTACTGTATGCGCGCTGGAAATATTTCAATGGAGATGTGAACAAAGGTTGGGTGATACTTCCTACTGAATTAGTGCCAAACAACGCCAATGTTTTATTAGACATAATATTAAAACTAGCAAAACTGCATGCTTTGCCTGAGGATTTTGTTCATTGGATCAATCAAGCAAATGAGTTTTGTAATACTTTGGTGGATCGTATTGTGCCTGGTAAATTGGAAGAAAAAGAAATGCAAGAATTAGAAGATAAGTTAGGGTATAAAGATCAATTGTTAATTAGCAGTGAACCCTTTGCCTTGTGGGCCATTGAAGTGAATAAACCAACTACCATTCCTAAAATTTCTTTTGTAACTGTGGACGAAAGAGTGGTGGTGGCCCCTTCTATTATAAAATACAGAGAATTAAAATTAAGGTTGTTAAATGGTACCCATACTTTTAGTTGTGCTTTAGCCATCCTGGCAGGTTTTGATACGGTAGTTAAAGCCATGGAAAACAAGGCCTTTAATAATTTCATAACAGGCTTGGCAATGGAAGAAATTGTCCCATGTGTTTTGGGGGATGCTATTACAGAAAAAGAAGCCATTCAATTTGCTAACAGCGTTTTAGAGCGTTTCGCCAACCCTTTTATACAACATAAGTGGAACAGCATCGCTATTAATTTTGAAGAAAAAATGAAAATGCGCAATCAGTTTTTAATGGAAAAATTTATCTTACTTACCGGCAAGCCAGCAGAAAAAATGGCGCTTGGATTTGCAACATTTGCTTGGTATATGAAACAAGAGCACCAAAAAGACATTGAAACTAAAAATTTCTGCCATCATCAAGAATTTATAGATCTAGTAGAAAAGTGGAAAGAAAAAATTAATAATATTGGAATTAAAACTATTTTAGGATGATGAAAAATGTACTAAAAATTAATCCCAAAGACAATGTATGGGTAGCACTACAAAATATAATGAAAGGGGCTACTGTGTCAATAGGAAATGAGCAAGTTACCGCCATTGAAGATATCGCTGCAAAACATAAAATTTATCCTACCGCATTTAAAAAAGGAGCGTCTATTTTTATGTATGGTGTATTAGTGGGTAAATTAACCAAGGATGTGGAAGCGGGGGCGCGTATGACAACCGATAACTTAAATCATGCGGCAGAACCATTTGCTTTTCAACCCTATAATTATACTTGGCAAGCGCCTGATATAAGTAAATTTCAGGATAAAACATTTAATGGGTATCACCGTGCAGATGGAAGAGTAGGTACAGCTAATTATTGGTTATTTATACCTACGGTTTTTTGTGAGAATAGAAATTTGGATGTGATTAAAGAGGCATTGCATAATGAATTGGGCTATGAAGTTTCTAATCAGTACAAACAATATACGCAGCAATTATTAGCAGCGTATAGGGAGGGTAAGGATATTTCAATGCCTATCCATTTAGCGACAACGCCTAAAAAAGGCCGAGTTTTTGAAAATATAGACGGCATTAAATTTTTAAACCACCAAGGTGGATGCGGTGGCATTAGACAAGATTCAGCTGTATTAAGTAAATTATTAGCAGCCTATGCAGACCATCCAAATGTGGCTGGTATTACCGTTTTAAGTTTGGGATGTCAACATTTACAATCATCAGAATTTGAAAAAGAAATAAAAGCGCACAACCCCAACTTTAATAAGCCCTTATTAATTTTTGAGCAACAACAATCTAAAAGTGAACCTGAATTATTGGCTGGTGCCATTCAATCTACTTTCAAAGGTTTGATAGAAGCCAATAAGTTAAATCGAGCGCCCGCCCCATTAAGTAAATTATGTATCGGGGTTAAATGTGGGGGCAGTGATGGTTTTAGTGGTATATCTGCTAATCCTGCAGTTGGTTATTGCGCCGATTTAGTAGTGGCCTTAGGAGGTCAAATATTATTGGCTGAATTTCCAGAACTATGTGGGGTAGAACAAGAATTAATCAATCGCACCATAGAACCTGCTGCTGCCAAAAAATTTATTCAATTAATGACCACGTATAATGATGCAGCATTAAAAGTGGGTTCTGGATTTCATATGAATCCATCTCCTGGAAATATTAAAGATGGATTGATTACAGATGCGATTAAATCGGCAGGAGCAGCTAAAAAAGGAGGCAATGCGCCCATTGTGGATGTATTAGATTATACCGAGCCTGCAGTAAAAGCTGGATTGCATTTAGTGTGTACGCCAGGCAATGATGTAGAAGCTACTACAGGTAAAGCAGCATCGGGTGCTACACTTATTTTATTTACAACAGGGCTGGGTACGCCTACTGGCAATCCAGTTTGTCCTACTATTAAAGTATCAAGTAACAGTGCGTTGGCAAAACGAATGGCCGATATTATTGATATTGATACGGGTCCTATCATTGATGGTGAAAAAACCATTGAACAAATGGGAGAAGAAATATTAGCATATTGTATTAAAGCTGCAAGTGGGGAAGTAACTCCTAAAGCAGTATTGTTAAACCAAGACGATTTTATTCCATGGAAGCGTGGCGTAAGTCTTTAAAAAAGGAAGTAAATTATGAAAGCTTTTTTGGATGAAAATTTTTTATTGCAAAGTAAAACGGCAGAAAAATTATACCATGATTTTGCTGCTAAAATGCCATTGATTGATTATCACTGCCATTTGGCACCTGATCAAATTGCTAATAACATCAATTTTAATAATTTAACCGATGCTTGGTTGGCCGGAGACCATTACAAATGGCGTGCTTTAAGAACCAATGGCGTAGAAGAATCTTATTGCACTGGCAACAAATCAGACGAAGAAAAATTTATGAAATGGGCCGAAACGGTTCCTTATACGATGCGCAATCCTTTGTATCATTGGACGCATTTAGAGCTGCAACGTTATTTTGGAATTAAGGAGGTATTAAATCCAGGTTCAGCAAAAAAAGTATACGATCAAGCTTCGGCACAGTTGCAAAGCCCTGAATTTACAACCCAACGAATGATCACTAAAATGAATGTGCGTGTTATTTGTACTACGGACGATCCAATTGATACCTTGGAACATCATCAAGCCATTAAAGACAGTAGTTTTTCTACAAAAGTACTTCCTGCTTTTAGACCTGACAAAGCCATGGAAGTAAGCAACGCAGCAAATTTTGTAGTTTATTTAAGTAAGTTAGAAAAAATAAGCAAAGTTTCTATTAGTAGTTTTGATGATTATTTATATGCTTTACAAAACAGGCACGACTTTTTTGCTTCCATGGGATGCAATGTGAGTGACCATGGTTTAGAGCAAATTTATGTGGAGGATTTTACAGGGGCCGAGATCAATGCTATTTTTGATACAGTAAAAGCTGGTAAAGATATAAGCGTATTAGAACAGCATAAATTTAAGTCTTGTATGTTATTGCATTTTGCAGAATGGGATTGGAAAAAAGGGTGGATTCAGCAATATCATTTAGGGGCACTTAGAAACAACAATTCAAGAATGTTGAATTTAATAGGCCCAGATACCGGCTGGGACAGTATTGGTGATTTTTCACAAGCAGTTAGTTTGTCTAAGTTCTTAAATAAATTAGATACAGATGATAAGTTAGCAAAAACTATCATTTATAATTTAAATCCTGCCGACAATGAATTAATAGCTTCTATGATTGGTAATTTTAATGATGGTTCTGTGGCGGGTAAGGTACAATTTGGTTCTGGTTGGTGGTTCATGGATCAGAAGGATGGCATGGAAAAGCAGATAAATGCTTTAAGTAATATGGGGCTATTGAGTCGCTTTGTAGGCATGCTAACAGATTCAAGAAGCTTTTTATCTTATCCAAGACATGAATATTTCAGAAGAATTCTTTGTAATCTTTTTGGTAAAGAAATGGAAGAAGGGGAATTGCCCAATGATATTGCTTGGACTGGAAAGATCATTCAAGACATCTGTTTCAACAATGCCAATGAATATTTTGGATGGAAAATGCCTCAATAATTGAATTAACTATTCCATTTATCCAACTGCTTTAAACAAGCAGTTAAATCTTTAGGCAAAGGAGCTTCTAATCGGAGCTCTTTTTCTTTATAGGTAAAAACCAAGGTATGGGCGTGTAATGCTTGTCTAGCAAGCAAGGGCCTTTCTTCCTCTTCGGTCTTGCTTAGCTTAAAATTTTTCTTTTTAATAGAAGAAAGCAATAAGCTTTCTCCATCTCCATATACGTCGTCTGCTACAATGGGATGGCCTATTTGTTTGGCATGGAGCCTGATTTGATGGGTGCGTCCTGTATGTATTTGAAAATTCACCCAAGCATATTGTTTGTAATATTTTAAAACGCTATAAGTGGTTAGTGCCGCTTTGCCTTTGGCGTTAATCACCATCGTTCCTTTTTTCACCGGGTGTTCCATGATGGGATTGTCAATACTGCCTTCTTGTGCAGGCCTGCCTTTGACCAAGCCTAGGTATTTTTTTTCAATCGTCCTTCCTTCAAATAACTCACTTAACAATTGATGAGCTGCTGCATTTTTGGCAAAAAGAATTAAACCACTGGTATGTTGGTCTAGTCGATGTACGGTAAATATTTCTCCATACTTTTCTTGCAACATGGATTTAAGAGAGACTTCTTTTCCAAATCGATCGGGGATACTAAATAAACCAGCAGGTTTGTTTAATACAATAATGTCATCGTCTTCAAATAAAATACTTAACATGCTCAAATTAATTGGAAGACTTTCTGGTGAAAGATTTATTCATGAATTTTAACAACCGCACTTCTTTCTCAGCCAAGAAACGCCATTTACCGCGATCAACATTTTTCTTGGTTAAATTAGCGAACATCACTCTGTCCAAATGTCTTACGTCATATCCTAAGTGTTCAAATATGCGGCGCACAATTCTGTTTCTTCCACTATGAATTTCAATACCAATGACATTTTTAGAAGTGTTGGATAAATAACTCACTGCGTCTGCTGCAATAAATCCATCTTCAAGGTCTACCCCAGCTGCAATGGATTCCATATCGGCTTTGGTGACAGGCTTGTCTAAAGTAACTTCGTATATTTTTTTTATTTCGTAGGAAGGGTGGGTTAATTTTTGTGCTAAGTCACCATCGTTGGTTAAAATTAAAACCCCAGTTGTGTTTCTATCTAAGCGACCTACTGGAAACATTCTTTGTGTAGTGGCATTTTTGATAATGTCCAATACTGTTTTTCTGCCTTCTGGATCTGAAGCAGTACAGATATAATCTTTAGGCTTGTTTAATAAAATATAAACGGGTGTTACTTGTAATTGTAAAACCTTGCCTTTTAACCTTACTACATCTTTGTATTGCACTTTGTAACCTGGCTCTAAAACAATGTCTCCATTCACTGCTACATGACCGGCTTTCACCAATTCTGCTGCTTCGCGTCGTCCAGATATGCCAGCATGCGCAATGTATTTATTCAAGGGCATTTGTTCAAAAGGGGCTTCGGTAGAAGCAGTTACTTTTCCAATAGAAGCAGTTCTTTTTACATCGGCACGGTCCATAGAGGCGGGCGTTCTTTTATTACTTGGGCTAGGCTTTACATTAAAAGAGGGCTTTAATTCGCCATATTTTGGAGCAGCATTTTTATGGGAGAAAGTAGGTGCTGTTTTGTTAGAGGGAATTCTTCTTTTGTTATTGCCCAAGGGTTCTACAGGAATGCCTCGTTCTTTGTCTTTTTTTCTTTGACGCATGGCTTCTCCAGCAGCCCTCATTTCTACTTTGGCTTTTTTCTTTTCTTGTCTGTATTCTTCTTTAACAGCACTGCCTTTTTTCTTATTTGAAAACTTGTCAAAGTTGTCCGATCTTTTGTTGTTCATTGCCGGCAGGTTTAAATATTATCCTTGTTTGCTAATTGTCCACAAGCGGCATCAATATCCTTTCCTCTGCTTCTTCTTATTCTAACGTTGACTCTGTTCTTTTGTAAAATTTCTACAAAACGCTCAAAGCCATCTTCGTCAGGTTTGTCAAAAGGGAATACATCTACTGGATTGTATTCAATGACATTGATTAAATCAGCGGGCACTTGTCGGTAGATCTTGGTAAGTTCTTCTGCATCTTTTTCTGAATCATTAAAATCTTTAAATAAAATGTATTCAAAAGTAACTTCACTACCAGTTTTTTTATAAAAATAATTCAATGCTTCAATCAGTGATTTGATATTATTACTCTCATTGATAGGCATGAGTTCATTTCGCTTTTTGTCATTGGCTGCATGCAAGGACAAAGCCAATTTAAATTTTACATTGTCGTCGCCCAATTGTCTAATTTGTTTAACAATACCAGCGGTGGAAACAGTAATGCGCTTGGCACTCATACCTAAGCCGTCAGGGGAAGTAATTTTTTCAATGGCTTTAAGCACATTGTGGTAATTCATGAGAGGCTCACCCATACCCATAAAAACAATATTGCTTAAATGTTTATCGTAAGTGGCTTCGCTTTGTTGCAAGATGTAAACTACTTGATCGTATATTTCATCAAAGCTTAAATTTCTTTTTCTGGTCATGGTACCTGTGGCACAAAACTTACAACTTAAACTGCAACCTATTTGAGAGGATACACAAGCTGTTTTACGAAGTGCGGTAGGAATAAGCACGCCTTCAATCATATGATCGTCAAAAGTTTTGAAACGCGTTTTTAAAGTACCATCATCACTCAACTGGGTAGTGTTAATTGTTAAAGCAGGCAATTGATAATGATCTTCTAATTGCTTGCGCAAGTCCTTACTTAGGTTGGTCATTTCGTCGAAGCTATGGGCATGTTTTTGCCACAACCATTCAACGATTTGTTTTACTCGAAATGGCTTTTCTCCTATTTTGCCTATAAAACGTTCAATATCAGCCACTTCGACCTGTCTAATATTCTCTCTATTCTTCTCCATGATGCAAAGATACTTGATCGGATTTGGATACTTTTAATTCTTTTTTTCACCTATCATTCTCCCTTCAAATAAGCTCCTATAATTAATTGCGAATTGGCCTTATTTTTTTATTGATTCGACATCTTTTTACTTAATTTCGAATCGCACTTTTCTGTGCTATAAATATAAAAAAATAGATATCTATGAAAAAATTTGTCTTGATGACTTCGATTATGATGGGAGTACTTTTTTCCGTTCATGCTCAAACAAGCTCATTGAAAGATTATGTTGGGAAATATACTTTTCCTGATGGAAGCCCCGTGTCCGAAGTAAATATTACAGCAGTAGATACTGTGCTTACTTTAAATTCTGCCATGGGCGCAACTGGATTAGAGAAAAAAGGACCTGACTCTTTTTATTTAGCCGCTTATGATGCGCCAGTTGTTTTCAAAAGAGATGCCAATAATGTTGTGGTATCAGTATCAATTTTAGTGCAAGGCATGGAATTGGTTGGTAAAAAAGTGTCAGCAACTACAGCCTATATAAAGGAAGATTTTTACCATGACCTTTGGTCTAGTAAATGCGAATAAATTAGAACTTAAAATGAGGAAGTTCTGAGAAGGGAATGGTGGTTTGAATACCGGTAATAATATTTTTCAAATTGCATTCTTTTTTTGCTAACTCTTCTGTTCCAATGATTATCACATTGGGAATTCCTTTTTTCTCTGCATATTTAAATTGCTTGTCGAACTTACTCTTCTCTGGGTAAATTTCACAAGCAATTTTTTTATTTCTAAGCAAGGCCATTTGTTCATACGCGCTTTTAGCTTCTGCCTCGCCTAAATTAAAAAATAATACCTGTGTGGTTTGTTCAATGGAAGGAGGGAATAATTTTTTTTCTTCCATGACATCGTAAATACGATCTACACCAAAACTAATACCAACACCTGGGATATTGGGTACGCCAAACAAGCTGGTTAAATCGTTGTAACGCCCACCACCACCAATGCTTCCCATATCGGTATCCAAAGCTTTGACCTCAAATATAAGTCCTGTATAATAATTCAATCCTCTTGCTAAAGTAAAGTCGGCAACCAATTGTTTACCCATTCCCGAAGATGCGTGATATTGGAGTACATAATTTAATTCATCAATTCCTTTGAGCACCGACTCGTTGTCTCCTAATAATTTTGTAAGCTTTTCAATTTTTTCTTCGTTGCTTCCAGTAATATTTAAATATTGTTGTACTATTTTTTGTTGCTGGTCCGAAAATCCTTTGCTATTTAATTCTTCTTGTACTTTTTCCCAGCCAATTTTATCCAACTTATCAATGGCAATGGTTAAGTCGATTAATTTTTCTTCGCCTCCACACAATTGGGCCAGGCCGAATAAAATTTTTCGATTGTTTATTTTTACTTCTACGGGTAATTTTAAATTGGAAAAAGCGGTCAAATACACCGACATTAAATCTACTTCATTGAGTAAACTATCACTACCAACAACATCTGCATCGCATTGATAAAATTCTCTATACCTGCCTTTTTGAGGACGATCGGCTCTCCAAACAGGTTGTATTTGATATCTTTTGAAAGGAAAGGTTAAGGAACCATGGTTCATGGCAACATACCTTGCAAAGGGAATGGTCAAATCATATCTTAAAGCGCGTTCGGTAAGTGCAGTACTACTTTTTCCAGCCAATAATTTTTCAACTCCATCTAATGTTGATTGTTTTTTTTGCGGCAGATCTAATCCGTTGTTTAAAATCTTAAAAATTAATTTATCACCTTCCTCCCCATACTTGCCCATCAAGGTTTCTAGGTTTTCCATAGCAGGGGTTTCCAGTGCTTGAAACCCATATAATTCAAAAACTGATTTTATGGTTTGAAATATATATTGGCGCTTTTGCACCGTGGCTGCATTAAAATCTCTGGTGCCTTGTGGCAGAGAAGGTTTGCTCATGCTTGGAAAATTTATAAGTAAAGATAAATTTTTTAAATTCATCGGCTATTAATTGTTTAAATTGCCCCTTTAAAATAGCATTTTATGGAAAATGGACCAAGAGAAAAATCGGAGCGCTCTTACCGCATTTTTAGAAGTATTTATGACATTACCATGGCCTTATTGATATTGGGCTGTGGCGTACTTATGTTGGGGGCTAAATGGTTTAAACTAGAGGCCTTGCTGAATGCAGGAGCTGATTTCAGAAATATTTTTGGTGCAATGTGCTTGTTATATGGGGGCTTTAGATTGTATCGTGGCATTCAACAAACTTATTAGTAAGCTAATTTTTCTCCCTTTAAATTCAATGGTATGCGTCCCCTTTTAATCCTCTTTTTTAGTTTCTTATTGCTAGCTGCTTGTCAAGTGAGTGAACCTGCAAAAGTATTGGAGTCTACTTCGGAAGGAACTATTGCAATTACAGTCGAAGAGAGCTTTAAATCTTTTATGGATCAGGAATTAAAAGTGTTTGCTTCTAGTTATCCCAAAGCACATATAAAAGTTCAGTACAAGTCTGAAATTGAGTGTTTAAAAGACTTTGCAGAGGACAGCACAAGAATGATTTTTGTTACTAGGGGGTTAAACAAAGTGGAACAAGTTCAGTTTAAAAATCAATTGGGGTATGCACCTACTTTTGGAATTCTTGCTTACAATGCCATTGCTGTTGTTGTTCATCAAAATGCCAAGGACAGTATTTTTACTTTACAAGATTTACAAGACCGACTCACGGGCAAAAATCCACAGCAGGTGGTCATGGATGGGAGTCATTTAACTGGTATCGTTAGATTTTTAAAAGACAGTTTGGTGAAAGCGGATAAATTAGGAAAAAATGTAATGGCTGCCAATGGAAGCAAAGAGGTGATTGACTATTTAAAAAACAACCCCAACGCCATTGGTTTTGTGGGAATGAATTGGATTGGAGATGATTATGACCCTCGTCAAGTGGCGGACAGATTAAAATTAAAAATGGCCAAAGTAGAGTGTACTTTATGTGCCGAGAAAGGGCTTTTTGCTTCTCCATCTCAAGCTACCATTAGCTTAGGTCAGTATTCCTTGTCCTTGCCCATTTACTATATTTTAAAAGAAAATGCACCTGGTTTGGGGTCTGGATTGCTCAATTTTATGAGTTTAGAACGAGGACAGCTTATTTTTAGGAGGGCTTTTTTGGTGCCTGCCAAAATGGGATTTCAGAAACGAAATGGTTTAATGAACTAGGCTTAACTAAAAACTAACAATATATAGTTGATTTAATAAAAAATTAATGGGTTTCTAGCGAAAAAATTAATATTTTTAGACCTTTCAATTAGTTCTATTTAATTTGAAAAAAAGGGTGGCATCCAATCGATAGCTGCCTACTTAGAAGAGGGGGGTTAAATTATTTTTGTATCAATATAAAAAACAAGTGATGAGAAAATTGGTCTTCATGTTTATCGGGATTGTTTTTGTTCATGCAGCACTGCTTGCCCAAACACCGGTATCTCCATTAGCAGAAGGGGTTAAGTTATTGAATTACGAAAAAAATAAATCGGCACTTGTCTTTTTCAAAGAAGCAATGGATAAAAATCCTGCCGATGGGGAAACTATTTTTTGGTATGGTCAAGCTATATTGGCTCAAAATTACAACGGTATTCCAACGGCCGAAGCTATAAAAAAGGCAAAAGAGGTTTATCAAGCTGGACTTCAGGCAAAAGCAAATGACCCTTGGTTATTAATAGGGATGTCGCATATTCAATCTCTAGAAGGAGCAGACAACAATGCGGTAAAACAAAATTTAGAAGTAGCCATTACATCCACTTTAAATACCAAAGGAAAGTACAAAGGCAAACCCAATCAAGATATCATCAATGCCATTGGGCGTGTTTACTCAGAGCTTCCTATTAAAGTTGGTGACCATCGTTATGCAATAGACAAATTAAAAGAAACGGTTACATCTTACGATGTAGTAAGTCCTAATTTGTATGTTAATTTAGGAATCAATTATTTAAAGATGGGCGGCGAGTTTGGTGGCGAAGCGGTAACCGCATTTCAAAATGCCATTACTGGAGATCCTAAAAATGCCTATGCACATTATAGAATTGGTAAAATTTATCAAACTCAAAACAACAAAGAATCGGTAGAGGAGTATTATAAAAAAGCAATAGATGCTGATCCAGCCATAGCGCCTGTGTATTTTTCATTGTATACTTTTTATGCGGACAACAATACCAGCATGGCTAAGTCCAATTTAGATTTATTTTTAACACATGCAGATAAGGATCCCATATTTGAATATTTTAGTGCAGATTATTTATACAGATCTGGGCAATTTGATTTGTCTTTAGAAAAAGCCAAAAAGATGGAAGCGGCTGGTAATTTAACCATATTTCCAACCTTGGCTGTATTGTTAGCAAAAAACTACGACCACAAAGGAGATTCAGTTCTTGCCAAATCTTATATCGAACCTTACATCAATAATACCCCTACGGATAAAATATTAAGTACCGATTACGAATTGGCCATCAAAATATTGTCTCGCTTTAGTGGCAATCAACAAGCTTTGGCTGCTTTATTAGAAAAAGCCATTGCCGCAGATACTGCTAAGGTGAATAAATTGAAATATTATAAATTAGGCACAGACATGTTTGAAAAAGCAACCATGTATGCAGACGCTTTAAAATGGTATACCAATTTAGTTAATTTAAAGGGTTCAAAGGCCGAATTTGATTACTACAAATTGGCTAGTATCTCTTTAAATGCTAAAAATGGTGCTGCGACCATGGAAGTTGCCAAACAATACATCGCGGCTTTCCCTGAAAAGGGACAAGGGTATAATTTTAATACGAAAGGCGCTGCCTTAGTGGATACCGCCAATAACCAAGGAATTCTTTTTGAAGCAGTCAATTTCCAAAATCAATTTTTACTTAAAGACAGCGTCAAAAACAAGCAAGCTTTGATTAATAATTATTATACTTTAATTGGCTATTACAATGAAACCAAGGCCTACGACAATGCTGTCTTAATGTGCGATAAAGTACTTGAAATGGTACCCAATGACCCTACTACTTTACAGGCAAAGGGCCAGTTTGTCAAAAACATAGAAATTATCAAAAAAATGCAAGCAGGCAAGGGGGGCAAGGGTGCCGCTGCTGCCGCTGCTGACAGTACCGCACCCAAGAAAAACTAGACCTTAGTTAGGCATTTTTACCCAGGTAGAACTGTTCATAAATAATTTAAAAAAACTCCCTATTTATAGGGAGTTTTTTACTTTAGGTGCTCTCCTTTGCGTATTTTTGCGGCACCTAAACAATACGTATGAATTTGCAGCAGTTTTTGATTTCAGTAAATGAAACAAACAGCGCTAATAATTACTTACCAATAGCACTTCAGTTGCTATTTGCAGGTGGCTTTGTGTCACTTATGTTATTGGTCTCCAATTTTTTAGGGCCTAAGCGAAAAACAAGCGATAAATTAGAAAATTTTGCCAGTGGTATTGAGACACATGGGGATGCCAGATCTCCCATGGCAATCAAATATTTTTTGGTAGCCATCTTGTTTGTGCTGTTTGATGTAGAGGTTATTTTCTTTTATCCTTATGCAGTCAATTTTAAAAGTTTAGGTTGGTCAGGTTTTTTGGAAGTGGTTTTATTTGTTGCTTTTTTCTTGGTGGGTTTTATCTACATCATCAAAAAGGGAGCATTGCAGTGGGAAGATTAATATAAAAATTAAAGTATTTAGAAATATGCGTCCTGTTCGATTTAATTTAAATCCAAAAGAAGCTGAAATTTCAGAAGCGATCTCTATGGGCAAAGCCCCTGAAGGTGTTCCTGGCGATGGTTTTTTTGCTACACAATTAAGTTCGGTAGTAGGGCTTGCAAGAAAAAATTCTTTATGGCCATTGCCTTTTGCTACCTCTTGTTGTGGTATTGAATTTATGGCTACCATGGCTTCTCATTATGACTTATCAAGATTTGGTTCGGAGCGCGTAGGTTTTTCGCCACGTCAATGTGATTTATTGATGGTGATGGGAACCATTGCTAAAAAAATGGCACCCGTTTTAAGACAAGTGTATTTACAAATGGCAGAGCCACGTTGGGTGATCGCTGTTGGTGCTTGTGCTTCTAGTGGCGGAATTTTTGATACCTATAGTGTATTGCAAGGCATTGATCAAGTAATACCTGTGGATGTATATGTGCCTGGATGTCCTCCTCGTCCCGAAGCCATCATAGATGGGTTTATGAAAATTCAAGATTTAGTAGGACAAGAAAGTATCCGCCGTCGCAACAGCGATCAATACAAAGATTTACTTAACAGCTACGGCATTGAATAAAGATTCAATAAAATTTTTTGAACCAACATGGCATTAAACAACGAGACGATACAAAATAAATTAATAGAAAAATTTGGTGATCAAGTTTTGAATTTTTCTACTGCGTCTGGTATTTTATCTTTTGAATCTCCCAAAGAGCTTAATTTAAAGGTGCTTCAATATTTATATGAAGAACCATTTTTGGGATTCACTTTCTTAACCGATTTATGTGGGGTTAATTATCCAGACCATAAGGGAGCTGAATTAGTAGTAGTGTATCATTTGCATAATTTTTCTGAAAATATTCGGTTGCGTTATTCTGTAAGTACTTCAATAGATGAAACGGCGGTATTCACAGCTAGTAAGTTATTTGAAAGTGCCAATTGGATGGAAAGAGAAACCTATGATTTTTTCGGAGTTAATTTTATAGGGCATCCTAATTTAAAACGTATTTTGAATGTAGATGAGATGGATTATTTTCCATTAAGGAAACAATATCCATTAGAGGATCAAACGCGTATAGATAAGGATGATGAAATGTTTGGAAGAGGATAAATAAAAATAAAAAATTAAGGCGTAATAGCGAATTCAATAATGGAACATCAAAGTCATATCACATTGCCTAAAGGGTCTATTGAAAAAACAACGACCACTTTAAATATTGGACCCACCCATCCTGCCACGCATGGGGTGTTTCAAAATATTATGGAAGTGGACGGAGAGCGTGTGGTATCGACAGAACAAACTGTGGGATACATTCATCGTGCCTTTGAAAAATTGGCAGAACGTCGCCCATTGTATCAAATTACACCCATCACCGATCGATTGAACTATTGTAGTAGCCCCATCAACAATATGGGTTGGCATATTACTTGCGAACGTTTTTTACAACTTGAATTGCCTAAGCGTGTTGATTATTTACGTGTTATCATTATGGAATTGGCGCGCATATCAGATCATTTAATTTGCAATTCCATTGTAGGGGTGGATACAGGAGCGTATACTGGTTTCTTATACGTGATGCAATACCGTGAATTAATCTATGAAATATATGAAGAAGTATGTGGGTCCCGTCTTACTACTAATATTGGCCGCATTGGTGGCTTTGAAAGGAATTTTACAAATACAGCGTTTACGAAACTCGAGAAATTCCTAAACGAGTATCCTAAAGTGTTGCGTGAGTTTGAAAATTTATTTGCACGCAATAGAATTTTTATGGAGCGAACGCAAGGTACGGGTGGTATTAGTGCAGCCCGTGCATTGAACTACGGATTTACCGGACCCAACTTACGCGCTACGGGGGTTGACTATGATGTGAGAGTGCAACAACCTTATAGCAGTTATCAAGATTTTGATTTTAAAGTTCCTGTGGGAACCACCGGAGATAATTATGATCGTTTTTTAGTACGCAATGCAGAAATGTATGAGAGCATTTCTATCATCAAACAAGCGTATCAAAAAATACAAAACTTTAAAGGTGCAGAAGCTGAAGTTTACCATGCCGATGTGCCTGAATATTATTTACCGAAGAAGGAAGATGTGTACACCAAGATGGAAGCCCTTATCTGGCATTTTAAAATAATCATGGGGGAAATAGATTTACCAAAGGGACAAATTTATAGTGCAGTAGAAGGTGGCAATGGAGAATTGGGTTTTTATTTAATCAGCGATGGTGGACGTACCCCTTTTCGATTGCATTTTAGAAGACCTTGTTTTATTTACTACCAAGCGTTTGAGGAATTGATCAAGGGAGGCATGTTGAGCGATGCAGTGGTGACGATGAGTAGTTTGAATTTAATAGCAGGGGAGTTGGATGCGTAGCTTTTTGAATTGCGCGTATTATAATAATTGAGAAAATGAAATTTGTATATGAGTCTTCAATTTAATAACGAACAAATGACCGAGTTGAAACGCTTGGTAGCTCGTTATCCAGAAGGGAAACAAAAAAGTGCATTGCTACCGGTGTTGCATTTAGCGCAGGATAGTTTTGGAGGCTGGTTGCCAACGGAAGCGATGGATTATGTAGCAAGCTTATTAAGTATTGAACCCATTGAAGTATATGAAGTAGCCACTTTTTATAGCATGTACAATTTAAAACCCGTAGGCAAGTTTGTTTTTGAAGTATGTCAAACGGGCCCTTGCATGATCAGTGGTTCGGACAACATCATTGCCTATATTCAAAAGCAATTGGGCATACTGCCAGGGGAGACGACCAAGGATGGTTTATTTACTTTGAAGTTGGTGGAGTGTT
The DNA here is from genome assembly GCA_947380905.1 of Chitinophagaceae bacterium. Classification (GTDB taxonomy): domain Bacteria; phylum Bacteroidota; class Bacteroidia; order Chitinophagales; family Chitinophagaceae; genus Sediminibacterium. The sequence continues at coordinate 41,499 of CANCSS010000005.1, read as the reverse complement.
TGGGAGCTTGCGGCTATGCGCCGATGATGCAAGTAGGCAAAGTATACAGAGAACACTTAACCAAAGAAAAAGTGGATGCAATTATTGAAGAATACAGACAACAAATAATAGCGCAAAATTAGAAAAGATAAAGTAGCAACAATGGGTGTAAAATTATTATTAGAAAAAGCAAATGTGCCAGGTATTCGTACTTACGATGTGTATCGTCGTGAGGGGGGATATGTGACAGCTGAAAAAGCGTTGAAGGAAATGACCATGGAGGCTATTGTAGAAGAAGTAAAGAAAAGTGGATTAAGAGGAAGAGGCGGCGCTGGTTTTCCTGCTGGCATGAAATGGAGTTTTATTGCTAAGCCCGAAGGCGTGCCACGTCATTTGGTATGCAATGCAGACGAAAGTGAGCCAGGTACTTTTAAGGATCGTTATTTAATGGAATTCTTACCCCACTTATTAATAGAAGGTTTACTTATTTCTTCTTATGCTTTAGGATCCAATGATACCTATATCTATATTAGAGGTGAATATGCATGGGTGGCTTCCATATTGGAAGAGGCAATAATAGAAGCCACTAAGAATGGTTTTTTAGGAAAAAATATTTTAGGCACTGGTTTTGATTGTATGATTCATGTTCATCGGGGTGCAGGTGCCTATATCTGTGGTGAAGAAACTGCGTTGATAGAATCCTTAGAAGGTAAAAGAGGCAATCCTCGTATCAAACCACCCTTCCCTGCGATTCAAGGAGTATGGATGCGTCCTACAGTAGTAAACAATGTAGAAACTTTAGCGGCTATAGTGCCTATTATCAAGATGGGGGGTGAAGCATATGCGAAAATTGGAGTAGGTCGTTCTACTGGTACAAAATTAATTTCTGCTTGCGGAAATATCAATAAGCCTGGCGTGTATGAAATTGACATGACCATTTCTGTGGAAGATTTTATTTACAGTGATGAATATTGCGGTGGCATCGCCAATGGTAAAAAGTTAAAAGCTTGTATCCCAGGAGGATCATCGGTCCCTATCTTGCCTGCGAATTTATTATTAAAAACGGCTAAAGGAGAAACACGATACATGAACTATGAAAGTTTAAGTGATGGTGGTTTTGCAACCGGTTCTATGATGGGTTCGGGTGGTTTTATAGTTTTAGACGAAGACCAATGTATTGTAAAACATACTTTAACCTTGGCGCGTTTTTACAGACACGAAAGCTGTGGACAATGTTCGCCATGTAGAGAGGGAACAGGGTGGATGGAAAAAATAATTCAAAAAATAGAATTAGGAAAAGGAGAAATAAGTGATATTGATTTGTTATGGGACATTCAAAGAAAAATTGAAGGCAATACCATTTGTCCATTAGGAGATGCGGCAGCTTGGCCGGTAGCGGCTGCGATTAGACATTTCCGTGATGAATTTGAATGGCATATTCAAAATAGAGCATTATCACAAACAAGTAATTTTGGTTTACAACACTATGCAGACCCTATCCATGTGCCTGCATAACATTGCGCAAAACTATGAGTGAACAAACATTATTTAAAGTAACAGTAGACAACATTACCATTGAAGTACCAGCGGGCACTACGATATTGCAAGCGGCACGTCAAATTGGAGGTGCAGTAGCGCCACCTGCTATGTGTTATTATAGTAAGCTGGAAGGAAGTGGTGGAAAATGTCGCACCTGTTTGGTAGAAGTATCAAAGGGTTCTGAAAAAGATCCTCGCCCCATGCCTAAATTAGTAGCGTCATGTCGTACGACCGTGATGGATGGCATGGAAGTAAAAAATATTACCAGTGAAAAAGTAATTGATGCTAGAGCAGGTATTGTTGAATTTTTATTGTTAAATCATCCATTGGATTGTCCTATATGTGATCAAGCTGGCGAATGTCATTTACAAGACTTAAGTTTTGAGCATGGCAAGTCTAGCACACGCTATGAATTTCAAAGACGTACTTTTAAAAAACATGATATAGGAAAGCACATTCAATTGCACATGACAAGATGCATATTGTGTTATCGTTGTATCTTTGTTGCCGATCAATTAACGAATAAAAGAACTCATGGTATTTTAGATAGAGGAGATCATGCAGAAATTGCAACGCATATTGAAAAAAGTTTGGACAATGAATTCATAGGTAACGTAATTGATGTATGTCCTGTGGGCGCTTTAACAGATAAAACATTCCGTTTTAAAAATAGAGTATGGTTTTTAAAACCCATGGATGCACATCGTGATTGTCCTACTTGTTCGGGCCGCGTTACTTTATGGAACAGAGGAGACGAAGTATTTAGAGTCACCGCTAGAAAAGATGAGTGGGGCGAGATTGAAGATACACCCGAAGGAAAACCAGGTTGGATTTGCAACACTTGTCGTTTTGATAAAAAGCATACCCATGATTGGGTGATAGAAGGGCCACGTGAAATTAGCAGACATTCTGTAATTGCTCAAGGGCACTATGCAGGAAATATTGGAACTACGCTTCCTACAGAAACTTTCAAAGCAGTGAATCATGGCAGAGCACCTCATTTGTTAATGGACATTCACAACGAAAGTGAAGTTAACTTGCCTTCGGTTCATTTAAGTGCAATCGAAGGTCCTTCTCATGGAACTACTTTTAACAATAATTCAAACAAAGCGTAATTTATAAAGCATGACACTACTCGCATTTGATTGGGCCTTTGTTATTGAAAAATTAATTTTGATTGTGATCATTGTGCTCACTACTTTATTGATTACATTATATACCACTTTTGGCGAAAGAAAAGTGGCTGCGATTTTACAAGACCGACCTGGTCCGAATAGAGCAGGGCCCTTTGGTTTATTGCAACCCTTAGCAGATGGTTTAAAATTAATCATGAAGGAAGAAATCATTCCAAATGCATCCAGCAAATGGTTGTTTATTCTAGGACCGGGATTGGCGATGACGGCTAGCTTAATGACTTGTGCAGTCATTCCTTGGAGCACGGATGTGCATTTATTTGGACGTACCATAGCTTTGCAAATAGCCGATGTAAACATTGGAATTTTATATGTTTTTGCAGTGGTAAGCATGGGGGTATATGGAATTATGATTGGCGGATGGGCTTCTAATAATAAATTTTCTTTGATGTCGGCACTCCGTGCCGCCTCTCAAGCCATTAGTTATGAAATTGCAATGGGTTTAGCTCTGATTGCATTATTAATGACCACAGGCACTTTAAGTTTAAAAACTATTGTGGCCGATCAGACAGCAGGACATTGGTGGAATGTGGTGTATCAGCCTTTGGGATTTGTTATTTTCTTTATTTGTGCCATGGCAGAATGCAATCGTACCCCTTTTGATTTACCCGAAGCCGAAAATGAATTGAACTTTGGCTACCATCAAGAATACTCTTCTATGAAATTAGGGTTCTTTTTATTTGCTGAATATGTCAATATGATTATGAGTAGCGCCATTATGGCTTCGATGTATTTTGGTGGGTATGATTTACCATTCTTTGATGAAACTACGGTAGCGCCAAATATCGCAGCCATGATTGGATTAGGCACTTTACTTATTAAAATAGTGTTGTTTGTATTTTTATTTATGTGGATTCGTTGGACAATCCCAAGATTTAGATACGATCAATTAATGAATTTGGGGTGGAAAAAAATGATACCATTGGCCTTGTTAAATATGTTGTTAACGGGAGCTTTAATCTTATCTAAATTATAATTATAAAAAATCTTAGGAATATAACATGCAAGCATTAACCAATAAATCAATCGCAGTAAACCGCAGCCCCATGACTTTTTGGGAGCGTTTGTATTTGATTAATATTATTAAAGGCATGATGATCACTTTTAGTCACATGTTTAAAAAGCAACCAACGGTAAGATACCCTGAACAAAAAAGGGAATTTAGTCCGGTATTCAGAGGCTTGCATGTGTTAAATAGAGATGAGGAAGGTCGCGAAAATTGCACGGCCTGTGGTTTATGTGCAGTGGCTTGCCCTGCAGAAGCCATCACCATGGAAGCAGCTGAAAGAATGGAAGGAGAAGAACATTTGTACAGAGAAGAAAAGTATGCAGCTAAATATGAAATAAATATGTTGCGTTGTATTTTTTGTGGTTTGTGTGAAGAAGCTTGTCCAAAAGATGCCATTTATTTAAGTGAAACTTTTGCGCCAGCCAATTATACGCGCAAAGGATTTATTTATGACAAGAACGATTTATTAATTCCCAATACTTTAACCGACGCCAATGCGTTGGCTAAGGCAAAAGGAGTAGAAGCTTAATCAATATGAATCTATTAGAAATTATATTTTACGCCTTATCTGTTTTTGCACTGGTATGTGCCATTATGGTGCTGGTTAGTAAAAATCCCATACACAGTGTCTTATGGCTCATACTTGTGTTTTTTGCTATATCGGGACATTATATATTATTGAATGCCCAATTTTTAGCCATTGTAAATATCATTGTGTATGCCGGGGCCATCATGGTATTATTTTTATTTGTGATTATGCTCATGAATGTAAAAAAAGACAGTGAACCCCAAAAGCAATTGTTTGTAAAGTTTATTGGAGTGATTGCGGGAGGAAGTTTTTTAACCTTGTTGATTTCTTTGGTGAAACAATCTATTCCATTGGTAGGGAAAACGGTGTTGTTGAAGGAAGGGTCCATTGGCTTGATAAATCCATTAGGAAAAGCCTTGTTTACTGATTATGTAGTTCCGTTTGAAATAAGTAGCGTATTGTTTTTAAGCGCCATGGTGGGAGCGGTGCTCATTGGGAAAAAATAAAAAATTCGATCTTATGTCTATACAGTATTATATCTTTTTCTGTCTTACCCTTTTTAGTATTGGGGTGGTAGGGGTGTTGACACGTCGCAATGCCATTATAGTATTTATGTGTATTGAACTAATGTTGAATGCGGTGAATTTATTGCTGGTTGCTTTTTCTAAAATGTACAATGGTATGTCTATGCAAAACGGCGCGGTGAGTATGGCGGGTATAGATGCGCAAATTTTTGTATTTTTTATTATGGTGGTTGCTGCAGCCGAAGTAAGTATTGGGTTGGCAATTATTGTAATGATGTATCGAAATACACATTCGATAGACGTCAATTTTTTAAACAGATTAAAGAATTAACTCCATGGGTATCATGAAAATATTAATTGCATTCATTCTTCTATGGCCACTTGCTGGTTTTTTATTCAATGGACTGGGTCGTAACTATTGGAGTAAGAAAGTAATTGCTTACAAAGCCACTGGATATATAGTGGCATCCTTTATTGCCAGCATTTTTGCATTTATGTATGTGCAAGACCATGGTGCAGTGACCGTTCATTATTTCGATTTTATCAATGCAGCTTCCATAAAAATACCTTTTGATTTTAAAGTAGACGCTTTGTCTGCGCTTTTTTTATTGGTAATTACCGGAGTGGGTTCATTGATTCATTTGTATTCTTCGGCTTATATGAAAGAAGAAGCAGCACCCCATTACGCACGCTATTTTTCATATTTGAATTTGTTTATATTTTCTATGTTGGTATTGGTCTTAGGAGATAATTATGTAGTTATGTTTATTGGATGGGAGGGTGTAGGATTGTGCTCTTACTTATTAATAGGGTACTGGTTTACCAATGGCAATTATAATTATGCTGCAAAAAAAGCCTTCATCATGAATCGCATTGGTGATTTAGGATTTTTATTGGCCATTTTTTGGATCATCGTAAAATTAGGTTCCGTTAATTATAGTGAAGTGTTAACTGCGGATAGTTTGGCAAAATTATCTAGTGCCGATATCACTGGCATTACCTTACTATTATTTGTAGGTGCGATGGGAAAAAGTGCACAAATACCTTTGTTTACTTGGTTGCCTGATGCCATGGCAGGCCCTACTCCAGTATCCGCTTTGATACATGCAGCTACCATGGTCACTGCAGGTATTTATATGATTACCCGAAGCAATCTTTTATTTAGTCATAGTGAACTTACCCAACATGTCATTGCCATTATTGGAATTAGCACTGCTTTATTAGCCGCTACCATTGCCATCAAACAAAATGATATTAAAAAGGTATTGGCTTATTCTACCGTAAGTCAGTTGGGTTATATGTTTTTAGGTTTGGGAGTGGGTGCTTATTCAGGTGCCGTTTTTCATGTAATCACCCATGCTTTTTTCAAAGCTTTGTTATTCTTAGGGGCGGGGTCGGTGATACATGCCATGCACCATGAACAAGACATTCGTAAAATGGGTGGATTGAAATCAAAATTACCCATCACGCATATTACTTTTTTAATTGGTTGTATTGCCATTGCAGGGGTACCTCCATTTAGTGGTTTCTTTTCTAAAGACGAAATTCTGGCTGCTGCTTTTGCGAAGAGTCCAATTTATTGGGTACTTGGTGTGATTGGTGCTGCCATGACTGCTTTTTATATGTTCCGATTGTATACCACTACTTTCCTGGGAAAATTTAGAGGTACCGCCGATCAAGAAAATCATTTACACGAATCGCCACTAGCCATGACTTTGCCTTTGATTTTATTGGCCATAGCAAGTGCGCTGGCAGGTGCTATTGGAATTCCAGAAATCATGGGTGGGCACCATTGGTTGTCCCATCAACTCATTCCTATTGTGGGCGAGCCCATTGAATTAGGTTTGTCTCATTCATTAGAGTGGACTTTAATCGCAGTGTCTGTAGGTATTGCATTGGTGGCTTTACTTTGGGCGATAGCTATTTACAAAAAGAAAACAGACGAAGCACCCAATACGGTGGTTGGGAATTTTTTCTACCATAAATGGCGTATTGATGAATTGTACAATGAGGCGATTGTATATCCATTAAATCGTTTTGCTGGGTTTTTAAAAAACACCATAGAGAAACATGTCATAGATGGAGCGGTCAATGGCGCAGGTAAATTAATTCAATACAGTGCTAGAAAAGTAAGACTCACTCAAAACGGACAAGTGGGGTATTATATTTTATTTATGGTAACAGGCATTATTGTATTGTTTTTATTGTGGTTCAATGATGTGCCTATTTTTATATTTTTTAATAAATTGACTCAAAATTAATAATGCAACCATGATCTTAGTTTCTTTTTTGTTTGTTCCCATTTTGGCTGCCTTGCTTCTTTTGTTGATAAAGGACAAGAAGAACGCGCAATGGACTGCTATTATTTTTAGTGGAATCACTTTGGTGTTGGCATGTCAAATGCTTTGTACTAATATGGTTGATTTCGATAAGTCCTGGTTACCCAATTTAAACAGTAGGTTTACTTTACATGCCGATGGGTTGTCAAAAATTTTAATACTGTTAACGGCCATTAGTTTCCCAGCTATATTTATTGCAACAGCAAAAAACAACTTTAAACAAAGTAATATTTTCTTGTCACTAATGTTATTTACCCAGGCTGGCCTGATGGGGGTTTTCATGGCAGGAGATGCCTTGCTATTTTATTTCTTCTGGGAATTGGCTTTGATACCTGTTTATTTTTTATGTTCTATATGGGGTGGAGAAAAAAGAATTGCTATTACTTTTAAATTTTTCATCTACACTTTCTTAGGATCTTTATTGATGCTCGTTGGCATTTTATTTTTAAATGCACATACGGCAGACCATAGCTTTTCGATGCAGTCTTTTTTGCATGCGAACTTAACCAATGGTCAACAAGCAACTGGTTTTGTATTATTTTTTATTGCTTTTGCCATCAAAATGCCCCTCTTTCCTTTTCATACTTGGCAGCCTGATACCTACGAACAATCACCCACAGCTGTCACGATGGTCATGAGCGCGGTGATGGTTAAAATGGGTTTGTATGGTATTCTTAGATGGTTGTTGCCGCTGTTTCCTGTAGCATTTATGGTACACACTCATTTTATGGTAGTCTTATCTGTCATTGGTATTTTATATGCCTCTTTTATAGCCATTCGTCAAGATGATATGAAAAGATTTATTGCGTATTCATCTATTGCGCATATAGGCTTAATGAATGCAGCTATCTTTACGCATACCCAAATTGCCATACAAGGGGCATTGATACAATTGTTTTCACATGGCTTGAATGTATTGGGTTTATGGATAGTGGCAGACATCATTGAACAACAAACGGGAACTAGATCTCTGCAGCAAATGGGTGGATTGGCCAAAAAGCAACCTACACTAGCTATTTTATTAGTAGGCTTTGCCTTAGCGAATATAGCCATGCCTTTAACCAACGCTTTTGTGGGTGAATTTTTAATGTTCAATGGATTGTTTTTATTAAATCCTTGGATGGCTGCATTCGCAGGCGTGAGTGTGGTATTGGCGGCTATTTATACTTTAAACATGGTTCAAAAAGTGGCGTATGGAGAAGTAAGCGAAAAAATAAATACCATGCAAGCTCCCTATAAAGGAGCACAAGCAGTTTTGATTGTATTGTTGATCCTTGTTTTTGCAACTGGGGTATACCCTCAACCCTTATTTACTTTAACGGCCGATACTTTACAACAATTGTTTGTCAAATAATTAAATGAATTAGCAATGAATGCAATTATAGTTTCTACTTTATTGGGCGTGATTATGATGTTTTGTTCTTGGGGCATAAAAAGTAATCAAGTGCAAAAAAATATAGCCTTAATAGGGTTGCTTATTTTAATCGTTGCAAATGTAGCACAATTGAATGGCTGGCTCGTCATTAACTACGATACCAAGGGCATGTTAAAGTTCAATCAATTTGGATTGTATACCAACACCTTGCTATTTGCCCTTACTTTCATTTATGTATGGATCAATGGGGAAGAAATTTCAAAATTAAGCAACACGCCTGCTGATTTTTATAGTTTGTTCTTTTTCATTTTATGCGGCGTCAGTGTATTGACCTCTTTTGATAATTTATTAATGTTGTTTATAGGCATAGAAATTCTATCTATTCCTTTATATATTTTGACAGGTGCCGATAAAAAAAATATGTTTAGCAATGAAGCTGCTTTAAAATATTTTTTAATGGGTTCTTTTTCCACCGGCATTTTATTATTAGGTATCACTTTTATTTATGGGGCCACTGGAACTTTTCTGATGGCAGATCCTGTTGTAAATAAAGTGACTGGAATGGCTCAAGAACAGGTAATGCTTTCGGCTGGTTTAATATTGTTATTTGCCGCTATGAATTTTAAAGTATCAGCAGCGCCTTTTCATTTTTGGACACCCGATGTATATGACGGGGCACCAACGGTATTTACTTCTTTTATGGCTACCATTGCAAAAGCAGCTGCATTTGTAGCATTCATTAATGTGTTTGGCAGTCAATACAAAGCTTTGGCTTATTCTTGGACCATCCTATTAACTTTTGTAATTCTTGCTACTTTATTGGTGGGAAATATCATTGCCGTATTTCAAAGAAGTGTAAAACGTATGTTGGCGTATTCAAGCATTGCGCAAGCAGGATTTATGTTGTTTGCTTTGTATGGCAAAACAGATATAACGAACGAGGCAATTTTATTGTATGCGGTGGTATACTCCATTGCCACTATTGGCATTTTTGCAGTACTCATAAAAATGAAAGAAAATAGTTTTGAATCTTTTAATGGATTGAGTAAGGCGCATCCTTTACTTGCATTTGTAACTACTGTATTTCTATTTTCTTTAGCAGGTATCCCTTTAACCGGGGGCTTTTTTGCGAAGTATTACATGCTCAGTGCATTAGTAAAAGCAGGTGCCGGCCTTTGGTTGGTGATGGTGGCGGTTGTATTTGCAGCCATTAGTATTTATTATTATTTTAAAATAGTACAAGCCATGTATTTTGCAACTGGGGAATCGGCATTAGGAGCGCTGCCAAAAAATTACGCTTATAAACTATTGGCTTTGGCAATCTTGCTGCTCGTCCTTGGAGTTTTCCCTAATTTACTGCTCAATTATCTCTACTTTTAGCCGTTCTTCATATACCAAGGGGCAAAGACTTGGCATTGTTGAATCTATCTTACCTTTGCTTTTTATAAACCTAGTACAATGACCATTCAGGATTCTTTTGTGTTGGCATGGCGCACCGTTAAGGGCAATAAATTAAGAACAGGTATTACTGTTGCCATTATCGCATTTGGTATCATGGCATTGATTGGTATTATTACAGCTATTTCTGCGATGAATCAAAGTTTAAAAGAAAACTTTTCTTTTATGGGGGCCAATGCCTTTTCCATTCGTTACAAAGAAATGAATGCAAGAATAAGAATGGGGGGAGATGGCAATGGTCAAGAATTTCAGAAATCTAAGAGAGGGGTCAAAGAAAAAAAATCAAATTTAGACAAGCCAATCAGAATGGAGGAGTCGACTTATTTTAAAGATCATTATGGTTTTAATAGGGCGCAAGTAAGTGTATATAGGCGAGCAGGAGGCAACAATGAGCTTCATTACAAAGATAAAAAAACCAATCCGCAAATTACCTTATGGGGTGGAGATGAAAATTATTTTGCAGTCAATGGCTATCAATTGGAATTGGGACGCAACTTAAATAATGTAGATATTCAAAGTGGACGCAATGTTTGTGTTATTGGATCAAGCGTAGCAGCAAAACTATTTTTAAATAAACCAGAAAGATGCATTGATAAAATTATTTTATTGCAAGGCAAACCTTACCGGGTCATTGGTTTATTAAAATCAAAAGGATCCAGTGCCATGATGCGTCAGGATGATATTGTTTTTTCTTCTTTAAAAAATGTCCGTCAATATACCAATAGCAATCCTTCCTATCAATTAGGAGTGATGGTCAATAATGTAACTGAACTTAATCCAGCCATTGACGAGGCCACGGAACAAATGAGAAAAGCAAGAAGGTTGATTCCTGCTGAAACAGATAATTTTGTAGTAGATAAGAGCGATAAATTTGCAGATATATTTATTGGTTTACTGGCTGGTATTAGTGGTGCTGCTGGTGCTATTGGTATGATTACATTAATTGGCGCTGCCATTGGATTAATGAATATCATGTTGGTAGCAGTGAGTGAAAGAACTAGGGAAGTGGGATTGATTAAAGCCATCGGCGGGAAAAGGAAAGATGTGCGCCGTCAGTTTTTGTTTGAGAGCGTTTTAATTAGCATTTTGGGGGCAGTATTTGGTATTATTTTAGGGGTTCTAGTGGGCAATATATTTAGTTTGGTATTGCATACTGGATTTGTCGTGCCCTGGCTATGGGTATTTATTGGAATTGTGATTTGTTCTGTGGTGGGTTTGGCCGCCGGAATCTACCCAGCCATGAAAGCTTCCGCTTTGAATCCCATAGACGCCCTTAGATACGAATAAAGCCGATTGCCCAGAAACCGCTGGTCAATACCCCTTTTTACCACCTCTTTTGGCCTATTATGGGCCTATTATCTTGATAATGAAGCCAAAATCGGCTTTTGCCTGTCGCCCTTTTTTCAAGGAAAGATGATTGATTTTTTTAATATAGGCAGCCCCCCTTTTTTCAGTGCAAGAACACCGGTTAGTTTTAATATTAATTTAAAATAAATTTATTGGCTGAAATTTGTTTCAACCAATAAATTACTTATTTTGTAACCCCTTAGAAACTAGTGCGTAAAGATTTTAAAAAAATCTTACCAATTGCGAAGAGGACAATTTCTTAAAAAATTTTTATTTAAAACCAAAAATCAATTGAATCATGGCTGAGATTAAATCAACTGCAACAGCTTCTGCTTCAAAGAAAGCAGCACAGCCTCAACAGAGCGGAAATCTTGTTGCGACTTTAGCACCTATCTTATGTATTTTAGCAGGTTACGTCATCTGGCGTTTTGTGTTAGGAAACGGAAGTAATTTTACCAATCCAGATCCTAATGGTGGATTTTGGCCTAGTCATAAAGGACCAAAAGGTACTTTCACAAAAATGTACGAAGGCGGTATCGTTGTTCCAGTTTTAATTGGTAGTTTATTAATCGTGTTAACTTTTGTTATTGAAAGATTAATGACTATTAAGAAAGCTGCAGGTAACGGAAACATTGCTGAATTCATTCGTAAAGTACAATTTCAATTAGCCAATAAAGAAGTCGACAAAGCAATTGCTGAGTGTGACAAACAAAAGGGTTCAGTTGGAAATGTTATGAAATCTGGATTGACTAAGTACAAAGAAATGATTACCAATACAGAATTAGATACAGACCAAAAAGTATTGAATATTCAAAAAGAAATCGAAGAAGCAACTGCTTTGGAATTACCAATGTTAGAAAAGAATTTAGTTTTCTTATCAACTATCGCGTCAGTAGCAACCTTATTAGGATTGTTTGGTACGGTATTAGGTATGATTCGTTCTTTCTCTAAATTAGGTGAAGAAGGTGGTGGTGAAGCTGCTCGTGAATTATCTCAAGGTATCTCTGAGGCCTTGTATAATACTGCTTTGGGTATCGGTACTTCAGCTATCGCAATCATAATGTACAACGTATTCACTACAAGAATCGATGGTATCACTTATGGTATTGATGAGTCTGGATTTACATTAACTCAAAGTTTCGCAGCTAACTACAAATAGTAGTTAGAGCAAAAAATATTTTAATAAGGGCAACCTTATATAATAATTAAAAGAATACAAAAATGGGTAGAGCCAAATTACCTCGTAAGAGTACCACCATCGACATGACTGCCATGTGTGATGTGGCTTTCCTTTTATTGTCATTCTTTATCTTAACTACTAAGTTCAAACCTTCAGAAGCAATAGCGGTTACAACACCAAGTTCTGTATCTTCTAAAATTGCTCCAAGCAAGGATTTTGTTCTAATAACAATAGATAAAGACGGCAAAGTATTTCTTACCATTGATGACAAGCAAAAAAGAGAAGCGATTGCGAATTCTTTGAATGCCACTAGAAATTTAGGAATTGATGTTCCTGCATTTAAAAGTGCCAATTTCATCGGAGCTCCTTTCTCAGGACTCAAATCTTTTTTAGCCATCACTGAAGAAAACAGAAAAGGGAACTTGCTTCCTGGTATTCCATGTAAGGATAGTACCAACAATGAATTAATAACTTGGATGCAAGTGGTGAATGAAGCTTATGCTGGCACAAAATTGGACCTTGTTTTAAAAGGAGACAATTTAGCTAAGTATCCAGCTTTCAAAAGCGTACTTTCTGCATTTAAGAAAAATAATATTCAAAGATTTCAAATGATTACCAATCCTGAAAATGCACCAGTAGGTTCAGAGTTGTATAAGAAATCAATGAGTGGAGAGAAACAGGACAACTAAATTATAAACTAATTAAAAGCTATTTACTATGGCAGAATTAGATACCTCGGGTGGTGGCCATAAGAAAGGACCAGGGGTCAAAAAAGGAAAAAAATTATCCACGCGTGTCGATTTGACACCGATGGTGGATTTGGGTTTTCTTTTGATCACCTTTTTCATCTTCACTACCACGATGAGTCAACCTACAGCAATGAAGTTGATTTTGCCTGATGATAAAGTGAAGCCTGAAGAACAAAACAAAGCAAAAGAGTCAGGTGCTTTAACCATCATAATGGGTGCAGACAATCATATATATTATTATGAAGGACAATTAAAAACAGACGCTTCTAATTTTTTATCTGCTTCATACAATGGAGAAAACTCTATTCGTGATGTTATTTTGAAAAAGAAGGAGTATGTAAGAAGTATTGCACAAGACCCAACCGATCCTGAAAAGGATTTAGTTATCGTGATTAAACCAAGTTCCACTTGTACTTACAAAAACGTGATTGATATTTTAGATGAAATGTCAATTAATGTGGTAAAAAAATATGCACTTGTAGATATTTTTGACATTGAAGAACAATTGGTAAAAAAATCAGATGAGTCCGCAAAACCTTCTAGCAATTAAAAGCATTAAACAATGGACATAAACAAAATATTAAACGCCGATATTCTAGACCTCATTTTTGAGGGAAGATTTAAGGAATATGGTGCTTATGAGCTAAGAAAAACATACAATGATCGTCTTAAAAAGGCGTTGATTGGCATGGTCACCGTAACCGTTCTTTTGGCAGGTGCTGCAATTTGGTCTAATAGCGCAAAAAAATCTAAAACTGAAATCATAGTTACCGATGTTTCTTTGACAGACGTAACGCAAGAGAAAAAGCCACCTCCTCCGCCGCCACCACCACCAAAAGTGGAGCCACCAAAAGTGGAAATGGCAAAATTTACACCTCCTAAGATTGTAAAAGACGAGGAAGTGAAAAAAGAAGATGAAGTAAAAGAAATTGAAAAGCTAGAAGACGTAAAAATTGGTGCTACCGATCAGAAAGGTATTAAAGATGATGGCTTAGTGGCACCAACTGAAACAGCAGTAGCACCTCCAGCAGAAGAAGAGACCGATAAAATCTTCACAGTGGTACAAATACCTGCTGAGTTCCCTGGTGGACAACAAGGCTGGATTCGTTATTTAGAAAGAACTTTAAACAGAGACTTGCCAGTTGAAAATGGGGCTCCTGCTGGAAAATATTCAGTAGTGGTTTCTTTCATCGTATCAAGAGATGGTTCTATCAGTGATGTAAAAGCAGAGAACGATCCTGGATATGGTACAAAAGATGAAGCAGTTCGTGTAATTACAAGAGGTCCAAAATGGAAGCCCGCAGTTCAAAATGGCCGTAATGTAATTTATCGTCACCGTCAAGCGATTGTATTCGTAGTTTCTGAAGATTAGTAGTTGAACAAATTTCTTTAATAATATTAAATCCCTCCCGAGCATTCGGGGGGGATTTGTTTTTCTGCACCTTTATAAATACTCCATAAAGTTTACCTTTGTAGCATGCGCGAAAATTTGAGTTCTTGGAATGATACCATTGTTGCCCTGGCCACACCACCCGGGTTGGGCGCTATTGCAGTGATCCGTTTAAGTGGTCCTACTGCCATTGCCTTGACGAGCGCAGTTTTTTCAAAACAAAATTTAAGCAACAAGGCTACCCACACGGTACATGTTGGAAAAATAATGAATGGCAAAGAAGTGTTGGACGAAGTGGTGGTTACTATTTATCGAGCACCTAAATCCTATACGGGCGAAGAGGTGGTTGAAATTTCTTGCCATGGATCTCCTTTCATACAGGATTCTATTTTACAATTGTTCCAGGCCAAGGGAGCTCGATTGGCCAAGCCGGGGGAATTTACACAACGTGCTTTTTTAAATGGGAAATTAGATTTAACCCAAGCCGAAGCTGTTGCAGATTTAATTGCCAGCAATACCGAAGCTGCACGCAAAACAGCCTTGTACAATTTAAAAGGAGGTTTTTCTTCTGACTTGCAAGTAATGCGCGAGAAGTTGATCAAATTTTCTGCCTTAATTGAATTGGAATTAGATTTTTCACAAGAAGATGTAGCTTTTGCCAATAAAAAAGCTTTGGAGGTATTGGTGCATGAGTTACAAAGAAAAACAGAGGACTTGTTAATTTCTTTTCAATTGGGCAATGTAATAAAGCATGGGGTGCAAGTAGCCATAGTGGGTAAGCCGAATGCAGGAAAGTCTACTTTATTGAATGCATTGCTCAATGAAAATAGGGCCTTGGTAAGTGAAATACCTGGCACTACCAGAGATACGGTCGAAGAATATTTGAACATACAAGGCGTCATGTATAAGTTAATTGATACAGCGGGTATCAGACATACCACTAGTGATAGCATCGAGCAAATGGGAATTGAAAAAAGCAAAGAAAAAATTCAAGCTGCTGATATTGTCATAGCCTTATTTGATGCCAGTAACACCAGTGCTGCACAAATAAAACAGTGGAAACAGGAATTGGTAGGGGCACACAAGCTGATTTTTGTGGGCAATAAAATGGACATTGCAATTGACGTTACTTTAGAAAAGGATACAGCTTTAAAAGACATTATTTTTATTGCAGCCAAAGACAAAAAAAATATTTTAGCGCTTGAAAATGCATTGCATCAAAAAGTAGTAGGAGACGGCCTTAACAAAGAAGGAACTATTGTTACCAATGCAAGACATGTAGCTTCTTTAAAAAGGTTGTTGTTTGCTTTAAATGATATAGAAACGGGATTGGTAGACAATGTGACCGGTGATTTACTCGCCATTGATATCAATCACGCACTGCATTATTTAGGTACCATTACTGGACAAATCACCAACGAAGATCAATTAGATTTTATCTTTTCTAAATTCTGTATTGGAAAGTAAAATTCAATTCTTTTTTAACAGGACAAGTGGGTGTAGTCTTCGATAAAAAATAAGATATTATCAAAGTCGGCAAATTCAATTTCTTGGTGCATACTTTTAATAACTACTGTTTTCATTCCGGCACTTTGTGCACTTAAAACGCCCTTGGGGGTATCTTCAAAAACAATACATTCTGATGCAGCAAAGCCTAACTGCTGGGCGCATTTTAAAAAAGTTTCTGGATGGGGTTTGCTAATTGAAACATCATCTGCACTTACGATGGCATCAAAGTAGTTTCTAGTCCCTGTATTGTCAAGAACAAAATCAATATTGGCATTAATAGCAGCTGAGCCTATTCCCATTTTAATTTTTTTCTCAAAGGCGGTTTTAAGAAATGAGTCCAATCCAGCTATTAATTGTAAGTGAGGTTTAAATTCCACACGATACAAGGCTTCTTTGTTGGCGCCGATGGATAATTTTTCTTGCATGGAGAATCTACCTGGGAAAACCCTTTCTAACAACTCGTCATTTTTACCATAGCATTGGTGTTTTACTTCTTCTAAACTTAGTGTACCTCCCAATGCTACAATTTGTTGATGCCAGGCTCCCACATGATATGGCATGTCATTGATCATGGTACCATTTAAATCAAAAATAAAAGCTTTTGCCTGTGCTAGCATGGGGAATAGTTTTTAATGTATTATAATGATTACATGGATCCACCTTCAATAAAAGTAGCGTCTACAGTTAATTCATTGACTGTTTTACCAGTTTGCATATTGGCCATCATCTGAACAAAGGCCAGTTTTCCCAATTGAAAGCCACTGGTTTCAACATAGCTAATGACTGGATGATATAAGTTGGGAATAAATCCATTGCTAATACTAATGACACCTACTTCTGCTGGCACTTTTATTTGCAAGGCTTGTATTGCTTTCATAACTCCAATGAGTATTTCATCGGTCATGCAAAAAACGGTATCAAATTTTACCGCTTTGCTGTAATGCTTTTTAAAAATTTCTTCTGCCTCATTGGAACTATTTGCATTGATATAATTCACGTGTGTTTTGGGAGAAAAGTTGTGCATGAAGTTTTGAAAAGATATTTTTCTATTTTGGCTAATAGAAAGGCCCGGGTCGCCAAAAATAGCCAACACTTTTTTAGCGTTGCGTTTGATAATATTCTCTGCAGCAATTACCCCGCATCTTTCATCTGCCATCCTTACTTTCGTAAAAGTGTTGTCTTTGGGAACAATGTCAAAAAATACAACAGGAATTTCACGTTCATTCATTTTATGATAAACGTCTAAGTTCTCAGCACTCGTAGACAAGCAAGCAAAAACGCCAGATACTCTATTCTGTCTAAAAATTTTCAAGTTGTTTAATTCGTTTTCTGGATTGTGGCTGGATTGAAGAATCATGAGTGCGTAACCATTTCTTCGACTTTCCTCCTCCACTGCTGCAATAAAACTATCATAAAATAAATTGGATATGGCAGGTACAATTACGCCAAATATTTTACTGCTCTGCATTCTCAATTGAATGGCATAGGCATTGGGTTCGTAATCCATACTTTGTGCCAGTGCATTTACTTTTGCTTTTGTTTTTGCAGAAATATCCGGATGATCTTTTAATGCCCTGGATACGGTTGAGATACTTAATTGCAATTGTTGCGCTAATAATTTGAGCGTGGTATTGGTCATGAAATGAATTGAATTACAAATTAAAAATAAGCAAACTTTACCACAAAATTTATCGCAAACGTTTGTTATTATTTAAATTTTAGATATAATAAGCGGTAAAATGAGGTAAATTTTACGATCTATTTTGTATTATAAAATCTATTACTATGTTGATTTACAGATTTTTAGGTGGCTAAATTCAGTCTTTTTAGCTAACAAGCGGTAGCTAAAGAAAATTAAAAGTTAAAAATAAATTAACATAAAAATTAGGATTTCTAAAATTCGTGTAAATTGTACACGCTTAATAAACCAATAAACTGCCAATTATGAATTTCAAAATTGTTAAGTCCACTTTTGTTGGACTATTGCTTGGCTTGCTTGTGGTAAATGCCCAGGCACAGAACAAGACAGTTACAGGTAAGGTTTTAGATGCAAAAGACGGTTCACCAATCGCTGCAGCTTCGGTTGTAGTAAAAGGTGCATCAGTAGGTACCAAAACTACTGGTGACGGTTCATTTGCTATTACTATCCCTTCTACTGTAACTAAACTAGTTATCTCATCTGTAGGCTACTCTTCGAGAGAAGTAGATGCATCAGGTAACGTTTCCGTATCATTAAATCAAACTAGCAACCAATTGAATGAAGTGGTGGTAGTAGGATATGGTACTAAAAAAGTAAAAGATGCAACTGGATCAGTTGTTTCTTTAGGTGAAAAATCCTTTAACAAAGGGGTTATCGCATCTCCAGAGGAATTATTACAAGGACGTACTGCTGGTGTAAACGTAACTAGCAACTCTGGTGAACCAGGTGGAGCAATTAATGTTACTATTAGAGGTACTTCTTCTGTTAGAAGTAACAACAATCCATTGTATGTAGTGGATGGTGTGCCTTTATATGGTGGTGGAATGACTGGTTCTGGATTAACTGTTGAAGGTTCTACTACAGCAAGAAACCCATTGTCTTTCATTAACCCTAATGACATTGAAAATATTTCTATTTTAAAAGACGCTTCTTCTGCAGCTATTTATGGTGCAAGAGGTGCCAACGGAGTAGTATTAATTACTACTAAATCTGGTAAAGGCAAACCAAGCTTAACTTTCAACATGACTTCAAGTGTTGCTACTACAGCTGCTCGTTATGACCTTGCTAGCCCAGAAGAATTTATGCATGGTATTAATAAGACTTTAGCAGATGCGGGTATTGATGTTACTGGAGTTGGTGGAAACGATAAAGGTTTCAACACCAATTGGCAGGATCAAGTTTTCCAAACTGCTGTTTCAAATAGTTACAACTTGGCTTGGGGATATTCAAATGCAAAAACATCTCTAAAATTAAATGGATCTTATGACAACCAAGAAGGTATTGTAAGAACTCAAGGTTTGAAGAGAGTTACTTTTGGTTTGAAATATGCCAACCAATTGACTTCACGTTTAAAATTAGATGTTACTGTCAATCAATCTCAAGTGAACAACAGTTACGCTCAAGTAACGAACAATGCGGGTTACCAAGGATCTTTGATTGGTGCAATGATTGGTGCGAATCCAACTTTCCCAGTGTACAATCCAAATGGTACTTGGTTTGATAACCAAGATGGAAACAGAAACCCTGTTGCTATCTTAGAAGGTTACAAAGACAACGATACCTACAATAAATTATTAACGAACATTTCTCTTTCTTATAAAGTGACCAATGAATTAACTTACAAGTTAATTTATGGCATAGAGAATGGCGCAACTGAGCGTTATTCTTTTGCTGATCCTAGATTGGGTTCTTCATACAGTCAAGGTACCATCAACGTTCAAGGTATCAACTATGTTGGAAGTGAATTGCTTAACCATGGTAGAGCAGTTCGACAAAATTTAAATCAAAATTCATCTGTAATCGAACATACTTTGAATTATGATAAAACATTTAAGAATGGCAATAGCTTACAAGCTTTAGCTGCATTCTCTTATCAAAAAACGACCGATTATTATAGAGGCCAACAAGCATGGGGTGCTACAGGAACTTCTTCTATGAAGACCGATTACAATGCTTATACAGGTGGTAAAACTTCTACTACTGGTGACAGTACTCAGGTGGAATTACAATCTTATTTTTCTCGTGTAAACTATACCATGAAAGACAAGTACATCTTTTCTGCTTTGGCTAGAATTGATGGTTCTTCTAAATTAAGTGCTGGACATAAATATGGTACTTTCCCTGCCTTTGGTTTCAAATGGAGAGTATTAGAAGAAAAATTTGCTCAAAAAACTTTGGGTAAAATCTTCTCTAACTTTGATGCTAGATTAAACTATGGATCAACAGGTAACCAAGAGTTCCCTGCTTATTCATCTTTGGCATTGGCCCAGTCACAACTTAATGGTTCTGTTAATGTAATTACCAACTCTAATCCTAACTTGAAATGGGAAACTACCACCACTACTGGTGCTGGTATCGATTTCACGATGTTCAATGGCCGTTTAAATGGTACAGTTGATTACTTTAATAAGTCTACTCAAGACTTATTGTTCTTAATCAGCTATCCTCAACCAGCAGCTTCTGCTGATCGTTGGGTGAATTTACCAGGTAATGTAGTGAACAAGGGATGGGAATTTAGTTTAGACTATCAATTGGTTCGTCCAGCTTACAAAGGTGCTTTTGGATGGGATGTTGCTTACAACATGTCTTTCTTGAACAACAATGTAACAGGATTTGGTTCTACAGTAGTTAATACTGGACAAGTAAATGGTCAAGGATTGTCTGGTGCTTATGCCCAAACTATCAGAGACGGTTCGCCTTTGTTTACATTCGTGATGCCAACTTTCTTAAGATTTGATGCTTACGGAAATGGTGTTTACTCTAATGGAGCTAAAGATATGTTACAAGGAAGTGCTTTACCTAATTTCAATGCAGGTTTAACCAATAGCTTCTCTTATAAAAAATTAACTGCTAGCGTATTCTTTAACGCAGTTACAGGATTTTACGTGTACAACAATACCGCTAACGCTTTATTGTTAAAGGGTAGTTTAAAAACTGCACACAACGTAACAAGAGATGTTATATATAGTATTGAGAATTCTATCAACCCAGGTAACGTTTCATCACGTTTCTTGGAGAAAGGAGATTATGTTCGTTTGGCCAATGCTAGTATTGCTTATGCAGTTACAGTTAAACCAGGTTCTTTTATTAAGGGCTTGAACTTAACCTTGTCTGGACAAAATTTAGCATTGTTCACAAAGTACTCTGGATTAGATCCTGAAGTAAACGTTGATCACAGCATCAACGGTGTTCCTTCAAGAGGATATGATTACACAGCTACTCCAAGAGCAAGAACAATCACTTTTGGTATCAACGCTCGTTTTTAATTTCATAAATAATAATACACATGAAAAATAATTTTATCAAACAAACAACCATCTATCTAAGTGTACTTGCACTTTGCGTTGGACAGGTATCTTGTTCTAAGTTGGACGAGCAAGTGTTTGGTTCTAAATCTGTTGTTGTTGCGTCAGCAGGTGGATCTTCCGCCGCTAACCTTGCAGCAGTCTATGAAGCAACCAACGGTTTAATTGGCCAAGGAAACTTTTTTGCTTTCCAAGAGCATTCAACTGATGAGTTGCTAGGACCAACTCGTGGTACTGACTGGGATGATTTCGGTACTTGGAGAAAAATTCACTTACACGCTTGGGATGGTGCACACAACCAATTATACGATACTTGGAATGGCATCAATTCTGGCTTATATAAAGCTACTTCACTTGTTGAACAAGGAGCTGCTGCAGATAAACCAGCTGCTCAATTTTTAAGAGCGTTCATGGCCACTCAAGTTATGGACTTATTTGGTCAAGTGCCTTACCGTGCTGCCGCTGATGGTCCAGATGTAATTCCTGCTGTGAAAAAAAGAGCTGATGCTTTTGATTGGATCATGACAGATGTGGATGCTGCTATTGCAGGATTGCCATCTAATGCTGGTACAGTTGGTGCATCTCGTTATGCAACTAAAGAAGCTGCTCAATTTTTAAAAGCAAGATTGTTGTTAAACAAAGCTGTTTACAAACAAGACCCAGCCAATCCAGCTGGATTTACTGCGGCTAGTTTTGCTGCTGCAGATATGAATACCATTATCACTTTAGTGGATGCTATTTCTGCCAATGCCAATTTCAAAATTGGTGCAACACCAGCTACTTATTGGGATAATTTCAAATGGGACAACTACGCTAAATCAACTGAGTTAATTTATACAAGAGGTGGTGACAATGCCAAGCAATTAGGCGGTACTGCTGGAACCAACTGGGCAACTGGTATGGGAACGCATTACAACCAAACCTTCTCTGGATGGAATGGTTTTACCACTACATCTGATTTTTACAATTCATTTGATGCAGTAGATGGAAGAAGACAATCTGACTTGACAGACTTTACAGAAGTAACTGGTTTCAATGCTGGTTTCTTAGCTGGTCAACAATATAAGTACGATTCAAAAGGAGTTAAAATAAAAGTAAATGACCGTTCTGGTTCTCCTTTGATTTTCACACCTGATGTAAGCTTGTTCTTCTCTACAGAAGCAAAAGGTATCAGAACAATGAAGTATCCTTTATTGTACGATAAAAAAGATTTAAACAATACACAACCAAATGACTTCGTATTTTTCCGTTATGCAGACGCTTTATTAATGAAAGCAGAAGCTATCTTAAGAGGTGGTACAGCTACCAAAGGAGAAACTGCGTTGTCTATTGTTAATAAATTAAGAGCACGTGCTGGCGTAACTGCTGCAACTAGCGTTGCGCTTAGTGATATGTTGGCAGAAAGAGGACGTGAGTTGTACCTTGAAGCAGTAAGAAGAGACGATATGATTCGTTTTGGTGTGTTCAACAACCCAGTGGTTGAAAGAAGCGCTAAATCTGATGGCTCAAGAGTCGTACTTCCTATTCCTAACCAAGCGGTTTCTTCAAATCCTAATTTGAAACAAAACTTTGGTTACTAATTTAATAGTTTAACTATTTATACAGCGCCTCCTCATTTTGAGGGGGCGCTTTTTTTTGCCTTTGTTTCCCCATTCAAATACCGGAATAATGGCAAGATGTCGTATTTTTATTGATCCTTTTAGCGGGATTCGTATATGCAAAAGAATATTCATCAAGTCCTTTTTTTATTGCTCTGCACATTGGTACTGGCTACTTGCAAGCCAACCATTCCAGCTACGCTTTTTGAAAAAATGGACCATACAGGCATTCAGTTTACCAATACCGTAGTGGATGAGAAGGAGAACAATATTTTTAAGTACCGTAACTTTTACAATGGTGCAGGGGTAGGTATAGGGGACATTAACAATGATGGTTTGCCCGATGTCTTTTTTACAGCCAATCAAGGAGCCAATAAATTATTTCTAAACAAAGGTGATTTTAATTTCGAGGACATTTCTGTTAAGGCTGGTTTTGTAGAAAAGAAAGAATGGAGCACAGGAGTCACCATGGTGGACATCAACAACGATGGCTGGTTGGATATTTATGTATGCAATGCTGGTAATATGATGCATCCAGAGCTTAGGAAAAATCAATTGTTTATCAACAACCACGATTTAACTTTTACTGAAAGTGCAGCAGCCTATGGATTGGACAATGATGGCTATACGACCCATGCTTCTTTTTTTGATTATGATATGGATGGCGATTTGGATTGCTTTATGGTCAACAATAGTCCCATTCCTGTGAATACCTTGAACTATGTAAATGCACGCGATGTTAGGGCAGAAAATTCCAATGTAGCTAATTTCTTAAAAGGAGGGGGTGATCATTTGTACAGAAATGACAATGGGCATTTTGTGGAAGTATCTAAAGATGCTGGAATACATGGTTCCTTAATAAGTTTTGGATTGGGCGTTACAGTAGGAGATGTGAATGGGGATGGTTGGCCCGATGTATACGTGTCAAATGATTTTTTTGAAAGAGATTATTTGTACATCAATCAAAAGAACGGGACTTTTAAAGATGAGTTAGAAAAGTACATGGAACACAATAGCATTGCTTCCATGGGAACCGATATGGCCGATATCAACAACGATGGGTATCCTGATATTTTTACCACCGAGATGTTGCCCGATGATGAAAAACGATTAAAGACAACTACCTCATTTGACAATATTGATATTTACAGATTAAAAGTGGCCAGTGGATTTTATCATCAGTTCATGCACAACTCCTTACAGTTAAACAATAAAAATGGAAAGTTTAAAGAAGTGGCCCATTATGCGGGTGTGCAAGCCAGTGATTGGAGTTGGGGGGAAATGATGTTTGATGCTGATAATGATGGTTACAATGATATATATGTAAGCAACGGCATTTACCGAGATTTAACCAATCAAGATTTTATTGATTTTTTTGCCAATACCATGATTCAAAAAATGGTATTAACGGGTAAGAAAGAAGAAATAAGTAGTATTATAAGTAAGATGAGTTCACAGCCCATTGCCAATAAGATGTACCACAATAAAGGAGACCTCTCTTTTCAAGAAACAGCAAAGGAATGGGGCTTGGCCATTCCAAGTTTTTCCAATGGAGCGGCTTATGGCGATTTAAACAATGACGGGGCTTTGGACATGGTGGTGAACAACAATAATATGCCTGCTTTTATTTTCAAAAACAACAGCAGGGTCATTAATAAGAATCATTATGTAGGGGTGCAATTAGAAGGTTTAGAAAAAAATAAAAATGCCATTGGCGCTAAAATTAATTTGTATGTGAAAGGTCAAATTTTAAGTAAAGAAGTCATTCCAGCAAGAGGTTTTCAATCCTCCGTTGATTTCAAACAACTTTTTGGATTGGGAAAAAATGATCAAGTAGATTCTATAAAAATTATTTGGCCCAATTTGACACAATCCGTTTTTGCCATCCCGAAATTAGATACGGTGTATCATTTCAGTCAAAATAAATTACTTACAACGCCCTACAAATTAATACTGCCTAAGGAGCATCCATTGATGGTAGAACAAGCAGCTCATTTTGATAGACATGTAGAAAACGATCATGTAGATTTTTATGCAGAAAGAATCATTCCAAGAATGTTGTCACAAGAAGGGCCTAAAGCAACCAGTGGTGATTTGAATGGAGATGGCTTATTGGATATTTTTATTGGAGGCGCTGGGGGCAAAGGAGGCGCCATCTATTTACAAAATAAAGAAGGACAATTTATAAAAAAAACAACACCGTCATTTTTGCCTTTTAATAATTTTGAAGATGTGGCTGCTGTGTTTTTTGATGTAGACAAGGACGGCGACTTAGATTTATTGATAGGAGCAGGTGGAAACGATCGCTTGCCGAATAGTGGTGAATTAAATCACCGTTTGTTTTTAAACGATGGAAAAGGAAATTTTACTTATAAGGAAAATGCATTTCCTGCCTTCTCTTACAATACAGGTGTTTTGTTGCCATTGGATATAGATGGAGATGGAGACCTGGATGTTTTTGCTGGTGCTAGAAATACCCCCTTTAAATATGGTGTTAGCCCTGCTAGTTCCATTTATATCAATGACGGCAAAGGGAATTTTACCGAACAAACCAGTACGATGGCACCAAGTTTTTCTTCCTTGGGCATGGTGACGGGTGCAGTTTGGGGCGATGTATTGGGCAATCACAAAAATCAATTGGTGGTGGTAGGAGATTATATGTATCCAGCCATTTATTCCTACAACAATGGAAAACTGGTGGAAGAAAAATCAAACCTTATGAATATGTTTGGTTGGTGGCAAAGTATACAAATAGCCGATTTGGATGGAGATGGGAGATTAGATTTGATGTTGGGCAATATGGGAGAGAACGGCTATTTAAAACCCAGCCCTACGGCGCCTGTTAAACTATGGATGTATGATTTTGACGGCAATGAGAGTTTGGATAAAATATTAACGCGAAGCATTGACGGAAAAGACTACACTGTTTTTTTAAAGTCAGAAATGCAAGAGCAAATTCCTTTAATTAAAAAGGAAAATTTAAATTATAAAGATTACGCTGTTAAAACATTTCAAGAATTATTTAGCGCAGAGGCTGTTAAAAAGGCCATCATGAAAACCTATAATTATACTTCTTCTGTGATTGCCTGGGGCAAGGGGAATGGTGAATTTGAAATACAGCGTTTGCCCAATGATGTTCAATACTCCTCTTTAAATGCCATACTTCCGATAGATGTGAATGGAGATCAAAAATTAGACTTGGTACTGGGAGGCAATCAATTTGGATTTATACCTCAATTTGGTCGCTTAGATGCCAATTATGGATTGGTGTTGGTGAACAAGGGAAATAGAAAGTTTGAAGTGTTGGATGATAAGGTTTCAGGTTTGTCCATCACGGGACAGGTAAAAGATATTATTTCTCTACCCAATAAAAACAATCCAAGGGTATTGTTTATACGCAACGATGATTTTCCAGTACTCATGAACATGGATGCCCATTTAAAATGAAAATAAAGAGCCTAAATATATTTTATACAGTAGTGGCATTTTCTTTTTTGCTATTATTTTCCTGTACGCCGCCAAAAAAAGAAACGCCCTTGTTTGAAATGCTTACTGCAGATAAAACAGGCATTCAATTTGAAAACAGATTGCATCCCAATGAGCAGTTTAATATGTTTCATTATATGTATTACTACAATGGAGCAGGGGTAGGCGTAGGCGACTTTAACAAGGATGGTAAAATAGATATTTTCTTTGCATCTAATGAAGGCGCCAATCAATTGTACTTAAACAAAGGCGGCTTGCGATTTGAAAACAGCACCATCTCATCTCATATACCACAGGACAGTGCTTGGAATACAGGGGTGTCGGTAATAGATATTAACAACGACGGTTTGTTGGATATTTATATTTGCAGACTAGGAAATTTTGAAAAGTTTAAGGATAAAAATCAATTGTTGGTTTGTCAGGGCATTGAAAATGGCATACCCGTATACAAAGACGAAGCAGCAGCCTATGGTCTAGATTTCTCTGGATTTAGCACGCAAGCTACTTTTTTTGATTATGACCAGGATGGCGACTTGGATGTTTTTTTATTAAATCATTCGGTACATCAAAATGGGACTTTTGCTCCCAGAAAAAATTTCATGGGCACTTTTGATCCACTTTCGGGAGATCGTATTTTTAGAAATGACAAAGGCCATTTTAAGGACGTCACAGCAGCCACCAAAATAAATAGCAGTGCCATTAGTTATGGATTAGGTGTGGTAGTGAGTGATCTCAATTTGGATGGATGGCCAGATATTTATGCGGGCAATGATTTTCATGAAAACGATTATTTGTATTTGAATCAAAAGAATGGCAGTTTTAAAGACGAACGGGACCATGCCATGATGCACAGCAGTCAGTATTCAATGGGTGTGGATGCTGCCGATTTAAACAACGATGGATTTCCAGAAATTATATCAATGGACATGCTTCCGAAGGATCCGTATATATTGAAAAGATCTTTAGGAGAAGACGATTATGACATCTATAAGTATAAAATTTCGGTAGGGTATGATTATCAATTTACCAGAAATAATTTGCAATGGAATCGAAGAAATGGGCAATACAGTGAAGTAGGTATGTATTCGGGCATCTTTGCAACAGACTGGTCTTGGGCAACTTTATTAATGGACTTTGACAATGATGGTTATAAAGATATTTTTGTAGCCAATGGTATTCCAAAGCGAATGAACGATATGGACTATGTCAATTATGTGTCTAATCAAGAAATACAGCAAAAAATTAGGGACAACAAAATGGGAGACAAAGACATGGCCTTGATAGATCGTTTTCCTGAAATTAAAATACCCAATCAATTTTTCTTAAATAAAAAGCATTTATTTTTTGATGATAAAGAAAAAGCGATTGTTGGAAATCCACCTTCTTATTCCAATGGAGCTGCCTATGCTGATTTTGACAATGATGGTGATTTAGATTTGGTGGTGAACAATGTCAATGACAAATCTTTTATTTACGAAAACAAGCAAAATTTAGACCCAAAGAACGAATATGTTTCTATTGATTTAAAAGGGCCCGAAGAAAACTACCATGCTTTGGGCGCTAAAGTAGTTTTGTTTATGAACGGAGAAATTAGAACTTACGAGAAGTACCCTGTAAAAGGTTTTTTATCTAGCATGGAAATTCCGATTCATATTGGTTTAAAAAATACCAAAGTAGATTCTGCATTTCTTATCTGGCCCAACAATACCTTCCAGAAAATTGATCTCAATAAAAATAGAAACAAAACGGTACACTTTGATTTTATCAAAGGGCTTCCTAAGTTTGATTACGAACTTATTACCCAGTATTTTCCATCGAAGGGGTATCTTATCAAAGACATTACGGCAAGTACAGGAGTAAAATTTTTACATCAGGAAAATGAATTTCAGGAATTTAATAGAGAGCAATTGGTGCCTCAAATGAATTCTACCGAAGGGCCTGCCTTGGCTGTTGCCGATGTGAATCACGATCAATTGGAGGATATTTTTATTGGAGGAGCAAGGGGCTATGCTGGCGCACTTTACTTACAACAAAAAGACGGCAAGTTTATTAAGTCTATTCAGCCTGCCTTGGCCTTAGACAGCAATTATGAAGATGTTGATGCGGTATGGGCGGATGTCAATAAAGATGGCCACCTAGATTTGATCGTAGGTTCGGGAGGCAATGAATATTATGGAAAGGATGTCAATATGCTTTCAAGAGTTTATTTAAATGATGGAAAAGGGAATTTAAAAAAATTAGACAATGCAATTCCTGTTCACAACCAAACTTCCTCTATTATTGTTTCAGATTTTAACAAAGATGGCTATCCCGATTTGTTGATGACGAGCAGGGTGGTGGCAATGAATTACGGCGAACCTGCGGACTCCTATTTATTGTACAATACAGGAGATGGTCATTTTGTAGATAAGACAGCCGAAGTAGCACCGATACTTCAAAAAATTGGATTTATTACCCATGCCATTCAGGCCGACATCAATGGAGATGGTCAACAAGAAATTATTATCACGCATCAGTGGGGTGGTATAGATATATTGTATCCAAGTACCACAGCATGGAAAAAGACGGCATTGACCAATTTGCCTGGCTGGTGGAATTTTTCAATGGCGGTAGATGTGGATGGAGATGGAGATTTGGATTTGATTGCCGGCAATCTTGGTTTGAATACACGACTCAAAGCAACCAAAGAGCAACCCATTCGAATGTATTACAATGACTTTGATGACAATGGAAAAAAAGAACAGATAGTTACATTTTATTTACAAAACAAAGAAGTACCCTTTGCGAATAAAGATGAAATA
The DNA here is from genome assembly GCA_947380905.1 of Chitinophagaceae bacterium. GTDB lineage: Bacteria > Bacteroidota > Bacteroidia > Chitinophagales > Chitinophagaceae > Sediminibacterium. The sequence continues at coordinate 12,490 of CANCSS010000005.1, read as the reverse complement.
CAAAGACAAATACCTAAAATAAAAAAATCATTTTTATACGCTGAAGATTTTGCGAAAGCAAATTTGTCAGACATTTTTACCAAGGAAAAATTAGCAAGCGCTGCAGTTTCTGAAGCCTATCATTTTGCCAACACGGTATTTATGAATGATGGCAAAGGAAATTTTACTCCAAAGCAATTGCCCTGGGAAGCGCAGCTTACTTCTTATAAGGCTGCGGCTGTTTGTGATGCCAATGGTGATCATTTGCCAGATGTGATATTCATGGGCAACTTCTACGACAACAATGTTCAGATGGGAAGATATGATGCAGACTATGGCACTCTATTGTTAAATAAAGGAAAAGGGGAATTCGAAGCCTTGCCATTTAATGGTTTGGTGGTAAAAGGCCAAGTGCGAAAAATAAGTCCAATACAATTGGGCAAAGGGAAAGCATTTGTATTAGGCATGAATTCGGATAGTCTCCGTATGATTCAAATTAGTACACCGGGAAAAAAATAGTAGAGACCCATTTGGTCGAATCTTTTTCTACTAATCGATTGTTATTATAAGTGATATAAGACATGGCAGGTGAATACATGTTTTTATCATGTATAAAATTTTCAGTCTCATACTTTGCTTTGTAAGCAAGTTTTTGATCTCCAATTACATTCACTCTAAGTATATTTCCTAGCACCATTTTCTTTAAAGCAAAAGTTGCATTGGTTGGAATTAATTTTGCAATGGGGAATGCCACTTGTGTGTATACTAATTTTTCTACCTGGGTAATATTAACCATGGGATCTCCAAGTATAGTGCCATTGTTTTTTTTGATATAGTTGGCCACCTGATCAATTAAGGAATATACCTGAATGGTGCTAGGCGTGTCTGGAAATAAATGCTCTGTAGAAATGTACAAAGAGTCTTTCACTTTATCCTTAATGATATCAAAACCATAGGTTGATTTATCTGCAGTGTAATATTTTCCGGCTTTATTGATTAAATCACCCAATTCATTTTTAAGACTTCTTGCTAAAAAATAATTGGCTACACGGGTATAGGGTGAAATGGTCTTATTCTCAATCGTCAATTCATATTCTATTTTGGAACTGTCCTTGCCAATGGATTCAACCACAAATGGGATCAATATTTTTTTGTCCCCAATTTGGTATTCTGTATTTACGGTAGCTACGAAAGTAGAGATGATTTTTAAAGGGCCATGGGCCAAAGAAAAAGTTTTTTGGTCATCCCCTTTTTTTTGAGGCATCCATTGGTTCCAATTTTCTAATATTAAAATTCCCCTCATCACTGTATTTCCTGGTTGAATGGCCAATGAGCTGCCGTTGACTACAATGTTGTTGGGTATAAAAAGGTATACAAAGTAAATAAGAGAAGAAGCAGCTAATACAAGAATAAGTTTACTATAATTCATAATTTGAAAGCTAAATTTAATAAGCACAAAGATACTAAAATGAATTTATTAATTCATTAAGTGCTTGTTAAATCTAGTTACTTTTTGTAACTTACTTATTCAATGAATGAACAATGAAAAAGTTATTTTTTACAACTATTTTAAGTGCCTGTGTTTTATTGGTATACGCTCAAAACATAGACCCATGGAAGATAGAGGCCAAGGGTTGGGATACTAAAAATTATTATGGAGTTACTGTTGCCAATGGAATGATAGGGATTGTTTCTGCGCAGGAGCCCTTTAAAGTAAAAGACGTAGTATTGGCAGGTGCGTATGATTTATATGGTCGTGGGAGGGTAAGTAATTTTTTGCGCAGTTTTAATTTGTTAAACATGCAAGTAAGTGTCAATGGCGAACAAATCAATCAAAACAATACGCAAAATTTTGTACAAAGTTTAGATATGAAAAATGCCAGCTTTACTGCCAGCTTTGACATGGGAGCGCAAGCAAAAATTTCTTATACCTACTATGCTTTGCGTCAATTGCCTTTTACGGTGTTAATGGATGTAAGTATTACTGCATTAAAAGACATCGACTTGGGTGCTGCAAGTGTGATGGAAGCACCCGATGCATTAAAAGAAGTACAAAATTATTACAATGAAATAGACCGTCCACATGTAGTGATAAGTTTATTGACCTCCGCTGCTAAAAGTCCAACAGGAAAATTATTAATGTGCGCTTCTAATACTTTTTTATTTACAGAAGCCCATGGTGCAGAGCCAAGAGTGATTCATGAAATGTGGGACAACAATATGCATTTAATGAAATTTGCTAAAAAATTAAAAGCGGGCAGTACGTATCATTTTTCTATAGCAGGTAGTTCTATCACTTCAGTGCACCATGAGGATCCTTTGAATGAAGCAGAACGCATGACCATTTTTGCAAAATTAGAAGGTCGAGAAAGTTTAATCGCACATCATCAAGAAGCTTGGGCAGATTTATGGAAAAGTGATATTCAACTCATTGGAGACGAACAAGTGCAACAAGACATTCATAGCATGTTGTATCATTTGTATTCTTTTGTTAGAGCCGGATCCAATTTAAGTACTTCCCCGATGGGATTGTCTGGATTGGGTTACAATGGGCATGTATTTTGGGACTCAGAATTATGGATGTACCCTGCCTTATTGGTCTTGCATCCTGAGATGGCCAAGTCGATGATTCAATATCGTTATGATCGTTTGGAAGCCGCTCGCAGAAACGCTTTTAACCATGGTTTTAAAGGTGCTATGTTCCCTTGGGAAAGTGCGGGATCGGGTGTGGAAGAAACCCCTGTTTGGGCTTTAAGTGGCCCTTTTGAACATCATATTACTGCCGATGTTGGATTTGCTGCTTGGAACTATTATTGTGTTACCCAGGACAAAGAATGGCTTCAAAATACCGGCTGGAGCATCTTAAAAGAAACCGCTAATTTTTGGGCAAGTAGGGTAGACAGAAAAGCACCTGGCCATTATGAAATCAATAATGTGGTTGCAGCAGATGAGTGGGCCGAAAACGTCAACAACAATGCTTTTACCAATGCAGCAGCCATTGTGAATTTACAATCTGCCAATAAAGCGGCCGCCATTTTAGGACTGCCTCAAAATGAGGATTGGGCCTTGGTAGCAAAAAATATACCTATCCTCACAATGCCTGATGCAACAGGTGAAGCCAAAGGGGTTACCCAGGAACATGCTACTTATAAAGGAGAGGGTATTAAGCAGGCCGATGTGAATTTATTGGCCTATCCACTTAAAGCAATTACAGCCACAGCTCAAATAAAAAAAGACTTAGATTATTATTCTAAAAGAGTGCCCAATCAAGGCACCCCTGCAATGACGCAAGCCATATTTAGTTTGTTGTATGAAAGATTGGGAGAAACGGAGAAGGCAGCTGCCTTTTTTAAGGATGCTTATACGCCCAATTTAAACCCGCCATTTAGGGTTATTGCCGAAACAAAAGGAGGTACCAATCCTTATTTTAGCACAGGAGCAGGGGGGATTATTCAATCTATGCTTATGGGATTTGGGGGGCTAGATATTACTGAAAAAGGCGTGGTTCAAATGCCAAGCAAACTGCCTAAAAACTGGCAAAAATTGACCATTACCGGGGTCCTGGGAAAAACCTATATAGTAAAGTAATTTAATGTAATTTTGGGGTGTTGAAAAAGCTATCTGCGATATTGTTTATGGGCGTCATGCTGTTTAACGGATTTGGTTACCGAATGGTCTCCAATTATTTTGACCAAAAGGCATCGGATCGTTTAATAGCCATCATTGACCAAAATGGATTCAATGAATCCGAATTGATGTCTATTAAAACACCCATTAATTTACCTTATTACGCCAACAATCCAAAATTTGAAAGAGTGGATGGGGAGATGCTTATCAATGGGATTGTATATCAGTATGTACAAAGAAGAGTATACAATGATAGTATTGAAATTAGGGTCTTGCCCAATCAGGATCGTTTGCATATCAAAAATGCAAGAGAAGATTTTTACAAATTAGCACAAGATTTAGAGCAGACAGGAGTGGATAAAAAATCTACACCAATCAATAAGACGACTGCTAAATTTATCAGTTTTGACTATTTTTCTCAAGATGTAAAATGGTCTTTAAAGCCTTTGGTTCCTCTACAAATTACAATTGGTAGTAATTTTTCAGAGGGTTTATTAAGCATTTGTTTACCTGTACAAATGCCTCCTCCAAAATTCAACGCTTAGTTTATTAAGCAAACTTCTTTTTTTATAGAAGTGGTACAACACCCATGAATGTTTAGTTCATTGGCAGTGTTTATTTTTTTACGTTTTTAATTTTGGAAGATGAAAAAATATTTTTCAATAGCATTGATTGCTATTGGGTTTTTAGCTTGTAATACCGCGTCGGATTATAAAAAAATCACACAGGATCCAAGTTTGTATGCCAATACGGTTCATGAATTGAATCAAGTGGTCATGGGCAACAATTTTAGCCCTATTGTAGCGTCCAGAAATTATGCTTATGCTGCTATTGCAGGGTATGAAGTCACGGCTGCTGGAGCACCCACACAATATCAAAGTTTAGCGGGCCAGTTAAAAGGGCTTAGTGCTGTTCCATTGCCAGAAGACACTGCTAATATAGATTTTCCATTTGCCTCTGTACTTGCTTTCTCGATGGTAGGACAAGCAGTTACTTTTCCTGAAGGAAGCATGAAAACGTATACAGATAGTTTAAAAAAATTAGTAAAAGCGCATGGCATGTCTTCTTCCATGTTGACTGCCACAGAAAATTATGCAAAAAAAATAGGCGCTGCTATCATAGCATGGAGCAAGCTTGATAAATATCCTCAAACAAGAAGTGCCGAAAAGTACACCGTAAAAGACTTGCCAGGAAGATGGGTGCCAACCCCGCCTTTGTATGCCTCTGCTGCGGAACCTCATTGGATGGAAATTAGAACCATGGTATTAGACAGTGCGAGTCAGTTTAGGCCTTTGCCTCCTCCTGCATTCAATATCAAAGACAAGAAAAGCGAATATTATCAAAATGTGATGATGGTAAAAAATGCAGTAGATAGTTTAACCGAAGAACAAAAACACATTGCTAATTTTTGGGATGACAATCCATTTAAAATTAATGTCATTGGTCATGCCATGTTTAGTACCAAAAAATTCTCTCCTCCAGGCCATTGGATGAGTATAGTGGGTATTGCCAATAAAACAGCCAACGGCAACTTTGAAACCGCTACTTATGCGTATGCCAAAACTGCCATTGCTTTGTTTGATGCTTTTATTCATTGCTGGGATGCAAAATATACTTACAATACGGTGCGTCCAGAAACGGTCATTAATAAATATTTTGATGCCAATTGGAGACCACTTTTACAAACGCCTGCCTTCCCCGAATATACTTGCGGGCATTCGACTATTTCATCTTCTGCTGCAGAAGCTTTAACCAGTGTGTATGGCGATCATCTTGCTTATACCGACTCTACTGAAATTGAATTTGGTATTGCCAATCGACATTTTACTTCTTTTAGACAAGCGGCAGATGAAAATAATTGGGCTCGTTTTTATGGAGGCTTGCATTTTCACAATTCATGTATTACCAGTACCGCACAAGGAAGGTTGGTTGGCAATTGGGTAGTAACGCATTTAAAAATGAAAAAATAAAATTAATTATTCTAAAATTTATAGACCATGTCAAAATATTTATCAATTACACTTATCATCTTAGCTTTTTACTCGCGAGCGGGCGCACAAGGTTGCGTTGCAATAAGAACGGTTGGCGGTTTAAATACCATGCAGCATGCTGGCATGATGCATGACGGGATGATGCACGAAGGAACAACAGAAGTAAAAGATACTTCTAAATGGGATTTGAATGTAAGTGGTCGTTATTTTAAATCTTACAAGCATTTTAGCGGGACCACTGAAAATACACAAAGAGTTATTGAAGGAACAGAAGTTAGAAATTTTAGCCGCACTTTAGACATTTCTTTGGTTCGAAAAATAAATAAACAGTGGAGCATTGGCATGGATTTGCCATGGGTATACAATGAGCGTTCTTCTTTGTACGAACACATTAGCAATGTCAAAGGGAGTCCAAGATTTTCAACCTTTTCACAAGGTATAGGTGATGTAAGAATTACCGCCTATAAATGGATACTAGCACCCCAAGAAGGAAGTAAAGGAAATTTACTAGGAGGCATTGGTGTTAAATTGCCTACTGGAAATTACAATGCTACAGATCAATTTCATTACAGTACAACAGCAACTCGAGAAGGACCTGTGGATCAATCCATTCAACCAGGAGATGGTGGATGGGGGTTGACAATGGAATTAAATGGTTTTAGAGCCATCAATGCAACTTGGAGTTTGTATGGAAATGCTTACTATTTAATCAATCCCATGGGAAACAATGGTGTAAGTACTTCAAGAGGTGCAGTCAATGCAACACCACCTACTGCAGCGCAGGCGCTTGCCATCAAATACACTTCCAATGTTATGAGTGTTCCCGATCAGTATTTATTAAGGGCTGGAACCAATTGGACAAAGGAGGCAATTACTATTTCTTTAGGAGCAAGATATGAATGTATACCAGCCAGTGATTTAGTAGGGGATAATACTGGTTTTAGAAGACCTGGTTCTGTATTGGCGATTGAACCTGGAGCGAACTATAGCTACAAAAAATTTAATTTTTATTTGTATACACCTGTAGCGCTGAGAAATGAAAGACCTCAAAGTTATCCAGATGTTTTAAAAACAAATGACACCAATACATTTACGCGAGGGGATGCTGCATTTGCAGATTACAGTGTAAGTATTGGAGTTGGCTATAAGTTTTAATTAAATATTGTTTTGTTTAATTGTTTGAAAGCTTCCATGGCGCCCAGGTATTCGCAAGTGTGAGCGCCGGCTTTATTGGCGTTGGCTATTATTTTTTCCCAAGAGGCTAAATTAATAGAAGCCAGTTCGGAAGGATTGGAATGGATCAATTGAAACAAAACAGCACCCACAAATGCATCACCAGCACCAGTGGCGTCCACAGGAGTAATAGCGATACTGCCTATGATTGCTATGTGATCTCCCTTGCAAAGTAAGGTGCCTTCTTTTCCTAAAGTGATGGCAAAAACAGCAGTCGACTTTTTTCTTAAAGCTACAGCTGCATCTTTCACGCTGCTGCAACCTGTAAGAAGTAAAGCTTCTTCATCACTCAATTTAAAAAAATCACATTGTGCTATAAAAGGCCAACACTGGTCTATAAAACTTTGTGTATTATTTTGAAACAATAAATGTCTGTAATTGGGATCGAAACTAATAATCGCACCGGCTTCTTTTGCTTTTTTTAATAAACTGGAATAGGCAATTTGAAGTGGCCCTGGTAAAAAACTGGTAGCAGATCCAAAATGAACAATGCTGTAATCATTTAATTGGAGTGTGGCTAAATCTGCATCGCTTAATTGACCATCGGCACCTCTGTTAAAATAAAAATCTCTTTCTCCATCTTCCATTAAAGAAACAAAAGCAAAACTGGTAAAAAATGTAGGGTCTTGTATCATCCACTTTGTATCAACGCCCATCTCTTGTAATAAATCAATTAAGTGTTGTCCAAATGGGTCTTGACCTATTTTAGCAGCCATAGCTACATCCCCACCAAGTGCTGCAATGGCTGCGGCTACATTGGCTGGAGCGCCACCAGCTTTTTTTATAAAATTTTGACCTTTGGATAAGCTAGCACCTCTATCGGTACAAATCATATCAATTAAAGCCTCACCAATACATAATACTTTCATGTTATTCATTTGTAGTTCCTATTAAACAGCACTAAATATAGCTCATTTTGTATTTTCTTTACATTTATAACACCACAAACCTTTGCGAAATGTATCTTTGCGATCATTGTTTATTTAAATTTAAAAATGTCCTATTTAGTCCAATATCAAAAAGCGCAGGTTTTACAAGCTTTGCGGTATCATTTTATAAAACAATCAGAAATTAAAACATTAATGATTGTAGTAAATCTGTATGCTATTGCTACGGGTGTTTTATTGTTTTTAAAAAAAATCAGGCCCGAATTATTTTTACTAGGCTCTATTCTTTGGATCGTATTACTATTGTTATTTTGGTATGTTATGCCTACTTTATTTTATAAAAAGACCGCGCTTTTTAAACCAACTTGGGAATTTAGTTTTGATGCCAATGAAGCCAGTTTGAGTTCTGCAATTGGATCTGCACAATGGAATTGGACCGAATTGACGCACTATTTTGAAAGCCCTTATTTTTTTCATTTTTATTTTGGGCCCAAAACATTTTTTTTAATACCCAAGGAACATATCCTCTTAGAAGCGCAACATGAAATAAGAGGGCTACTAAAGCACAAATAAGAAGGGTGGATAACTTTCCTATAACTACTAGCTGTTCGTATTAAATAGACTTTATAAAGGCTCTTTTGGAGGGGTTTTGACCACAATAAACGTCTAAAAAGGCCAAATTAGGCCTACCTTGAACCAAGACTTCAAATTGTGTAAACAAAAAAGCAAATAAAATACTTCGTTTTTAACAAAAAGTATATTTTTGCGCCGTAAACAAAACTTTTTACAATGTCAGACATCGCTACTAGAGTTAAAAAAATCATCGTTGACAAATTAGGTGTAGATGAAGCAGAAGTTACAAACGTAGCTTCTTTTACAAATGATTTGGGAGCAGATTCATTAGACACGGTTGAATTAATTATGGAATTTGAAAAAGAGTTCAACATTTCTATTCCAGATGAACAAGCAGAAACTATTACCACCGTTGGGCAAGCTGTTGCTTATTTAGAGGAGCACGCTAAGTAATTTAAACTTTAATTTAAAAGTTTAGAGGAGCGCCATCGGCATATTTTAATCCGCCTTTTTGAGCCTTTGCTTTAAAGGCGGATTTTTAATTAAAAAAGACCATCATGTATTCCAAACGTATTGTAGTAACAGGGATTGGGGCTTTAACTCCCATTGGAAATAACCTAGACGCTTACTGGGAAAGTTTAATTAATGGAGTGTCTGGATCGGATATGATTACTCAATTTGATGCGTCTAAATTCAAGACTCGATTCGCCTGTGAAATAAAAGGCTTTGATGCAGAGGCGCATATGGAACGCAAAGAAGCCAGAAAATTAGATCGATTTTCACAAATAGCATTGGTGGCCAGCGATCAAGCAGTATTAGATGCTGGCATTACCAAACAAAATGTAGACCATGATAGAGTGGGTGTTATTTTTGCCAGTGGCATTGGGGGGTTAAACACTTTTACGGATGAAGTAACCAACTTTGTGCATGGTGATGGTACCCCAAGGTTTAATCCTTTCTTTATTCCCAAAATGATATTAGACATTGCTGCAGGACAAATTTCCATGAAGCATGGTTTTATGGGTCCCAACTTTGCAGTAGTAAGTGCTTGTGCTTCAAGTACCAATGCCATCATCGTTGCTATGGACACTTTAAAATTAGGCAAAGCAGATATTATTATAACAGGGGGTGCGGAAGCAGTAATAGGTGTTGCAGGGATGGCTGGATTTAATGCCATGAAAGCCATGAGTGAAAGAAATGACGATCCTAAAACAGCCAGTCGCCCTTATGATAAAGACCGCGATGGTTTTATCATGGGAGAAGCATCGGGTGTATTGGTATTAGAAGAATTAGAACACGCCAAAAAACGTGGCGCTAAAATATATTGTGAAGTGGTAGGCGGAGGCGCCACTGCAGATGCTTATCATTTAACTGCTCCTCATCCAGAAGGATTGGGTGCTAAGAATGTAATGAATGCAGCATTAAGAGATGCGGGCATGCAAGCCAATGAAATTGATTACATCAATACACATGGTACATCAACCCCTTTGGGAGATATTGCCGAAGCCAAAGCCATCACCGCAGTATTTGGTGAGCACTCTTATAATTTAAATATCAGTTCTACCAAATCAATGACCGGTCATTGCTTAGGTGCAGCTGGCGTAATTGAAGCCATTGCTTGTATTAAAGCGGTGATTCATGATATTATACCTCCTACCATTAATCACTTTACTGATGATCCGGAGCTAGATCCACGCCTTAATTTTACTTTTAACAAAGCACAAAAAAGAGTGGTGAATGCAGCATTAAGTAATACGTTTGGATTTGGTGGTCACAATGCTTGTGTGATTGTGAAAAAGTACAAAGCTTAAGATATTTGGGTGTAGCGCTATAAAATTTACATTGAAAAGACTAAGACATTTATTTTCTTTTTTTAAGAAGTCCGAGTTTGAAATAAACTTGTCACATTTAATTGGGTATCGTACCAAAAGCGTTTTGCTTTTTCAAACGGCACTGAATCATCGGTCTGTAAAAGACAGCCCTACAGAAAACAATGAACGACTTGAATTTTTAGGGGATGCCATTATTAGTGCAGTAGTAGCCGATTATTTATTTAAAAAGTATCCCTACAAAGGAGAAGGTTTTTTAACCGAGATGCGAAGCAAGATGGTGAACAGACAACAATTAAATCATATTGCTGTTCAAATGGGATTGCGCAAAATGACTCGATTTAATAAAATGGACGGTAGTTTAAAGACCAGTCAAATTTTTGGAAACACCTTGGAAGCTTTGGTGGGCGCAATTTATTTAGATAAAAAATACGACTTCACTAAACTTTGGATTTTAGAAAAAATGATACAGCCTTATTTGTTCATGGAGGATTTAGAACAAATAGACATCAACATAAAAAATAAACTTATTGGTTGGGCTTCTAAGCAAGGCAAGCAAATTGATTTTGTTTTAGCTGGGGAACAATTAGAAGGGCGTCGCAGATTATTTACCATCAATGTGGTGATAGATGGAGAAGTGGTGACTGCGCAAAGAGGGTATACTAAAAAAGATGCCAGCCAGTTGGCGGCACAAAAAGCCATTGAAATTTTAGGAATCTAATGGAACTAGCTGCTTTGACATAGTTCTATCAATACCCCATTGGTATCTTTTGGATGCACAAAACAAACCCATTTGTCATCGGCGCCTTTTTTGGGTGTTTCGTTTAAAAGGGAAAAGCCTTCTTTTTTGAGTCGCTCCATTTCGGCGATGATGTCGGGAACTTCAAAAGCAATATGGTGCATTCCTTCCCCTTTCTTGTCAATAAATTTTGTAATGATGCCTGCGGGATCAGTACTTTCGAGCAGTTCGATTTTGGTATTTTGTTTAAGAAAAAAGGCGGTATTTACTTGTTCGCTAGCTATCTTTTCTGTTTTATAACAAGGACTGCCTAATAGCTTTTCAAATAAGGGGATACTTGTTTGCAAGTTTTTAACTGCAATGCCGATGTGTTCTACTTTATAGTCCATGCTTCCATTGTTTTACGAATTGGGAAAAAATTGCTTTTAAAGCCTAACGAATTCAATAAAATCAAGCCTTAAGCTTTACTTTTGTGCTTTAGAAAAAATCAAATTCGGATATGTTAAAATTACCAATTTATCTTGATCATAATGCAACTACTCCTATGGATCCTAGGGTTTTAGAAGCGATGATCCCTTATTTCGTCGAAAATTTCGGAAATGCGGCCAGTCGTAACCATTCTTTTGGATGGCATGCGGAAGAGGCGGTGGATTATGCGCGAGAGCAAGTGGCCCAATTAATTGGTGCCGACCCTAAAGAAATCATATTTACTTCAGGTGCTACCGAAGGAGACAATTTAGGCATTAAAGGTGTTTATGAAATGTATGCCAGCAAGGGCAATCATATTATTACTTGTACCACCGAGCACAAAGCAGTTTTAGACACCTGCAAGCACCTAGAAAAATTAGGTGCTGAAGTAACTTATTTAGAAGTACAACCCGATGGCTTAGTAGATTTAAAGCAATTGGAAGCAGCCATGAAACCTACTACCATTTTGGTAGCCATCATGTATGCCAATAATGAAATTGGGGTGGTTCAACCCGTAAAAGAAATTAGTGCGATTGCCAAAAAACACGGCGCTTTATTTTTCACAGATGCAGTACAAGCAGTGGGAAAAATTCCAGTGAATGTGATTGCAGATGGTATCGATATTATGGCGTTTACAGCACATAAAATGTACGGCCCAAAAGGCGTAGGTGCTTTGTATGTGAGACGTAAAAACCCACGTGTTAAAGTAACTGCACAAGTAGATGGCGGTGGACATGAAAGAGGCATGCGTAGTGGAACTTTAAATGTACCAGGCATTGTTGGATTTGGAAAGGCTTGTGAATTGTCACGTTTAGAAATGGCATCAGACACGGAAAGAATTTCAAAATTGAGAGATAAATTAGAAAATGCATTAAAGCAAATCGATGAATCTTATGTCAATGGAAATCCAGCACATCGTTTACCGCATGTAAGTAATATTTCTTTTAAATATGTAGAAGGAGAAGGATTGATGATGGGCTTTAACAAGGATATCGCTTTGTCTTCTGGTTCTGCTTGTACTTCTGCTTCTTTAGAGCCTAGCTATGTATTAAAAGCATTGGGCCTTGGAGATGACTTAGCACATAGTTCACTTCGTTTTGGATTGGGCAGGTATACCACCGAAGAGCAAATTGATTTTACCATTAAAGCAGTTACAGATACTGT
>CANCSS010000004.1 GCA_947380905.1 Chitinophagaceae bacterium | reverse complement strand
AAGTAGACAACTCTCCTCGCTCAACTTCCTGGACTACCTCGATTTTTAATGCCGTACTGTAGTCGTTTTGCGTACGCCTAACATACTGATTTTCTGTACTCTTTTCCATAACGATTGTTTTGTGTATCGCTATTTCAGGACGGGACATTTATTTTCAATAAAAAGTCCCCCCGAGTGCTCGGGGGGGACTTTTATAATTTAAGCAGTAGTAGCGCTTAAGGTTTTTTTACTGTTGGATAGGAAATACCTAACTGCTCTAAATAAGTACCATACTTTTCTGGTTGATAATAAAAGGGTTTCATCTGTTCTCTAAAACGTTGCATGATTTCTTTATTTAAATGAATCGCAGGTGCATCATTAGGACTTATAAAAGAAGTATATTTTACATCTTTGGTTTGCACATGGGTAAAATAATTTTTAGCGTCTTCTATTAATTTAGGATTGGTGAAACAATCCAATAAAGTCATCACCGTTGCTTTTGCACCAGCCACAGAACCTTTGTGTGCAATGGGTGTAGCCATAGCAATGGCATCCGCCCAATGATGTCCTTTGGTGCCAGGAATATTTGCAGGATACCATAATACGATGGTGGGTACATTCCAAGAAATATCTGCAATATCATCCGAGCCACCTCCCCATGAAAAAGGAACAGACCCCTTAATAGTATCAATGGTGGTATTTAATCCAACATTGGAATTGCCTTCAAAATCTTTTTTAGGTGCTTCTACTAATTCCTGAACTGCTTTTGCCATTTGTATATCTTTCTCGTCCCAAGCAGGCATACCTACTTTTTTAATGTTGGCAAACATCGCTTCTGCCAAAGGTTTATTAAAATGCCCTGGCCAGGCAGCGCCTAAAATTTGATGTGAAACTTTTGTTCCTGTCATCATTGCTGCTCCATCTGCAATCTTAATACCGGCATCATAATTGGCTTTAATATCTTCATAATTACGTTCTCTAAAGTAATACCAAACACTGGCTTTGCTTGGTACCACATTGGGTTGATCCCCTCCATCAACTACCACATAATGAGAACGGTTGGTAGGTTTTAAATGTTCTCTTTTAAAATTCCAACCGATGTCCATTAGCTCCACACCATCTAATGCACTTTTCCCGCGCCAAGGAGCACCAGCAGCATGTGCCGCTTCACCATTAAAATCAAAACGTACACTTACCAAACCATTGCTACCATCATCGCCATAATTAGAAGCAAAAGTTCCACTTACATGGGTGAATATGCAAGCATCAATATTTTTAAAATAACCATCTCTTACATACCATGCTTTTGTTCCTAACAATTCTTCAGCTACACCTGGCCAAATCACAATGGTGCCAGGCATATGTTCTTTCTCCATCATTTCTTTCATGGCAATGGCTGCATAAATAATAACTGCTTGACCAGAATTATGACCTTCTCCATGACCTGGAGCGCCTTCTACGATGGGATCTTTGTAAGCTACTCCTGGTTTTTGAGATGCTTTAGGAATACAATCAATATCACTTCCCAAAGCAATCACTGGTGAACCACTACCCCACTTAGCCATCCAGGCTGTGGGTACATTGGAAATATTTTTTTCAATAGCAAAGCCATTTTTTTCTAAAATTCCTGTGATATAAGCGGAGGTTTCAAATTCTTGAAATCCCAATTCACCAAAACTAAAAATTTGGTCCACCATCACTTGTATGTCTTTTGAATGAGCACCTACATTTGAAACTAATTTTTGTTTCATAAGTGTTAGTTCTTTTTCACTGTATTTTTTTTGTGCAAAAACAGGGATGCATAATAAAAATGCAAACGCTAAAAAACAAAAATTTCGAAAATGTAGCTGGGATTTTTTCATAGGGTTAATTTGAATTTAAGTTACAAAAAAATATATAAAGAAGGCATTCTTAGGTTAAAATCTCTTCATTGAAACCAACTCTATTTGTAAATTAATGAGTAGCAGCTTCTTAGAAAAGCGCAATTCATGATTGATTTTTAAAACAGGTATAAAATAACTGATTTTACTAGTAAATGTTTTCGATTGTTTTCTACTAGGCATAAAATAATTTATCAAATTATATAAAATACATTTGAGCGCTACCTGTATTTTTAAATTAATCAAAATGAAAAAAGAAATTATAATTTGTATTGTTTTACTTTTTTCAAACACCCTATATGCACAAAAAATATTTATCCCCTTTCTAAATGTAAATAATAGTGCGCCCATGTATGAAAAAAACAAGATCAGTTGGAGTTTTGGGGAGACTGTGTTTACCCAAACTTTGGTGCATCCAAGTGGTTTTATTCTAACCGGAGGATTAATTCAACCACATATTATTAATAATAACGGGAATACTACCATAGCAATGTCATCTGTGAAAATATTAATAGGTCCCAACCCGATTCATGACCATTTAAATATTTTCTGTAATCAATTGGGAATAATGATTGAAAGCATTCAAATAACGGACGCATTTGGTCAAATAAAACAAATAATTAATGGGCCTTATTCGGGAGTAAATTTTAAAATGCAAACTCCTTTTATTTCGGTAAATACTGGGATATACTTTGTTGTGATTCATTATTTTGGTGAGAACAAAATAAGCAATATAAAAACCTACAAAATTATAAAAACATAAGCCAATGAAAAAGAGGTACGCTTTCCTTTATCTAGTCCTTTGTATGATGAGTGCGCCCTATACCCTAAATGCACAAAGCAATAAAGGAATTAATTTTCAAGCCATCGCAAGAAACAATAATGGTTATACGATTCCCAATAAATTATTAAATATTAGGGTATCTATTAAAACAGATACCAATAGTACAAAAAATGAATATCAAGAAATTGCTCCAGTTACCACAAATGCGCTGGGTTTATTTAGTATTGTAGTTGGACAATTAGAAAATAACAAAACCATTACGATGGGGCCTTTTGAAAGCATCAATTGGTCTAAAACAGAAAAATATTTACAAATTGAGGTGGATACCCTTGGCGATTTTTCTTTTATAAATATGGGCATCCAAAAAATTAATTATGTGCCATTCTCGTTTTATGCAGACAATGTGGGTGCTCAAAATATAAACGGAATTATTGGTCTTAGTCAAGGTGGCACAGGATTTGACAACCTAAAAGAATTGAAAGAATTTTTAGCTATTGATAAAATAAACAATACACCGGACAGCGTAAAGCCAATAAGCGTGTTGGTGGCTAATATACTTAATACAAAATTAAATACGGTAGATACTTTAAAACTTTCTACTAGAATCAATTTAAAATTAAATAGTGCAGACACTTTAAGTTTATCTAATAGAATTAAATTGATTGCTAAAACAGACACCAGTTTCTTAAGTACAAGAATAGATAGCAAATTAAATAAAATAGATACTGTGACTTTAAGCAATCGAATCAATAAAAAAATAAATATCGGAGAAATAGCAGCTTTGGATATTATGTCTGCCTTAGGTTATACACCCATTAGAGATGATTATGGTAGCTTTTATGATACGGCTGCCCAACCTGCAATTGTAGCCACGGCCACCGCTTTAAAATTTCCATTTATGAGTTTGTCAAATAATATTTCGGTCGGCAATAATACCTCACTGGCTCCCACTAAAATCACAGTGTTACATGCAGGAATTTACAATGTTAAATATGCAATACAGATGTTAAAAAATGATGTGGGGGCAGATATAGCAAGTGTTTGGATAAGACGTAATGGATCGGCCTACCTAAATACCAACGTAAATTTTAACATTACAGGAAGTGGCATCAAGAACCTACTTACCGGATCTTATTATGTTGACCTAGGCACCAATGATTATGTTGAAATTTATTACAGTGTCAAAAACAGCAATAGCATTCCAACGGGAAATTTGGTTCAATCAACTCCGTCCAGGCCTGCTACTCCTTCTGTCTTTGTAACAATAGATAGAATCAATTAACCAAAAGGTTGTTCGATTGAAATACTTTGTTTTGAAAAGAAGTGCGCTCCATCTTCTCCAATGTAAACACAATCTTCTAGTCTAATTCCAAATTCTCCAGGAATGGAAATGGTAGGTTCATCACTAAAGCACATGCCCACCGCAATTGGGGTTTTATTTCCTTTTACAAAATTGGTCCACTCATGCCCCTCTAATCCAATGCCATGACCAGTTCTGTGAGGCAAGCCTGGTAATTTATAATTTTTACTAAACCCGCCATTTTCAATAACGGCTCTTGCTGCAGCATCTACTTGCTCACAAGCTGCGCCAATTTTCATTGCAGCAAAGGCAGCGTCTTGTGCTTTTTTCTCCAAATTCCAAACATCAATTTGTCTTTGCGTTGGTTTGCCAACCACAATGGTTCTCGTAATATCAGAAGCATACCCCTCACAACTTGTTCCTCCATCAATCATCACTATATCTCCTTCGCGAATGGTTTGTGGTGTAATACTTCCATGAGGCAATGCCGAGTACTTTCCAACTTGTACCGAAGCGCCACCATTAAAACCAAGTTTTTTAAACGCTGCAGTAATATTGTTACTCAATTCTGTTTGAGACATGCCAGCATGAATGGAAGTAAACGCAGCTTTGTATGCTTCAATAGTAACATCACTCGCCTTTTGCATTAATGCAATCTCAGCCTTAGATTTAATCATTCTACATCCAGCAGTAATAGGTGTAGCATCTACTATATCAAACCCAGTAGCTAATTTTTTTACTCCATTGGCAATAAAGAATCGAACTCTTTCTTCCATCCCAATTCTATTATGAACCACTCCCCTATCTTTCACTATGCCTAATATAATGGCATAAGGACTTTCATGTTCTTCCCAACAACGTACTTCTTCACCAAAAGCAGGGAGTATTAATTCTCTAGCCCTGTCTTCTTCAAATTTTGGACACACATATGCAATGGAACCCTTTGCTGGTATCACCACCCCAAATGTTCTTTCACTTTGTCCCCATCGCATTCCAGTATAATAAAAACAGGAAGTGGTTCCCTCAATAAAAATAGCATCCATTTTTTCTTGCTGCATTAGATTTTGGGCTTTAGCTATACGCTGCTTTCTTTCCTCCACAGTAATAGGAACAATGCCACTCAACATAGGTTGTAAATCACGAATGGCTTTAGGGATCATTGCCTCCTTATCAAAAGTAGATGTATTAGCACCAAAAATACGATTACTCACTCCTAGAGTACCAGCTGTAAGCGCTGATAGGGAAATAAATTTTCTTCTGTTAAATGACATAAAAATTAATTTTAAGGTGTTTTAAAGTTAAGCATAAATTAATAATTTAAAAGCATTAAATTTAACATTTAGATGATTCTAAAAAAGTCTATTTTTTATTGTATAAACAACTTCTATTGAAATTACTTCAGCTGTTTTTTTTATTGGTGTTTTGTATTGCGTTTCAAAAAACGGAGGCACAAAAAAAGAATGCCGGAATAAAATATTATATACATAAAACAACCGATGAGATTAAACTGGATGGGGTCATGTCGGAACAATCTTGGAAAAATGCGCAAGTAGCAGAAAAATTTGCGATGGTACTTCCCATGGATACCAGCCTGTCTAAAGTTCCCACAGAAGTAAGAATGACCTACGATCAAAATAATTTATACCTATTGGCTATCTGTTATAAAGTTGGCGATGGAATGGATATGATTGAATCTTTAAAAAGAGATTGGAGTTTTGGGAAAAATGACAATTTTATTTTATTCATGGATACCTATGGTGATTTAAATAGTGGTTTTGCCTTTGGGGTGAATGCAGTAGGTGCTCAATGGGATGGTACTATGTATGATGGTGGCAGTGTAGATTTAAATTGGGACCATATTTGGAAATCGGCCATTTTTAATGACTCGTCGAAATATATTATCGAAGCGGCTATACCATTTAAATCTATTCGTTATAAAAAAGGAGCGGTGGAATGGGGGATTAATTTTAGTAGAAATGATCTTAAAACTACTGAGAAGTCAAGCTGGGCACCTATGCCCAGACAATTTCCCACTGCCTCGCTAGCATATACTGGTGTGTTGGCTTGGGACGCTCCTTTGCCCGAACATCAAAATAACTTTTCTTTAATTCCTTATTTCAAAACAAGTATATCAAAAGAATATGCAGGTAACAATGGTATAAGTTTAAATACACCTTCCACTACAAGTACTGAATATGGAATAGATGCAAAATTAAGTTTAAGTTCTTCCTTGAATTTAGACTTAACCGTAAATCCTGATTTTTCTCAAGTAGAAGTAGATCGTCAAGTAACTAATTTGAGTCGATTTGAATTATTTTTCCCAGAGAAAAGACAGTTTTTTTTGGAGAATGCCGATCTTTTTTCAAATTTAGGCTTTGACAATGTACGGCCTTTTTTCTCAAGAAGAATAGGATTAAATACGCATATCGACTTTGGCGCAAGAATGAGTGGTAGAATAGACAATAACTGGCGCATTGGTGTTATGGATATGAAAACCAGTTCTGATGACGCATCACATACTCCATCTCAAAACTTTGCAGTGATGGCGTTGCATAGAAAACTATTTAAGAAATCAAGTATTGAGCTTTTTTATATTGATAAAACAGCCATCGATTTTAAGCAGGTGGAACAAAATGCAATAATGAGTTCTGGAAACACTTACAATAGAAATTTTGGATTTGAATTCAATTTAGCCCCAAAAAATAATACTTGGTCAGGGAAAACAATTTTTATAAAATCATTTACACCAGATAAATCAGGAAGTGATTTTGTTAACGCAGCTAATTTGCAATACAGTACAAGAAATATAATTATTTCTTGGCAACATGAAATTGTAGGCAATAACTACAATGCGGAAGTGGGCTATGTGCCTAGAAATAATTATGTAAAGCTTGCTCCAACCATTACTAAATTATTTTTTCCAAAAGGCGGTATCATATTAAGCCATGGTCCTCAATTAGCCACTTCTTACTATTTTAATACCGATTTAAATTTAACGGATAACACGAAATTCTTTAATTATTTAATAACTTTTAGAGATAAAAGCACCTTGGCTTCAGTCTTACAAAATGATTATGTAGAATTATTGGCCCCATTTGATCCTTCAAGAATTGGCAAAACGCCACTTGCTGCTCATACCAAACATCAATGGAGTACTACTGGTATAGATTGGATATCTGCACCTCAACATAAATTAACTTATACTTTTAGCACAAGAGTTGGGGGTTATTACGCCAATGGTAATTTAATAAGTGTAACGGGTGATATTGGATACAGAATTCAACCCTATGTTAACTTTGATTTAGCTGCAACGTATAACCATATTGAATTGCCACAACCTTGGGGAAATAATAATTTCTTTTTAATAGGTCCAAAAATGGATCTTACCATAACCAATAAAATATTCTTCACTGCTTTTTACCAATACAATGAGCAAACAAAAAATATAAATTTTAATACAAGACTTCAATGGAGATACAAGCCCGTCTCGGACTTATTCATTGTATATACCGATAATTATTATATCGGCCCTGTCTTTATAAAAAACAGCGCCGTGGTATTAAAATTTACTTATTGGTTGAATTAAGAAAATCCTTTATTAATGCGAGGCTGTAATGTTTTTTATAAATGTTACTTCTTCTTTGCTAAAAGGAGTTCCATCTTTTCTAAATACATCGTGAAACCAAGTGCTTGGTTCTGGCGTACCCAGTTTACTCCCCCATGGAAAGATGGTATTGCTTTTACCACTTACCAAGCCCCAATTAATGGCTGCTACCTGGTATCTTTTAAAAATAGGCAAGTGGGTAATAAACCTACTGTTATTGGTTCTTGCCATGTACTCTGTACAAATAATGGGTCTGCCATTTTTAACCAAAGTATCTAGTCCTTTTTTAAGTTCAACCGTGTCTCCATAATTATGAAACGTAATGACATCAGAATTTTGAATTTGATAGGCATTAATTAATGGTTGTTCCGTAAACCAAACACCTGTAGACAAGGGCTGAGCAGGCCTTACCGACCAAGCCCATTCATACATTTTTTTTAACAAGGGCAGAGAACTTAATCCATAGCCACTATTTCCTGGCTCGTTGTATAAATCCCATAATAATATTCTATTGTCGTTTTTAAAACTTGTTAAAATATCTTTTACATATTTTTCTAGATCCCCCCAGGCATTCCTATCATTGTGTATTTGCATGGTAGGACTTCTTACCCAGCCCGAATTGTGCACGCCTGGCTTCGGTTCCGGCTGTTTTCCAATATTGGCTTCTGGATTCCAACAATCATCCAAAATACAAAAAACAATTTTTATTTTATTTTGATGCGCAATGCCCAAAAACTGATTCATTCTTTTTTTAAACCCAGCAGGATCTGCTTGCCAAGCTAAATCATGCAAATAAACACGCATCACATTCATTCCAATTCCCGAAGCCCATCCTAGCTCTTTATTAATAGTAGCGGTATCAAACGTGGCTGCCTGCCACATTTCTAACTGATTGATGGCGGTACTGGGTAAAAAATCGGCACCTACCAACCAACCTTGCTTTTGATACCAGGCATTCGCTTGCCCAGCAGTCCAAATATTCTTTTGACTAAAAACACTGCTGCCAATTAAAACAAATACAACAATAAATAATTTTTTCACTTACTTTTTTATGTTTTAAGCATTTATAATTTTAATTGGTGATAGGAAGCCTCCACTTTTTTCAATTGACTGTTCAAAGCTTCGTATACTAATTTTTGTTGCGTAGTTGGCGCAAAATCAGCGCCCAGTGTTTGACTTTCAGCAGAAATGGCCAATAAACGTTCTAAAATTTTTGCAGGGTTTCTAAAAATATCCATTCTAGCGCCCGTTAAATGAACATCAAACAATTCCTTTTCTAAATTATAAACTTGTTTTTCTTTTAAAAGGCTTTCACTAGAATTTTCTTTTAGAAATTGAACGCGATTTACTTCCATCTTTTCAATTAAAGACAAACAAGTATTAATGCTAGACAAAAGTTGTTTTCCTAAAGTATATTGGGCTTGGATAGACGCATTGTTGGTATTTAAATTAGGATCGTTGAGTACCTGTAGCGTTTGCTTTTGCACAAAGTCACCCACCTTTAATACAACCGTGTAAATGCCCGCTGGCACTTTGATAGGTTTCAAACCTGGACCAATGTCTAAGTCATAAATATTTAATGGCCTGTTGCCTGCGGCATCTAATTTGATATAATTTTTTTGATCGGGGATGGTTTTTAAGGGAGGCAATACGATAGATGTATGTGCCAGGTTCCACCAAACACGATTAAATCCTTTCTTTTTATTAGCTGCTATTTTATTTATGGTATCTCCTTTTTGATTCAAAATAACAATAGTAGGCTTCTCTTTTGTTTCCGCTGCTAAATAATAATTAATGCTTGCCCCATAAGGTGGATTCTGACCAGTTACCATAGAGGACTCTGAATGAATGCCTGTCTTGTAATTGAATCGATAAGCTTGCTTAGGTGCAAACAATTCGTTTTTATTTTTTATTTGTTGTTTGCTCCATTCTCTTATAGGTGTAATGTCATCTAAAATATAAAAGCCGCGACCATAGGTAGCAATTACTAAATCCCTAAAGTTTTTTTGTATCGCAATATAATAAATGGGTGCAGGAGGTAAATTATTTTTTAATGGAACCCAAGTGGCCCCATCGTCAGGACTTATATACAAACCATTGTCTGTACCTGCATACAACAAGCCCTTTTGTGCTGGATCTTCTTTAATACTATGTACAAAAGAAGTATTGCTTGCTGGAATACCCGCTCCTATTGCTTTCCAGGTTTTACCAAAATCAGCTGTTTTAAAAATATACGGTTTAAAATCACCCAACTGCTGATAGCTGATAGTAATATAAGCAGTGCCTGCATCAAAGTTGGAAGGATCAATACTACGAATGGTCCCCCAAGGTGCAATGCCTTTTAAATTGGCTGTAACATTGGACCAAGTTTTACCTTCGTTCACAGTAACTTGAATTTGACCATCATTGCTTCCCGTCCACAATACGCCTTGCTTCACTGGAGATTCTGCAATTACATATAAAGTACAACCATCAAAAGTCATCAGGTTGTCTGAATTCATTCCTCCTGAATTTTGTTGATGTGTTTTATCATTGGTAGTCAAGTCGGGGCTTATGACAGTCCACGACATACCTTGATTGGAAGTTTTATGAACATACTGACTTCCTACATAAACCACCCCTTTCTGATGTTTGGACAAGGCCATTGGGAAATTCCAATGCCAACGATATTTCATGTCTGCTGGCGCCCATCCAAAACCAGCTTCTGGCCAAGGACGAACATCATGAGAATAACCCGTTCTAACATCGGTCACATCTAAACCTCCATCATAACATCCAGACCAAATAATATTGTTATCAAATGGATCTGGCTGCGCAAAACCACTTTCGCATCCACCCACTCCTTCCCATAAACCTAAAGGAATCGAATTTTGCATGCTAATAGCCGCGGTTCGATAAGAGTATCCATCCTGTCTATTGCCCATCACATGATAAGGTATCATATTGTCTACTGCCACATGATACATTTGTGCAATAGGTAAATTAATATTTTCCCAAGTTTTTCCTGCATTAAAACTCATATTCAAACAACCATCATGTGCCACCATAATTCTTTTCGCATTTCTTGGATCAAACCAAATATCATGGTTGTCACCTCCTGGTGCATAAGTACCTTCTCCATTAAAAGTAACGCCCCCATCTTTGGATTCCATAATGGTTACACAAATAGTATACAATTTATTTTCATCCTGAGTAGATACACGAACTCTAGTATAATAAGGAGCGCGTTGTGCCATAGAATGCGCTTCATGCATGAGTTTCCAATGTTCTCCTCCATCAATTGATTTGTATAAACCTGGTACTTTGTCTTCTACCAATGCATAAATAGTCGAAGGATTGCTTTGTGCAAAATCAATAGATGTTTTTCCAACTGGATGACTTGCTCCTCCGGGTAAACCATTTTGCATTTGCTTCCAAGTTTTACCGCCATCGTTGGTTTTATAAAATCCACTACCGGGCCCTCCGCTATTTAAATTCCAGGTTTTAACATCTACCTGCCACATCGCAGCCACTAAATTTTTTGTGTCTTTGCCATTTAAGGATAAATCTATACAACCTGTATTTTCATCTACAAACAAAATTCGCTCCCAGGTTTTTCCTCCATTGATTGTTTTATACACTCCTTTTTCTTGTTGAGGACCATGCATGTGTCCCATGGCAGCAACATATACAATATTGGTATCGTTAGGGTCAACAATTACCTTACTAATTAATATCGTTTCTTTTAATCCTTTATTTTGCCAAGTTTTCCCGCCATCGCTTGATTTATAAACTCCATTCCCATTGGCATGTGCAGGACGTATTACAAAAGTTTCTCCTGTGCCCGCCCAAACCTGTTGCGGATTGCTCTCAGAAATTGCCAAGGCGCCTATGGAAGAATTGTCCATTTGGTCAAAAATGGGAGCCCAATGAACGCCCGCATCAGTCGTTTTAAAAATACCACCAGAAGCTGCTCCAACATATGATACCATTGGGTTTCCTGGCTCACCCACTACCGCGATGGCTCGGTTCCCATCGGGTCCAATAAACCTAAAAGGGAATGCGGAAAATAAATCAGGATTGGTTGTTTGCGCAGCAATAGCCATGCTCAATAGCAGTCCCAAAAAAGCTAAAAAATGTTTTTTCATAATCAAAGTTATTTTCTGAAGGTGAACCAATACTTGAATTTAATACATATCTGCGGTACCCCAAAACCATTTAAAATAAATAATTTTTATTTGTATATTTAGTATCCTAAAATTAAATATCATGTCCCCAGTTTTAAAAAATAAAAAGATAAAAATTGCCTTTTTGAGCGTATGCCTATTGGCCAATTTTTTTTCCATAAACAGTTTTGCACAAGTAGATCCTACTTTATTAGCTGGATTAAAATACAGAATGATAGGACCTCATAGAGGCGGTCGTACTGTAGGTATTACGGGCGTAAACAATGAACCCAATGTATTTTACATGGGGGTAAACAATGGTGGAGTTTGGAAAACCAACGACTATGGCCATACCTGGAAACCTATTTTTGACAATCAAAATACTGGATCCGTAGGAGATATAGCAGTGGCCCCTTCTAATTCAAATGTAATTTATGTGGGAAGTGGCGAAGGCATTCAGCGCCCCGATTTATCTATTGGAAATGGATTGTATAAATCCATCGACGCAGGAAATACTTGGACGAATTTAGGATTACAGGAAGCACAACAAATTGGAGGAATAAGTATTGATCCTACCAATGAAAATAGAATATTTGTAGCAGTTTTAGGACATCCTTACGGTCCCAATAAAGAACGTGGTGTGTATAGAAGTTTGGATGGCGGAAAAACGTTAGAACAAGTATTGTTTATCAATGAAAATACGGGCGCTGTTCAAGTACAAATTGACCCCAATCATGCGAATATTATTTTTGCAACTATCTGGGCAGCACGTCAAGGCCCATGGGAAAACGGAGAATGGGATGGCGAAGAAAGTGGTTTGTTTAAATCTATAGATGGCGGCACTACTTGGAAAAAAATAACCAAGGGATTGCCTTCTGCTACACAAGATGGATTAGGCAGAATTGGATTTACCATGGCTCCTAGCAATTCCAATAGAATGTATGCGACGGTGGATGCAAAAAAAAATGGAGGGGTGTATAGAAGTGATGATGCAGGAGAGAGCTGGTATCTATTAACCAATGACAATAGATATTGGGGCAGAGGAAGTGATTTTGCAGAAGTAAAAACGGATCCTAAAAACGAAGACATTGTTTATTCTGCCAATGTGGTGGTTTGGAAATCTTTTGATGGCGGAAAAAAATGGGAAGCTATAAAAGGGGCACCAGGTGGAGATGATTATCATCGCATATGGATCAATCCAAACAATACAAAAATAATGGCCATTGCTTTAGACCAAGGCGCAACCATTACTGTCAATGGTGGAGAAACTTTTTCTAGTTGGTACAATCAAGCTACTGCACAGTTTTATCATGTAAGTACAGACAATGAATTTCCTTACAATGTTTACGGTGGTCAGCAAGAAAGCGGTTCCGTAGGAATCGCATCTCGTTCCAATGATGGCAATATTAGTTTTAGAGAGTGGCACCCTGTAGGGGTAGAAGAATATGGATATATAGCAGTAGACCCATTAGATCCCAATATGATTTATGGAGGCAAGATTACAAAATACGATAAAAGAACAGGGCAAATTCAAAATATTACCCCTGTTCCTGTAAGAGAAGGAAAAGTAAGATTCATTAGAACAGCCCCCGTATTGTTTTCTCCTGTGGATCCTAAAACTTTATTTTTTGCAGGCAATGTTATTTTTAAAACCACCAACGGAGGAAACAGTTGGGAAACCATCAGTCCCGATTTAACACGTGAAGATTGGGATATTCCAACCAGTGTAGGGGTGTATACTTCTGAGAATGTAAAAAAAATGCCACGTCGTGGAGTCGTGTATACTTTGGCTCCTTCTTATCAAGACATCAATACTTTATGGGCAGGCACAGATGATGGATACATTCATATTACAAAAGATGGAGGAAAGCATTGGAAAAATATTACGCCCGCTGCCATTACTTCTTGGAGTAAAATTTCCATGATTGATGCGAGTAGATTTGACAACAATACTGCTTATGTTGCAGTCAATAGAATACGTTGTGATGATATGACCCCTCATATTTATAAAACAACTGACGGGGGCAATACTTGGGAAAAAATTATTACTGGACTTCCTAACGAACCTATTAACACCGTGAGAGAAGATGCAGTAAGAAAGGGTTTACTTTTTGCAGGTTCAGAAAATGCAGTTTACTTTTCATTAGATGCAGGAAAACATTGGCAATCTTTAAGATTAAATATGCCTGCCACTTCTATTCGTGATTTAGTAATACATGAAGATGATTTAGTATTAGGAACACATGGTCGTAGTTTTTGGATTTTAGACAATATCAATCCATTAAGACAAATTAATATTGCTACACAAAAAGAAACAGCATTGTTTAAACCACAAAAAGCAATCAGGGTTAGATGGAACATGAATAACGATACTCCATTGCCTCCTGAAGAACCAGCAGGAGAAAACCCTCCAGACGGAGCCATCATTGATTATTATTTAAACAGCAATAGCTCCACGCCAATTACGATCGAGATAAGCAATGAAAAAGGAAATGTGATTAGAACTTTTAGCAGCAACGATACCCTATATAAAATACCAGCAGTGAACATTCCATTGTATTGGATCAGACCACAACAAATTTTATCTGCTCAAGCAGGCGCCCATCGTTTTACTTGGGACATGAAATATGCACCCTTGAATGTTCCTTCACAATATCCAATAGCAGCAGTCGTAAACAATACTGCACCCCAAAGTACAGCACCATGGGTGCTGCCAGGCAATTATACCATTCGCTTAAAAGTAGGTAGTAAAATAATGGAACAAACCATTACCATTACAATGGATCCTAGAGTAAAGACAAGTATGTCCGATTTAAAGCGTCAATATGAATTGTCTATGCTTTGCTATGAAGGCAGAAAAAAGTCTTTAGGAAAATACCCGCTAATTTACCAACGCTTTAGCGCATTATTTAATATATTAGATCATACGGAAATGGCACCGACTGCCTCCACAGAAAAAGGAGTATTGGAAACACAAGCCACTTTATTAAAAGAATTAAACAAATGAGCCCAAAATTAGTAAATAGCATACTAGTTTATACAGCTGCAATTTTTTTTGCATCCTGTAAACCAAGTGCTTTATTAATTAAAGAACGAAAGGTGGACGCGATCCTTGCTGCTTATAATTCCAATAAAAATCCTGGAGCAAGTGTGCTGGTATACCAAAATGATAAAATACTTTTTCAGAAAGGATATGGTGTAAAATCTGCGGAAGGGAATGATAAAATAACTCCTACTACCAACTTTAGATTGGCCTCCTTAACAAAGCAGTTTACAGCGATGTCAGTTTTGTTATTGGTAAAAAATAAAAAAATCTCTTTAGAAGATCCTTTGACTAAATATTTTTCAAGTTTCCCAAGCTATGGAAAGAAAATAAAAATTAAACACTTATTAACGCATACTTCTGGATTAATAGATTACGAAGATCTCATGCCACCCAATCAAGTAGAACAACTTCATGACACCAATTGTTTACAATTAATGTTTTTGACAGATTCCCTTTATTTTCCTGCAGGCACTAAATACAAATACAGCAACACGGGTTATGCTATTTTAGCTTTGATTGTAGAAAGAGTAAGCGGACAAAGCTTTGCTAGTTTTTTAAAGGAGAATATTTTCAAGCCCTTAGACATGAAAAATACCTTGGCTTACGAAGCAGACAAGTCGGTGATATCAGATCGGGCTTATGGCAATACATTTGAGAATGATACTTGGACACAAACAGATCAAAGCCTTACTAGTGCTGTATTAGGAGATGGGGGCATATACACAAATACAATAGATATGACTAAATGGGTGAAAGCATTGTGGGATTATAAATTGTTGCCTCTTGCTATGCAAAAAGAAGCTTGGAGCAGGAAAAAAACTGAAAATGGAACTTTGATTAATTATGGTTATGGATGGGAAGTGGAAGAATACAATAATAAAACACATCCACATCACAATGGTAGTTCTATTGGATTTAGAAATCATATATTACTTTTTCCAGATCAAAAATTAATGGTCCTTCTATTAACCAACAGAAACGATGGAACGCCTATCATTGAAGCTAAAAAAATTGCAGATCTTTATTTAGACAATGATGCCAACCCTCAATAAATTTATACTACTTCCTAATTTTAATAATTTAATTATATGGTTGCAATAACAAAGTCTTTTAAATATTTGACTCCTTTTGTTTTGTATGTATTGGCGTTGATTGCATTTAATGGTAATGGCATTATGTGTTGGTATCCCTTGCTGTATACTTTTTTTATGGTTCCTTTTGCTGAATTATTTATTAAAGCCGATGCAAAGAATTTAGATGAAGTAGAAGAAGCCTTAGCAAAAAAAAATAAAGCTTACGACTTTGTATTGTATGCAACTTTACCATTACAATATTATTCATTATGGGTTTTTTTACATGCTGTACAAGTAGATGGCATAAGCCATTGGGACCTTGCGGGTAAAATAGTGAGTATGGGATTGCTTTGTGGCGCTTTTGGTATTAATGTGGCCCATGAATTAGGCCATAGAGTCAATAAATTTGAACAAGGATTGGCAAAATTACTTTTACTAACAAGCATGTACATGCATTTTTTTATTGAACACAACAAGGGGCATCATAAACATGTTGCTACCAGCGCTGATCCAAGTACAGCCAAATACAATCAATCTGTGTATGCTTTTTGGCCACAAACTTTAATAGGTACTTATTTAAGTGCTTGGAAAATCGCAAATGAAGAATTACATAAAAAAGGAAAAGCTTGGTACTCCATACAAAATGAAATGTTACAATTTCAATTGATTCAATTGGCCTTCGTCTTTGGCATCTATTGGCTATTTGGCGGTATCATTACTTTATTTTTTCTTATCGCTGCTTTGATGGGTGGACTTTTATTAGAAACGGTGAACTATATTGAACACTATGGCTTAACAAGAGAAGCTACAGGCGATCATCAATATGAAAGAGTGCAACCGCATCATAGCTGGAACAGCAATCATATCATTGGAAGGCTCATGTTATTTGAGTTAAGCAGACATAGCGATCATCATTACTTGGCTTCAAGAAAATACCAAGTACTTAGAAGTTATGACAACGCGCCTCAAATGCCCACTGGTTATCCTGGCATGATTCTTTTATCCTTAGTACCTCCTATTTGGTTTAAGGTCATGAATCAACAAATGAAAAAGTATGGTTTAAAAACCATATGAATTCTATGAAACAAATTAGAATTTTAGGACTGGTTGTTTTTCTATTAAATATGGTTTTCGTTTCTGCTCAAAATATTACCCAACAATTAAGAGGAAGCATAAAAGAAAGACAAACCCAACAACCGCTATCCGATGTTGTGGTAGAAATAAAAAATTCTCAATACAAACAACTTAGTGATAGCAATGGTAGGTTTCGTTTTGATAAGTTACCAATAGGTAGATACAGTATAAGCTTCACCAAAAACGGTTACCAACCTTTAGAATTAACTACGGTGGAATTATTTAGTGGTAAAGCGCTTATACTTGATTTAAATTTAGAAGAAGAAGTACATGAATTAAAAGAAGTTATCGTTCATGGTGGTAAAAATTATTTTAGAGCCTTAAACCCTTATTCCTTAGTAAGCACGCGTCAGTTTGGACCGGAAGAAGCAATTCGATATGCAGGGGGATTTCAAGATCCTGCAAGAATGGCATTGGCTTTTGCAGGTGTTACTACCTCTGGATCGGATCAAAACAATGAAATTATTATTAGAGGAAATTCACCAAGAGGTTTATTGTGGAGATTGGAAGGAATTGAAATTCCCAATCCAAACCATTTTTCAGATGGTCAAGGTTCAACCAGTGGTATTGTTTCAATGATCAATGCCAACAATATTGCCAGTTCTGATTTTATGACAGGGGCCTTCCCGGCCGAATATGGGAATGGTTCATCCGGGGTTTTTGATTTAAATTTTAGAAGAGGTAACAACCAAAAATGGGAATACAATACTCAAATTAGTTTAGTAGGAATAGACATAGGGATCGAAGGTCCTTTGAATAAAGATGGTGCTTCTTTCCGGGTAGGTGGAAGGTATTCAACATTAAAAGTATTGTTAGATGCCAATTTAATTCAATTAGAAACCTCCAACTACAACCCAAAATTTCAGGATATTAATTTCACAGCGGAGATACCAACAAAAAAATCTGGCAATTTTACTATTTGGGGCCTAGGAGGCAGCGACGAAACCTTTGAAACTAAAAACAGTGAAAAAAATATCAATAAAGGGGCCCTTGCTATTGTAGGATTGAGTCATAAAATTTCCTTTAAAAAAGGATACTGGAAAACGATATTAGTAGCCAGTTTTCAATCTCAAGAAACCTTTGATCAAATTTTACAATCAAACAATACCTGGCTTACCAATAAAAAATTGACTTACAATTACCCTACTTTAAGATGGAGTAGCGCCTATACACATAAATTTTCATCTCATTTGAGCTGGCAAACAGGAGTGGTTTTAAGTCAACTAAATTATACACTCAATGATGATAGAACAAATAGTAAAAATGTACTCCTAAATTATTTAAACGAAGATGGCAATACCAATTTTATTCAAACCTATACACAAGCATTATATAAAGTAAATTCAAATGTGAAATCTATCATTGGCATTCATCAATATCATTTTCTTTTAAACAATGACAATGGCATCGAACCTCGATGGTCTTTAGAAATAAATAATAAAAAAGGCGGGAAGTTTACTGCGGGCATTGGATGGCATAGCAGATTAGAGCCTATCTCTATTTATATGTATAAAATTTTATTGGCAAAGGGTGGTTACGTTCAACCCAATAAAAATTTATCGCCTTCTACAGCGTTTCACTTTGTTACTGGTTTTGAACAAAAGATTAATGAACAAACTAGATTAAAAATTGAAGCCTATTGGCAAAGCTTAACTGGCATTCCCATTGATACTAGTTTAAATGGATATTTTAGTTTGATCAACTCTGCCGGAGGTATTCCTAATTTTATTTTGACCAATCAAGGAAAAGGATTCAATAAGGGCATTGAGTTTACTTTAGAACGATTTTTTTCGAAAAATTTTTACTACCTGTTCACAGCCTCGTTATTTGATAGTAAATATGAAAACAGAAATCATATCATAAGAAATTCCATTTACAATAATAATTATGCTGGAAACGCCTTGATTGGAAAAGAATTTAGATTAGCTAAGTACAAATCAATAGCAACGAATGTACGTTACATGATGCGTGGTGGAAATAGATATACGCCCATTTTATTGTCAGAGTCTATTCGAAGAAATACTACCGTGTCAGATGGAACTAAAATTTACGAAGCTCAATATCCTGATTATTGGAGAATTGACTTTTCAATTAGTTACAAAATTAATTTACCTAAAAGTACTTGGAGTATGGGTGCAGACATCCAAAATATTACAAATCATAAAAATATAATCAATATTAATTATGATAATAATTTAAAAATACTAAGTAATACCTATGCTTTACCCCTAATCCCTATTTTATTTATTCGTTGTGACTTTTAATTATTCGCTACGTTTTTTAAAAATTATCTGCATCTCTGTAAGCCTTGATCAAAGCCAATTCTCCTTCTTTACCAGCAATTATTTTTCCATGCTCCATGCCTAGTACTCCTTTATAACCCTTGCCATGTATGTGTTTGAAGATATTGTGGTAATTTACTTCTCCTGTTCCTGGTTCGTTGCGGCCGGGATTGTCTCCAATTTGAAAATAGCCAATTTCATTCCAACATTTATCCATGTTATTAATCATATTCCCTTCGTTTCTTTGCATGTGGTACATGTCAAATAAAATTTTACAAGCAGGACTATTAATGGCTTTACAAATGGCATAGGTTTGATCCGAATGACGTAAAAATAAATCTGGAGTGTCACTTAAAGGTTCTAACACCATAACCAAATCATGTTTTGCTAAAATTTCTGCTCCTGGTCTCAATCCTTCAATGACATTACCAGTTTGAATATCCATAGGTAATTTTCTTTCAAAATTTCCTGGCACTACCGTAATCCATTTGGCATTGGTTCTTTTAGCCACTTCCACTGCTTCTTTACAGGAAGCAACAAACTTATCTTTCCATTCCTGTGACCCTGTGGTCAAATTAATTCTATCGTTATTAGAAAAATTAAGCACAAACACCCCCATATGCATACCCAAAGAAGCTAAAGTGTCGCCAATTTTTTGCTGCATCTCTGGTGTTCTGCCCATCATGCCATTGTCTTCTATGGCACTAAAGCCAATGCTGTGCGCATATTTTATTTGATCAATAAAATCTGGGCCTGCCGTATTGGAAAACATACCATCGTGTATCCCATAATTTAATTTATATGGAGTGGTGTCTATTATATTATTTGTTTGTACATTTTTGGCCAACAAACTACTCCCTGCTAAAAGAGATCCGCCTACTAAAACATTTTGTTTTAAAAAATTTCTACGTTCCATGGTGTTGTATTTTTTATAACTTAAATTTAGGCATTAGTATCAATAAGAACAAGTTTGAAACCATTCCTTTATATAATTACTTTTTTTGTATTTTTTTTGCCTTCCCTCAGCGCTCAAAATAAGAAATACATGTTTACGGAGACTAAAATGGGCTCCCCTTTTAATTTAATTTTTGTGACCAACGATGCTACCAAAGCCAATGGCATTGCGCAGAATTGTTTTAAATTGATTGATTCATTGAGTCAAATTTTTAGCGACTACGATAGCACCAGTGAAGTAAGCAAAATTAATGCGAATGCGGGTATTAGCCCTGTTGCCATGACGCCAGCTATGTTGAATCTGGTGCGCTTGTCTCAACAAGCATATATTAAAAGTCATGGTAGTTATGATATTACGATTGGGCCTTTAAGTTTACTTTGGCGAAAGGCCAGAAAAAAGAAGGAATTTCCAACAGATAGCGCCATAGCGGCTGCTCAAAAATTAGTAGGCTTTCATCGGCTTACCATTGACCACCTAAAATCCACTATTTTTCTGCCTCAAAAAGGAATGAAATTGGATTTTGGAGGCATTGGGAAAGGCTATATAGCTCAATGGGTAATTGACTATTTAAAAAAGAGGGGCATCGATGAAGCATTGGCGGATGCCGGGGGAGATATTACCATGAGTAGCGCTCCATTAGATACAAAGGGCTGGTCCGTGGGCGTAAATATTCCTGAAACAACCGATGATTTATTATCCAAAAAGCTCCAATTGGCCAATATTTCAGTGGCCACTTCTGGAGATGTCTATCAATACATTGAAAAAAATGGACTCAAATACTCGCATATTATAGATCCAAAAACAGGTTATGGCGTCACTTCGCTCAGGAATGTAACCGTGATAGCTCCATTGGGTGCTACTGCAGATTGGTTGGCAACGGCCTGTAGTATTTTACCCATCAACCTGGCAAAAAAAGTAGCCCAAGAAAATCATGCTCAATTACTAATTTCTACCCTTCAAAATGGTAAAATAAAATTTTACAGTACGTCTGGATTTAAAAAATACTGGGCACCCATCAGCACAAATCAGCATTAAAAAAGTCAAAAAGATTAAAATAAGTTTTATCTTAATAGACTAAAAAGCGATTGTGAAAAAGTATCTTGTATTGATTTTGATTTTTTCTTCCTCTTTCTATTCCAACATTATTATTGCGCAACAAAATAAGCAAGCCAATACACAAAGCTATGTAACGTATACTGCTTATAATCAAAAAATTATTGGCAGTGATTTGTCTTTCAAAATGGTACCTATTCCTGCAGGTACTTTTACCATTGGTAGTAATGAAAATGAAAAAGGACGAGGCATAGACGAGGGTCCTAGGAAAGAAATTAAAATAGACCCTTTTTGGATGAGCGCTTATGAAGTAACGCGGGATGAATTAGATGTTTTTTTAAAAGATGAAACCACCAGTATCAATATCAATATAGATGCCATAACAAGGCCTAGTGCGCAATACATAGATTTAACTTGGGGCATGGGAAAAGAAGGAGGCTATCCTGCTAATAGCATGTCACAATATGCAGCCATCATGTATTGCAAATGGTTGTATCAAAAAACAAAAGAATTTTATCGTTTGCCTACCGAAGCAGAATGGGAGTATGCATGCAAGGCAGGAACCAACACCGCTTATTTTTTTGGAAACGATGAAAAAGAATTGGATAAATATGCATGGTATCAAAAAAATAGTGAGGACGTGTTTCATAAAGTAGGAGAAAAATTACCCAACCCTTGGGGCTTATATGATATGCTGGGTAATCTAACAGAATGGACCTTGGATCATTATGATCCCAAAGCATTTGAAAAAATAAACAACCAACAACTTTCTATTCCACCCAATGATGCCAAATATCCTAAAACATTAAAAGGAGGAAGTTTTATAGATGTAGCAACTGATGTAAGGTCGGCCAAAAGATTTCATTCAGATCCTATATGGAATAGACGCGACCCACAAATTCCAAGAAGCAAATGGTGGCTTACCGACGCAGCACATGTAGGTATCCGATTGGTGCGCCCAAGTATACCACCTTCAGAAGAAGAGATCAATCAATTTTTTAAGTCCTATTTAAAATTATAAATTAAAAACTAAGATTATGAACAAACCATTCTACGGAAAAAATTCAAGAAGAGAATTTGTGAAGGGGACCAGCCTGCTGACCAGCGGCCTGATTGCTGCACCCTTGATATCAAGAGCCAATTTCTTTTCAGGATCAGATGACGTAATAAAAATTGCAGTAGTGGGTTGCGGAGGAAGAGGTACGGGTGCCGCCACACAAGCTTTATCAAGCAAACAAAATGTAAAAATTGTTGCGATGGCAGATGCTTTTAAAGACAATTTAAACAATTGCCACAAAGCATTGACAGATGAAATCAACAATAGCATAGGAGAACTAGCCAAAAGATTAGACGTTCCAGAAGAAAGAAGATTTACTGGATTTGATGGCTATCAAAAAGCCATTGCACTTGCCGATGTAGTGATACTTGCTACCCCTCCGGGCTTTAGACCTATCCATTTTGCAGAAGCCATTAAACAAGGCAAGCATGTATTTATGGAAAAACCAGTAGCTACTGACCCTGCAGGTATCCAAAGTGTTTTAGCCACTGCGGCTATTGCCAAACAAAAAAAATTAAATGTAGTAGTAGGCTTACAAAGACACTACCAAAATTCTTATCGTGAATTGTACAAGAGAAAGGATTTAATAGGCGACATTACTTCTGCACAAGCATGGTGGAACAACGATGGTGTATGGGTAAGACCAAGAAAATACAATCAAACAGAAATGGAATACCAAATGCGAAATTGGTATTATTTTAATTGGTTGTGTGGGGATCATATCAATGAACAACACATTCATAATATAGATGTGATCAATTGGTTCAAAGGAGGACACCCAGTAAAAGCGCAAGGTTTAGGAGGTCGTCAAGTTAGAAAAGGCAAAGAGCATGGAGAAATTTTTGACCATCATTTTGTAGAATTTCAATACGCAGATGGTTCTATTTTAAATAGCCAGTGTAGACATATTCCTGGCACCATGAGTAAAGTGGATGAATTACTAGTGGGCACCAAAGGAAAAATTTATTGTGGTGCAGCCAATATCAAAGACCACAGTGGCAAACTCATTTATCAGTATGATACCAAATTAGAAAACAATCCTTATCAAACAGAACATGATGAATTGTTTGCAGCCATTGCAAAAGGAGAATACAAATTTGCAGATGCTGAAAATGGAGCAAGTAGTACCATGACTTCTATTTTAGGACGTATGGCTACTTATAGTGGTCAAGTGATTGAATGGGACAAAGCCATTAATTCTGGCATAGACATTCATCCAAAAGTATATGATTGGAACGCCGAACCTCCAATAATGCCAAATGCAGATGGGTTCTATCCTGTAGCAATACCTGGTGTTACTAAATATTTTTAATAATTATTATTAGAAATAAATTCTTTAATAAAAACCTCCAAGATGCAATTCATTTTGGAGGTTTTTTATTTAAAATAGTAACAGTAAAGATTTGTATTGAGCTGCCATGGATTTAATAAAATCGGTAAGCTTGTATTTTTTCAAAATTGCTGAGTCTGTATCGGCTGCCCCTTGTATTAAGCCCACACAACTAGGCCTGCCGCAATTACAAACAAATTGTTGTGCCATTCGCCATTCGGTGGCTGGATAAAAAAAGCAAAGTTCATCGCCCACTTTAATATCACTCACACATTCTAATTGCATGGTAGTGGTATTAAATAAAACATTGGGCTCACAAGAATGATTGATGTATTGTAAATATGCTGGAAATAAATGAATGTGTTTGGTCTCGCTAATCTGTACAGTTAAATAATTGGGTGTATCTACGATTTTAGAAGCATCAAAAGTAGCAATCTGATCACCCACTTTAAATGCTGTATTGGCAAATAAAGATTTATGTTGATTGTCTTTGTTCTGTCTTACTTCACAATGATCATGTTTGCTAATAAAAATAAAATCAGCGGGGTTGGGGTTTAAATACATAAAAAATTTTTAGGTTTGAAATACTAATTTAAAAAATTTATAAATCATAAGCAAAAATTAGCCCCCTTATCTTGTTTAGGAAAAATAATAATGGATGAACTATATTGTGTGCAGATCGCTCTAATTGCATGAAAAAAAGATACCAGGTACTTACCGTTTTATCGCTACTTTCCATGATCACCTTCTTGGATCGCATCGCCCTTTCTTCTGCCAGCAGCAGTATTATGGAAGAATTACATATTTCTACCATTGAATGGGGTTGGATATTAGGTATGTTTACCATTGCCTATGCTGCATTTGAAATTCCAACGGGTTGGTTGGGCGACAAATTTGGAGGTAAAAGGATTTTAATTCGCGTGGTGCTTTGGTGGTCTTTTTTTACCATCATGACCGGCTTCTCATCGAGTTTTATGATGTTGCTCTGTGTTCGATTTTTATTTGGTATGGGCGAAGCAGGTGCATATCCAAATACGTCTATTGTTTTGTCTAAATGGTTTCCGGTTTTGGAAAGAGGCCGTGCCCAAGCAACTATTTGGGGGGCTTCTCGTTTGGGGGCTGCGCTCACTCCTTTTTTAGTACTCCCCATTCAACAAAAGTACAATTGGCAAACTTCTTTTTATATTTTAGGGGCCGTAGGCATCCTATGGACTTTATTCTGGGTGTTTTGGCATCAAGAAGAACCCGCAACATGCAAGTCTATATCAAAAGAAGAATTAGAACATATATTGGCTACCCGAGATTTGCCCGTAAAAAAAGAAGAGGCTATTAAAATCTCTGTTTGGAGTGGATTTAAATCGACCAATTTGTGGTTTTTATTGTTGATGTATGTTTGTTATGCAGTGGGCGCTTATTTTTTTCAAAGCTGGTTTCATACTTATTTAGAAAAGGGAAGGCATATCGCCAAAGACCAGCTCATTTGGGCTTCTTCGATACCTTATGTATTGGCAGCGATGGGTTGTTTTACTGGGGGATGGCTTAGCGATAAAGCTTGTTTGCGTTGGGGAAAGAAATGGGGAAGAAGAATCGTACCCATGGTAGGATTGTTTGTTGCTGGCCTATGTATCATTGGTGCAGCATTGATAGCAGACAACCTAGCTGCCATAATAGCATTAGGAGTTGGAATGGCATTTATGGATGTAACTGCACCCGTGGCTTGGGCCGTGGCCATGGATATTGGGGGAGATAAAAGTGGGACCATTTCGGGGTCTATGAACAGTGCTGGCTTAACGGGGGCTTATTTAAGTACCGTATTTTTTGGCTACTTGGCTTCGACCTATGGTTATTATTTACCAGTGCTTTACATAGGTATTATTGTTTTTATAGGTGGCTTTATTTGGTTAAAAATTGATGCAACAAAAAAAATTCAATTCGCAATTTTAGGTGGTATAGCCAGTAAATAAAAGTTACCTATTTGTTATCATTCATAAAAGGAACTAGGAATTTTTTTGAATTAAAGAAGAATCAATAACTTGTTGTTTCAAAAATAAATTCTAACCTCCTCCTCCTCATTAACAAATAACTACCCTCTAATTTTTAAATTATGAAAAAATATTTTTTCTTACTAACCTTGATTTGTTTTAGTAAAATTGGTCAAGCTCAGAATGCTTCCTTGGAAAAATTAAATAGAATACAACTTCCCAATGGATGGTCCTTAAGTCCTGCCGGAAAAAGTTTGCCATTAGGCGATTTCCCTTTAAACATGGCCGTCTCTTCTTCAAAAAAATACATGGCGGTTACCAATAATGGACAAGGCAAGCAAAGTATTCAATTAATAAATATAGCCTCCAATAAAATTGTTGATAATATTAGCATTGGTAAATCTTGGTTGGGCATTGTATTTTCTAAAGATGAGAAAAATTTATACGTCGCTGGCGGAAATGACAATTGGATTTTGAAATATGAAATAAAAAATGAAAAATTAATTTTAGCCGATTCTATTAAATTGGGGAATAAGTGGCCTACTAAAATTTCTCCTACTGGAATTTGCATCAATGATCAAAAAAATATTTTATACGTGGTTACCAAAGACGACAGTTGTTTGTAT
Source organism: Chitinophagaceae bacterium (assembly GCA_947380905.1). Classification (GTDB taxonomy): domain Bacteria; phylum Bacteroidota; class Bacteroidia; order Chitinophagales; family Chitinophagaceae; genus Sediminibacterium. The sequence goes on along the minus strand of CANCSS010000004.1, from coordinate 68,568 downwards.
GAAATAAACTTGACAAATAAAAATATTATTAAAAAAACAGCGTTGCCAGCCGAAGCATATACTTGTGCTTTATCGAATGATAAATCAGCATTGTATATTACTATTTGGGGAGATGAAAAATTACTTATCTACAATACAACGCAACAAACTATTACTGGTCAAATTAAAACCGGAACACATCCCAATGATTTTTGCATTTCTAAAAATGGGAAAATTATGTACGTTGCCAATGGCGAGGACAACAGTGTTTCAGTGATTGACATAAAAAATAAAAAAGTCATTGAAACCCTTAACAGCGCTTTGTATCCTGATGCTCCAACAGGCTCTGCAACCAATGGTATTGCTTTAAGCGAGGATCAAAAAACTTTATACATTGCCAATGCCGATAACAATTGTTTGGCTGTTTTTGATGTTAGCAAACAAGGGTCTTCTACATCAAAAGGTTTTATTCCTGTTGGCTGGTATCCTACTTGTGTGAAAGTGATTGGAACTAAAATTTATGTAGCCAACGGCAAAGGCTTTTCTTCTTTTCCCAATCCAATGGGACCTGATCCTTATAAAAAAAATGCACAGATTAATTTTCAAAAGGGCCTACTAAAAAATATGGAAGATGTGCAATATATAGGAGGTCTTATGAAAGGTACTTTAAGTATTATCAATGTGCCAAGCAGCAAACAATTGGGTTTGTATGCTCAAGCCGTTTATCAAAATACGCCATATTCTAAGAAAAATGAATTGTTGTCCAATGCAGAAAAGGGTTCGGTCATTCCACAAAAAGTGGGCGAAACTTCTCCCATCAAACATGTATTTTATATTATAAAAGAAAACAGAACCTATGATCAAGTTTTAGGAGACGTCAAAGAAGGCAATGGAGATACCAGCTTGTGTCTGTTTGGTGAAAGAATTACACCCAACTTACATGCCCTAGCCAAAGAATTTGTTTTGTTAGATAATTTTTATGTGGATGGAGAAGTAAGCGCCGATGGGCACAATTGGTCAATGGGTGGTTATGCCAATGATTACTTAGAAAAAAATTGGGTGACAAGTTATGGAGGACGTGGTGGAGGGTATGATGCCGAAGGAACCCGTGCCATTGCCAACAACAAAAATGGTTTCATTTGGGATTTTGCAAAACGTGCTGGCGTATCTTATAGAACTTATGGTGAATTTGCAGATAATTTTAAAGCCAATATTCCTGTTTTAAAAAATCATTTTTGTACTTATTATACCAGTTGGGATCAAAAAGTAAGAGACACCACAAGGGTGGGACAATGGAAACGTGATTTTGATTCCTTGTTGGCGATCAATGCAGTGCCACAATTAAATACATTAAGAATTATCAACGACCATACCGAAGGAATGAAACTAGGCAGTCCGTCTCCCTACGCGCATGTGGCTGACAATGATTTGGCCGTAGGAATGTTCATTGAATATTTAAGTAAAAGTTCCATTTGGAATGAGAGTGTTGTATTTGTTTTAGAAGACGATGCCCAAAATGGACCCGATCATGTAGATGCACACCGAAGTCCAGCTTTTGTAGCAGGTGGATTGGTAAAACGCAATTTCATTGATCATACCATGTATTCCACCAGTTCTATTTTAAAAACCATTGAATTAATTTTAGGCATGCCTCCTATGAGTCAGTATGATGCAGCTGCTACACCGCTTTGGAGATGCTTTAATAAAACACCCATTGCTACTGGCTTTTTAGCAAAGCCATTGCAATACGATATCAATGAAAAAAATACTGCATTAACTGCCATGCAAAGAAAAAGTGAGTTATTTAATTTCAAAAAGGAAGACAGTATTGATGACCTAGAGTTTACAGAAGTATTGTGGAAAGGTTTAAGAGGAGAAAATGCAATAGTGCCCGCTCCAAAAAGAGCTGCATTTATTAAAGTAAATCCTAAGGTAGACTCAGATGATTGATTTTTAATAAACTAACATGTATTTTTTACACAAACGGCGAGTTTCTTTAGGGAGGCTCGCCGTTCTTTTGTTAAAAATCTTATCTTAGTAAACACGCTATAAAAAAATTAAATATGAAAAGAAGCACTTTTATAAAAAACACCGTGGTTTCCACAGCGGGGTTACTAATTACTAAAAATTTAATGCGTCCAGTGCAAGGTCAAGTGTATGGTCAAAATGGAATGACCTACCAATTGAATACCAATTGGGGCACTTTGAATGCCGACCAAACTCCTGTGAACGATTGTCATGAAATGATTCAAGATGGGAAAGGTCGTATTCTTTTATTGACCAATGAAACTAAAAATAACATCATCATTTATAATAAAAGTGGTAAGCTGATTGATACTTGGGGTACCGTATTCCCAGGAGCACACGGGCTCACTGTGCAACACAATGGGAAAGAAGATTTATTATTCATTACCGATACCAACAGACATCAAGTATATAAAACAACCATTGATGGTAAAATTTTATTAACCATCGATCCCCCTGCCGATTTACCAGCGTATCAAAAAAAGGAAGCTTTTGTTCCAACAGAAACTGCTGTGTTAGCGAATGGAGACTTTTACATTGCAGATGGTTATGGCGCTCAACATATTTTACATTATGATGAATATGGAAAATTAAAAAATTCATTTGGAGGAAGAGGAACAGGAGAGGAGCATTTAGACAATGCACATGGAATATGTGTAGACTACAGAAAAGCCAAGCCTACCTTAATTATCACCGACCGTACTAGAAATGCATTCAAGCGTTTCTCTATGGATGGAAAATTATTAGAAGTAATTCATTTACCAGGTGCATGTGTATGTAGACCCGTTATTAAAGGCGATTACTTGTATGCTGCTGTATTGCGTTCGCCTAATTTAGATACCATCAATTCTGGATTTGTAACCATTTTAGACAAAGACAATAAAGTAGTTTCTAATTTAGGTGGATCTGCGCCGGTGTATGAAAACGATGTGTTACAACCAATGTCTCAAAAAGAAAAAATATTTGTTCACCCACACGATGTTTGTGTAGACGATGAAGGAAGTATTTATGTAGCACAATGGGCTTCTGGGAAAGTATACCCTTATAAATTTACTAAGGTTTAAAAACAACCAATTTCACCCTACTTTTTTACTCAAATTAGCTATGAAAAGATATACCTTATTAGGACTTCTACTTATTGTTGTTGGATTAGTATATGGTTGGATAAAATTTACCAATGCACAAAAAGAGTTTTCAAGTGTAGCTGTTTCTTATAACAGAGACATACGTCCTTTATTATCTGATAAATGTTTTTCTTGTCATGGGCCAGATGTATCTAAAGTAAGGGCTGGATTAAGATTGGATCTTCCCGCTAGCGCTTTTGGAGAATTAGAAAAAAATAAAGGGCATTATGCAATTGTCCCTGGACAGCCCGATAAAAGCGAACTCATAAAACGCATTTCTTCTAACGATCCTGCGATCATGATGCCCTTGCCTGAAAGCCACTTAGCAAGGTTGAGCACAGAAGAGATTAAATTATTCAAAAAATGGATTGAGCAGGGTGCCAAGTATGAAAAGCATTGGGCTTTTGTAGCACCAGTAAAGGCAAAGTTGCCGGAAGTAGACCACAGCAAATGGGTTAAAAATGAAATTGACCCTTTTATTTTACAAAAAATGGAACAAAAGGGTTTCAGTCCCAATGCGCCTGCTACCCGTGAAACCCTTATTAAAAGAGCTTTTGCTGATATCACTGGAATCGCGCCCACCTTTGAAGAAATAAATCGCTGGAACAGCTCCTCTAGTGAAAATTGGTATTCAGAATTAATTGATCAATTGTTAAAGAAGCCGGCGTATGGCGAAAAGATGGCATTGCTTTGGATGGATCTTGCACGTTATTCTGATTCTTATGGATTTCAGGATGACAATATAAGATCTCAATGGCCTTGGAGAGATTGGGTAATCAATGCTTTCAACAAGAACTTATCGTATGATCAATTTTTAACACAACAAATTGCCGGCGACTTAATGCCCAATGCTACCAAGTCTACTATATTAGCTACTGCTTTTTTTAGAAATCATAAATACACAGAAGAGGGCGGAGTTATAGATGAGGAATACAGAGTTTCTTATAATATCGATAAAACAAGAACTTATGGGAAAGCCATTTTAGGGGTAACCATAGAATGTGCGCAATGTCATGATCATAAATACGACCCCTTCTCCAATAAAGATTATTATCAATTGTATGCCTTTTTTAACATGAGTAAAGAAAAGGGATACGAAGGTGATGTTGGTGTTTCAACACCCGCTAAAACTCCTAAACTATATATAGACGCAGAAGAAAAAAATAAATTGATGACTTTTATCAATCATCCAGACACGAACAAATTAGAAGTTTCCGTGATGGGTGATTGGAAAATTGGAGATACTGTAAAGGCAAGACCCACTTATATTTTAAGCAGAGGCAGATACGATGCTCCTACGGATGTTGAGGTAAAACCTACTGGCTTGGAATCTATCCTACCTTATGATACTTTAAAATATGAACGCAATCGATTGGGTTTGGCAAAATGGACGGTAGAAAAAAAGAACCCGCTTACAGCAAGAGTATTTGTAAATTTTATTTGGCAAGAATTATTTGGAAAAGGCATTGTTAAAACATCTAGTGATTATGGATTGCAAGGTGAGTTGCCGTCCCATCCTGAATTGTTAGATTGGTTGGCGGTAGATTTTATGGAACACAACTGGGATATTAAATATCTAATTAAAAAAATTCTAACCAGTAATACCTATCAACAATCCAGTATAGTAAGTAAAAAACAATTGGAGCTGGATCCTGAAAATATTTATTATTCCAGATCACCTCGCCTTCGATTTAAAGCAGAAATTGTAAGAGATTGGATTTTAAGCACCAGTGGGTTGTTAAATCCTGCCATTGGCGGACCAAGTGTTAAGCCATATCAGCCTAAGGGTGTATGGGAAAGTACTACTTCTGGCCGAGGAGTTTTAGCTACCTACAAACAAGACCATGGCCCTGCCATATACAGAAGGGGGTTGTATACTTTTATTAAACTAACTGCACCTCCTCCAAGCATGATGATCTTTGATGCAAGCAACAGAGACCAATGCGAAGCCAAAAGAGCGAGCACCAATACACCATTGCAGGCATTGACCATGTTAAATGACCCTGCAGTATTAGAAGCAGCACGTGTACTTGCAGAAAATATTTCTGGTACCAATAAAAATTTGGAAGATAAAATTGAACAGGCATTTGAAACCATCATCATAAGAAAACCGTCCAGCTTTGAAAAGAAAAAATTAATTTCTTTTTGTGAAAATCAAGTCGCTTTCTTTAATTCAAATAATAAGATTTTAAAAAATACATTAGAAGTGGGTGAATTTATGCATCCAACTAAAAAATACAACGAAGCAGAAGCTGCTGCTTTAATGAAAACAATACTTATTCTATATAATTTGGAGGAAACCATTACAAAATCATAAATTATTGATATGAATGAATTTTTAGAACATGGCTTAAATCAAAATCGTCGTAAATTTTTATCTAAATTAAGTTTAGGTATTGGTGGACTGGCATTGGGCTCTTTAATGGTGCCTGGTATTTTTAATGCAAGCAACGAAGAGGAATTATTTACCAATGTATTGCCCCATTTTGCACCTAAAGCAAAACGTGTCATTTATTTATTTCAAAATGGAGCTCCCTCTCAATTAGATCTTTTTGATTACAAACCATTGTTACAAAAAATGCAAGGAACTGATTTACCTGCAAGTATTCGAATGGGACAAAGATTAACTGGTATGACGGCCAATCAAGCCAAATTTCCATTGGCTGGCACTAAATTTAATTTTTCACAACATGGTAGCAATGGTGCTTGGTTTAGTGAAACGCTCCCACATATTGCCAGCATGGCCGATGATCTTTGTATCGTAAAAACCATGTATACCGAGGCTATTAATCATGATCCTGCACTTACATTTTTTCAAACAGGGTCTCAAGTAGGTAACCGTCCAAGTATGGGTTCCTGGATTAGTTATGGCTTAGGAAGTGAAAATAAAAATTTACCTGCTTTTTGTGTTTTATTAAGCAAAGGGAAAGGAAATGGACAGGGGGTGTATTCAAAATTATGGAACAATGGATTTTTAGATTCTATTCACCAAGGCGTTCAATTTAGCAGCGGTGAAGAGCCTGTAAAATATTTAACCGACCCTGAATTTATTAAACGTGGCGATAAGCGTGTGATGCTGGATGAAATTGCAGCATTGAATCAAGAGTCCTATAGTAAAATAGGAGATCCTGAAATTGTAACTAAAATACAACAATACGAATTGGCTTACCGCATGCAAATGGCCGTACCTGAAATCACTTCTTTGCAAAACGAGCCTGAATCCATAGTAAAAATGTATGGACCTGAATGTTTGATCCCTGGTACGTATGCAGCCAATTGTTTATTGGCAAGAAAGCTTTCTGAGAATGGAGTACGCTTTGTTCAATTGTACCATCAAGGCTGGGATACCCATGGTAATTTACCTAAAGAGTTAGAAGGACAATGTAAGGATGTAGATCAATCTTCTGCAGCATTGATAAAAGATTTAAAACAAAGAGGCTTGTTGGATGAAACTTTAATTATATGGGGTGGCGAGTTTGGAAGAACCAATTATTGTCAAGGTGCACTTACCAAAGACAATTACGGTAGAGACCATCATCCTAAATGTTTCACTATTTGGATGGCTGGAGGAGGTGTAAAACCAGGCGTATTTGGCGAAACAGATGATTTTGGATATAATATTAATTCCTTACCAGTGCATGTGCACGATTTCCAAGCTACCGTAATGCATTTAATGGGCATAGATCATGAGCGCTTTACTTACAAACATCAAGGACGCCGTTACAGATTAACAGATGTAGCTGGAAAAGTTGTGAATGAAATTATTAGTTAAGTATGCGCATCCATAAAATAAATCAATGGGGAGAAGGATTGTTATGGCTGTTAAATCCTTTATTAATTATTTTAGCTTTCTTTAATGAAACTACAAAAATAAATCATGGTTTAGAATGGTTAGGGAAACTACATCCCTTGCTATTGCATTTCCCTATTGTACTTGGGGTGGCCATTGTTGTCTATTTGATTTTTATACCCAATAAAAAATTAGACCTTCCACTTGAAAGATTGCTATTCACTAGCAATGCTGTATTGGCTACTCTGGTAGCTTTGTTTGGTATCTTTTTGTCCAAGCAAGACGCCTATGATAAAACCATTGTTGATTTACACAAATGGGGTGGCGTAGCCATTGCCTGCATCAGTTGGGCATTTATTTATATGGCTTCATTAAAATTTAACTGGAAAAAAGCAATAGGGGTAGCTTATTTAATTGTTTTATTATTTTTTACACATAAAGGAGCACAACTCACTCATGGAGAAGATGTACTAGCATTTCCTACCTCAGCGCCAGTCCAAGAAATAAATAAAGTAGATAGTACGCTCACGGTATATGAAAAAGCAATTGCACCCATTTTAGAACAAAAATGTGTGGGTTGCCATGGACCTGAAAAAGTAAAAGGCAAATTACAATTAAATACACCCGAATTTATTATCAAAGGGGGAAAGGATGGTAATTTATTAAATAGCATAAACAATCAAGAAGCCTTGTTGCTGCAAAGAATTCATTTGCCTAATGCTGATGAAAAACACATGCCTCCAGATGGAAAGCTTCAACTTACCCTAGAAGAACTTAACTTACTAAATAGATGGGTAAAAGCAGGCGGTGATTTTAAGAAAAAATTAAATGAATTAACAAACACAGATACTTTAGCCTTATTGGTCAATGCCTATAAGGCACCAAAAAAGGGGGAGGATAACAATAAAAACAATGCCCCAGATTTAAAAGTATACAATACCAGCTATTGCACGGTCAACTATTCTTACTTTGGATCAGAAGAAATTTTTGTTGATTTTTTTCAAGGTTCTTTTTATAAAACAGAATCTTTGAAAAAATTGGAGCCCATTAAAGAAAAAGTGGCCAGTTTGAATATGCAAGGCATGCCGCTTACCAAAGAAGACATCGGTATTATTAGCTCATTTTCAAACCTCAGAAAATTAAATTTAAATTATACCAAACTTAGTTTAAATGACTTGTTGCCTTTAAAGGGTTTATTAAAATTAAAAAACATTTCTATTTGTGGCATAGATTTAAATCCAACCACCTTAGCCTCCTTTATTGAAAAAAGCCCTTTTACCTTAGTTCATATATGGAATAACAAAGCTGTCGAAAAAGAATACGCTGCATTAATGGCTAGCAATAAAAAAACTAAAATTATTATTGGAGATAATTTAGACGATAAAGTTTTACAAATAACCAGTCCGGTTATTGAGCAAGACTCCAGTATTATCGTGAACCACTTGGATGTAACACTAAAGCATTTTATGAAGGGCGCTATTGTTAGATACACCATTGATGGCACTGTACCAGATTCTATTAATAGTCCGATTTACACCAAAAAGTTTCAGCTTACAAAAAGTGGTATTTTAAAGACGAAGGCCTATAAACCAGGTTGGCTAGGCAGCGATATCGTTGAAAAAACTTTCTATAAATCGGAAATTCATCCAGACTCTATCTATTTGATTACCAACCCGGATAAAAAATATGCTGGCAAAGGGGCTAAAACACTTGTTGATTATGAGTTGGGGGAGCAAAATTTTTCTGGTGGAAAATGGTTGGCATACAAAGACAGCAATATGATTTTTGTAACCAGCTTTTTACAAGCAAAACAATTAAAGCACGCTACTTTCAATGCTTTTATAGATATGGGCGCCTATATATTTCCTATTATTTCCATTAAAATTGAAGGCAGTAATGATGGCAAAGCTTTTAAATATTTAAATCAAGCCTCCTTCCCTTCTCTTGAAAAAACAAATAAGTTTAGGGGCAATAAATCATTCAGCTGTTCTTTCCCTGACAATAAAGCCTTTAAATATTATAGGTTTACTTTACTAAATGTAAAAAAATTACCAAAATGGCACCCAGGAAAAGGGAAGCCAGCATGGATTTTTGTAGATGAACTTTTTTTAGACTAATTCCTTTTTAGATTATTCAATCACATACCAGCTATAAGAATCCGCAGGAATGTTCACCGTAAAATTGATTGTATAATCCCTATTTAAAGTGTACTTTTTTGCCGCACCCATGGAATTAATAATGGTTGCTTCTTTTGTAAGTCCTGTATAATACAAGGGTAAAGAAATGTTTTTAGTCATTGGAAGCTGGGTAGGATTAAAAAACATCATCAACCCTTTTTCTTTTAATTGGGGATTCACATGCATCCAGCCATCCCAATCACGTCCATCTGCTCTGCGCAATTGAATGATATCAGCATTTAAAATAGTTCTATATTTTTTATACCAATCAATCGTATGCGCTACTACCACTCTGGTTTTTTCTGTATCATACAATCTTGGGCCTCTGTAACAAGCTTGTACGCCAGCGCCATAATATTGCATCATCAATTGTTCATAGTCTTTTAAATGTTCTGATAATGGCTCCAATACTGCGTCTTCCGTTCCTCCCTGGTATTTGGTCAGTGGAACAAAGCCCCATGCCATAGACGGTATTTTTTCCAAAGTACCATCATGAATATTTTGACGATTCAATAATTTTTGTTGTGCTCTCGACAAAGAAAAATTTACTTCTCTATACCCTAATGCAATTTTATGGGTACCATCTAAAAAATACCAATCAGGCGCATTGATATAAACACCACGCTCATTTAGCCAATGGTACAATTCTTTCTGTATTTCCATTTGTCTCCATTGAGAATCATCATATCCTTTATGTCCAGGATGGGTAATGGATGCACATACATCTCCGGGGTAGGGTCCATCGTTTTCCCATATGTCAAATTTAGTTTGAGTGAAAAAATATTTTATTTTATCTCTGTAACCTAAACCCCATTTGCTTCCAAAACAAGGTGCATTCCCAAAAAATGCACCACCTGGTTTACCAGTTTTAATGTCAACTACATCGTCTTTGTCACTAATGCGTCTACTGCTAAATAAAGAATACCCTCCTAATAATATTTTGTGCTGATGCGCATAGTTGGTGAGGTTGGTCCATCTTTTAATATTGGCAGCCGAACTGTCTTCCATATCAAGATGGCTACCAAAGCTCAATATGACCGCTTCATATCCTGTGGCAACACATTGATCAATGGCATTGATTACTTCCTGATCATTTTTACTTACCAAGTGCATAAAAATGGGATTCTGTGTGGTCCATGGTGCAAGGGTCCGATACATTTTTTTTAACATTAAGCCTCTTCTTTGACGGTCATAACTATCCATTAATAGTTCATTGGTCCGAACCGATTTAAAATTTTCATTCGGCGCTAAATCAATACCAGGAGCCTTTTCTGGATAGATTTCGAGTAAACAAGGTGTTTCATAATTATAATTTACTTGCGAAGTATAATTTAAGTCTGTTTTCCAATGAGTGGTTTGATCACTGATATCATAACGCATGGCATTGTTAAAAGCATAATTCGTTTCAAAATAAATACCATGTTGTTTTTTCATTTCTTCTGGCTTACCCACTACTGCACTTTCTTCTTCTACCAAGCCAAGAATTTCATTCACCACTCTATTTATTTTAATTGATTTATTAGAATGGTTGTCAATAGATACCCATTTGGTAATTAACGGAATACCGTCATATAATTCATAATGCACCTTTATAACAATGTCTTTTAGGGAAGCAAGGGGAGATGTATACTCAAATTCAATACTAGCACCACTGGGTTGTTTTCCATTGGATACCCAGGTAGTAGGTTTCCAACGTATAAAAGGTTCAATGGCAGCGATGGTGTACTTAGAAAAAACAAAGTCGGAGTCGTTTTTATGTAAGTTTTGTAAGATTTCTAATTTTAAATATGCTTTTTCTTTTTGTCCAGACAAGCCTCCCACTTTATATATTTTTTGATCAAAAATTACTTCAGCTTCAGGTTCAATGCTTCTAAGTAATTGTTGCCCATTGGATAAATTAGTATAATCAATACAAGCCACATTGGGTTGGATGATAAAAACCCTATTTACCAATCCATTGTTCAATACTATCTTTTGACCTTCTAAGGTAATTTTTGCTTTTTGTGTAAATGAACTTACTAGCCAATCATTTGATTGCGCATGTGCGAATGCACTAAAACAGAAGAATAGATAAACAATATTTTTTTTCATGAAGCTAATTTGAAAGAAGTTAGATAAAAGTGGATTCGATTAGAAGAAATAAATTTAATACTATTGCTTAAAATATAAATAACCCCATCGATTGGGAATATGCATGTCAATGAAGCCAATTGGTGACCATACCCAATTGAATTCTGGAATAGGCTTCCCATTGGTTTGTAATTTTTTGGTATATCCTAGACCTTCTTTCTCTAGGGTCCATTCCACTCTAGAAAAATCAATGCGCCAAGGCGTATTGATTTGAGGCAAATAATTGCGGCCTGGTTTTTTTAAACAATCATAAGGAATGGCCATTTCAACATACCAGCCCTGGTCTATATCTCGGTTGTCATTAAGCGTGCCAACATAGGTAACAGCACTTTTCATACCACTGGTATTCCAAGACATATCCATGGGACCTCCTTTTTTATAGGATTTAAACATAAATAAATCCATCACCGTTCCAAGGGTATTGATTTCGATTTCGAAATACTGATTTTCGTCATTATTAGGATCAATAAAAACTTCAAAATCATGGTCTCTATAAATAATGTCATCATGATTTTTTAGCGTAGCCCATAAATGAGGCTCTTTTAAATAAGCTGCGATGTATAAATATTGACTGTCCCACAATAGTTTCACTTTGGTATCATACAGTGGTTTGGGCTTCTGATCTCCTTCAATGTCTACAAACAAGTCGCTCCATTCCGCCCTTTTCCAGGCAGGATCGTTTATTTTGCCATCTATTTGAATAGGATGTTTGGTGTATGTAACGGTATAAGATTTAATCAATGGCGTATCTAACTTGATAACATCATTAAAAAAAGAATGCGCCTGTAAGGTAGAGGCCAATACAAATAAGTGGGATAAAATTAAATACCTAAAAGAGGGGAAAGCTGTAAACATCTAAACGCATATAGTTGTTTATAAATATACTAAAAAAGCAATTTATTCAATTAAGAACTTCTAAATAAATCATAACTTTATACTATGAAATATAAACTCAATTTCAGTAGTAACCACCTCTATATAACACTGCTATTAATCCTACTTAGCGCCTGTGGTAAAAAGCCTGTAGCTATCTACCCAACCATCCACAAAATCACCCATTCTGTCTATGCCTCTGGAACCATTAAAAGCGTTGCCCAATATGAAGTATATTCAAAAGTAAATGGTATCGTAGAACAAATTTTAGTGAAAGAGGGAGCTGTCGTAAGTAAGGGTCAGCCCATTTTAAAATTAGCTAATAAAGCCCAGGAATTAAGTTTTGAAAATGCAAAACTATTAGCCAATTACAGTTCGGAAAATGCTAACCAAGAAAAATTAAATCAAGCACTAACAGAATTGGAAGTAGCAAAATTAAAAATGGAAAACGATTTGTCTTTGTTAGAACGTCAAAAGAAATTATGGAGTAATGAAATTGGGACAAAAAATGATCTAGAACAAAGAGCGCTTTCCTATAAAAATTCGGTAGCGCTTTATAATGCAAGTGAATTAAAATTAAACGATTTAAAAAAACAGATAGCCTTTCAATCTAAACAAACAGAAAAAAGTGCCGCCATCTCCTCCACCTCTATGAATGATTATGTAGTAAAGAGTGAAATAGCAGGCAGGGTATACAGTTTGTCAAAAGATAAAGGCGAAATGATTACTACTCAAACTCCTGTTGCCATCATTGGAGATGCCAATAAATTTTATATTGAATTACAAGTAGACGAATATGATATAGCTAAATTAAAAACAGGTCAAAAAGCAATCATTTCAATGGATAGTTATAAAGACGAAACCTTTGAAGCAGTGATTGAAAAAATTTATCCCCTAATGAATGAAAAAACAAAATCATTTAAAGTGGATGCCTTATTTACCAATCCCTCTAAAAATTTATTCCCTAATTTAAGTGCTCAGGCCAATATCATCATCGAAGTAAAAGATAAAGCACTTACCATTCCTCGTGCTTTTTTAATTGATAATGAATATGTTTACTTAGCGAATAAAGAAAAAAGAAAAATAAAAATAGGATTGATGGATTATGAAAAAGTAGAAATAGTTGCTGGAATTACCGAAAAGGATGCATTAGTAAAATCCATTCAATGAGAAATAAGCTGCTAGTAAGTATTGCTAAATCGTTGTTATTAGCAAGATGGAAACAAACCCTAGTAGCGGCAGTGGGTGTTACTTTCAGCATTACCATGTTTATTACCTTATTAAGTTTCATGTCAGGATTAAACGATTTATTGGATGGTCTTATCCTGAATCGTACTGCACATGTCAGAATATACAATGACATTAAACCCAATAAGAATCAGCCTATCAATAGTAATGCAGCATATAAAAATGCGCATAACTTTATTGGTTCTATCAAATCTGATGCGAGTCGCCAAGCCATTTATAATAGTGCAGCGATTATGGAAACTATAAAAAAAGATACGCGTGTATTGGGCTTGTCTCCAAAAGTGACTGCGCAAGTATTTTTTAATGATGGGAGTATAGATATCACTGGAAGTATTTTTGGAATCAATTCAACTGAAGAAAGTAAATTATACCACTTTGACGAATATGTAACCGCCGGGAATTCGGCCGATTTAGACAATGTAAGCAATGGAATTATATTGGGAAAAGGATTGGCTGATAAATTGTTGGTGGGTATTGGCGATGCAGTTCAAATTACCACGTCCAAAGGAGATCGTTTTCAATTAAAAGTAGTAGGTACTTTCCAGTCGGGGATTAAAGATTTTGATAATGTCCAAAGCTATGCTTCCATTAATACGGTTCAAAAAATATTGTCGGTGCCTAAAGATTACATTACCAGCATTCAAGTAAAATTAAAAGACATTACGCAAGCGCCCAAAGTGGCCAAAGAATATGAACAATTGTTTCAAACAGACGCAGAAGACATTCAAACCGCAAATTCACAATTTGAAACAGGAAGTTCTATAAGAACTTTAATTTCTTATTCAGTAGGTATTACTTTATTGATTGTGGCAGGTTTTGGCATTTACAATATTCTGAATATGATGATTTTTGAAAAGATGGATTCTATTGCTATTTTAAAAGCCACCGGTTTTTCTGGGAACGATGTAAAAAGAGTTTTCATTTATATTGCTATTTCTATCGGATTTTTTGGTGGAATAGTAGGGCTCTTATTTGGTTTTGGCCTATCTGCTACCATTGATCAAATTCCATTTAATACCGCTTCTTTGCCTACGATTAAAACCTATCCTATCAATTACAACCCCAAATTTTATATGATAGGGATTGTGTTTTCATTAATTACCACTTATCTAGCTGGTTGGTTTCCAGCACGCAAAGCAAGTAAAATTGATCCGGTAGTGATTATAAGAGGAAAATAACATGAACAAAATATTAGAAGCAAAAAATATCAATAAATTCTTTCATGATCCTGTCCGCATACAGGTATTAGCGGACTTGACCTTTAGTATCAATAAAGGAGAATTTGTTTCTTTAACAGGAAAATCGGGTTGTGGAAAATCAACACTATTGTATGTATTGTCTACGATGGATACGGATTATGAAGGGACCTTATTCATTGATGGAGAAGAGATGCCAAAAAAGAATGAAGCTTTTTTGGCTAAGATAAGAAATGAAAAAATTGGATTTGTTTTTCAGTTTCATTATTTATTAAACGAATTCAATGTTTTAGAAAATGTAATGCTGCCTGGTTTAAAGCTCAATAAATACAGTAGGGAAGAAGTAGAACATCGTGCCATGGAAAAATTAAAAATATTGGGTATTGAACAATTGGCTTTAAAAAAATCAAACCATATTTCAGGAGGAGAAAAACAAAGAGTAGCCATTGCCAGAGCCCTTATTAACGACCCACATATTATTATGGGGGACGAACCCACTGGGAATTTAGATAAAAAAAATAGCGACTTGGTATTTGATATTTTTAATAAATTATCCGATGAGTTTAACCAAACTTTATTAATTGTGACACACGACCCCAGCTTTGCTGAACGAACCCATCGCATCATTCATATGGAAGATGGAAAAATTCTTCCATAAAAAAGCCCCGCCTCGATGTCTCGAAGCAGGGCAAAATTTTAAATTTTTATTCCGCTACTATTTGCTTTTCATTGAAATTGGAATAGAAGGGCTTTGAATCCATTTAATAAAGTTAGCAACGATGCTGTATAAGAAATGATAAATAGCCAGGTTTACATACAAAACAACTAAACCAGCTACTACATTTACAAAAGCACCCCCTACTAGTAATACGTCATTGATGTTCCATAACATATCACCAGTAAAGTTTTGCGTACCAGCCATTTTAAAACCAGTAAATGTATGTAACACGGTAGTCAAGTACTCTAATTTTAAAGCATTAAATAAAGTGTTTAATCCATCCATAGGCAAACCAGCTACCCCGCTCACAGCGCTTAAAGGCACTTCAGCAGCGGCATTGTATAAATTACTGTCAAATACGAAAGACAAAGTGAAGCAACAAGCGCCAATAAAAGCCCCTACTGCTGCCACTTCCCCTACTATTCTAATATTGGTGGTAACAAAATCTTTAAAAATAAAACCTACCATGCCATTATGAGAAGCGCCTAGGCTTTCACCTCTGGCTCTAATAATGTGTGCAATGGGAAAGGCAGAATAAACCAGCAAAAGAGTAGTAAGCACACTGCCTAATTTGGCAAGGCCAGTAGCTGGATTGCTAAAATAAGTCATAGCGCCATGAATAATGGCTACTTCCATAAGAATAAACACCGCCATGGAGACAATCTGGTAGATACTTTTGGTATAAGATCTAACCCCATGTTGAGAATCGAAATTATCCACTGCTGCATTTAACTGCGCATTCAAAACCTTTTGATTTACCATCTGGGGGAAATCAAGGATTTGTTGATAGATTTTTTTCATATTGGTTTGGTTTGGTTTTTTAATATGCAAATCGACATATAAAAATTACATATAATTCTCATATATTCTCATTTCTTTAAAATACTAAAGCCAAGTGTCACTTGCATCTCGTTTTTAAACTATTGACTATCAGTTTGTAAGCGCAATTATTTTTTTTCTTATTAATTCGAATTTTATGTTTTTCTTAACATTTAATTTTAGTAAACTAATGAAATGGTGGACTTAAATCATTGAACAAGAATTGATTATTATTAAAAAATGATATAACTTAATCGTTGATTAATATTGAGTACGAATGCGTTTTATTAAAATACCCACCGCTTATTGGATAGTGGTCTCTTCTGTTATTTTGGTTACGGTTGTATCTAGTTATTTTGTAAGCAATAATAAGGTTGATTTTAATGCAGAAATCAAACCCCTTTTAAATAAAAAATGTATCACCTGCCATGGTGGTGTAAAAAGACAAAGTGGTTTTAGCTTGCTATTTAGATCAGATGCACTTGCCAAAAATAAATCAGGCAAAGTGGCCATCATTCCAGGAGATGCCAGTAATAGTGAAATGATCAAACGTCTTTATTTAAAAGACCCTGAGGAGCGTATGCCTTATAAGCATCCCCCTTTAAGCAACGAGGAAATTGCCTTATTAATAAAATGGATCAATCAAGGAGCTGAATGGGGAGACCATTGGGCTTATGTGCCTGTAAAAGAAACACCGATTCCTACTATTGGGAAAGGACCTTTTGGATTATTTGGCAAACCCAAATGGATCAAAAACAATGTAGATGCTTTTATTTATGAAAAATTAAAACAAGAAAAATTAACGCCTTCGGAAATGGCAGACAAAGCAACGCTATTAAGAAGAGTAAGTTTAGATATCATTGGAATGCCTGCCCCAGATGCGATTGCAAAAAAATATTTATCAAGCACAAAAGAAAATGCATTTGAAACATTGGTAGATGAATTATTGGCATTGCCTAAATATGGTGAGAAGTGGACCAGTATGTGGATGGACATGGCCAGGTATGCAGATACCAAAGGATTTGAAAAAGATGATGCTAGAAATATTTGGAGGTATCGTGATTGGTTAATCGATGCTTTTAATACCGATAAACCTTATAATATTTTTTTAACGGAGCAGTTGGCGGGAGACTTATTACCCAATCCTACAGATGCACAATACATTGCGACTGCTTTTCATCGCAACACTTTAACCAATGATGAGGGAGGTACAGACAATGAAGAATTTAGAACTGCCGCTGTCATAGATAGAGTCAACACTACTTGGGTAAGTATAATGGGAACTAGTTTTGCCTGCGTGCAATGCCACAGTCATCCTTATGATCCTTTTAGACAAGAGGAGTATTATAAATTTTTAGCCTTGTTCAATAATACTCGAGATGAAGATACCTGGGCAGAATACCCCGTGTTAAAAGAGTTTCACAATACCGATAGTATCAAATTGGTTGCTTTAAGAAATTGGTTGCACAGCAATGCTCCCACAAGAGAAAAAGAAATCATTCAATTTGTAAAAACGGGTCAACCTGCCATCAATTCTTTGGTTGCTGATGAAATAAAAAATGGTGCTTTAGCCGATACCAAATGGTTGCAGTTTAGAAACCATGGATCTGCTAGAATAAAAAATATAGATTTAACCGGCTTTACACAGTTGTACTATAGATATATTAGTTGGAAGCAAGGTGGTCATTTTCAAATTCGCATCGATTCCGCTAATGGCGAAATCGTAAAAAATATTCCAGTTGAAAATTCTAAAGGTGCTTGGAAAATTGCGACGATAACTATCCCGCAAACCATCGGCAGACATTCTTTTTATTTAACCTACAGCAACTCCCTTTTAAAAGGTCCAGATGAAAGTGGTATTCAATTTGATTGGTTTCATTTTACCAATCCATTTCCAGGAAAAGACTTGGCAGGTTTTGAAACCGCTTATAAAAATTTCGATTCATTATTGTATTCAAAAAATACAACGGAGACCCCCATCATGATGGAGAATCCATTCAACCTATCAAGAACTACCAATGTATTTGAAAGGGGAAATTGGTTGGTGAAAGGAAAAGAGGTGACAGCAGATGTTCCTGCTTCCTTAGGTGGATTGCCAGCAGGTGCTCCGCGCAATCGACTTGGAATGGCCATGTGGTTGACGGATAAAAAAAATCCACTTACCTCTAGAACCATTGTAAATAGAATTTGGGAGCAATTGTTTGGTCAAGGCATTGCAGAAACTTTAGAAGACTTAGGGACTCAAGGCATTGCACCTACCCATGAAAGTTTATTAAATTATTTCTCCTATCAGTTGATGAATACGCATCAATGGAGTTTGAAAAAAACAATCAAAGAAGTAGTGATGAGTGCTACCTATCAGCAAGATTCAAGATTTAATAAAGAGGCGGTGTTAAAAGATCCATTCAATAAATATTATGCAAGGGGGCCACGCATAAGATTGTCTGCAGAACAAATTAGAGATCAAGCATTGGCAGTGAGTGGGTTGTTAAGTGCAAAAATGTATGGCCCTAGTGTCATGCCTTATCAACCTGAAGGTGTTTGGAAATCGCCTTACAATGGAGCTACCTGGAATTTAAGCAAAGAAGGCAATCAATACAGAAGGGCTTTGTATACCTTTTTGAAAAGATCTGCTCCTTATCCAACCATGTTAAGTTTTGATGGAACCAGTAGAGAAGTATGTACGGTGAGAAGAATTAGAACCAATACACCTTTGCAAGCATTAAATTTATTAAACGATTCTGTTTACATTGAAGCAGCTCAACATTTTGCACAAAGAATTAAATCCATGGTGCCACAAAATGCAAGCAAACAGATAAGTATGGGCTATGAGCTGGCTTTTAACAAAACAATTTCACCAGAAAAACAAAAAGTTTTTGAAAAATTATACAACAATGCTTTTGCAAAATATAGTCAAGACACCATAAAAATAGAACAAATCACAGGTGATAAAAAAGCAGGGCCTTCTGGGGCAGCTTTGGTGATGGTGGCAACTGCTTTATTAAATACGGATGAATTTTTGACAAAAAATTAATGGAATGAGTAAAGAAAATAAAAAAATAATTAAGGAGGCGACCATTGCGACCACCGAACATATCACCAGAAAATATTTTTTTAAAGAATGTTTTTCGGGGATGGGTGCAATGGCATTGGGCTCCATGTTACAAGGCTGTGATTGGCTAGGAAACAAAGACAGCTTTGGCAATTTTACAAATACCAATCCTTTAATGGCGCGTGCGCCTCATTTTATTGGAAAAGCAAAATCAGTTATTTACTTGCACATGGCAGGAGCGCCCTCTCAATTAGAATTGTTTGATTTTAAACCTGACTTATTAAAATTAGATGGTCAAGATTGTCCGCAAAGTTTATTGGAAGGAAAAAAATTCGCATTTATAAGAGGCGTACCAAAAATGTTAGGACCACAAGCCGTGTTTAAACAAAGGGGCCAAAGTGGCGCTTGGATATCCGATAACCTTCCTCATTTAGCAACGGTAGCAGACGAAATAAGTTTTTTAAAAGCAGTACAGACCGATCAATTCAATCATGGTCCAGCACAATTATTAATGCATACCGGTTCGCCCCGTTTAGGCCGACCTAGTATTGGTGCCTGGGTTACCTATGGTCTAGGAAGTGAGAACAGCAATCTGCCAGGATTTGTAGTGCTTACATCGGGTGGAAATAATCCAGATGCGGGAAAAAGTGTTTGGGGAAGTGGCTTTTTACCATCTGTATATCAAGGCGTGCAATGTCGCAATGAAGGGGATCCTGTTTTATTTTTAAAAGATCCTGCAGGCATAGATCGAGATTTACGCAAAGCATCCATCGATGCCATCAACGAAGCGAATCAATTAACCTACAATGAATTTCAAGATCCGGAGATCATTGCTAGAATGGCGCAATATGAAATGGCATTTAAAATGCAAATTTCAGTTCCTGATGTAATGAACATCAATGACGAACCTGCTTATATCCACGAAATGTATGGTACGCAACCAGGCAAAGCAAGTTTTGCCAACAATGTTTTATTGGCCCGTAAGTTGGTAGAAAAAGGGGTACGCTTTGTACAATTGTTTGATTGGGGTTGGGACAGTCATGGCACAGATGGCAGTACTGCCGTTGACATTGGATTGGTAAACAAATGTAGAAATATAGACAAGCCCATCACCGCATTGTTGTTAGATCTAAAACAAAGAGGCTTATTAGACGAAACATTGGTGGTATGGGGTGGAGAATTTGGACGCACCCCAATGCAAGAAAACAGAGATGGGAAATCAATGCCTTTTAAGGGCAGAGATCATCATACAGAAGCTTTTACTACTTGGATGGCGGGTGGTGGAATTAAACAAGGAAGTAGTTTTGGAGAGACGGATGAAATTGGATACAGTGCCATAAGCGGAAAAGTGACTGCGCACGATATGCAAGCAACCATTTTAAACCAATTGGGTTTTGATCATGAAAAACTAACCTACACTTCTCAAGGAAGACAATTTAGATTAACAGATGTTCACGGCAGAGTGATTAATGAAATTGTTGCTTAAAAATAATCATTGTGAAAATAGATCGACGTAAATTTTTAACCAATACAACAGGCCTTGCAGCGATAAGCCTGGCTCCTTTTAAATATTTAAATGCAACTAAAACAATGCAACCTACTAATTTTAAACCCATTATCATGGCCACCAACTGGGGCTATGAAGGCACCGTAGATGCGTTTTGTGGCAAAGCAAAAAAAGCAGGATACGATGGTATAGAAATGTGGTGGCCCATGGAGCAACAAGGCCAAACCGAATTGTTTGATGCTTTAAAAAAACATGATTTAGCGATTGGATTTTTATGTGGAGTAGGCGAAGAAGATCCCAACAAACATATAGCGGCATTCAAAAATATGCTAAGCAGCCTACTTCAAAATACAAAGCAAACTCCTTTGTATATCAATTGCCATTCAGGTAAAGATTATTTTTCTTTTGATGAGAACAATGAAATAATAGAATTTACCACGGAACAATCAAAAAAATCAGGCATTCCTATTTGTCATGAAACACATCGTTCAAGAATGTTGTTTGCTGCGCCCAATGCGAAAAAGTTTATGGAAAAAAATGAAGCGCTTAGAATTACATTGGACATTTCACATTGGTGCAATGTGCACGAATCCTTGTTGCATGATCAAGAAAAAACTGTGCAATTGGCTTTGTCTAGAACCGATCATATTCATGCTCGCGTTGGTCATGCAGAAGGTCCTCAAGTAAATGACCCACGAGCCCCCGAATGGGAAACCACCCTGCAACGTCATTTGGAATGGTGGGATGCAGTGGTACAAATGAAAATTAAAAAAGGAGCACATCAACTCACTTTCTTAACAGAATTTGGTCCACCCAATTATATGCCCACCATGCCTTATACTCAACAGCCCCTATCCAATCAATGGGAGATCAATGTATACATGATGCAGTTATTAAGAAAAAGGTATCAGCATAGTTAATTCTTTATTTAAAAAATAAAATTCATTGGAGCGCATTATTAATTTATTTGGACATTTTCATCCCTTATTGGTGCATTTACCTATTGGGATATTGTTGTTTTCCATTTTAATACATGGGCTCTCCTATAAAGAGCGCTTTGCTTCTTTTGTGATTATTATTCCTTTTACTTATTTAATAGGTGCCCTAGCCGCTATCCTATCCTGTTTAAGCGGATTGGCATTGTCCTCCCAAGGTGAATATGATGAACAGGTTTTATTTTACCATCAATGGCTGGGCATTTCGGTAGCGTTATTTTCCATACTGGGTGTTTATTTTACAAAAAAGAAAAAAGAGAAATTATTAAATTGGATTTCGATCACTTTACTGGTATTGATTTTTATTACGGGACATTTGGGGGGCACACTCACCCATGGAGAAGGTTATTTAACAAAAAGTACCTCCTCAGAAAAAATAGTAAAAGTGAAGCCCATTATTACGATGGCACAGGAAGCTTATTTGTATGCCGATATTATCCAGCCTATTTTAGAAGAAAAATGTTATGGCTGCCATTCTAAGATCAAACAAAAAGGAAAATTAAGGTTAGATACCAAAGAATGGATTTTGAAAGGAGGAGAAGATGGCATCATTATTCATAACGGGGCTGCCCTAAATAGCCCACTGTATAAAAAAATTATATTAGATCCTGTGGATGAAAAACACATGCCACCTAAAGGAAAACCTCAAATAACAGAACAGGAAAGAATTTTACTTGAATGGTGGATTAATTCGGGGGGCTATTTTGATAAAAAAGTAAAAGAATTAACACAGCCACCCAGTATAGCTCCTATCTTGACTAAACTAGAAAAAAATACCATCCAGCCTTTGACCAACAACGAAGTGCCTGTTAAAGAAATTCAACAAGCCAATCAAAATAATATCAATGCTTTAACTAAATGGGGCGTCACCATTTTAAAAGTGGCCAATAATTCTAATTACTTAACGGCAAATTTTATTACCGTTGCAAAAACCACAGATACCATTGATAATTTAATTAAAAATTTAGGTGCCAATATTGTTTGGCTAAAAATGCCAAGAATGAATTTTACGAGTGCGCTAGCTACTGCTATTTCCTTTTGCGACTCGTTAACCAGGTTAAGTATAGAACACTCCAGCATCACGGACAATCAACTAAATAGTTTTCAAAATTTAAAAAGAATACATTATTTAAATTTAGTAGGAACAAAAATTACCTTAAAGGGTTTATTACAATTAAAAAGACTTTCTAATTTAAATGAATTATACCTTGGCGAATCCAACATCATCAATAAAGATTCTATATTAATTCAAAAAACATTTCCAAAAGCTAAAATTATTTTTGGCAATTACCGGACCGAAAATTTACCAACAGATACCATGGTAGTAAAAGTACCTCCAAAAAAGTAGAAAGCATGAAAAAAATAAGTAAAGCAATAGGTGCTATTGCTATAGGGCTGATCCTATTACTGCTAGTAGGTTTTACCGTATTTGGACAAAAAGACATTCCATTAGAGAAGCTGAAAGCAAAATATACTACCGCCGCTTCTTCCTTTATGCCAATAATGGGGATGCAAGTACATTATCGTTCAGAAGGGAGCAATGAGGATACCCTTCCACTTGTTTTAATTCATGGCACTTCTTCCTCTTTACACACTTGGGACAGCTTGGTAAATTTATTAGTAGCGACTACCCATAAAAGAATCATTCGATTGGATTTGCCTGCCTTTGGACTCACTGGTCCTAATCCAGCAAACAATTACACTTCTTCGTATTATATTCGTTTTTTAGATTCCTTTTTAATGCAGCTCCATATCAATCGATGTATTTTAGCAGGAAATTCTTTGGGGGGCGCCATCGCTTGGCAGTATACGGTGGCCCATCCTAATAAAGTAAATCAACTTGTTTTAATTGATGCAGCAGGATATCCTAGAAAAAATGAAAAAGGAAGTTTAGGTTTTAAGATAGCCAGCATGCCCATCATCAATAATTTATTATTGTTTATCACTCCTAAATCATTGGTTAAAAAAAGTTTAGAAACAGTTTTTTATGACCCCAGTTTAGTTACGGAAGCCACTGTAACTAGATACCATGAAATGTTATTGCGTGAAGGTAATAGACGTGCTGCGCTGTCTTTGTTTCAAAACAGAACCATACAAGATGCAAGTCCTATAAAAACGATTACTGCGCCTACTTTAATTATATGGGGAGCGCAAGATCAATTGATTGCGGTAGAAGACGCATATTTGTTTCAAAAAGATCTACAGAATAATTCCATGGTCATTTTAAAAAATGTAGGGCATATTCCAATGGAAGAATCCCCCGATGCAGTTGCAAAAGCCATCAAGGAATTTTTAAAATAACTTACGAAGTATTTATAAAACTTAAAAGGGAGTCCCGAGTAATTGGGACTCCCTTTTTTATAAAAGCTAAATTAATTAAGCTGTTTGTTTCTTTTTTCCTATAAAATACAAGGCAATAAAAGCAACAATTAAAATGGATGGGAAAAGCAGCATATTAGATAATGTAGCTTGCCCAGCTGCTAAATCAGCGGCATCACCAGTTAATCCACTTGCTTCTGCTACCACTTTGTGTGCTTTGATCCATCCACCAATAACAGGTTGGAACATAGAAGAAGAAAACATTCCAATACCTCCTAAAATAGAAAGTCCAAGAGCACCAGTTTGAGGTAAATTCTCAGCAATATAGCCAAGCATATTAGGCCAGAAATAACAAATACCTAAGGCATAAAATACAGCGGCCACATACAACATAGATCCGCTCATGGTACTCATCATGTATATACCAATAACGCCAAATACAGCTGAAGTAAGTAATACACCAACGGTATTCAATTGCTTAATCAAGGGTCCTGCAAAATATCTTCCCACAGCCATTAAGCCCGTTACCAAAGCCAATATCAACATGGGGCTAGCACCTGCTTTTGCTAAAATAGGTCCTACCCATTGTTGTGGACCAAATTCAGAAATAGCCGTTAAAGCCATACAGGCTGCCATGAATAAATACAAAGGATTCAACATGGCTTTAAAATTAGCCACTACTGAATTTTCTGCAATTCTAGGTTTAGGAAAACTTTGTCCAAAAAACAAGATTGCATAAATAATCGTTGGAATTAAAATAACCCAAATTTGTGCTTGCCAATGCATGCCTGCATCTGTCATAAATTTTGAAACTAAAGCGCCCAATACAATTCCACCTGGGAACCACATATGAAAACGATTTAATTTGCTGTTCATTTGAATGCCTGAATAAGAGTCTGCAATCATAGGATTACAAGCTGCTTCGGTACAACCATTGCCTAACCCAATTAATAAAGTAGAAATTAATAAGGTGTTGTAACCGGTAGCATAAATCGTTAAAAAAATACCAATGGCATGTGCGATCAAAGCAATTTGCATAATAAATTTTGGCCCAATAGAAGAATAAAAAATTCCTCCTAAAATCATAGAAATAGGAAATCCAAGAAACCACATTGAATTAATGGTTCCAAGTTGAACGGTGTCTAAATGCATTTCTGTTCCAAGCTGTGTCAAAATACCAGCACGGATACTGAATGAGAAAGCGGTCGTGATAAGTGCAAAGCAACTAGCATAAAACAGTCGATTTGCATTAATAGGTTGGCTCATAAGTAAAATGGTTTAGTGATTTGGTTTAAGTACTCTCAAGCTAAATAATCTTGGCCTTTTTTCCAAAATATCCAACTATTATTTTCATAATGTATTGCTTTACAATGCCTTTATATCAATGTTTGATGTAGAAAAATAACACTAATTAGTGAAAAATATCCTACTCTGAAATACAAGACAAAGCTTCCATTCCTAAAATGAGTTTGAAAAAAATCCTTAAATTACATAGATCAACTTTACTTTTTATCTACTTCTTAAAATACAACTTCATGCGTAAACTATTATGGTGCTCAATTGTAAGCGTTTTATTTTCTTGTTCAAATAATAAATATGATACCATCATAAAAAATGGTTTGGTCTATGATGGCAATGGCGGCGCGCCATACAAAGCCGACCTCGCCATAAAAAAAGATACCATTGCTTTTATTGGAGATCTATCTAAAGAAACCGCCTCAAATATAATTGATGCCAAGGGAATGGCTATTACACCAGGCTTTATTAATATGTTAAGTTGGGCGCCCACCTCGTTAATTATAGATGGAAATTCTCAAGGCGATATTAGACAAGGCGTCACCTTAGAAGTATTTGGCGAAGGAGGTAGTATGGGGCCCTTGAATGCGAAGATGAAAAAAGAAATGGAAGACAATCAAAGGGGTCCTAATAAAATACCTATTGCTTGGAATACCTTGGGAGAGTATATGCATTTTATGGAAAAGCGGGGCATTAGTTGCAACATCGCTTCTTTTATAGGAGCGACAACCATAAGAGAAAATATTATTGGGGAAGACAATCGTGCCCCCACTACTGCTGAATTAGAAAGCATGAAAGCTTTGGTTAGACAAGCCATGGAAGAAGGGGCATTGGGAATAGGATCTTCCTTAATTTATCCGCCTGCTTTTTTTGCAAAAACAGAAGAGCTGATTGAATTGTGTAAAGCAGCCGCTCCATATGGCGGGGGCTATATTTCACACATGCGTAGCGAAGGCAATAATTTTATAGAAGCAGTCAATGAATTAATAACCATTGCTAAAGAGGCTAAAGTGCACGGTGAAATTTATCATTTAAAAGCAGGAGGCATTGCGAACTGGTCTAAAATGGATAGTGTGATTAAATTAGTTGAGCAAGCCAGAGCAAATGGAATAAGTATTGCTGCCAATATGTATACTTATACGGCTGGCGCAACTGGTATGACAGCAGCTTTTCCTCCTTCTTTACAAGATGGAGGCTTTGGTAAATTGTGGCTTCGTTTGCAAGATCCAAAAATAAGAGCCGAGATGAAACTAGCCATGAAGACCAATGCGAAAGATTGGGAAAATTTATATTATGGAGCAGGCAGTGCTAATAAAGTTTTGTTGCTTGGTTTTAGAAGAGATTCTTTATTTAAATATGCGGGCAAAACACTGGAGGAAGTCGCAAAAATTAGAAATACATCGCCTGAAGATTGTGCAATTGATTTAATCATACAAGACAGCAGTCGTGTTGAAGTGGCTTATTTTTTAATGAGCGAAGAAAATGTAAAAAAACAAATCGTGCTTCCTTGGGTAAGTTTTGGATCTGATGCCGCGTCTGAATCTACAGATTCAATCTTTATGAAACAAAGTGCCCATCCACGTGCCTATGGAAACTTTTCTCGCGTCATTGGTCAATATGTAAATGAAGAAAAATTAATGCCATTAGAAAAAGCCATTAATAAACTTGCTAAAGTAGCAGCAACCAGTTTACACCTGCAAAAACGTGGCGAATTGAAAGTGGGCAATTTTGCTGATGTATTGGTATTTGACCCAAGTAAAATAAAAGACCACGCAACCTTTGAAAAGCCAAGACAATATGCAACCGGAATGTCGCATGTTTGGGTGAATGGTGTGCAAGTTTTAAAGGAGGGTGAACATACCAATGCAAAACCTGGCCGATTTGTAAAAGGAGCAGGAGCAAAATAGTTTTTGCTACAAACTAGCTAAAGCGGTTGCTAAATCTTGAAGTAAGTCATCTACGTTTTCAATGCCCACCGAATAACGTATTAAACTTTCAGGGATGCCTAATAATTTACGTTGTGCTTCGGTTAATTCCACATGACTGGTAGTTCTGGGCGGACCAGCCAAAGTACTTACCGATCCTAAGCTTGCTGCTAAATGAACCAATTTTAAGGTCGTTAATAATTTTTTGACATGGTCATACCCGCCATCTAAAGCAAAACTCATAATGCCGCCAAAGCCAGACATTTGTTGCTTGGCAATGGCATGACCTGGATGTGTTTCCAATCCTGGATAAAAAACGTCAGCCACTTTTGAATGCGCTTTTAAGTATTGGGCAATTTTTAAAGCGGAAGCATTTTGTCTTTCTATTCTTAATTCTAATGTTTTCATTCCTCTTGCAATCATATATGCAGGATCTGCTTGTAAACTGGCTCCATTGATTTCACGGTATTGATAAATCTTTTGAACCAATTCTTTTTTTCCTGCCACCACACCACCCATGGCATCCGAGTGACCACCTAAAAATTTGGTAGCACTATGAATTACTAAATCGGCACCTAATGCTAATGGATTTTGATTGATAGGAGTGGCAAAAGTATTGTCTACAACCACAATGGCACCTACTTTTTTTGCAGCTATGGCCAATCTTTTAATATCCACTACTTTAAGGGTTGGATTGGTAGGTGTTTCTAAATAAACCAAATCACAACCTTTTGCAATTTCTTTTTCAAACTGATCAAAATCCGTGGTGTCACATAATTGAACTTGCACATTGTATAAAGGAAGAAAATCTAAAAATATTTTACTCGTGCCTCCATAATTGTCTTTTTGAGAAACCACTCTTTTGCCTGCAGTTAAAAAAGTATATAAGGTATTGCTAATGGCTGCCATGCCTGTAGCAAAAGAAGTAGCCGCTTCTGCTCCTTCAAGCAAACGAATTTTTTCTTCTAGTACCGCCACAGTAGGATTTGTATTTCTACTGTAAATAAAACCAGGAGCTTTCCCCAAAGAAACATCGTGCCAATGATCTACATCATCGTATGCAAAAGCAACACTGTTCACAATAGGAGTGGTCACCGCCCCTTTTACATTTAAATCACTTTCGCCACCCCAAACCGATGTGGTACTTTTTTTAAATTTTGAAAAATCCATGGTTGATCTATTTTATTTTATTTTGGCTAATACCACCCCATCTATATTGATATGGTCTACTTGTCCTTCTACATTAATATGAAAATTTGCCACGCCCTTACCTTGCCACTTCTTGTTCCAGTTCAATAAAAAGCTGTCATAATTCCAATGTGTTAAACTAGCAGTGCCCGCTTTTATATTGCTTAATTGCAACAAATTATTTTGAATCGAAATAGTGACCGTTCCATATAAAGGATCGCTATAAGTGCCCACATATCCCGTCAAATCCATGCTAGGCTTTGTGTTGAGCACTCTTTTGGCTTCCTGTTGTTTGGTATTGTCTTCGCTTTTCTTTTTAATGCCTGCATATAAATCTAAGAATTCTTTGCTCCAATCTGTATCGCCCCCCAATGCATATTGATCAAACGCTTTAAACATTAAAGCGTGTCTTGCTTCGGCATGATCTAGATTGGCAAAAATATAAACACCTGTTTTTTCTGAAGGCATTTGACCATGAATGGCAATTTCCCCTGACAAACTACCTGTATGAAAATTTAATTTTTTTCCTTTGTAATCTTGCTGAAACCAACCAAGTGCATAAGTGGTAAAGTTGGGTTTGGTAATTTGTTGGGTAGGATAAAATTCGGATTCAGTTACGAAGGTTTGAGGTTTTAATAAAGTCATCCAAGTGGCTGGTGTAACCAATCGGCCACCTTCATACTTACTACTATCCAACATACATTTTAACCAAATTGAAATTTCATCAATCGTAGAGTAAACAGCCCCTGCCGCTCCGTCTGTATCAACGGTATCTCGATCTATCACTTGAATTTTTCCCTCTACTTTAAAATGTGGTTTGGAAATATTATTGTCTTTTACCCAAGCCAATTGTGCTTTGGTGCGATTCATCCCTAAAGGTTTAAAAATGTTTTTAGTAACAAACTCAGCCCAAGGTATGCCACTCACTTTTTCAATTACCTTCCCTGCAATATGGTAAAAAATATTTTGATAAATAAATCCTGCACGAAAAGAATAAGAAGGGGGTACCAGTTGCATTTTTTCAACTGTTTCATCCCCTGTTATTGAATTAAAGGTCCACAAAAAATCGGTATTGCCTACTCCAGAATTGTGTAAAAATAAATCTCTAACGCGCATTTGAGTAGTCACATAGGGGTCAAACAATCTAAACCCTGGAAGGTATTTAATGACAGGATCGTCCCATTTCACTTTCCCCTGATCTACCAATATGCCCATAGCTGCAGCGGTCATGGCCTTGGTAGTTGAAGCACATGCAAATAAAGTTTCATTGTTTACTTTATTGCCTGTCCCTAGTTCGGTAGTACCATAAGTGTTTTTAAATACTACTTTATTGTTCTTCACTACCACAATCGCTAAGCCAGGTATCTCCCAATCTTTTATGGCTTTTTGAACATAGGCATCAAATGTTGCCGCAGTATCTATAGATTTATTTTTTTGAGCGCTTACATACATCGTCAATAAAACGAAGGGGCATAAAAGAAGGAGTAGATGTTTTTTCATGATGCAACTATTGAGTTGGTGAATTTGAAAGGGTCGGAATGGTTTTCAGGATCTTCCTTAAAAATACTGATTTTTGTGTTTATAGGGTTTAAATTATAAAATTTGTACCAAGGAAGTAGTAAATTTATAGTTCAACTTACACACTATGAAAAAGGGTTTACTCGTTGGGCTAAGTATTTTTTATTCAACCATCAATTTTGCACAAGAAGCCGATTACATTATTAGAAATGGTAAATTAATAGATGGATCTGGTAATAACTGGCAATACAAAGACGTAGCAATTAAACAAAATAAAATAGTGGCCGTTGGAAATTTAAAAAACTGGAAGGCAGCCAAAGAAATTGATGCCAAAGGCTTGGTGGTAGCCCCTGGTTTTATTGATGTGCATACACATATTGAAGGAGATGAAACTCGAAATCCATTGGCATCTAATTTTATTTACGATGGGGTAACGACCGTTATTACAGGAAACTGCGGAGGTTCCTTTGCGCACTTAAAAACATATTTTGATAAAATAGATTCTATGGGCACGTCCATCAATATTGCTTCTTTAATAGGACAAAATACCATTCGAAAAGAAGTCATGGGGACAGCCAATCGCAATGCGACTGAAACTGAATTGATGGCGATGGAAAAAATTACTCAAACTGCGATGAACGAAGGTGCGGTTGGAATGTCAACCGGATTGATATACATCCCAGGTGCGTATACGCCCACGGATGAAATAATTCGCTTGGCAAAAGTAGTGGCAAACAATGGGGGTGTTTATGTTTCACATATAAGAAATGAGGAAGATAAAGTGGCAGAAGCCATTCAAGAAGCCATTCAAATTGGTAGGGCCGCAAAATTGCCAGTGGAAATTTCACATTTTAAAGTAAATGCACAACAAAATTGGGGAAGAAGCAATGAAACCATTGCATTGGTGGTAGCGGCACGTAAAGAAGGGATTGATGTTACGATGGATCAATATCCTTATACAGCAAGTAGTACCCAATTAAGTATTTTATTGCCTGAATGGGTATTGGCAGATGGGCAAGATTCAATTTTAACCAGATTACAACGCCCTGAAATAAGAAAACAAGTAAGCGAACATGCTTTAGCTATTATTAAAAAGAGAGGATTGAAACATTTCGGTTATGCCATGGTGGCGAATTACAATGCAGATACTTCTTATAATGGTAAAAGCATTGAAGAGATAAATATTATAAGAGGAAATAAACCTACTGCTAAAAATGAAGCAGAAACGATTATTCAAATGATGGAAAAAGGAGGTGCTCAAATGGTGTATCACGGGATGGGCGAATCCGATGTGACCAATATTATGAAATACCCTTTTAACATGATTGCGAGTGATGCTGGCATTGCTATAATGAATGAAGGCAGGCCGCACCCTAGGGCGTATGGAACCAATGCAAGAGTCTTAGGTAAATATGTAAGAGAAGAAAAAGTAATACCACTGGAAGAAGCCATAAGAAGAATGACTTCCTTGCCTGCAGAAAAATTTAATTTGCAAAACAGAGGCCTGATTAAAGAGGGTTACTTTGCAGACATCGTTTTATTTGATGAAAATGAAGTAGGAGACAAAGCAAAATATGATGATCCACATCATTTTTCAGTTGGTTTTAAATATATTTGGGTGAATGGTGCTTTAACGATCAATAATAGCGAACACAATGGAACGCGCAAAGGAGTGTCGATTCGAAATAAAAATTAAGTTTAATAAAATAGTAAAATAAACGTCATGAAATTGTTTAATCAATGCTTTACAGGTATTTTTTTAATTTTTTTGGTGTTCACCAATACGGCTCAAGCGCAACAACTATCCATTGATGCATCTGATGGCAATGGGGCCACTTCTAATACCGTTCGGGTGATTGATCCTTCGGGTATGGGTAAAAAAATAACCGGTCTCAGTTATGCAGACATAGGTGGAAGTCCTTTTTGGAAGGACAACTGGAATAGTGCTTATCTCTATTATAAAAATGGAACAGTGTACAAACTTCCTAAAGCAAAACTAAATTTATATACCAGCGAAGTGCATTACGTAGACAATGCAGGTGTTGAATTGGTAGCCGAAACCAACTTGGTTAATAAAATAATTTTTTTAAACAAAAATGACACTACTAAAGCCTTGGCTGTTTTTGTGGTACTGCCTGATTATGTAGAAAACAAACCAGCTGCATTTTATAAAATGTTTAATAGCGGTACTTTAGCATTGGTTTTATTGCAAAAAAACTTGATTAAGGTTAGCCCCTACGATCCCATCACAGCAAAAAATGCAAGTAATTTTTATATAAAAAATAATTATGCAATTTACAATAACGAAAAATTAATTCCTTTAAAAGGAATAGATAAAACAAGTATTGTATCGGCCATCCCATTTGATGCTACGATCGAAAATTGGTTGAAGGAAAATAAAAATAAATTAAAATCCGAAGAAGACGTCATTAGTTTACTCAACTATTTCAATAGTTTACATAAGTAAATTAGGCGCTGATATAAATTAAGGGGTTATTATTAACCTTGAATAAGTTTGGCAATACCAAAGGCTACCGTGGCTGCCAGTGCACCTGTCATCATTACTTTCACACCTCCCCACCAAGGATTGACGCCTGTCATTTTGCTTTTAAAAAATCCGAATATAAATAAACAAACCAAAGTAATCATGGCTGATAAAGTAAGCCCTTCAATGGCATCGTTTACAAAAAAATAAGGTGTTAATGGGATAAAACCTCCAACGATATAACTCATTCCAATGTTGAATGCACTTTTTCGAGCTCTTTTTGGATCCGGCTCGGTTAATCCAAGCTCATGTTTCATCATAAAATCTACCCAACGCTTATCGTCTTTTATTATTTCTTGCGTTGCCTCTTCGGCCGTACTTGCACTTAAGCCCCAGGCTAAAAAAACTTTTCTAACTTCTTCAATTTCTACGTCTCTTTTATGAACCAATTCCCAATATTCCTTTTTTAATTCACTTGCATAGTGATCTTGTTCGGTTTTACCAGCCAAAAATCCCCCTAAACCCATGGCAATGGAGCCTGCAGCAATTTCTGCAATACCTGCAATCCAAATTAAGTTAACATTGCCTTGAACTGCTCCGCTTAGGCCTGCTGCCAATGCAAAGGGTACGGTAAGTCCATCACTCATTCCAATCACAATATCTGTTAGTAAATCACTGCTCTGTAAATGCTCTTCTAGGTGTAAATGGGTATCGTTCATAGCCTTGATTTTAAATAACTTAATTACACCAAATTTAAGCAAATTTTAATAAATTTAGAGAAGCAAATTTATTCACCCCCATTCACCTGTGAAGTTGTTAAAATCTAACATCAACTAAACACTTACAAACTATTTTTTATGAAAAAAATGAAATTTTATTTACTATTTTCTCTTGTTGCAATTTCCATGCAATTGTTGGCTCAAAAAAAATCTACAAGCAATAAAGGTTGGGAAAATTTGTTTGGACAAAATTTAGCAGGTGCCATTTATAACCCAGCCATATGGAAAGATTCAAGTGGCGTTTTAACTGCAAGCAAAGATGAGTGCATCTGGAGTAAAAATGAATACGATGATTTTATTTTGGATTTAGATTTTCAAAATGCCGATGGAACCAATAGTGGTGTAATAGTTCATGCTACCGAAGTGGTGGAGTGGATACCCCATTCTGTAGAAATTCAAATTGCCGATGATTACTCAAAAGAATGGAGTAAAGCAGATCCCACTTGGCAATGTGCTGCTATTTTTGGACACAAAGCGGCTACCAATAAATCATTAAAAGAACCTGGAGAATGGAATCATTATACCATTACCTGTAAAGGAAAAATGATTACCATCGTTTTAAACGGAACAAAAGTAAATGAATGTAATATGGATGATTATACATCTTCTAAAACAAATCCTGATGGAACAAAAATTCCTTCTTGGTTAAGTACTCCTATGTCAGCGCTCCCATTGCATGGCCATGTTGGATTACAGGGGAAGCATGCAGGCGCTCCTATTTATTTCAAAAATGTTAAAATAAAGGCATTGAGTTAATAATTTATTTATTAAAATAAAAATGATGAAAGAAAAAAACAGTAGACGTCGTTTTTTAAAAAATACAGCAGCCGTTGTTGCAGGATTCTCCATTGTACCAAGACAGGTTTTAGGCCGAGGATTTTTAGCTCCAAGTGATCAGCTTACAAAAGGAATCATTGGTGTGGGGGGTATGGGCAGAGGACATATTCCTTATGCAGGAACTAGGGTAGTTGCAATTTGTGATGTAGATAAAAAACATTTACAAAGTGCGGCAGAACTCATTGGTGGCAATGTGAAAACTTTTCATGATCATCGAGCTTTAATTGCACTTCCCGAAGTAGATATTGTACACATAGCAACGCCTCCTCATTGGCATGGTATTATTTCAATTGATGCCGCCAAAGCGGGTAAAGATATTTGGTGTGAAAAACCAATGACCAGAACCATTGGAGAAGGAAAGCGAGTGGTAGAAGCAGTTCAGCAGTACAAACGTATGTTTAGATTAAATACTTGGTTCCGATTTGAAGATAATTTTTATGGCATGAACACAACCGTGAAGCCTATCAAAAAATTAGTTGAATCAGGATTGTTGGGTTGGCCTTTAACCGTTACCGTAAGTAAAACAACTGGCTTTGATTGGAAATTTTATTGGGTAGGTAAAACAAAATTGGAAGAGCAGCCTATTCCAGAAGAATTAAATTATGAAAGATGGCTAGGGCCTGCGCCTTACAAACCATATAATGCACATCGAGTACATACTACTTTTAGAGGTTACTGGGATTATGATGGCGGTGGATTGGGAGATATGGGACAACACTATATTGATCCCATTCAGTATTTTTTAGGAAAAGATGAAACAAGTCCTGTTATGGTTGAAGTAGATGCAGAGCAACAACATCCAGATGCCTGTGGCACTTTTAGGAAATTAACTTTTACGTATGCAGATGGATGTAAAATAATTTTAGATGGTGAAGCTACCGACCCAAATGCAGCATACATAACAGGACCGAAAGGAAAATTATTTGCGGGCTTTAAATCGGACATTCCTAATTTAAAAGAAAAATTGGCTTTGATGCCCGATCCCAAACCACAAGTCACTAATTTTTTAGACGCTGTAAAATACAGAACACCGTTTGCTCTAAATGAATCAAATGGATTTAGATCTTGTACTATTATTAACATGGGAAAAATTGCGTTACAATTAGGAAGAACTTTACATTTTAATCCAATGACGCAAGAGTTTATAAATGATGAGGAAGCCAATCAACTTGTAAATCCTCCCATGCGTTCGCCATGGAATATTTAATTAAAGAAATAAAACTGTACAATGAAAAATTTGATCGTTACCATATTATTCTTATCAATGAGCATCACACAGGTTACTGCTCAAAAAGAATCCATCACTCAAACCATTGAGGTATTTCCCTACCATCAAAAATCAGAAGCTGCTACTGCTATAATTACCATGCAGTCGTGGGGAAAAAATGAATGGAAGCAATTAATTCGTTTGTTAAATGATGATTCTTTAAAATTAAAATCCAGCTATGCACTCAATGCCTTTGTACATGAAGCCAGTTTACATAATGGATTAAAAACAGCAACGGCAACCTTATTAGCAAGTGCCTATTCAGAAGCTAAAACTTCTTATGCCAAAGAATTGCTTATAAAAGAGCTTGCCCTTTTGAAGGATGATGCAGCTGTAAAATTATTAACCGGGTTATTAAAAGACGAAAGCTTTAACGGGAATGCCGCTAGGGCATTAGCGGGTATCCATTCAGAAAATGCGATTGCAGCCTTAACAAACGCACTCAAAAACGCAAAAGAAGAAAATAAAAAAAACATCCAAGCCGCATTGGACAATGTGAATTTTATTTTACCTGAAATAAAATTGACAGAAGCTGAAAACAAAAAGGCAATGACCCATGCACAAGAATTACTCTTGCTTCAAGATGAAATGGAAAAAGCTTCTAATTATATAGAAAAAAGTAGGATTTTAGCAAGGGCTGCAAAAATTCCTGGCTTTAGTAGTTTTATGTTTGTAAGTAAATCATTAAATGATGCAGAAGTAAATAAAGTAGCAGCGCTCATTGTAACTAGGTTGGCATTAGAAGATAAAAATATTAAGGGTGCAGAAGTAAGAGCCGCTTTAGAAAAATCTTTAGCATTGATACATGGCGAAGACAGTGCTGTCTTAGTTACTAAATTAATAGCTCATTTAAAAAAATTACCCTACGATTATGGATTTGTAAATTTATTTAATGGCAAAGATATTTCTAATTGGAAGGCGTTGGTGGGTAATCCCATTACGCGTTCTAAAATGAGTGACGCTGAGTTGTTAGCAGCAGAAAAAATTGCCAATGAAAAAACAAAAGGAGATTGGATTGCCAAAGATGGGTTACTCGTATTTACTGGGCATGGCGATAATTTAGCCACAGAAAAAAAGTATGGTGATTTTGAAATGTATGTAGATTGGAAAATTACTGAGAAGGGGGATGCGGGCATCTACTTACGCGGAACACCACAGGTTCAAATATGGGATACCAGCCGAAGAGATGCTGGTGCTCAAGTGGGTTCTGGTGGTTTGTACAACAATCAAAAAAATATAAGCAAGCCATTGGTGGTAGCCGATAATAAAGTGGGGGAATGGAATACTTTTCACATTATCATGAAGGGCGATAAAGTAACGGTGTTTTTAAATGGTATTTTAGTAACGGATCATATTGTACTTGAAAACTATTGGGACCATAGTTTACCCATATTTGTTAAAGAACAAATTGAATTACAAGCCCATGGTACTTATGTCGCTTACCGCAATATTTATATCAAAGAATTGCCCACAGAAACTACCAAAACAATTACAGAAGAAGAGCAACAACAAGGTTTTGTCTCCTTATTTGATGGCACTAATATCGATCAGTGGACAGGAAACACAAAAGGGTATTTGATTCAAGATGGCAGCCTGATGGTGAGTCCTGATGATGGCAGTGGTGGTAATTTATATACCAAGCAAGAGTATGATAATTTTATTTATCGTTTTGAATTTCAAATGACTCCTGGTGCCAACAACGGCATTGGTGTTCATGCTCCCTTAGAAGGTGATGCAGCTTATGTAGGCATTGAGGTTCAAATATTAGATAGCGAAATTCCGATGTATGGATGGATACAGCCTTATCAAGCCCATGGCTCTGTGTATGGTGTAATACCTGCCAAGAGAGGTTATTTAAAACCTACTGGAGAGTGGAATCAGGAAGAGATTATAGTCAATGGTACTAAAATAAAAGTAACCTTAAATGGAACCGTGATTGTAGATGGAGATTATGCGGCTGCTTCTATTAACGGGACCATCGATCACAAAGAACACCCAGGACTAAAAAGAACCACCGGCCATTTAGGCTTCTTAGGACATGGAGAAGTGGTCAGATTTAAAAATATGCGTGTGAAGGTTTTAGAAGCGGATAAAAAAGAGAAGAAAAAGAAGAAGAAATAAAAATTTGACTTCAGGTGGTGGAGAAAAAATAAACTTCATTAAAAAGCCCTCCCGAATGGGGAGGGCTTTTTTGTATAAGCTATTCTAATATAGAATTATTAAACTGACTAGTTAAATAAATATCTAACACCAATTTGTAACTGCCAACGAGAAGCGATACTAGGATCAGGCTTGTAAGCACTGGTATAAGGTACTTTATTAACACCATCTAAATAAGGGAAAGTATAGATAGGTGTTTTTCCATCGGTATCAATTTTAACAAAAGATAAAGGAGCTGTTGTTGTTGGTATATAGTAAGTACCCCAATCTTTGTTTAACAAGTTGGTTAAATTGTAAATATCAAATGACAAACGAATGGTATGCTTGTCTTTACCAGCAGTAAATCTAAAATCTTGAGTAAAATTAAAATCTACTTTATGGGTCCAAGGTAAAACGAATGCATTTCTTTCTGCAAAAGTTCCAACGTGTTTAGACAAATATGGATTTTGAGAAATGTAATTATCTAATTGTTGCCATAATTCACCTTGCGTTCTTGTATCAGCAACACCCCCTACTGCAGAAGCGTTGGCCAATTTGATTTGAGATGGATCGTTAGGGATAAACATTAAATCATTGTAAGTAATACCATCCCCATTCACGTCTCCATTTACATAGTATGAAGTAGCAAAGTTAGGTGCGCCTTCATATACAAAGCCAAATGAAGTCAAAGTGTTAGAACTTAATTCTGTTTTGTAAATTAAGCTCGCAATAATTCTGTGAGGCAAGTAGTTGTTAGAATAACCCACGGTAAAATTGTTTGGGTTATCAGAAACTGTTTTAGAACCCCACATAGTAGCTGCGGTTGAACCACTCACAGAAGCATCATAGGCAACTTGTCTTGTATAAGCAGCTGTTGCTATAAAGTTCTTTGTTATTTTTTGAATTTGTAAAGTTCCAGTAGCAGCATAACCAGCGCTAGAATTGGTCATGTAAATAGCATTACCAATTGATGGATTGCTTGCAGATGCTTTAGCAGTTCCTCCCATTTGAGAGCCCCCATTTGGCAAAGTAGTTGTATAAGGGAATCTGTATCGACCATCGCTTAATAAAGTCAATGGACCGTTTGGTAGTGCTATGTTTTGAAATACAGAAGCGTCAATTTGTTTGGTATAAGTTCCTTCAGCAGTAATGGTCCAACCATTGCCTAACTTTTTATCTGCAGCCAAAGTACTTTTAAATACTTGAGGGAATTTATAATTAGGATCTGTTACGTTAATTGAATAAGAAGAACTTAAACCAGCTGTAGCGCTAGGTCTGTAGGCGTTCACATCTGGATTAAAGATATTGGTATTGGAATTAGAGAAAGATCCAAATAAGGCCATACCTGAGTTAGAAGCTTGGTTAGAAATCCATACAAAAGGAGGAGCTCCTTGGAACAAACCAACACCACCTCTAAGTTGTAAAGATTGATCTCCATAAACATCATAGTTGAAACCAAGTCTTGGAGAAACTTGAACTGCAGTACTAGGTTGAGAACCTGTATTGGCATGAATGCTATTGTAGAAATAATGCAAGGTATCAACAACTGGATTGTATAAGAAAGTGTTGAAGAATTTTGTATAATCTAATCTTAATCCATAAGTAATGGTCAACTTATCGGTAACCCTGTATTTGTCTTGAACAAAAACGCCAGACTCAAAATCTTTTGGACCTACCAATGGGAAATCACCACCACCCAAGGTATAAGATAAATTGTATTTGGCAGCAGTTTTAGTTCCTGCAGCAGATGCGTAGAAATCGGCTAAGCTATTGAATTGGAAAGTACCCTCGTAATTAGGAGAGAATCCATTTAAATATTTTTTATAAGAAGTTTGTGTACCTAAAGTAATCTCATGATTACCAGCATAAAATGTTAAGTTATCATTTAATTGAAAAACATCTGTATTCAATTTATTGCCATAGGTATATAATTCATAACCGAAAGAGGTAAAGCCTTTACCATTGCCATCTAAGATATCCACCATTGGAAATTCTTTACCAGACAATGCGTTTCTAAAATCTCTTAAAGCGGTATATCCAATTTGTAATTTATTGCTCATTTTATTAGAGAACTTAGTATTCAACTCCGCAATAAATACATTGGCGTTGTTGTTGATCTCATAACCTGCGCCAAAGAAAGGTAGTGCAGTACCACTTGCTTGTCTTGGAGCTAAAGAACCACTATTGGATGGTGGTATTTGGCTAGATGATGATAAGTAACTATACTTGAAAGTAAAAGTATTGTTTGGATCGATGTTCCAATCAATTTTTGCAGTCAAACGTTTAGATTTTTGTGCATATGAATAACCTTGATAAGGTCCTGGATCGTAATTGTATTTAGATTTTAAGAAAGTAGATAAGGCATCTAAATCGGCTGCTTTTGCAGCAGAAACAGTTACTCCATCTGCAGGAGAGGAAGAGGTAGAAGCGGTCCATAATGTTCCAGGAACAGATCTTTCTTCTTGCTCTGCGTTTACAAAATAGAATAATTTATTTTTAATTAAAGCGCCACCTACTGTGAATCCTTTTAAATCATAATTAAAGTCTTGTTTTGGTACCACAATTCTGCTTGAAGCTGGGCCTATTTCATATCCTTGAAGATCCTTGTTTTTAGTATACTCGTATACGGATCCAAAATTTTTGTTGGCACCACTACGAGAAACACTGTTTACTCCGCCTCCAACAAATCCACCTTGACGAACATCAAATGGTGAAGTGTTCACTTGAATTTGCTCAATCGCATCTAATGAAACGGCTTGTGCTCCAGTTTGACCACCAATATCACCAGCCAATCCAAATGAGTTGTTGAAGTTAGCACCATCAACAGTAATATTATTTAATTGAGAACTCATACCACCAAAAGACATACCATTATAAGTAGGTGTTAATTTGATGATGTCTTTGTAAGAACGAGAGATAGTAGGCATGCTTGTAATTTGCGTTCTACTAAAAGTTTCTTGAGAACCAGTTCTTGCGTTGTTAAAAATTTTATCTTGCTTTCCAGCAGTTACCACCACCTCTTTTAAAGTATTGTTGGTGCTTTCCGCTAATTTAAAATTTGCTTTGTAGGCTTGACCCAATAATAAAGTAACATCCTCTTGTTGATCGTTTTTAAAACCAACATAAGAAACTTGAATTAGGTAAGGACCGCCAATTTTTAAGTTGGTTAAATTGTACCTACCATCTACACGAGAAGTAGTTACATATTTAGTTCCTGTAGGTTGGTGAGTGGCTGTAACAGTAACGCCAGCCAATCCTGCAGCACCAGCAGTGATTGTTCCTTGAATTTCCGCAGTAGTTTCTTGTGCATTGACCTTAATAATAGCTATTAAGAGTATTAACAATACAGAAACAGCTTGTTTTAAAAATCTTTTCATTTTATTCAGTGTTTATTTTTAGAATATATAAGCGCAAAATTAATCTAAAACTTGTTAATTAAATTCACAAAGCATTAACAAATGATTATTAGTTATAGAGGGGGGATATGAAATATTACTTTTCTAGGGCCAGCAATAGGTTAAATATTTTATAACTTATTGAACTTGAACCAGTTAGTTGATAAACCTGATCGTCCAACTGGGCCACAGGCAGGATTCTTTTGGTAGAACTGCTTATAAACACCTCTTTGGCTGTTTTTAGCTCTTCCAGGGAAATATCCCTAAGCTCAAATTCAATGCCCTCTTGGGCGGCTATTTTTAATATGTTTTTACGGGTAATGCCTTTTAACATGCGATCGGCGGGTGTAATGAGCTTATTTTCAAGGGTTACCATAAAAATATTTGACCTAGGGCACTCCGTGATACCTGCCTCTTGATAATATAAAATATCATCTGCTCCCTTGGTTTTCATCCAAGGCTGAAGCCAAATAGCCATTAAATAATCGGTGGTTTTTACCTCCGACAATTGACGTTGAAAAGGATAGCTCACTAAATGTATCCCCTTACTAGAAAGTTGACCGTCTGGTGCGGCTAAAACTTGTTGTAATATAATAAGTCTTGGTGCAGTAATGGTATAGCCATCCGCTGCATCACCGCCTGAAACTAACATCCTAAATCCAGAGAAGGGCATGTTGTTTTTTTCAATCAAGTCAGCAACAATTTTTTTAATCTCCTCCTTTGTCTCTTTAATTTTTAAATGCATTACCTGAGCTGAATTAAAAAAACGCTCTAAATGATCCTCTAAAAATAAAGGTTTGTTATCTGCTACTCTTAAGAAATCAAAAATACCATAGCCTCTTTGTACCAATAAATCAGTGACAGGAACACCCGCTTCTTCCATGAGTTTAATTTCATTATCAACGTAGCAATACATCTTGTCCAAAAGAAAAATTTTTAGAAGTGGTTAAAAAAATGGTACCTCAAAAATAAGTATTATGATGTAAATCATTCTTTTAAATTTTCGTAATGTATACTTTTCATTTTTAAATAAATGGGCCTAAGGCCTTAAATCGAAAAATATGTCTACTGTCACTTACAAATCCGGCGCTCAATTATCAACACAATCCATTGCCATATGGAGAATAGTACAATTTTTGGTATGGCTTGGTGGCGCTTATATATTAACTTGTTTGTTGTTTTATCCGCGCTTAGGTATTTTATTGTTTTGGAATGTATTGATACCTATTGCTCCATTTTTATTTGTAGTTGCGGTGGGTATTTGGAGAAATGTTTGTCCATTGGCCACTACTAATTTATTGCCAAGACATCTGGGATTGTCTAAAAGAAAAAAATTAACAGCAAAGCAAATTGGAATTTTTAATGTCATAGCCACTTTTGCATTGTTTATAATTGTACCGTTAAGGCATTCTTTATTTAACAACAATGGGATGGCCACAGGAATCATGATTATAACCATGGCCGCAATAGGAGTGACTTTAGGTTTTTTTTACGAATGGAAAAGTGCTTGGTGTTCAGGTTTGTGTCCAGTTCATCCAGTTGAAAAATTGTATGGGGGCAATGTTTTTAGGTCCATGCCCAACGCCAATTGTGATAATTGTATGAATTGTGTTATTCCTTGCCCCGATTCAACACCCAATATCAATCCACTGAGCGCTCATAAAACAGAATACAATGTGTTAAGTGGTCTTATGATTATTGGCGGCTTACCTGGATTTATTTGGGGCTGGTTTCATGTACCAGATACGATTGTCATCAAAAATCTTGAAAATTTTGTAAGTGTATATTATATGCCCATGGTAGGTTTGGCGACCACAGCCATTCTCTATTTTAATATTGATAAAATTATTAAAGCTGAACACAAAAGAAAACTCATTAGCATTTTTGCTGCAGCTGGCGTATCCTGTTATTATTGGTATCGATTGCCTGCTTGGATTGGATTTGGCACATTCCAAGACGATGGTTTATTAATTGATTTGAGTAAATCATTGCCCATATGGATGGTGCCCGCAATGAGAATGGTTACCACTGGTTTCTTTTTTTATTGGTTGGTCTTAAGAAAACCAAACAAACAAAGCTGGGTAGTAAGACCCAACTTTGCTAAGAAGATGGCTTAAAATTTATTTTATTTATTGATACAATTGATTGAATAGCATTTTATAATTACTATGTGTTTGTCCTCTGAATGTAATTTCTGGCCCATAAACAAAAAGCTTGCCATTGCCCACTTTGGCTTCAAAAGCTGCAACACCATCTTGTAAATAGTTTTGGCCAAAAGCCCAACCGCTTCTTAATGTTTTATCACTTGCATACCAAGCCAATGGCACCACCTCTTTATGTGCAATGGCATCCGGCAATAATTTAAAAACAGGACTGGCACTAAAATAAACATCTGCTTTTTTATTCATGCCCCAATTGGCTTTGTATTCATTGTCCACCGTTATTTGCATGATACTACCAGGGATGTAATATTTTTCACCAGGCAAGGTTCTTTCTTTTCCTGCTACCATTTCCACCAAAGCGTTTTTAACAGGTAAATTTAAATGATAGGCTAGGTTGGCACTGGAGCCAATGGCAATGACCTTTCCTCCTTTTTGTAAAAATTCTTGCAATGCAGGAATTGACTTTTGCGTATTTATTTTACCCAACATATAATGCAATTCTTCAGGAATTTCTTCGGCTTTTGGCTCTCTTTCTTCAAATGAGGAAACGCCCTCTGGTTTCAAAGAAGGTATGGCACCTTCTACAAAAACTATTACATCGTATTGATCTTTTAAAGACCCCGCATCTATTTGTTTTGGATAAATAAGTTTAAAAGGAAAATGGTATTGTTCAAAAATCCATCTTACCCAACCGGAAGAAATAGATCCACCATATTTATCCCAAAGTGCAATTCTTTGTATGTTTACTTTGTCGTTGATACTTTCTGGTTTTTTATTTACAGCAGTAAATCTAATACCTTGTTCGGTACTTAATTTTTCTATTTGTACTTCTACATTTTTATTGGTAGCAACAAAATATTGGTCTTTATTTTTTAATACCTCAACACCGGCATTTAAAAATTCATTGATCGCCACATATGCAGCATTTTCATTGGTAGGAAAAGTATAGCCTACCCATTCTTTGCTTGCTTTGTTAATTTGACCTATAGATTGTTGTCGAACTCCATAAGGAATGGTTTCAAAAGGACCAGTAAAATCATCAAGTATTCTATCAAACTCAATGCCCATAGTAAACGCGGGCGTCCAACCTGCCGCATCATAGGGTCTCACAGGAGGGCCTCCTGGATATAAAAAATCATTGGGATGATCTTGTGGTTCAAACATATCCAATACATGTGGTCTAAACGCTTGATTGGTTTTAACGATATAAGATCCTGCAGGATAATTTTTTCCTGCTACTTTAAAATCGACAGTTGCTTTTTCAATTTTAATTCCACTTTGAATTAAAATATTAATAAAAGCAACGGCAGATGTAGATTGTGTAATGGGAATAATATAACCTCTTGGATCTCTTAACACTGGATTTTTATACACTTTGTCGAAATAGGCTACTGGAATGGTATCTGACTTGCTGTCTTTTTTATCTGCTTTATACAATTCAGTAACTAAGTCTGATTTTTTAGGAGACATCGTCCAACTGTCTTTGCTTCCAGCTTCAATACTGTGTCTGCCCATGGTGTATATATTGAACAACAATTCATCTTTATACCTAGCTGCATAATTTAACACGGCATAGTTAAGTGAGATAGAATAATCAATTGAATTTTTAAAATACCATTTTTGTGGAGTAATAGGAAATGGAGTAGCGCTATTAGGAATTAGTCTTTGCGGCACCAAAGGAATAGACATGGGTGTTGGATTACCAATTATTTCAGTTAGGAGTCCAATAATATTGTGATAATAGGCCGTGGTTCTTAATCCCCCGTTCCACCAAGTAGAATATACCGACCCACCTTTCATGGTATAACCAGGTTTACCCTCTGCATTCAAACGACTGCTCATGGCTGCTC
This sequence comes from Chitinophagaceae bacterium, assembly GCA_947380905.1. Lineage (GTDB taxonomy): Bacteria > Bacteroidota > Bacteroidia > Chitinophagales > Chitinophagaceae > Sediminibacterium. The sequence goes on along the minus strand of CANCSS010000004.1, from coordinate 23,775 downwards.
CCAAAGCATCAATGCCAGTAACCAATAACGGATCATACACATAATTGAATGGATCACGATACGGAGGCCCCGCTACTACTGAACCAGGAGGTCCTGTTTGATGGTGATTGTAAAGCACTTGCGGCATCCATTCAATATATTGTTGACGACTCATGTTTTTGGACTCCTGCATATTGGTCATAAAAAAATCTCGGTTGTTATCGTGACCAATGTACTTTTCATACAAGCGAGGTAAATTAGAAGTAGTTCTTTTTAAGGTATCGCTATTTCTCATGTACCAATTAGAAACCAATTCTTGTCCATCCGGATTGGCATGTACAAATAAAATGATGGTAGATTTTAAAATACGTTTTGTTTCTTCGTCTTCTCTAGTAATGATTTGATAAATAGATTCTATCCATTGATGGATGCCCGTAACCTCGGTTGCATGCAAGCCACCATCAATCCATACCACCGCTTTTCCTTCTTTAGCCAATTGAGTAGCTTCTTCTACAGATAGATTTTCTGCATGCGCTAATTTTTGAGAAATAGATTTGTATTTTTCTAAATTGGCAAGATTGCTAGGATCAGAAACGATGAGCATGTATTGATTGCGTCCTTCTTCGGTTTTGCCTATTATTTGTAATTTTACTTTTTTAGAAGCCGCTGCAATTTTTTTTAAATACGCTTCCGTTTGTGTAAAAGTGGCCAGTTGATAATTATCTCCTATGGCAAAACCAAAATGTGATTTTGGAGTAGGTACATTTTGTGCAGACACAAAAAATTGTGTGGCAACAATCATTAAAATCGAAAACAGTATTTTACGCATGGTAGCAGGTTTAAATAAATGTATTTTTAAAATAGTATAATTTGAAATTTTATACAGCATGAGCTTGTCTGTCAATAATAAATTGAATTAAATCATCCAATGAAATATTAGCTCTTGTACAAGCATCTGCTATATCTTCTCTAGAAACATTAGCAGCAAAGGCTTTGTCTTTAATTCTTTTTTTAGCGCCCTTCAATTCCATCCCATGATATCCTTCGGGCCGCATCAATGAATACGCATGAATTAATCCAGAGAGTTCATCGAAAGCGAACAACATTTTGTCCATATTGGTAATGGGTTCTACCCCAAAATGAACAGGCCCATGAGAAGCAATCGCCCTAATAATTTCAGGATCAATCTCTTTTTCCTCTAAATATTCAATTATTTTTTTACAATGAAGTTCTGGCCATTGGTCCCAATCCGCATCATGCAAAAGCCCGGCCATTTCCCAGCGCCATTGATCTGCTTCATTTAAATTTTCTTTTTCCTTGGCCCAAGCCTTCATTAAATGAGCTACTTGTTTCATGTGCAGTTGCAACTTTGGATTTAACACCCAACTCATAAATAAATCATTGGCTTCCGTTACCGAAAGTACTTTGCCTTTATTTGCAGGATTTCCAAACTCAGTTCTGCCCAAAATCAATGACATATCTTATTGCTTTTATTAAAGTTACTGCAAGTGTTGTTTTCTTGCTACTTTTTTATTGAATTTGTGATGAATGAAATGGTTTATAATTATTTACTTGTTTTGATAACTTGCATTTTCCCATTCATTAATACTTTGGCCGTGGATTGGGTGGTTGATTTTATTTTTACATTGGTAACCTGGCCCGCATTCCAGCTCATGTCAATTTCATAATTGCCTCTTGCTTTTAGTCCTTTAACAGCACCCGAAGGCCAGGCTTTAGGCAGTGCTGGCAACAATTCAATATAGTCGGTGTTGGACTGTAGCAGCATTTCGGCTACAGCAGCAGCGCCTCCAAAATTGCCATCAATTTGAAATGGTGGATGCGCATCTAATAAATTAGGGTAGGTACCCCCTGCATTGGTATAGTTTTCTTTTGTTTCATCGGGGGCAACATACTTTAATAATTCACGATACATTTTATAAGCATGGTCTCCGTCTTTTAATCTGGCCCATAAATTAATTCTCCAGCCCTTGGACCAACCGGTGGTTTCGTCTCCTTTTATTTCTAATGTTCGTTTTGCTGCGGCTGCAATGTTTGGCGTGTTTGCTACTGTCACGTGAGTGCCTGGATACAATCCAAATAAATGACTCTGATGACGATGTTTGGGCTCGTTGTCTTCCCAATCATAATACCATTCTTGCAAATTGCCCGCCTTGCCCACTTGATAACCATGTAGATTATTTAACGCAGTATTAATTTTTTGTACAAAGTCATTGTCATTTTTTAAAATTTTCTGCGCGGCTATAACGTCTAAAAACAATTCACGTATCATGGCTAAATCGGCAGTACCACCAAATAAAACGGAGCCCACTAAACCAGCAGGTGTTTTAAAAGAATTTTCTGGAGAAGTAGAAGGAGAAGTAATTAATTGACCACTGCTATCAGGCACCAGCCAAGCCAAACAAAATTCTGCAGCACCACGCATGATTGGGTAAGCTTTTTGTTCTAAAAAAGTGGGGTCTTGTGTAAATAAATAATGTTCCCATAAATGCGTAGAGGCCCAAGTGCCGCCCATGGTCCAATTGGCCCAAACCGGATCCCCATTACCAAAATTTCCCACCGGATTGGACATCGCCCAAATATCTGAGTTGTGATGTGCCACCCAACCTGGCATGTTGTAAAAAGTTTTAGCTGTCACTTTTCCAGTGGTAGCTAAGTTGCCAACAAATTGTAAAAAAGGCAAATGCATTTCAGAAAGATTGGTGTTTTCGGCCAACCAATAATTTTCTTCTGCATTGATATTAATCGTATAGTTACTAGACCAAGGGGGTTGTAAATAAGGATTCCATAAACCCTGTAAATTAGCAGGCACGCCTGGTGTACGCGAACTAGAAATTAACAAGTAACGACCATATTGAAAATACAAGGTTTCTAAATAAGGATCTGATTCGCCTTTGGCATAACGCTTCAAACGTTCATCGGTTGGTAAATTCACCAAATCTTTATCTGCCAACTTTAATTCAACGCGTTTAAAAAACGTTTGATAGTCTTTAACATGTTGTTTTTTAATATCCCCCCAGCCTGTTTGTTTGGCATGGTTTAATTGCGATTCGGCCATGGCTACATTGTTCAATCCTTTCGTCGCCGGATCTTTATCAAATCCGTTGAAGCTGGTAGCCATTGAAATATAAATAATGGCTTCTGTTGCTCCAGATAAACTTAATGAAGAATCGGTTTTTTTAATTTCCCCAGTGGCAGATTGTATTTGAATATCAGTTGAAAAACGTGTTCCTCTTTTTTTATCAAACACAATAGCGTTGCGGGTTTTTTGAACATAGTTGGGATCGGCCTTCACGGGTGCAACTCCATTTATCTGAATGGTATTATTGGTATTGGTAGTAGTATGTTGTAATAAGGATTGAAAATATACAGTGAAGCCCAATGCGCCGACTTTTTTACTGGTTAAATGAATGGCCATTATTTTATCTGGATTGGAGACCAAGTATTCTCTTTCTATAACATTCGTATTAGAAGTGGTTTTTACTTTTGCAATGGCTTGATCAATGTCTAATTCACGATAATAATCTGTGATATAAGGATCGTCATTCATTTCTAAAAACAAAGTACCAAGGGGTGCATAAGATTCGGAAAACTTTCCTTGTAATTTTTTTATTAGCTCATTCGCTTTTTTATAATTTTTTTCTTGTAAAGCCTTTCTGACCGCAGGTAAATTTTTATACGCTTGAGGATTCATATTGGCATTGACAGGTTCGCCCGACCATAAACTAAGGTCATTTAAATAAATTTTATCCATGGCAATACCACCAAATACCGTAGCCCCTTGACGGCCATTGCCCAATACCACTGCTTCTTCAAAATACCTAGCTGGTTGGTCGTACCAAAGCTTTAGTGGCTGCTGAATAGAAGCCGCTTGTATATTGGCGACCGCTGGTTTTGGCAGTTCCTTTTTTTTAATCTGCTTTTTTTGAGCAAATAAAATAACAGGGCAAGCCGCTAGGAGCAAAATAAATTTGTACAGTTTCATAAGCGTGCAATTAAATTATTTTTTAGTCCAAGTATTATTGGAGGCATTAAAGTCGGGCATGGCTTTGTCTGGATCATAGGTTACAGATTCAATGGCTTCTTTACAATTGTATTTAAAAGTCCAGGAAATATTTCTTTCCCAAATTTCAACTGGTAATTTTATACGCTCTTTTTTACCGCTACTTAATTTAATTTCTACAACCACGGGCATCGCCATTTTTTCTAAATTGTCTAAAGTAATCATGGCCCCTTGTGTAACATCATTACTATCAATGTACTTCACATCACTTACTGCTACATCTAATCTCCAATTGTTGACAAACCAACCTCTCCAAAACCATTGCAAACTTTCTCCCGCCACATTTTCTATGGTTCTAAAAAAATCGTCGGGCGTAGGATGTTTAAAGGCCCATCTTTGAATATAAGTAGTAAACGCGCGATCAAAACGCTCTTTCCCAAGAATTTGTTCCCGAAGCAAAGTAAGCCCTTCGCCTGGTTTGCTGTAAGAAAGTATTCCGTTGTTTCTTTCTTTGTAATTGTCCACATAACTTAACATTGGCTCAAGCCCAGGATAAGTAAATACATTGCCCATGAGATGCTTGTCTATGGTTCCTTTGTATTTGTATTCTCCATTGTTAAAATCAGCGGTAGATAATGTATTAATAAAAGTATTGAATCCCTCGTCCATCCAACCGTACAATCTTTCATTGGATCCTACAATCATGGGGAACCATGTGTGTCCAAATTCATGATCGTTGACGCCCATAAGTCCTCCTCTTGTAGCACGTGCTCCACAAAATACAATACCCGGATATTCCATACCACCTACATTTCCTGCAACACAGGTAGCAGCTGGATAAGGAAAGCTGTACCATTTAGCAGAATTGTATTCAATAGATTTTTTTACATATTCTGTAGAACGTCCCCAAGCGCTATCTCCATTGCTTTCTACAGGATAGGCAGAAATAGCAATTGATTTTTTATCACTAGGTAAATTGATTTTTGCAGCATCAACTATAAATGCTGAAGAAGCTGCCCAGGCAGCATCACGGGCATTGGTAATTTTAAAATGCCAACTGCGTTCTTTGGTGGATACTACATTTGAATTTTCTTTTGCTACTTCGGCGGCTGTTCTAATTAAAATAGTTTTATCTGATGCTGCTGCTATCGACCAGCGTTTTAATTGTTCAGGCGTATACACTTCTTTAGGATTCATTAATTCACCAGATCCCACCACAATTATATTTGAGGCGGCGGTGATGGTAAAATCAAAATCACCATACTCTAAATAAAATTCACCAGGACCCGTATAAGGATGCGTATTCCAACCAAGCACATCATCATATACACACATTCTTGGATACCATTGAGCTACCGTAAATATTTTACCATTTTTTGTTGTAAGCACACCCATTCTATCTGAGCCATAGTCAGGTGAAATAAAAGAATAATTAATTTTTATTTTTAAATGGCCCCCATTGGATGAAATTGCTTTGGGCAAAAAAACTTGCATTCTTGTGTCTTCAATCATGTACTTAACATGGGTAACTATTTCATTTTTAACTCCCGATAAAATGCTCACTGATTGAATATTATAACCTGCATTAAATTGTTGCCCATGCCCTGCATTTCTACTGCCATTTATTGGAACAATGGCATTGCCACGTGCATCATCTTTAAATAAATTTTGATCCAACTGCATCCAAATAAAATTTAAGTTTTGAGGACTGTTGTTGGTATAAGACAATATTTCTGTTCCGCTTATTTCATTGGTGGCTTCATTGAGCTTAACCGCTAAGTGATAATCTGCTTTATTTTGCCAATATTTTGGACCAGGTTCGCCAGATGCTGCCCGGTATTCGTTTCCATTGTGGGTATAAAAGAAAGGGGCAAAAGCATCGTGATAATTGTATTTAGAATTGACAGTACTTGAGCTTGGCGTGTTTTGGCCCATGGCCGATGGTTGGCAGACCAATAAAAAGGCAAAGAAAAAGAACAAAGGGCTTTTTTTCATACGATATAAATTAAGAATACCAATTTACAACAAAAATTATTGCAAATACGGATATCCTAATTTTAACAGCGTCTATAATCATTTCTAAATATAAAAGTTCAATTTATATTATCTTTGCATTATAAAATTATACTATGAGTCAAAATATTATCATCGTTATTTGGGTTTTATCCTCTGTCTATTGCCTTTATAAATTAACCAAAAGATCAAAATCTATTTCTTTAGATGGCGTGATTGGATATACCCCTGGATTAGAAGTGATCATGGTAGTATTGTTAGGTCCTTTATTGGCAGTGATAGATATTTCGCTAACTTGGATTAGAATTTACAAAGAAGCAGAAGAAGCTAGAAGAAGAGCTAAATAATATATTTATACATAAATTTTATTGCTATGAAAATTAGATTTCTTTTAATAATTGCACTGGCCTTTGCCATGAATTTACATGCACAAGTAAAAGGGCAACCAAAAGATGCAGAGTATTATAGCCCTGTACCAACTAAAGTAACTCCAGCAAAAGGCATTACCAGTGCGCCTTCAGATGCAATTGTATTGTTCAACGGATCCAATATGGATGAATGGGAATTGGTAAAAAATCCCAATAGCAGTTCAAAATGGGATTTAGTGGATGGTACGATGCGCGTGAATAAACCCAATGGAGACATACAAACCAAAAGAAAATTTATGAGTTTTCAATTGCATATTGAATATCTTATACCAAGTTATGTTACCGGTGAAGGTCAATCAAGAGGCAATAGCGGAATTTTTTTAGCAGCATTACCAACTGGCATGGGCAATGCAGGAGGATATGAATTACAAGTATTAGACAACTACACCAATACCACTTATGTCAACGGACAAGTGGGGAGTATCTACAAGCAATCTCCTCCATTAGTGAATGCAGCATTGCCTCCTGGAGAATGGCAAATATTTGATGTTATTTGGACTGCTCCTTTATTTAATGAAGATGGGAGTTTAAAATCAGCAGCTAGAATGACTGCTTTACACAATGGTATTTTAGTTCAAAATAATTTTGAATTAATTGGAGATACCCCAAATAGAGGAGACCCTGTGTATATAAAACATGGCGCGAGCCCGCTAAAATTACAAGCGCATGGAGACAAGAGTGAACCCATTAGCTATAGAAATATTTGGGTAAGGCCCCTTTAAAATATTTTGCAGTAATAAATATTTATGTTGCAGATATTTATTTAGAAGCACTTGTTATAAAGTTCCCTTTTAGGTCCACGGAAAAATAATTAAAAACATTGACTTCATTCAACAGCGCCGCCAATTCAATTCGATGAATGGGCCTATCCAAATCAAATTGGGTGAAACCCCAACTATTCCATTTATTTTTTGCCATGGCGGTTTGTTGCATCTGATTATTTTTAGTCAATTTGGAAGCAAAATACAACGCCTCCTTGATGGTCATCTTTTCGTGGGTGGCTATTTTATCATTCGGAAATTTTTTCAACCAAACTTCTAAAAACGAACTTGATGCTACACTGTCATTGGGATTAAAATAAGTTTTGTTGGCCCATCCCATTGGAACGCCCTTGCCTTTCAACAATCCTGTAGCACCTAACTTTTGAGCAGCAACAAAATGCATATCTGTTTTTTCTAGGTCCACATAAGGCATGATATAAGAACCCCCAGCTAATAATTTTTCTTGAACCAGCCTTACAGGAACATCTATAGGCGCCCTATTATGTAGGACGCTTAGCGCAGCCAACATACCAGCGGCTTGACCTATTTGCAACACACAGGGTTGTAATCGAGTAGTACCATTAACAACATTAGAAACACTAATTGATTTTTCTGCGATAATAATATTTTTATGTTTTGGGGGAAGTAAGGTTCCCAATGCAATATTAAAAGATGGTACAGGATAAAAATCTAAGTGTTGCGGTGCGTTGCTGTTTTTTTTGTGATGATGATCAATGGCATAATCTCCCACTGCAATACCAGTTCGATACAAAGGTGATTCGGTGTCAAAAGGCGTTGCAATGTTTTGAACTTTCATTCTAACCACTCCTTTCAAACGTCTAGATTCTCTGTAATAAGGATGTAATGCTAATTTATCTTTTGTTGGAAATTCATCAACAGCCAAAGCATAATTTTTATATCCTAGGTCTTTTTGAATAAAATAAACAAAGCGTAAGGTTTGTTGTTTTGCTTTTTCCAATAATTTTTCACGTGTAATAGGATCTTGTTCAATCACATTCAAAAAAATATCATTTCCATAAATGGGCCAATTCAACATGTATTTTTCATTGGGCATTTTTCCATAGTCCAACATTTTTCTTGCATTGACGCCAGGTTTTTTTCGAGTGGTATCAAAATAAAAATCTGAATTGGAAGCATCAAATTCTTTAGCGTCATAATTAGCGGGCTTTTCAATTAAAGGCTGAGGGGTTCCAAAATCTTTTAAGATAGCAACATAAGTAATGTCTTGAATAATATCATTGGTAGCAGGTACATGTACATTTTCGCCCGTTTCTTTATAAGACTCCATCCCAAGGCTATAGGGAATCTTAGCACTGGCCATGACATCGCCCAGCTCGGTAGCATCAATGGTTCTTTTGGCATAAACCCATAATTCTGTTGGGTTGATATTAGAAATAAATTTAGCGCCAATAATGGTTAATCCATTTACAATCACTTCTTTAAAACTGTACTGATATTGAATTTGTAATTTTTTTTCCTTCGCAGCCAATGCTTTAAAAATACTATCCCCAATATGTGGTTCAAATAAAGTATTGCTTACCCATCCTGTTTCTACTTGTTTGGGGCCACCATATACTTTATACAATTGATTTCTAAATTCTCCAAACAATCCAGCAGGCATTAAATGATTCCCATCAAAAGCTGACACGCCAGCCGAAGTAATCATACCTCCTAACCAAGTGGTGGGTTCTACAATTAAGGTATTCACCCCCATGCGCGCAGCCTGAATGCCAGCAGCAATGCCACTTGCAGAACCGCCTACAACCAGCACATCGGTATGAATTACTTTTTTAGTTACTTGTGCAAAAACGGTATTGGAAATAAAAAATAAAAAAATAAATGCCGTTTGAATACTTTTTAATTTTTTACACATTAAATTATTAAAACAATTGTTCATAAATAATAGTGATTAAGAATCATTTATAAAATATTACAATTCTCCTTTTTTTAATGCCTCCACTGCATAGTTCGCAGCCCTAGCTGTGATGGCCATAAAAGTTAAGGAAGGATTTTGCGTACTGGTACTTGCCATACAAGCGCCGTCGGTCACAAACACATTTTTACAATGATGCATTTGATTCCACTTATTTAACAAAGAAGTTGAAGGATCATTGCCCATGCGCACTCCGCCCATTTCATGAATGTCCAATCCTGGTGCTTGTTTGGTGTCCCAGGAATGAATATTTTTACAACCGGCTGCGTCTAATAATTCACTGCCCACTTGTAAAAAATCTTTTAACAATCTTTCGTCGTTCTCATCATAACCAATAGACGTAATTAATTGAGGAATGCCCCACTCGTCTTTTTGATCAGGACTTAATCTTACATGATTGGATTCCTTGGGAACCGTTTCTCCTTGCATCATCATAGATACATGCCAACCGCCTAGTTCAGTACTTTGTTCTTTAAAGTCCGCTCCAATGCCTTCGGCAGATGCTGCCGATCGGCCGGCTCCAAAGAAAACCATATAGCCTCTTTGAAAATCGGTTTCTTGTTTGTGCACGTTTCTAAAATTAGGCATCATGGGTTGTGTGGGTCGACGACCGTAATAATATTTATCTAAATTTCCATCGATGGTGGCAGATAAATTTCCACGATAATTATGAAATGCAATGTATTTTCCCAATAAGCCACTATCATTGCCTAGCCCATTCGGAAAGCGTTTTGAAGTGGAGTTAAGTAAAATTAAATTGGTATTTAATGTCGCAGCGTTAACAAAAATTATTTTAGCAAAATATTCTGTTGTTTTTTTAGTGATGGTATCTATTACTCGAACGCCCGTCGCTTTTTGCAGGCTTTCATCATAAATAATAGAATGCACTACCGAGTTGGGTTGCAGGGTTAGGTTGCCTGTTTTCTGCGCCCAAGGAATGGTGGAAGCATTGGAACTAAAATAACCACCAAAAGGACAGCCTCTTTCACATAAGGAACGCGCTTGACATTGTTGTCTTCCTTGTTGTATATGAATAGGCTCAGGTACGGTTAAATGAGCACACCTTCCTTGAACTACATGACGATCGGTGAACTTTTTCATGATATTGCCTTGCATTTCTTTTTCTACACTGTTCATTTCCCAAGCGGGTAAAAAAGAACCATCAGGCAAAGTATCTAGTTTATCATAATTACCACTGATGCCTGCAAAAAGTTCTACATGGGTATACCAGGATTCAATATCAGCATAGCGTATAGGCCAATCTCCAAAGCCATCTCGAGCAGGTCCTTCAAAATCATATTTACTCCATCTTTGTGTTTGCCTTGCCCACAACAACGACTTCCCTCCTACTTGATAGCCCCGAATCCAATCATATGGTTTTTCTTGAACATAAGGATGCTCGGTATCTTTTACAAAAAAATGTTGTGAGGTTTCATTGTAAGCATAGCACCTGCTCACTACCGGATTGTTTTTTGTAAGCGCTTTGGTTTTTTTTCCTCGATGATCAAAGTCCCAAGGATTTTTGGTGGCGGTAGGATAATCTTTAAGATGCACAACATTTTTTCCTCTTTCTAACACCAAGGTTTTTAATCCTTTCTCACACAATTCCTTAGCAGCCCATCCACCGCTAATTCCAGAGCCAATTACAATCGCATCAAATGTATTATTAGTAGCCATAATTTAAAAATTATACTGTAATTTAATTATTTACAAATCATTTAAAAAATATTATACAAGATTTTCTAAAATACTAGGTTGCTCGATTAAAATATGTTGAATCAGCTCCCCAAATAAAGTATTGGCCCAAGCAAACCATTTTCTGGTAAAGTTATTCGCATCGTCTTTATGAAAAGACTCGTGCATAAATCCCGTATTTGCATGTGTTTCCTTAAGCATTTTTAAACAGTACTGCATTTCAGTTTTAGAATCGGTGGTTAATCCTCTCATGATAATACTCAGTGGCCAAATCATATTTACACCAGCATGGGGCCCACCAATACCCTCGGCCTTGCTTCCTTTGTAATAAAAAGGATTGTTGGTGCTAAGCACTAATTTTCTGGTATTCCTATAGATAGGATCATTGTTTTTTACATAGCCTAAATAAGGCAAAGACAATAAGCTAGGCACATTGGCATCGTCCATTAAATTAAAACTACCAAAGCCATTTACTTCATAAGCAAAGACAGCGCCCAATGTTGGATGATGCACAATGCCATATTTACGGATGGCGGCATCTACTTCATTGGCCAAGGCTAAACAGCTAGAAGCGAGTGTGGTATTATTTTTTACTTTAGTTAATAATTCAGCTGCTTGACGCAGTGACACGACTGCAAAACAATTAGAAGGAATTAAAAAAGGAAAGATAGTGGCATCATCACTGGGTCTGAACATAGAACAAATTAAACCTACGGGCTTGGTAGGATAACCGTAGCCGCCCAATGGCACCCCATCGGTAGCCCAAGCCGTGGTTCTTTGAAAAGTATAGGGGCCATTGTTTTCTTTTCTTTGTTGTTCTTTAAATGTTTTCACTGTAAGCGCTATAGCACTTACCCACTGATCATCAAAAACCTGGGTATGGCCCGTTAATTTCCAATACTTATAAGCAAGCCTTATTGGATAACACAAAGAATCAATCTCCCATTTGCGTTCGTGAATACCGGGTTGCATGGTAGTTAAATCGCTTTTCCATTCACTTACTTTTTTAACATCTTTATAAAATGCATTGGCATAGCTATCCAATAAAACACATTTTTTTTGTCTATTAATAACTCCTTCTACTAGTTTAGCAAGTGTTTGATCCTCTTTTACAAAAGGCAGGTAAGGTGTGATTTGTGCAGTACTATCACGAAGCCACATGGCATCAATATCACCCGTAATGACATAGGTGTCAGGTATATTATTAATTATTTCATGCTCCACGGTAGTGTCTAGGGTATTCGGGTAACAGTTTTCAAACAACCATGCCAGTTCAGGATCTTTGATTTTAGCTTTGGCTTTTGCTATAAATTGATTGACCCCCGTGCTTGTAAAATTTCTTTTTTCAATCGCTGGTCGTTTTGTGATATAAGCTTGCTCCAAATTAAATGGAATAACTTTTTTATACATTAAGGCGGTACTGGCTAGTACAGAATTTTGAATAAATTTTCGGCGGCTGTTCATTTGTTTTTGAATAAAAATTAATAATGATATACGACAAGAAGAGGATGCACTATAGTAATACAACTTATTTCACAACGATATGATCACAATAAATAGAGAGGGGCGATCCAGACCGAATGTGCCAAGAAGGAGTTTTCAATAAGCTTTCTGCATGCACTTTAATAAACCTTGTCTTTGTTTTTGTTTTAAATGTTTGTGTAAAAGATAGAAATGAAATCAATTTCACATCTGGATTTTCAATGGGATTTGGGTTGTTCGGATTATTAATAACAATGGCTTCTTCATACTTTTCTCCATCTAGCGATAGCGAATAAGAAACGTATTTAGGCAAGGCAAATAAATGCCAGTCGGGTTGTGCTTGTGGATTTAAAAAATCCATATTAATAGCATTTACGTTGGTTTCTTTGCCCAAATCTAAAATAAACTCCATGTGCGTGCCAGTAGCATACACCCAATTTTGATCGGGCTCTTGCCAGGATTCGAAAGAAGCAAAAACGCCTTCCGTCAAGGATTGGAAAGGTTTTGATTTTTCGGCAGCAACTGTTATTGGAATAATTTTTTTCTTAAAAGACAATGCTTTTTCTACCACATCCATATTCGAAAAAATACGTTCGTAAGAACTTAAATAATGTTGAGGGGTTCCTGCACGTTCTCTTAATAATTTAATTTTTTCATTCAAACATCTATTTACAAAAGTGCTCACCAATGTTTTCATAGCAGGCCTCACTGCTATATTCCCATTTGCTTTTGTATAATACATACTTCTAGCAGTATCTATTTCAGTTCTGCCAATTTGAATAGCAGCATACATTAATGGCAATCTTGCAGTTTGCACACGTTGTAACATTGCTGGGTTATTAGCCACGGCCTTTTCTGCCTGATCAAATAATACATTATAAGAAGGTAACATGGTGGATGATAAATAAGCTTCTTTAGCATGAATAGGATCTCCAAAAATACTCAGCTTCATTTTACTTTTTTGTAAAGCTGCTTGCATGCTATCTATGTATTTTCGAATAAATATTCCAGCGGCTCCGAAATAACCATTTATAAATTCATTCATTACATCATTCGCGTCCAATGCCGGATTCCACATACATTTAGAAATTAGATACGAGCGCAACAATGCCATTTCTGCAGCCGGTTCGTTGTTGGCTTGCATAAATAACGCATTCACATTGTTGTCTGTATAAAATTTAATATTGGGTTGTATGGTAAATAAATTTGGAAAAGGAGAAACAAAATTGGTAAACTGAATATTATAATCCCATATTAAAATATCTTTTGAAAGTGCTCCCCAGTCTTTAAGATCATTGGAAAAAGCTTTGTCAGTAACAAAAACCGGCGCCTCTCTTGAGCTTTCTATATTGCACAACATGATATTCACATTGGGTTCTATCTGAATATTTTTAGGTGCTTTTCTTGAATACCAATAAGCCAAAGTGGAAATTATTTTATTGGGGAAAGCTTTCGCCACCTGATTCACAAACCAAATAATTGATCCACTTGGAACGCCCCCATATTTTACATTCAATGCTTTGCAATTGTCACATGCACAGTATCGATCGTTGTCGTCTTGACTCACAGACCAATAAATTGCATTCGGTTTTTCTGCTATTTTAATTTTTAAGTTGTCCGTTAAAACTTGAAGTACTTCTGGATTAGACAAACACAATTGTGTGCCGGGTCTGCGGACACCCTCAATCAATGAATAATATTCAGGGTGTGCTTTTGCATATTTTTTTGCAGGAACCAATGCATCTAGTGTATGTACAAATAAACCCCAATCGTCTCTAGAAGAAAGTTTGTGCCAGTCTGAATATTCTTGTGGGGCCATCTGGCTATAAGAAGTAGTTCTATATTTTATCTTGGGATTAAAAAGCTTTTCTTTTTTAGGCAAAATAATGGAGGGTGTATTGGGAAGGAAGCTTTCATTGGCACCAAAACGTTTAAAACCTAATTCTTCTAATAAGTCATATGCTCCATATAATACACCACTCTTGCTACCACCTACTAAAATAATTTGATCACCATCTATTTTACTCAAGTAGCCATCTTCTTCAATTGAATTAAAATCAATGTTTTTTGATTTTGAAAAATTGGTTTGGCCTACATAAATGGCTAAACCCTCTTTTGCTTGGTCTTCTTCTAATAACTCCACCTTTGCTCCTGGTAGGGTTAATAAATACTTTTGTAATTGTTGTGCTGCTTGCTTTTCTATTGGTTTTGCTTGTTTAGAGATAAATATTTTTAATGATAAAGCAGCGCCAGTTGCTATTGTCGAACCCATACTTGACAATTTTAAGTTCGCACTCACATGACCAGGAAAGAAAGCCAATCCTGTTGCAATGATTCCTGTGTTTTTTAAAAAATCTAGTCTGGATAATTTATGCTTGGTTGTTTTCATTGGAATTATATTTTGAAACTTTCAAATAAAAAAATGAGTGAACTAAAATTAACCATTGTTTCGTGGAATAACGAGGGTGAAATTGTTTTTTATTCGCTTAGGAGTACCGCCGTTGAAGACCAGACTTTAAAATTGTAAATGATTGATTAATAACTGTTTAGTCATTAATAACCGATAGAAAAAGCAAATACTATTCGCGAGGCTTTGCTATTTCTTATCTCGATCTCTACTGTATCAAGTAAAAAAAATGTCCTAGGTTTAGGAAGAAAAACAAACAAGATAAAATTTATGAAAAAAATAGGGGTGATTGTTTTGCTATTGCTAAGTGTATCCACTATGGCGCAACAAAATGCTAGGCCCAATATTGTTTTTATTCCTGTGGATGATTTGCGTCCCATACTTGGCTGTTATGGAAATACCAATATTAAAACCCCGAATATAGACCGACTGGCAAAAAAAGGAATTGTTTTTAACAAAGCTTATTGCCAACAAGCAGTTTGTAATCCATCTAGAGTAAGTCTATTAACAGGTCTAAGACCAGATAGCTTAAAAGTATGGGATTTGTATACCGATTTTAGAACCAAATTACCTGATGCAATTACCCTGCCGACTTATTTTAAAAACAATGGATATACAACCATTGGGATAGGAAAAGTATTTCATAATATATTTCCAGATGCTGCATCTTGGTCCGAAGAAATGCATGTGCAAGGTTTCCCTTTTGACCCAGATGCGGTATATACAGATGAGCCCAACTTAAGTTTAATTGCAAAGAAAAAAGAAAATTTAATTGCCAAAAACCAAGATCGAAGAGACCAATATGGAATATGGTATATTAAAGCAAATGCTACAGAAATAGGAACTGGCACAGATGATTCTTACTATGATGGAGCTCAGACTACGATGGCTATTGAAAAATTAAAAAAACTTAAACAACAAAGCGCTCCATTTTTTTTATCGATCGGATATTATAAACCACACTTACCATTTACGGCGCCAAAAAAATATTGGGATTTATACAATGAAAATGAATTGCCTGTAGCGCCCAATCCCTTTCCACCAAAAAACGCACCTGATTTTGCGTTGTTTGGCGACACCGAGTTACGCAATTATGATGATCAGCATGATTTACCCAAGCCTTCCGAAAATCCTTTATCAGTAGCAAAACAACAACAACTCATTCATGGTTATTATGCAAGTGTTTCCTATGTGGATGCACAAATAGGAAGGCTCTTAGATGCATTAGATACTTTAGATTTAAGCAACAATACCATCATTGTATTGTGGGGCGACCATGGTTGGAAATTAGGAGAACACAATAGTTGGGCCAAACAAACCAATTATGAAATTGATACCCGGGTGCCATTGATTGTAAGTGGAAAAATCGTAAAAGCAAAAAATCAGCAATCCAATGCTTTGGTGGAACTGGTAGACATCTATCCAAGTTTGTGTGAAATGGCAGGATTACCGATTCCCAATTATTTACAAGGAAGAAGTTTTTATCCTTTAACGAAGGATCCTAATATAGAATGGAAGAATGCTGCCTACAGTCAGTTTTTAATGGGTCATTTTATGAAAAAAGACATTGGATTGGATGACAAGATGGGTTATGCAATAAGAACACAGCAATTTAGATATGTGGAGTGGTATGCATGGAAAGAGGGTGTTAGGGGTGCATTTCTTGCCAGGGAATTGTATAATGAAATGACAGACCCTAATGAAAACAATAATATTGTCTCCGATACCCAATATGAAAGTGTGGTAAAAAAATTGTCAGCAGCCCTAAAGCTAACCTACTAAAATAAAAACTACTTTAAACCTTATTGTAAACAAAAACATCGACCCAATGGATCGATGTTTTATTATTTTCTTTTCCAAATCCTATTAATGTTCGATCGTAAGATCTGGCATATTATAAAATTCAATTTGACTGATTATTTTACCTTCCTTATTAAATTCAAAAGAAGCATAATATTTTAATAAACCAGTCTTTCCACTGCTTGCAAATTTTGAATTCCAAAGACCATACACTCTTACACTACCATCTAAATTATTGGCAGAATCAACCCCTTTGCGCCAAAGTGGATTGGTGAATGTAATGTCATTGTAGGTGCTCATAAATCCTTTCATGGCTGCCATCCATTTGTCTTTTGACAAGGTATCCATACCTACAGCTGGTGGTGACCATTTAAAATCATCAGAAACCAAAGAAGCCATTTTTACCGAATCCTTTGCAGCAAATGCTGCAAGAAATGCTTGAGCCGTTGCTGCGTTTTTAGTATACGCTTCATCTGCTGCATTATTACTTGCCGGTGTTGTGTTATTGCATGCAACTAATGCAGCAACCATAATTAAAGAAAACAAGATTTTTTTCATCATGAGGTGTTTTAATGAATTGGTAAGATAATAAATTACTATTAATAAGAAAGTGTTTTAGCGATAGAAAGTTAAAAACTGTGCAAGACAAAGACCAATCATTTCAAGCAGATAGGAAATATTTAAAGAAGGAAGCTAGCAGGTATTTTTTATCTAAGTCACTATATATCAATATATTATGACTTAAACATGGTGATAGCAAGAAAGCGGCTGGTCCAAATTGTAAGAAAGTTCTCCGTTACTAATTATTCTTGTTGTATTATTAATTAATTTCAAAAGATCAACCCGTACATGAGCCTATTTCGAATCTTACATATTGGTCGCGTTATTTATAAAGAGATAAAAAATCAAAAAGAATTTAATAAAAATTTTTTGGTTCCCTATTTGAATGCATTAGAAATAAGACATCAGGGAAAATTTTCCAAAGAACAAAAAGAGAAAATTGTAAACTATTATGGAATGTTTATCACTTCTTTTCTTTGTAGTAGTTATAAAAGACTCCATGGAAAAACACTTTCAGCAGCAGAAAGAAAAAGAGCCACCCTGTTTGGTATTTTAACTCCCGTGGGGGATGATTTATTTGACATTGATAAGTTAGACAATGAAAGTATACGCGCCATCACTTTTGATCCTGATCATTATGAGGCTACTACTTTTTCAAGTAAAGTAGCTAAAGAAATTCAATCTTTTCAATTAAAAAATGTTCCGCATTTAATTCAATATATAGCTGCAGCACAGGCAGTGCTTGATATTCAAATTGAAACAGAAAAACAAATCCACGCGATCCTCTCTAAGGAAGAATTGGAACGCATTACTTTTAGCAAGGGTGCCGCATCTGTTATCATCTATTATCAAATTTTAGAGGACCTAGCAGATGACAAAATGTTTAAAGCCTTGGATTTAATTGGTAGTTTATTCCAATTGGGAAATGATGTTTTTGATTTGTATAAAGATGTAAGAGATGACATTCATACCCTTGTTAACACCTGCCCCGATTTTATTCATTTTAAAAATGAATTTACCGAAAGGGTGGCCTTACAAAACAAAGCCATCATGAATTTGTCTTATCCAGCTGATGCAAAAAAGGATTTTTGTTTGGTAGTAAATATTATCAATGCTAGAAGCCTAGTAGCCATAGACCAACTCATTGATAAACAAAAGCAATGGGGAAAGCAAATTCAATGGAATCAACTGGATAGGAAAGAAATGATTTGCGATATGGAAAAGCCTATCAACCTATTGAAGTGGCTCTATTACATTTGGAAAATACCAAATTATTAAGGAGCAAATTGCATTGCCTTTGTTGAACCCAACAATATTAACGGACCGTATTTATTAAAGTACCAATAGGGTCTATTGTAATTTTAATTTCATCTTTGGAATGTAAAGTAAAATCAGTGCCGGGTACAATGCCAGTTCCTGTCATAATCATACAGCCATTAGGGAAGGAGCATGCTCTATAAACAAAAGAAACCAACTCTTCGGGACTGCGTTTCATTTGATTAAGTGTAATATTTCCTTCAAAAATAATTGTGTTATTTCTTTTTATTTCCAATTGAATTTCAGAATTTAAATCAAGTGGCTTATCCGTTACAAATATGCATGGGCCCAATGCTGCACAACCATCATAGGTTTTCGCTTGAGGAAGGTACAAAGGATTTTCTCCTTCAATGCTTCTGCTGCTCATATCATTGCCAATGGTGTATCCAATAATTTTTCCAGACGAAGTAACCACTAATGTTAATTCTGGTTCTGGTACATCCCAAACAGAATCTTTTCGAATATTCACCTTATCGCCAGTACCCACAACCCGATGGGCTGTCGCTTTAAAAAATACTTCGGGTCTTTCTGCATCGTAAACTTTTGCATAAAAGTCACTGCCTCCCGAAGCTTTAGATTCTTCTTGACGACCCACTTTACTTCTTAGATAAGTTACACCACAGGCCCATAGTTCTTGATTTTGTATGGGGGCTAAAATGCTAGCCACATTTACGGGTGCGGATTTTTGAAGCATCTGTATGAGCCCTTCTATTTTTTCCAATAAATTATCATCATTGATAAAAGTGTCCCAATCTTGTTCTTTAAATAAGTAACAATCTTTTTCTTTTTCAATAACGATGCCTTCTTTTGTTTTGTATAATTTCATGGGTATTGGTTGTACTATTGATTTCCTATTATAAAGATAAATGTAAGGTGATTTTTGATGGAGTGTTAGAAGAAGCTAAAAACAAAAAGCCCTCAACTTTCATTGAGGGCTTGTGGCACCACCCGGGCTCGAACCGGGGACACAAGGATTTTCAGTCCTTTGCTCTACCAACTGAGCTACAGCGCCTTTGTTTGGTTCAACCAAATCCGAAGACCTCTATGAACCGGGGAGCAAATATAGGCTAGCGCGCCTTAAATATCAAAAAATAGGGATTCTTTATTGAAAATCAGTGCTTTGCTATGCCGAAGCGGCCACTATAAAAAACGATATAATTATGAATGCCAGTCCCATCCACTGCTTGGGGCTTAGTCTTTCTTTAAAGAAGAAATATCCAATTAATACCGACAACAACTGACTGCTAATAATTAAGATATTAATAACCATGATCGGAAGATATTGATAGGATATATTAATGGACAGTCCGCCAGCCACCAACAACAATCCTAATTTTAAATAGGTGGCAATGTGCTTTGAACTGATATAATTAAATATGTTTTTTAAAAGGCCATCTCTTATAACCAAGACCAATCCAAATAACATAGCCGTAGTTTCAATCACTAAACTAAAGCCCAATGGGCCCCACCACCTAATCGGATAAGTATATAAAGCATAGGAGCTTCCCCAAAAAAAGCTGGCTAAGATTCCATACAACATTCCATTTTTTTGTTCACTACTACTTGACTGTTGTTTCCCTTGAAAATATAAAAGCAACAAACCTGCGGTTGAAAAAATAAATGCGTATAGATAATTTGCCTTCCAAACTTCCCCAACGATAAATACAGCGGTTAAAATGGTAAATAATTTTATCGCAGAAACAGGTACCACAATGCTTACAGGCGCTCTCTGTATGCCTCTTAAAAAAAATACAAGGCCAAAAATATTAAATACGCTTAATGCAATGGTTAATAAAAAAGGAGTACCCGTACTTAAAGGGTGTATGGTCCATCCTTTAAAAAATGATTGTTCTCTGCAACCAAAATATAAAATAGAAAAAATTCCAGCAGCAAAAATGCCTCTAAAAAACATACCAATTTGATAAGGTATAGTTTGCGTGACTTTTTTCCAATAAGAATTACTTATGGCAAAACACAAGGCGCCAATTAAAACAAATAAAATTCCCATTATTAATATTCACAATTTTTCGGCGTTCTTGCAAAAGGAATTACGTCTCTTATATTAGACATGCCTGTAACAAATTGTATCATTCTTTCAAAGCCCAATCCAAAACCTGCATGTGGTACGGTGCCAAACCTTCTTGTATCTAAATACCAACTCATGTCTTCTAATGGTATATGCATGGCTTTCATTCTGGCTTCTAATTTTTCTAAGCGCTCCTCTCTTTGGCTTCCCCCCACCATCTCGCCAATGCCCGGTGCCAGTATATCCATAGCAGCAACGGTTTCTTTGCCTGGTTCACAGCCATCGTTCATACGCATGTAAAAGGCTTTGATGGCGGCAGGATACCCTGTTACAATCACTGGTTTTTTAAAATGTTGCTCTACTAAATATCTTTCGTGCTCACTTTGTAAGTCAATACCCCACTTTACTTCGTATTGGAATTTCTTTTTCTTGTAATGATTGCTATTTAATAAAATATCGATGGCTTCCGTATAAGTAATTCGTTCGAAATTATTGTTGACAACCAATTCCAATTTTTCTCTTAGCCCAAAACCGCTTCTCTTTTCGACAGGCAATTGTTTTTCTTCTTCTGCCAATCTTGCATCTAAAAAATCAATATCATCTGCGTTGTTTTTTAACGCATAGTTGATTAAATATTTTATAAATGCTTCTGCTAAATTCATGTTGTCTTCTAGGTCATGAAAAGCCATTTCTGGTTCTATCATCCAAAACTCTGCTAAGTGTCTTGTTGTATTTGAATTTTCGGCGCGAAAAGTTGGACCAAAAGTATAAATCTCTGAAAAGGCCATGGCGCCTAGTTCTCCTTCAAGTTGACCACTCACGGTTAAGTTGGTCCCCTTGCCAAAAAAATCTTGTGTATAATCTATTTCTCCTTGTTCATTTTTTGGTGCCCCTTCTAATGGAAGTGTCGTGACACGAAACATTTCTCCTGCGCCTTCTGCATCAGAGCTGGTAATAATTGGGGTATGCAAGTACACAAATCCACGTTCGTTGTAAAATTGATGTACTGCAAAAGCAAGTGCATGTCTTAGTCTAAACACCGATCCAAAAGTGTTGGTACGAAAACGCAAATGCGCTTTCTCTCTTAAAAATTCTAAAGAATGTTTTTTAGGTTGTAAAGGAAATTTTTCTGCATCGCTGTCGCCTAAAATTTCTATCGTTTTTGCTTTTACTTCCACCGATTGACCCTTCCCTAAACTTTCCACCACGGTTCCTATTATCTTTAAAGAGGCGCCTGTAGTTACGCGTTTTAAAAGGGCATCCTCAAATTCACCCAAAGAAGCCACTATTTGAATATTGGCATTGGAGCTTCCATCGTTTAAGGCAATGAACTGATTGTTTCTAAAAGTGCGGACCCATCCCATCACCACCACTTCGGTGCCCGTTGGGGTACCCGATAACAATTGTTTTATTTTAATTCTTTGATTGAACATGTTTGTGTTTTCGAATGGCAAAGATAATCGGTTTCGAGGGCCAAATACCCTGTTTTAGGTATAAAAACCCATAAAAAATTGTTTTTTTGTCAAAAATCTGCTTAACATTGCATTAGCAAAGAGCCAAGTGTTTCTTTTTATGTTGATGGCTTGCTACCCCAATTTCCCATTATTCAATGCTCGGTCTCAGCAATTTCGACCGAAATTTCAAAAAAGTGTTCAAATAATTCCAACTCTTGATTCGATTTTTAATTAAACCATAGTTACACAGTGCCAGAAAAAGACGACAAACCAAAAAGGGGACGTAAACCCGTTGCAGCAGCCCCCACTGCAAAAAAGGCAGCCACTTCCAAGAAAGTACCTGAGCCCACTAAAAACAATACCGAAGACGACAAGGCTTCTCAAATAGCCCAAGCGTTATTTGGTGACGAAAGTGCAGCAAGTAGTGAGGCGACTGCTCAAAATACCGCAAGTCCTGCTTCCAATCCAACCGGGGCAACTGCCGAACAAGCGGGTCCAAACGGAGCACCAAGTGGTGGTCCTAATTTGCCTGCACAACGCTATCCGCAACCCAAAAAAGAGCCTGCATTTAATGTAGAGTTTGATGGCGTAATTGAATCTGAGGGCGTTTTAGAAATGATGCCCGATGGTTATGGATTTTTACGTTCTTCTGATTACAACTATTTATCTTCTCCCGACGACGTATATGTATCTCCATCTCAAATAAAATTATTTGGATTAAAAGTAGGGGACACCGTTCATGGAACCATTCGTGTGCCTCGTGAGGGTGAAAAATATTTTGCATTGACTAAGGTAAATCAAGTCAACGGAAAAAATCCGGATGAAATTCGTGATCGTATTCCTTTCGATTATCTAACACCCATCTTCCCATTTGAAAAATTAAATTTATATACCACTGCTAACAATTACAGCACACGTATTATGGATTTATTTACCCCCATTGGTAAAGGTCAAAGAGGTTTGATTGTGGCGCAACCAAAAGTGGGTAAAACCATGTTGTTGAAAGAAGTAGCGAATGCCATTGCTGCCAACCATCCAGAATGTTATTTAATTATTTTATTAATAGACGAAAGACCAGAGGAGGTGACCGATGTTGAACGCTCAGTAAAAGGAGAGGTTATTGCTTCCACCTTTGATGAGCCTGCAGAAAAACACGTTAAGGTTTCATCGGTTGCATTACAAAAAGCAAAACGCTTGGTTGAGTGCGGACACGATGTGGTTATTTTATTAGATTCTATCACACGTTTAGCGCGTGCACACAATACAGTAGCACCAAGCTCTGGTAAAGTTTTATCAGGTGGTGTGGAAGCAACTGCATTGCTACGTCCAAAACAATTTTTTGGTGCGGCGCGTAAAATTGAAAATGGTGGTTCTCTTACCATATTGGCTACAGCCCTTATTGAAACTGGTTCTAAAATGGATGAGGTTATTTTTGAAGAATTTAAGGGAACAGGTAATATGGAATTGGTATTGGATCGTCGCTTGGCGAACAAGCGTATTTTCCCTGCGATTGATTTAGTAGGATCAAGTACGCGTCGTGACGATTTATTATTAGACAAAGATGTATTAGGCAGAATGAATATTCTTCGTTTGTTTATTAACGATATGAACAACGACGAAGCAATGAATGAATTATTAAAACGAATGCGCGGCACCAAAGACAACGAAGAGTTTTTAGCCAGCATGAATCGTTAAATAAAAAGGCCCTTAATAAAATTTAAGGGCCTTTTTATTTTAGTCCTTAAAGTAATTACTTTTCTCTATTTCTTCACGCACTTTTTCTGGCACTAAATAACGAATCGTTATTCCTTCTTTTCGATTGTTACGAATTAGTGTGGCGGATAATTGTAATAAGGGCGCGTCTAATATAATTATGC
>CANCSS010000003.1 GCA_947380905.1 Chitinophagaceae bacterium | reverse complement strand
CACATAATTTCGAAGAACTACTCTTTTTTTAAAGAGGGACGGCAAAGATACAGCTGTTATTTAGTTCCACCAATTATTGGTGAAAGTATTTTAAAGTTTTTTGGACTTTATTTTGCTGAAAAACTGCCTCAGAGAACAATCCGATTCGCGACCTTTTATCGCTAGCGGGCGGCAAAGATAAGGAGTCACAGCTACTAGCCAAATATATTGGCTAATATTTTGAATGTTTTTCCGTTCAAAACGTTCAAAACCTGTGAATTATGTACCGAAAGCCATACTAGTATTGGCTTTTGGCTAACCCACTTTTTTTAAATAATCGGGGTAATTTATAGCAGATAAATACAATCCATGGGCGGGGGTGGAGAAATCGACCCATTGTTCATTCTTGGCTAAAACAATTTCATGCCATTTTTCCAAGCTTATTTGTCCTCGACCTACCTGTAACAAAGTGCCTACCAATCCTCGAATCATCCCCCTTAAAAACCGATTGGAGCTGATATGGAACGAAAATCCATCCGCCGTATCCTCCCAAGAAGCCTTTGAAATGGCGCATTCAAAGGTGTTTACCTGCGTATTTTTCTTAGAAAAGCTTTCAAAATTGGTGTAGGTCAACAAGGAATCGGTGGCGATTTGCATCAACGCCCTATCTACCGGGAAAGGATAATACCAAGAACGCCCATCTAAAAATGGATTTTTTTGGATATGTAAATTGTAAATATAAGATCTTGAAATTGCATCAAAGCGAGCGTGGGCTTCGGCTGGAACAGCATACATATTTTTAATAGCAATACTACTTGGCAACATCGCATTAAAATTATACAACTGCTTTTGCTCTATTTTTAAGTCGGTATCAAAATGAAAAAAGTTTTGCAAAGCGTGTACGCCTGCATCTGTTCTGGAAGCGCCTGTTAAAGGAATGGCAGTTCTAAAAAAGGTTTCAAAAACTTTTTCTACTTCCCCTTGTATGGTTTCACAATTGCTTTGTATTTGAAATCCGCCATACAAAGTCCCGTCATAACTTACTTCAATAAAATACCTTGCCATCCTTACTAATTAAGGCACTAAGCTACTTATTTTTTGGATAGCCTCCTTTTTAATAGCCTCATGGCCGTTTCATTTTAATAATCTTTGTAACTTTATTTCTTCCCTTATCGTTTTATTAAAAAGTTATTATGAAAAAAATATTCCTATTGACCATTTTGATTTCAAATTTCGCTTGGATGGCCAATGCGCAAGAAGCAGTAGCTGAAGATACCAGTTGGAAAAAAGTTTACCGCAGCTTTCCTGAAAAAGAAAACGACTTAGTGCATACTAAATTAGTAGCCAACTTTGATTACACAAAATCTCAATTAAACGGAGAAGTTTGGCTTGAATTACATCCTCATTTTTACGCCACCAATCAACTTACATTAGATGCCAAAGGTATGGATATACATACTGTGGCTATGGCTTTCAAAGAAAGTAAAAAGAATTTGAAATATTCTTACGATGGATTATTACTCAAAATAGATTTAGACAAAACCTACCAGACAAAAGAAAATTATACGGTTTACATAAAATATACTGCGAAACCCAATGATTATAAAACCAAGGGTAGCGCTGCTATTACAGATGCCAAAGGATTGTATTTTATAAACCCACTGGGAGCAGAAAAAAATAAGCCTACCCAAATTTGGACCCAAGGTGAGACAGAAGGGACTTCGGTTTGGATTCCCATCATTGACAAGCCCAATCAAAGATGTACGCAAGAATTTCAATTAAATGTGCCTAACAAATTTGTATCTCTTTCCAATGGCTTGTTGGTAAAACAAGTTGACAATAAAAATGGGACTCGATTAGATGTGTGGAAAATGGATTTGCCACATGCTCCTTATTTATTTTTTATTGGAGTAGGCGATTATGCAGTAGTAAAAGACAATTACAAAGGCAAAGAAGTAAGTTATTACATAGAAAAAGAATTTGAAAAAGAAGCGCATAAAATTTATGGTAAAACACCCCAAATGATTGCCCTGTATGAAAAACTATTAGGCGTTCCTTATCCATGGGCTAAATATGCACAAATAAGTGGGCGCAATTATGTGAGTGGCGCTATGGAAAATACTACCTGCACCCTCCATGGCGATGCAGTGCAACAGGATGCGCGTGAATTGGTGGATGGCAATGGCTGGGAAGGCACCATCGCTCATGAATTATTTCATCAATGGTTTGGCGATTTAGTGACTGCCGAAAGTTGGAGCAATATCACCGTTAACGAAAGCTTTGCCGATTACAGTCAAACTATTTGGTTAGAAAATAGCAAGGGTAGAGATGCTGGAGATTATGAAAACTATACTGGCCTTAAAAATTACTTGAGTAGTCCAACAGATGCAGAGAAAGACCTAGTACGCTTTTTTTATAATGAAAGAGAAGATGTGTTTGACTTAGTTAGTTATCAAAAAGGAGGACGCATCTTACATATGCTTCGCCATTTTGTAGGAGATGAAGCTTTTTACAAATCACTAAATAAATATTTAACCGATAATAAATTCTCTAACGGATCGGCCATTAAATTGAAATTGGCCTTTGAAGCTGTGACTGGCAAGGATTTAAATTGGTTTTTTAATCAATGGTACTTTGGAAATGGTCATCCTTATATTCAAATTACTCAAAAGTACAATGCTGATTCTAAACAAATAATGGTAAAATTAACCCAAACACAAGTACAAAATAAATTGTTTGAATTACCAGTTGGGATTGATGTTTATGTGGGCGGCGTAAGAAATCATTATGAGGTTTGGACAAAAAATAAAGTAGATAGCTTTTATTTTCCTGCGGCCGTTGCACCAGACAATGTGAATGTAGACAATGATAAAATTTTATTATGGGAGAAAAACGAGAATAAACCCTTGAGTCAATTTATATACCAATACTACCACGCTCGTAATTTTATGGATAGATATGAAGCCACTAATGAAGCCATTCAAAACATAAAAAATAGCGCAGCTCAACAGCTTCTTTTGGATGCTTTGAAAGATACTTTTTACGTTTTACGCGCCAAAGCCATTCATAGTTTAAACCCAGCCAGCATGAATGAGACCAGTGAAAAATTGATTCTTCAGTTGGCAAGCAAAGATCCTTCGTCTGTTGTGAGAGAAGAAGCCATCAAAGCATTGGGCGCACTGCACAAAGAAAAATACAAAGATCAATTCAAATCATGGACCAACGACTCTTCTTATACTGTGGCTGGTGCTGCATTAGAGTCACTTGACGAAATTGATTCCGTAGCTTCTAAACAATTGGCCACTGCCTTTTCAAAAACAATTATTAAAAAAAGATTGAATAGCGCGGTTACTGAAATACTTACCAAATATGGAGATGAATCTGTTTTTGATTTTATAGCAGATAAGTTCGAAGCATTTAATGCACAGTCTAGTGAAAAATTTTATATGACAGCAGCTTTTGGTCAGTTACTAATCAAGACCAATGATGAAACCAAATTCAAACGTGGCATCGATTTGATTGTTGCATTTAGAGAATCTATACCTCAGACCTATCGCCTTCAATCAGATCCGTATTTTAATGCAAAAATTTTAGGCGAAATTTTAAAAGCTAAAAAGAAAAGTGGGCAACAGAATTTAGTGGATATTATTTCAAGTCAATTGCCTAAAGTATCCTTGAAAGATTAATTTTTCATACTAAAAGACAATTACCACAAAAAGGCCCCCGAGTGCTCGGGGGCCTTTTTAAATATCATTAGAAAAAGATCATTAAAGAACCTACCAACCACCACTAGCACCACCGCCACCAGAGCTTCCGCCGCCAAAACCACCGAAGCCCCCACCGCTGTCTCCGCCACCCCAGCCACCCTCGGATCTTCCACCACCACCAAGTAAAGAGCCTAATAACATGCCTGTGGCAATATCACTAAATCCGCCCCCCCCAATGCTAGAACCTCCCCCACCTTTTCTACCTAAGATGGAAACAATGATAAAAACGATGAATAAAAATAAAATCACATTACTTCCCTTGGTCTTGGTTTGTTTTTCTCTCCTCACCTTATATTCTCCTACTGCAGCTTTTGCAATGTCATCGGTAGCTTTATCAATACCTGCATAATAAGCTTGCTGCCTAAAAGCAGGTTTTAAATCGTTGTCAATGATATTAATAGATGTGATGTCTGGAATCGCGCCTTCCAATCCATAACCCACTTCAATTCTAATTTTTTTATCTTGAACAGCTATTAAAAGTAAAATTCCATTATTGGTTTTCTTATTGCCAATACCCCATTGTCTAAAAAGCTTAGTGGCATATTCTTCAATTGGATTGCCATCTAAAGTTGGGAGTATCACTACGGCAATTTGATTCGAGCTTGAATCATCAATAGCCACTAATTTGCGTTCCAATACTTGCTTTTCTTCAGGGCTAAGTATTCCAGCCACATCTGTCACCAAAGTTGGATTGCTTGGCTTGGCCAATACATTTTGCGCATGCAGTGTATTGGAAGAAAAGAAACCGATAAATCCAATAAATAGGAAAAGAAATATTTTGATAATTTTCATTGTGTAATTATTTTCCTATCATGATTTCGTCAGATAATTCATTGTCATCGGTAACTCGATCATAAGGAAAGTGACTCGACAAAGCTTTACCAATGCTTTCTATCACTTGCACCATGCCTTGTACATAATTGGTATTTTTAAAATGCGAAATCATGTCTTGTACTTGTGCATTCCAAAATGCATCACCTACTTTTTCATGAATGCCTTGATCTCCATAAATAGCCAGCTTCTTATCTTTTACAGCTACATAAACTAATACCCCATTTTTTTCATGGGTAGTATCCATTTTATGTTTTGCAAATTTTTCAGCTGCTCTTTGAAGTGCATCCATTTTTTTTGGAATACGACTTTCTATATACACGCGAATTTCTCCACTGGTATTTTTTTCTGCAGCTTGAATCGCCTGGACAAGCAATTGCTTGTCCGAGGCACTCAATAATTTATCTGCATGCAATTTAAATAGGGAAAGTGGATTCCACATGTATTTTATGAATTAGGTAGGTTTAGAATTTTACTTCTGGTGCTTTAGAAGCTCCTTCATCTGCCTTAAAGCCATCTTTAGTTTTAAATCCAAAAGCACCTGCCAATAAATTGATAGGGAAAGATCTTGCTTGCTTATTGTATTCTGCTACAGCAGCATTAAAATCATTTCTAGACACTTTTATTCTGTTTTCAGTTCCTTCTAATTGCGCTTGCAATCCTCGGAATGCTTCATTCGATTTAAGATTAGGATAATTTTCAGATACCACCATCAAACGACCCAAAGCTTGAGACAACTGTCCTTGATTTGCTTGGAATTGTTGTAATTTTTCTGGTGTTAAATCTTTAGCATCTACTTTCATTTGAGTAGCACTTGCACGAGCGGCAATCACATTCTCTAAAGTAGTTTTTTCAAAATTAGCTTCCCCTTTCACTGAAGCAACTAAATTAGGAATCAAATCGGCACGACGCTGGTAATCACTTTGAACATTGTTCCAAGATTGTTTTACATTCTCATCTTGGTTCACCAATCCATTGTAACCACTGCATCCCATTCCGAATAAAATGACAATGACACCTAAAAAAATGAATAAGCCTAAATTTTTGCGTAACATAGTTTTGTATTTGTTTCTAAAGATAATGCAAAGCGGATGCCAAACTTTGTGTATGACGGAATAACATGACAAAAAATACCCCCAGCTAGGCTGAGGGCAATAAATTAACAAGTTCTTGTGTTTAATGGGAAGCTAATTAGCCGCTTAACCCTTAATAGCTGCTATTCCTGGGAGTATTTTGCCTTCGAAATATTCCAACATGGCCCCACCACCGGTGCTCACGTAACTAACCTTATCATTAAAGCCAAATTGATTCACAGCTGACACGCTGTCGCCACCCCCCACCAAACTAAAAGCGCCATGTTGAGTAGCTTCGGCCACTGCTACCGCAATGGCTTTGGTTCCAGCCTGAAAGTTTTCCATTTCAAAGACACCCATAGGCCCATTCCATAATATAGTTTTACTAGCTAAAATTACTTTAGCAAAAAGTGCACGCGATTGCTCACCCACATCCAGGCCCTCCCATCCATCAGGAATTTCCCCGCTTGCACAAGTTTGCGTGTTGGCTGTATTGCTAAAATCATCTGCTATTACATTGTCTATAGGCAAGTGAATGTTTACTCCCTTCGCTTTTGCTTTGGCTAAAATTTCTAAAGCCAATGGCATACGATCGTCTTCATGAATAGATTTTCCTATTTTTCCACCTTGTGCTTTGAAGAAAGTATAAGCCATTCCACCGCCAATAATAATATCAGTAGCACGATCTAATAAATTTTCAATAATTAAAATTTTATCCGACACTTTTGCGCCACCAATAATCGCAGTAAAAGGTTTTTGTGCAGCGTGCATTACTTTTTCTGCACTTACTACTTCTCCTTCCATCACAAATCCAAAAGTTCTATTTTCTTTAGAGAAGAATTGCGCGATCACTGCAGTAGAAGCATGCGCGCGATGCGCTGTTCCAAAAGCATCATTCACATAAACATCTCCTAACTTTGATAATTTCTCAGCAAAAGCGACCTCTCCTTTTTCTTCTTCTTTATAAAAACGCAAATTTTCTAATAACAATACTTGACCTGGTTGTAATGCTGCTGCTTTATCTATCGCTTCTGCTCCTATACAATCATTAGCAAACTGAACATTTACACCGCCTAATAATTCAGACAAGTGTTTAACAATATGCTTTAAAGAATACTTTTCGGTAGGCCCCTCTTTTGGACGTCCTAAATGGCTCATTAAAATAACGCTTCCACCCTCTTTTAAAATTTTTGTAATCGTAGGAATGGTCGCACGCATGCGGTTGTCATCTGTAATTTCAAAGGCATCGTTTAATGGCACATTAAAATCAACACGAATCAATGCCTTTTTACCCGCGAATGAAAAATCTTTAAATGAACTCATACTTTTTTTATTTCTTTTATCAACCAATTAAAAATGCCCTCCCGAGGGAAGGCATTGTATATAAAAAGATCTTATTTTATTTTACTTGCGAAATACTTAACCGTACGAACCAATTGACTTACATAGCTCATTTCATTGTCATACCAGCTTACTGTTTTAACCATTTGAACATCGCCTTGTGTCATCACTTTAGTTTGCGTTGCATCAAACAAAGAACCATAAGAAATTCCAATAACATCAGAGCTAACAATTTCATCTTCGGTATAACCGAAAGATTCATTCGCTGCTGCTTTCATCGCTGCGTTAACTTCTTCTACAGTTACTTTTTTTGATAAGATGGTTGTTAATTCTGTTAAAGAACCTGTGATAGTTGGAACACGTTGAGCAGATCCATCTAATTTACCTTTTAAAGAAGGCAATACTAAACCAATTGCTTTTGCAGCACCAGTACTGTTAGGGACAATATTTCCTGCTGCTGCACGAGCACGACGTAAATCACCTTTTGGATGAGGTCCGTCTAAAGTGTTTTGATCGTTTGTATAAGCATGTACTGTTAACATTAAACCTGTTACAATTCCGAATTTATCTTCTAAAACTTTAGCCATAGGAGCTAAACAGTTGGTAGTACAAGAAGCACCAGAAATAACTGTTTCAGTACCATCTAAAATTTCGTGATTGGTGTTAAATACCACTGTTTTCATATCGCCTGTTGCTGGAGCAGAAATAACTACTCTCTTGGCACCTGCTTTAATGTGCAATTCCGCTTTTTCTTTATCTGTAAAAAATCCAGTTGATTCAATTACTACATCTACATTGTGCGCTCCCCAAGGAATCTGAGCAGGATCACGTTGAGCATATATTTTAACGGCATGACCATTCACTACTACAGCATCTTCTGTTGATTTAACTTCTGCATTAAAGCGGCCCTGTGCACTATCATATTTTAATAAGTGTGCCAATACTGCAGGAGAAGTTAGGTCATTGATAGCCACTACTTCGATACCTTCCATGTTGTAAATTTGACGAAAAACCAATCTGCCGATACGTCCAAAACCATTGATTGCAACTTTAACTGAACTCATTTTATAAATTTTTATTTTTCAATAGGAGACGCAAAGGTACCATCTTTTTAAAAAATAAGCTTTAAATAAATAAGAAGAAATCAACAAAATCAAGGTTTTATACAAACAAGTGGTCGTATTTGAGGTCCATAAACGCCAGAACAGGATTTTAAATGGGGGATTTTAAAGACCCGCTACCACATTGATATTCACTAAAAAAGGTAAAAACTTTTGGCAGTAAAGGGTTTGCGACCTATTTTTGCGACCCTAATAACATAGTGAACCTGGAGCGTTCGACTAAGGGTTAGGTCACCTCCCTTTCACGGAGGTAATACGGGTTCGAATCCCGTACGCTCTACAAAGCCTATCACAAAGTGATAGGCTTTTTTAATGCGACACAACGACGAAAGCTCGCTTTCGAAAGTTGGGGAGCGTTAAAAAAGCCAAAAGCAAACTTCGTTTGCTTTTGAAAGGCTTTGGGTAAGGAGCCCATTCTGGGATGACGGCGAATGAAATGAGCCGGCAATCCCAAGCGTCTTGAGCGTATTTCCCGAAACAATTCCTTAAAAATTAAGAAGTATTATGCAGTTTAAATAAAATACTTACCTTTGGCGTAAGTATCGTAAAACGTTAGTATGATACTTAGTTTTGGAAACAAAGCAACCCTAAAGATTTGGAATGGCGAAATGTCAATGAAATTGCCAATAGCCATTCAAGAAATAGCAAGAAGAAAATTGAGAATGCTACATAGATCAGAGAATTTAGTAGACTTATCAATACCACCATCTAACCACTTAGAGAAATTGAAAGGTTATTTGTCAGGATATTACTCAATAAGAATAAATAATAGATGGAGAATAATCTTTATCTGGAGTAATGATAATGCTGAAGAAGTTGAAATCATTGATTATCATTAAAAAGACATTATGAAAAAATTAAAAAATATTCATCCAGGAGATATACTAAGGGAAGAGTTTCTAATACCTTTAAATGTTACAGCTTATAAGCTTTGTAAAGCAACCCTTATTCCACAAACTAGAATTTCTGAAATATTAAAAGGTAATAGAAGTATTACTGCAGATACTGCCCTGAGGCTTTCAAAATATTTTGGCAATAGCCCCAATTTCTGGCTGGGCCTTCAAAACGATTTTGACATTGAAGAAGAACTATTGCTAAAAGGGTCTGACCTAAAGCTTATTAAAAGATATTCGCCGAATTAAGAAATCATTACCAAGTTGTTTCAGTTATCAAGTATTCCTTGACAACTGAGTTTATTAATTGGATTTAACGCCAAGCTTGAATTAAATATTCATTTCCTAGATAAGTAATAAGATTTATTCCACCGCCTTCTCTAAATCGGCGATGATAAATTTAGACATTTGTAAAAATGCATAAGTGGCTTTGGGCGCTGTTACTGGATTGGTCATTAGTTTTCCAAGTATAGTTGGAACAATTTGCCAACTCACTCCGAATTTATCTTTTAACCATCCGCATCTTCCAGGGGCTCCCTCTTTCACTAAATAATTCCAATAATTATCTATCTCTTCTTGAGTATCTACTGTAATTATAAAAGAAACACCTTCATTAAAACTAAACTGATGTGGGGCCGAACTATCCATCGCTCCAAATGAAAGGTTATCCAATTCAAACTGCGCATATTTAATATTTCCTTCTGTATCAGGCTCCCCTTTTTGATAAGTATCTATTTGAACGGTGTTTGAATTAGTGAATAAACTTGAATAATATTCAATGGCTTGTCTTGCATTTCCATTTTGATTACCTGTAAACAATAAACTAGGCATCACCTTAGTTAAGCTCTTATGTCCTAACATTAATTGCCAATTCACTCCATACCTATCGGCACACCATCCATATTTTTCACTCCAAGGATATTTATTTAGAGGCATTAATATTTTACCATCAACATTTAGCCTCTCCCATATGGCATCCATCTCTGCCTCGCTATCAACACTAATAAAAAACGAAATGGATGGATTAATTGGGTAGCCTGGACCGCCATTTAAATTCATAAAACGGCGACCATATATGTTGTACACCACCGCCATCGGGTTTTCAGAAACAATGGCTACATCGCCAAAAACATCTTTATAAAAATGAGCCGCTTCTCTTGCTTTTCCATCCAACCACAAACAAGTACCTATTGAATGTAACATATTATTGTGTATTTAAATTGAAAATAAGTTAAAAAAGGAATTGGGGCAAAATTTTTATATTTAAATTCTTAAATTACAGGGTAGATTATAAACTAACACTATGTGCTACGTCATTGGCATTAAAATTACTAAAAAGCAAACTATTAAAATAGGGAATGCTGTATTGGATTTAGATGCTATTGACATTCCAGTTCAATCTGGTTTTGCCTATGACCATTGGCCAGTTATTTTTAAGGAGACCCAAGAAAAAAAAGGACCTGATAACACATATAATAGCATCCTAAGACCTGGATTAATGCATTGGGAATTGATTCCGAATTGGGTGCGAAATGAAAAAGAATTAATAGAATCAAGAAAAAAATATACAACCCTAAATATTAAAGCCGAAACCCTTCTCACTAACAAAGTAGCACAGTCCACCATTCATACCCATCGTTGCTTAGTATTGGCCTCTCATTTTTTTGAATGGCAGCAAATTGAAAAAGAAAAATATCCTCATTGTATTGCTATCAACAATCTACCCCTATTTTATATCGCTGGGGTTTGGAATACTTGGACCAATCAAAATACAAATGAAGTAAAACATAGTTTTGGTATCATCACCACCGAAGCCAATGAGTTAATGAGTAAGATTCACAATGTAAAAAAGAGAATGCCTACTATTTTAAATGAGAATTTAGCCAATAGCTGGCTAAATGAAAATTTAAATGATGCCCAAATACTTGAATTAGCCAAACATCAATTAGAAGACAGTAAAATGAAAGCGCATACGGTTGCAAAGAATTTTCAACAAAGCACTACCCCTTGCGAAAAAGTAGATTATAAAATATTCACATCACAAACGCTGTTCTAATCTAGAGTTAAAAGGCTATTATTTTCATTCAATATAAAAGAGACTGCATTAAACATTACCTTATGATATTAGGCTAAATCTATTCTTATAAAATGGTAACGGTCTCGTGCATTTCAGGAACAACTACTTCTTTAAACCCTTTCTTACGCAATCTTTCTGCAAAATGATCCTGCACTTCGGCCTCTCCATGCACTACAAATATTTGTTTTACTAATTCAGGATTTTGACAGCCTAGAAATTGCATCAAATCCTCGTAATCGGCATGCGCACTCATGCTTCTGATAGAACCTACTGTAGCAATTACCTGGTATTCTTCGCTATATATTTTTACAACCTTAGCGCCATTCATTAATCTTCCACCTAAAGAATGCGGCTCACAATAGCCTACTAATAAAATCGTATTTTTTGGATTGCTAATATTGTTTTTAATATGGTGCTTTACCCTTCCTGCATCGGCCATGCCAGAAGCAGATATAATTACTTTCGGATGCAAGTCCTCATTCAAGGCTTTGCTTTCTTCTACCGATTTAATATAACGCAAGCCCTCAAAATCAAATGGATCATCATCTACCTCTAATATTTTTTGAATTTTTTTATTAAAATACTTCGGGAACATTTTTACCACATCGGTGGCTTCAATACTCAATGGACTATCTACATACACAGGAATATGTGGCAATCTCTTTTCCAAGGACAACTGATTGAGTTCAAACAATATTTCTTGGGTACGACCTACACTAAAAGCAGGTATGATTAAATTTCCTTTTTGTTCCACACAAGTTTTTTCAATCCACTTTAATATATCATCAGGCGTCGTATGTATTAAGTCGTGTAATTTATCACCATAGGTGCTTTCAATAATAATAGTATCTGCCGCTGGAAACTTAGCAGGCGAACGCAATATCATATCTCGATACCTCCCCACATCTCCACTAAAAGTAAGGGTTTGGGTAGTGCCTGCTTCTTTAATTTTTAAACTTACAGCAGCACTACCTATAATATGCCCTGCATCGGTATACAACAATTCAACGGAATCAGAAATTTTAGTAAGCACATCATATTCCACTGCCTTTAATAATGGTAATACAATATTTACATCGTCCATGTCATACAAGGGTTCAATAGGAGGCAAGCCCTGCTTGGCTCTGCGTTTGTTGCCATACTTAGCATCATCTCTTTGTATCATCGCAGAATCTTCCAATAAAATTTCAACAAGGGCTTTGGTACCTGGCGTACAATAAATATTTCCTGTAAAACCTTCCTTGGCTAATTTTGGAAGCAACCCCGAATGATCAATATGCGCATGCGAAAGAATCACATAATTTACTTTAGTAGCATCAAAACCAAATGTAGCATTCAAAGAATCGGTGTCTCTTCCCATTCCTTGAAACAAACCACAGTCCAATAAAAAATTTTCTCCGTTATTTAATTGAACCAAATGTTTAGACCCTGTAACAGTACGTGCAGCACCATGAAAACTTATTTTCATTTGATAATTTTAGTATACTAAAGTTAGTTTAAATTGCGATGGCAGCCACTAAATAGTCTGCAATTAAGATAAGGATACAACTTACAACTACTGCTTGTGTTCCTGCTTTACCAATTTCTAAAGCGCCCCCTTTTACATAGTAGCCAAAATAACAAGGCACCGTGCTGATGATAAATGAGAAAATAAACGATTTGTAAAATGCAATCATACCATAATTCGCATCAAAGCCTTTTCTAATACCCATAATAAAAACTTCAGGAGCTACCGACCCGGTTAATCCACCCACTAAATAACCACCCCAAACACCAATGACAGCAGATATTCCAACGAGTAAAGGTACAATCGTAAAACAAGCTAATATTTTAGGTAAGATTAAATAGTTCTTAGTATTGATGCCCATAATTTCCAATGCGTCTATTTGCTCGCTGATGCGCATATTGCCTAATTCACTTGCAATTTTACTGCCTACCACACCGGCTAAAACAATACTTAAAAAAGAAGGAGCAAATTCAAGCAACATACTATCGCGTACTACAATACCTACGGTAGTAATAGGAATTAAGGGGTTTACAAATTGTGCTGCTGTTTGTACTGTAATAACTGCACCCAGAAAAAAAGAGATAATGACCACAATGGGTAAAGAGCCAAAACCAATGTCCACACATTGCTTAATGTACTCCTTCCAAAACATTTTTTTGTTTTCGGCCGAAGTAAACATTCCTTTTAACATTAAAA
Source organism: Chitinophagaceae bacterium (assembly GCA_947380905.1). Lineage (GTDB taxonomy): Bacteria > Bacteroidota > Bacteroidia > Chitinophagales > Chitinophagaceae > Sediminibacterium. The sequence goes on along the minus strand of CANCSS010000003.1, from coordinate 107,989 downwards.
GGTAGTTCCCAAAATGGGTGAAAATATTCATACCACAAAATTAGCCTATTTCTTTCTCTTTTTCATTCGATTCCACCAACTTACTCTTTGCACTTCGGTATCGGTGTCTACCCTAGTCTTTAATTGTGCATCTACCACTGCCACCGTAGCCATATTGATAATATTTCTTACTCCAGAACCTAGCTGTAATACATTGACAGGCTTTTTCAATCCTAATAAAATCGGACCAATAATATCAACGCCTCCGATTTCTTTTAATAAATGATAAGCAATATTTCCTGCAGTTAAATTCGGGAATATCAATACATTCACATCGGCATTGACCAAATCGCTAAAAGGATAATTGTCTCTTAATATTTCTTTATTGAAAGCCATCATCCCTTGCATTTCTCCGTCTACAATTAAGGACGGATTGCGTTGCTTGATGATTCTGGTAGCTTCTGCCATCATTCTAGCTTCCGGCGTATCGCTGCTTCCAAAATTTGAATAACTCAACATGGCAATTCTTGGCTCTAAATTAAAATTACGTACTTCCTTCGCAACCAATAAAGCAATGTCAGCCAACTCTTCGGCAGTAGGATTGATATTGATGGTGGTATCTGCTAAAAATAAGGGTCCTTTTTTGGTAAGCAACAAATACATACCTGCAATTTTCTTCACGCCTTCTTCTGTTCCTATAATATGCAAGGCTGGTTTAATACCATCGGCATAATTACGCGTTAAACCAGATAACATTGCATCGGCTTCTCCAGTCTCTACCATCATAGCACCAAAATAATTTTGCGTACGCATTAATTTTAAGCTCTCATATTTATTAATCCCTTTACGTTGTCTTTTTTGAAACAATACCGATCCAAAAAATTCACGCTTCGCTTCCATCTCATCGCTTCGTACATCGATAATTGGCAAATCGCTAATGTCTATATTATTGGCAGCTGCAATATTTTTTATTCTTGCCTCATTGCCTAATAAAATTGGATAGGCAATGCCGTCGTCATACACAATGCTTGCCGCTTTTAAAATTTTAATATTTTCTGCATCAGAGAATACCAATCGCTTTGGATCACGTCTTGCTTTGTTGCTAATTAAACGCATTAACTGATTGTCTAATCCCAATCTTTTATTTAATTGTAATTCATATTCCTCCCAATTAGAGATGGTTTGTTGCGCAACACCTGATGCTACCGCAGCTTTAGCTACGGCTGGCGCCAAAGTGCTTAACAATCTCGGATCTAAAGGTTTTGGAATTATATACTCAGGTCCAAAACATAAATTTTGTTGATTGTAAGCCATGTTCACTAAATCAGGCACCGCCGATTTGGCCAGTTCAGCCAAAGCGTTTACAGCAGCCAATTTCATAGCTTCGTTGATAGATTTTGCGCGAACATCTAAGGCCCCTCTAAAAATATAAGGGAAGCCCAATACATTGTTTACTTGGTTAGGATAATCGGATCTCCCAGTTGCCATAATAATATCTTTTCTAACCGCAGTTGCTGCATCATAATCTATTTCAGGATCGGGATTCGCCAAAGCAAAAACAATTGGATTTTTTGGCATCGATAAAATCATGTCTGCAGAAATAATATTCCCTACACTCAATCCTAAAAATACATCGGCAGTTTTAAATGCTTGCAACAAGGTCATGCTATCCGACTTTATCGCAAATGGTTTTCTATCTTCTCCTAAATCGGTTCTTCCAGTATGCAACACACCATCTTTATCAAACAAAATAAAATTTTCATATCTAGCACCCAAGGCCACGTACAATTTAATACAAGCCATCGCAGCAGCACCTGCACCACTAACAACGAACTTAACTTTATCAATTTTTTTCTTTTGTAATTCTAATGCATTCAAAAGAGCTGCGCTACTTATAATTGCAGTACCATGCTGGTCATCGTGCATCACAGGTATAGACATGGACTCCTTTAACTTTTTCTCGATGTAAAAACATTCTGGGGCTTTAATGTCTTCTAAATTAATACCTCCAAATGTGGGTTCTAAAGATTTTACAATTTCTACAAATTTATCTGGATCAGTTTCGTTGATTTCAATATCAAAAACATCAATGTCTGCAAAAATTTTAAAAAGTACTGCCTTCCCTTCCATCACAGGCTTGCTTGCCAATGGACCAATATTACCTAAACCTAAAACGGCAGTTCCATTCGTAATCACTCCCACTAAATTCCCTTTCGCGGTATACTTAAATACATCTGCTGGATTGTTTTTAATCTCGGTACAAGGGATAGCCACCCCTGGGCTATAGGCCAATGATAAATCTTTTTGCGTCTTGGCTTCTTTGGTAGGAACTACTTCAATTTTACCTGGCCTGCCACTGGCATGGTATTCTAAAGCCTGCTCTTTTCTTAGGTTTTCTTTATTAGACATGTAATAAATTTATAACGATTGTTAGTTTTCGAGTTAGACAAAGCTACTGAATATATCCAAAATGAGTTTATTGAGCTGTATTTAGCTGAAATATAATGCTTTATGCAAATAATTGCACCCCTAACCAAGCCATCATTCCTACCCCATTTTCAATGGCTGCTTCATCTATATTAAAGTGTGGGGTATGTACATTGTGTATAATGCCTTTGGCTTCGTTGCGAACGCCTAGTCTAAAAAAACAGCCTGGGATCACTTGAGAATAATAACCAAAATCTTCGGCCCCCATGCGCTTTTCTGTTTCCTCTACATTGGTGGCACCGATATAGGCATCTGCTAATTTCCAAGCAGCTTCTGTTATAACAGGTTCGTTGTCTACGGTTGGATAACCAACGTCTACTCTAAAATCTATTTCAGCACCAGTAGCCAAAGCCAATCCTTTTGCTTGCTGCATCATTAATTCATGTGCTTTAAAACGCCACTGTTCATCCATGGCTCTAAAAGTGCCCATTAATTTTACTTCACTTGGAATCACATTCGTGGTATTGCCACCGTGTATAGAACAGATAGACAATACAGATGGATTTTGCGGATTGCGATTGCGAGAAATAATGGTTTGCAAACTCGTAATCAATTGGGCAGCTACTACAACGGTGTCTACCGTATCATGCGGTGTGGCAGCATGTCCACCTGGACCTTTAATGGAAACATACAATTCATCCGCACTTGCCATCACCCGTCCTTTTCTAAAACTTAATTTGCCAAGATTCAATCCTGGATGCACGTGTAACCCTATAATGCCTTGTGGTACTGGATTTGCAAGCGCACCGTCGCGAATCATATAACTTGCTCCACCCGGATTTTTTTCTTCCCCTGGTTGAAATAATAATTTTATCGTTCCTTCAAATTCTCCACGCAAACTCCATAATATTTTAGCAGCCCCTAATAAAATGGTCGTATGCACATCGTGACCGCAAGCATGCATCACACCTTCCTTGGTAGATATATAATCAATTTTATTTTCCTCGATAATAGGAAGTGCATCCATATCTGCTCTTAGGGCAACAATTCTTTTACTTGGATTTTTTCCTTCAATGATACCTAAGACACCAGTCGTGGCAATGACTGTAAATGGAATTCCAATGGCCGTTAATTGCGCTTGCACATATTTACTGGTTTCAAATTCTTGGTAACTTAACTCTGGATGCGCATGCAAGTGCCTGCGTATTGAAACGTTTTCAGCTTGATGCTGCTTGGCCAATGATTTTATTTTTTCTAATAACATGATAATAGTAAAGTTAATAATTACTTTTTACATTATCCGTGATGGCACCAGATACAATGGCTACCCCTGCGCTACATCCAATGCGCGTAGCTCCTGCGTCTATCATCAATTTAGCAGTGGCATAATCTCGGATGCCTCCTGATGCTTTTATTTGCACCTGAGTAGGTAAATATTTTCTAAATAAAGCAACCGCTTCCACACTGGCTCCTTTTTCGGCATATCCGGTTGATGTTTTTAAATAATCAATGCCGGCTATTCCATAAATATCACAACACTTTATAATTTCCTCATCGGTTAATACCCCCGACTCTATAATTATTTTTACTACTTTCCCTTTGGACCTGATGATGGGTAGTATATGATTAATTTCATCTGCTATCGCCAACCAATCACCATTTTTTATCGCCGAAATATTAGCTACTACATCCAATTCATCCGCACCATCCACCATGGCTAAAATAATTTCTGCAATTTTTGCTTCAGTGGCAGCATAGCCAAAAGGGAATCCAATTACCGTTGCTACTTTAACAGTGGTTCCTGCTATTTTTTCTTTGGCCAATTTTACAAAATTGGGTGGCACACATACGGCTGCAAAATCATACTGCTTGGCCTCGGCGCATAATTTTTCTATGTCCGAAACTAAACATGTAGGTTTTAAAATGGTATGATCGATGTATTTATTAAGCGGCATCTTTTCCATGACAGGCTTTGTATTTTTTGCCACTTCCGCAAGGGCAAGGATCGTTGCGTCCTGTTTTGGGACCCACTTGCACGGGCGCTTGTTTTACTGCACTTGGATCATGGTAAGCTTGTTCGCCACCGTCATCGGTACGATTGGCACTTAACTTACTTAAATCTGTTTTTTGTTGACGCCCTTCTTTGACTGCTTCTTCAAAAGGCAAATGTGCATGACATAAAAATTGAACCAATTTATGATTGATTTCTAAATCCATTCTTCTAAACAATTCAAATGCCTCCATTTTATAAATTACCAAAGGATCTTTTTGTTCATAGGTGGCCGTTTGTACCGATTGCTTTAAATCGTCCATGGCACGAAGATGTTCTTTCCATGCATCATCAATAAAACTTAATGAAATTGATTTTTCAGCTTGTGCTACTAAAGTTGAACCATTAGTACTTACATTTTTATCTAAGTTCACTAGTACATTGTGAACTACTTTTCCATCTCCAACAGGCACAATTACATTTTCAATATGCTTGCCCTGATCTTTTCTGATATTTTTAAACACAGGAAGACTGTGTTGCATCATCTCATTTCGCTTGTATTCATAATGCGCAATGGCTTCCTGATAAATCATTTCTACCAATTGAGTTTCATTGGTTGATTTAAATTGTTCGGCAGTTACTTTGGTATCAAAACCTGAATGCACAATTAAAGCCAATTTCATGGCTTCGTAATCGCCACTCGTTTTATGAGACATCACCAACCCTTCCATCACTTGATAAAAAGCATTGTCTAAATCTAATGCCAATCTTTCTCCAAACAAAGCATGATTTCTTTTTTTATAAATCACTGTTCTTTGCTTATTCATTACGTCATCGTATTCCAACAAACGTTTTCTGATTCCAAAGTTATTTTCTTCCACTTTTTTCTGTGCACGCTCTATAGATTTGGTAATCATACTGTGCTGAATCACTTCTCCTTCTTTGTATCCTGCAAAGTCCATCACTTTGGCAATACGCTCACTTCCAAACATGCGCATTAAATCATCTTCCAAGGAGATAAAAAATTGAGATGACCCTGGGTCTCCTTGTCTTCCAGCACGACCACGCAATTGTCTGTCTACACGACGAGATTCATGACGCTCCGTTCCCAATATCGCTAAACCACCTGCGGCTTTTACTTCAGGACTTAATTTAATATCGGTACCACGACCCGCCATATTGGTAGCAATGGTTACTGCACCCGTTAAACCCGCTTCGGCCACCACCTGCGCTTCACGTGCATGCTGTTTTGCGTTTAATACATTGTGTGGAATATTTTGCTGACGCAACATTCTACTTAACAATTCACTTACTTCCACCGAAGTAGTACCACATAAAACAGGTCGGCCTTTTTCTCTTAATTCAACAATGGCTTCAATGACAGCTCCTAACTTTTCACGCTTGGTTTTATATACTAAATCTTGCTCATCGGTTCTGATGGCTGGAATATTGGTTGGAATAGAAACCACATCTAATTTATAAATACTCCAAAACTCTGACGCTTCTGTTTCTGCCGTACCTGTCATACCTGCCAACTTATGGTACATTCTAAAAAAGTTCTGCAATGTAATGGTCGCATAAGTTTGCGTTGCAGCTTCAATCTTTACATTTTCTTTGGCTTCAATGGCTTGGTGTAATCCGTCCGAATAACGACGACCTTCCATGATACGACCTGTTTGTTCATCTACTATTTTTACTTGCCCATCGATTACTACATACTCTACATCATTGTCAAATAAAGTATATGCTTTTAACAACTGATTCACGGTATGAATGCGATCGGCCTTGATACTATAGTCCGTAATGATCACTTCTTTTTGTTGCAGTTTTTCTTCGGCTTTTAAATTTGTATTTTGATCAATGGAATTTAATGCCACGCTAATATCAGGAAGCAAAAAGAAATTAGGATCTTCTCCTTGCTTGGTAATTAAATGCAAGCCTTTATCCGTTAATTCTACAGAATTATTTTTTTCATCAATGTGGAAAAACAAATCGGTATCGACGTGATGCATTTCTCTTTGCTGATCGGCCAAATAATGATTTTCTGCTTTTTGCAATTTCACTCTTATGCCTGGCTCACTTAGGTATTTAATAATGGCACTATTCTTAGGCAAGCCTCTAAACGCAGTATACAAAGCCTTTCCGCCATCTTTTGGATCGTCATTGCCTTCTGCAATTTTCTTTTTTGCTTCAATCAAAAATTGGTTCACTGTTTTCTTTTGCATCTCCACCAACTTTTCAATTCTTGGTTTCAATTCAAAAAACTGTTGCTCTCCAGTTTGATGTCCAATGGGACCAGAAATAATTAAAGGTGTACGCGCATCATCAATCAAAACACTATCCACTTCATCCACCATGGCGTAATGATGTTTGCGTTGCACCATCTCTTCTGGTGTATGCACCATATTGTCTCTTAAATAATCAAATCCGAATTCATTATTGGTACCATAGGTAATGCCTGCACGATAGGCATCACGGCGTTCTTCTGAATTGGGTTGATGCTTATCAATACAATCTACTGTAATACCCAACCACTCAAATATAGTTCCATTCCATTCACTGTCTCTTTTTGCTAAATAATCATTCACGGTTACAATATGCACACCTTCTTCTGCCAAAGCATTTAAATAAGCAGGCAAAGTGGATACCAAGGTTTTACCTTCTCCGGTAGACATCTCCGCAATTTTTCCTTGATGCAAAACGATACCGCCCAATAACTGTACATCATAATGCACCATGTTCCAGGTAATGGGGGTGCCTGCCGCCTTCCAAGTGGTTTGGAACACCGATTGGTCTGCCTTGATTTGGATGTATTCTTTTTTAACAGATAAATCTCGGTCTAACAAAGTAGCCGTAGCTATCAATTCTTCTTCCTCCGTAAACCTACGAGCTGTCTCTTTTACCACGGCAAAAGCCTCTGGCAAAATGTCCCATAAAATTTTCTCTACCGCTTGATCTCTTTGTTTTTTAAGCGTATCGATGTGCTCATAAATGGTATCTCTACCCAAAAAGTCACTCAAGGGAAGTGCTTCCGCCTTTACTTGTTCTTCGGCAATAAGGGTGTCAGTTTCTGTCAAATAGGCTTTAATTCGAGCCTTAAACTCATCGGTTTTAGCTCTTAATTGGTCATTGCTCAGCAATTTATAGCCTTCAAAGTGCCCATTGATAACGGGCACCAAATGTTCAATTTTCTTGACATCTTTCTCACTTTTCGAACCTCCAAATAGTTTACTTATAATTTGCAACATATTCCTGCTTGATAATTGTGTTTAAACCTATACTCAATAGGCGTGCCAAAGTTAAGTAATTGGGGTGAGTTTGAAGGTTTTATGGGCAATCCAATATAAAAATTAACTTGAATAGCCTTAAAATTGAAAAATGGACGAAAAAATGATACCTTTGCTCGCCTTTGGATCCATCCGATTTTAACAGGCTCCCACTTGAACTTTAGAAACTAATAAATGCTATGGCAGGTCAATTAAACGAAGTAAGAAATAGGATTAAAAGTACCCAAAGTACACAGCAACTTACCAAGGCCATGAAAATGGTTAGTGCTGCAAAATTACGCCGTGCTCAAGACGCTATTACACAAATGAGGCCTTATACTCGCAAACTTCAAGATATGCTGAGCAATATTATTGGCAGCTTGGACGGCGATATGAATTTGGCTTTGGCAGAAACTCGTCCAGTGAACAATGTGTTGTTAATTGTGATCACCTCTGATAGAGGATTGTGCGGTGGTTACAATGCCAATTTGGTAAAATTAGCGAAGACCACCATTGCTGAAAAATATGCGAATAAAAATATTACGATTTGGAATATAGGCAAGAAAGGATTTGAGAGTTTATCCAAGTCTGGTTACAAAACCAACGCCGATTACAAAGACATTTTCTTAAACTTAAAATTTGAAAATGTACAAACAGCAGCAAAAGCAGCAATGAATGCATTTGCCAATAAAGAATTTGATGCGATAGAAGTTATTTATAGTGAGTTTAAAAATGCTGCAACGCAATTGCCTACTGCTGAGCCATTTTTACCCATTCCTAAAATTGCAAAAAAGGCGAATCAGAAAAAAACAGATTTTATTTTTGAGCCACACAAAGAAGTATTGGTGGCAGAGTTGATGCCAAAAATATTAAACACGCAATTGTTCAAAGCCGTGCTAGATGCCAATGCCAGTGAGCATGGCGCTAGAATGACTGCGATGGATAAAGCAAGTGAAAACGCAAACGAATTATTAAAATCATTGAAATTATCATACAACCGTGCACGTCAAGCAGCCATCACTACTGAACTTACAGAAATTGTAAGTGGTGCAGCAGCGTTAAACGGTTAAGACCCTACCCTTATGGAAATCAGTCAAATTATTCCTCATATTGAAGCGCTCATCTTTGCTAGTGAAAAAGCATTGAATGCAAATGACATTACCGAACTCATTAATAATGCATTTGGATTTTTAGAAGAACGCATTAGTTTGGATCAAGTAGAAAGTGCTTTAAACGGAATCCAAGAAAAGTACAGTACAGAATTTTATCCTTTTGAATTAAAGCAAAGTGGCGGCGGTTGGCAGTTTTTAACAAAGCCCGATTTTCATAAAACCATTGCCCAATTAAATGGTGATAAATTTTTAAAGCGATTGTCGAATGCAGCTTTGGAATCTTTAGCCATTATCGCCTACAAACAACCTATTACCAAAGGAGAAGTAGAAGCCATCCGAGGGGTAAACAGCGATTATTCTATTCAGAAATTATTAGAAAAGGAGTTAATTACCATCAGTGGCAGAAACGAGCATTTACCAGGCAAACCCTTGGTTTATTCTACCTCTAAAAACTTCATGGACTATTTCGGAATCAATTCAACCGATGATTTACCAAAAATAAGAGAGGTGTTGGCCGACCAATTGGTAGAAGCCACCGTGATTAAACCTGAGGATTTCACCGACAACAGTGTTTTAGAGCAAACCGAAGAAGCGCAAGACGAGACACCTAATGCGCCAACTGAGGATCCAGCTTAAATAATTCCCTAAATTATTGCTCCGCTTTACTATCGTGACATGCGATCTGATTGTATCTTCGTGCAATGAATGCAAGTTTATCCTACGATCAATTAAAAGAAGCTGCCCAAACTTATGGCACTCCTTTGTATGTGTACCATGCCGAAAAAATGGAAGCTCAATATCAAAACTTGTTGACTCATTTTGCCAACAAATCGGTTTGTTTTTTTTATGCATGTAAAGCACTCACTAATATTCATGTTTTAGAAGTAATAAAAAAATCGGGTTGCAATATCGATTGCAGTTCCATCAATGAAGTAAAGCTGGCCATGCATGTTGGATTTGATCCTTCCAATATTTTATATACAAGCAATAGCGTGGATTTTGAAGAAATAAAAGAGGCAGTTAGCTTAGGAGTACATGTAAACATTGATAGCTTATCCAATGTAGAAAAGTTTGGAATGGCTTTTGGCAATAGATATCCTGTGGGTGTGAGAATTAGGCCTGATATCATGGCTGGTGGAAATTTAAAAATTTCAACAGGACATGATAAGAGTAAATTCGGTATACCTGCCAAACAAATTGAGGAACTAAAAGCTTTACAAGAAAAATACAAAATTAATATCGCCACTTTACACATTCATACTGGAAGTGAAATTAAAGATGTAGCTGTGTTTTTACAATCGGCCGTGGTATTTGAAAACTTATTGCCTCATTTTCCTTCTGTAAATATTTTAGATTTTGGGGGTGGTTTTAAAGTACCTTATCAACCCAATGAAAAAGGTACGGATATTGCTTTATTGGGTGCAGAAGTAAATAAAATCATGGCTAATTTGTCTGCTAAAGTGGGTAGAAACTTAACCGCTTGGTTTGAGCCAGGAAAATATTTAGTAAGTGAAGCTGGCTTTTTCATCACCAAAGTAAATGTGCTGAAACAATCTGGTGAGATATCTTTTGCAGGCATCAATACTGGATTAAACCATTTAATTAGACCCATGTTTTATGACGCTTACCATCATATTGATAATTTAACTGCTCCTCATAAAGCATTAAAAAACTATGCTGTCGTTGGTAATATATGCGAGACAGATACTTTTGCTTGGGACAGACCCATTCCAACTATTGAAGAAGGTGATTTTTTGGTATTTTATAATGCAGGCGCTTATGGATACGAAATGTCAAGCAACTACAATGCAAGATTTAAACCTGCGCAAGTGTTGTTTGAAAATGGCGCACACCGATTAATTAGCAGGACAGATACTTTTGAAGATTTATTGGCCTTGCAAATGCCATTAAATAAATAGTTATGATTGAAATACAACATATCAGTAAAAAATTCGGTGATCGTGTTATCATTGATGACATCAGCGCTCAATTTAAACCAGGTATTTGTAATTTAATTATTGGAACGAGTGGAAGTGGTAAAACGGTTTTAGTAAAATGTATAGTGGATTTACTAAAAGCCGATAAAGGGGAAATTCTCTTTGACAATATCGCTTTTTCAAGTATGAATAAAGAAGAGCGAAAAGATTTAAGACAAAACTTAGGTATGTTGTTTCAAGGAAATGCCCTATTTGATTCTATGACAGTAGAAGAAAATGTTCGATTCCCGCTGGATATGTTTTCTGAATTAACTTTAGCAGAAAAGAAATTAAAAGTAAATGAGATATTGGCTCGTGTTCAATTAGAAGGCGTCAATGCAAAATTCCCTGCCGAACTAAGTGGCGGTATGAAAAAAAGAGTAGGATTGGCTAGGGCTTTGGTGATGCAGCCAAAATATTTATTTTGCGATGAGCCCAATTCAGGCTTGGATCCTCAAACTTCTATGGTCATCGATAAACTCATTCACGAATTAACAGTCGAATTTAACATTACCACCATTGTTGTCACCCACGACATGAATAGTGTCATGGAAATTGGCAACTACATCATTTATTTAAACCAAGGAAAGAAAGAGTGGGAAGGATCTAACCAAGATATTATTTATAGCCAAAACAAGCTATTAAATAATTTTATTTTTGCTTCAGATTTTTTGCAAGATGCAAAATCGATGCGCATGCTAGAACAAAATAAACAATCGAAATAAATAAAACCAATATGAAGTATTTTTTAACTTTAGTCTTGGGCGTATTTTTTATCGCTCAAATTCAAGCACAATCCCCAACCGTAGATCCCAATGCCCCTTATTTAAAAGACAATAAAATACCTGCTTTTTCAATTACAGGAATCGATGGAAAAGAAATTACCAATAAACAACTGCCTAAATACAAGTTCACCTGTATTATTATATTTAGCCCAGACTGCCCGCATTGTGAAAAAGAAGCTGCTGAAATTAATAAGTACCCCGAGAAGTTTAAAAACGTATTGTTTATTTGGGACAGCTATCGCGATATGGAGTCCATTAAGAAGTTTGCTGTTAAGTACAATATCGTCAACCAACCTAATATGGTGATTGGCCGTGACCCAAGCTATAGTATTCCTACGTTTTTTAGACCTAGAATGACCCCCTTTATGGCCTTGTACCTAAAAGGCAGTTTATTAAAAGTTTATGAACAAGGCGCAGATGTTTTTGAATTGGCTAAAATAATAGAAAGCAATTAGTTAACTTTGCCCCGGAAAAAATAGTTCAATACATTAAAAATAACATTATATGAAAGTTACCGTAGTTGGTGCAGGAGCAGTAGGCGCAACATGTGCAGACAATATTGCCCGCAAAGAATTAGCACAAGAATTGGTTTTGTTAGACATCAAAGAAGGATTTGCAGAAGGCAAAGCACAGGACATGATGCAAACAGCCGCATTACTTGGTTTTGATACAAGAATCAGCGGAAGCACCAATGATTACTCTAAAACTGCCAACTCTGATGTGGTGGTGATTACTTCTGGCTTACCTCGCAAACCAGGTATGACCCGAGAAGAATTAATAGGTACCAATGCAGGAATTGTAAAAGGGGTATGTGAAAATATTTTAAAGTTTTCTCCCAATGCAATTATCATTGTTATTAGCAACCCTATGGATACGATGACTTATTTGGCATTGCAATCTACTGGATTGGCAAAAAATAAAATTATAGGTATGGGCGGAACTTTAGACAGCGCTCGTTTCAAGTATCAATTAAGCACTACCTTAAATTGTAGCCCTTCCGATTTAAATGCATTGGTAGTTGGTGGCCATGGTGATACCACGATGATTCCATTAATAAAGCATGCTACTTGGAATAGCATTCCTGTTACAAAATTCTTAGATGCTGCACAACAAGAAAAAATTATCAATGACACCATGGTGGGAGGTGCCACTTTAACTAAATTATTAGGCACTTCTGCTTGGTATGCACCAGGAGCTGCAGGAGCTGCATTGGTAGAAAGTATCGTAAGAGATGAGAAAAAATTATTTACTTGTTGTGTAAGCCTGAATGGAGAATATGGCCAAAAGGACATTTGCTTAGGTGTACCTGTAGTGATTGGGAAAAATGGCTGGGAAAAAATTGTAGAAATGGATTTGTCTGCCGATGAGCAAGCTGCTTTTAACAAAAGTGCAGATGCAGTAAGAAATATGAACGATGTTTTAAAAACATTGTAATACTATCAAAATAAGCTAAAGCTTTATATACAAAAGCCTTCTTTCGATGCATCTTCGAAAGAAGGCTTTTTCTTTGACAGCTATTGAATGAGCAGGTATTCCTTTACTTTATTAGCGATGAGATGGATATCTTGATTTTGCATGCAAGCAAAATGCCCTTGTGGACAATGCTGATCACCTTGTTTGGTACAGGGTTGGCAAGGTAAATAAGGGACTATCGCATTATAATGAGGTGTTGTAGTTTGACTTGGATAATAGGCTTCAAATTGTAAAGCAGGACTGGTTGCTCCCCAAATTGTAATGGTTGGTTTTTTTAAAGCAGCAGCCACATGCAAGAATCCCGTATCATGCGACACGACCAGTTTGGCCATTTGTAAGATATTGGCCGATTCTTGAATACTGTATTTACCGCAAGCATTGTAAATACTACTGGCATTAGCTTGCGCCATTAGATTGGCATCTACCATATCTTCTTTGCCCCCTACAAGAACGATGGGCATTTTTATTTGCTGTGCCAAGCGGATCCATTTATCTACAGGCATTTTTTTATTATAATAAGAAGCCCCAATCACAAAAGCAATAAAACCAGCTTGATGACTGGTAGGTAAATTTGCTGCAGTAAAAGTATTCTTGGCTGGAAAAAAATAATCTAAACCCTTCCCATCATTGGTTACATTGAAATATTTTAAAGTGTCCAAATACCTGTCACAAACATGGGTATCTGGCAATAGATTAATATGCAATTTTGCCAAAAGTAATTTTCTAATACTTAATTTTTGATAACTGAATGCTTTTACACCCAATGCTTTTTTTATCTTCCAAGATCTTATATTGTGATGTAAATCAATCACATAATCGAATTGTATTTTTTTTAAAGCAGCAATAGTCTTGTTGATGTCCTTGTCTAAATAATGAAAATGATCGATGCATGGATTTGAATCCACTAAATCCCTCATCGCTAATTTGGTTAGAAAATGTATCTCTACTCCAGGTATTTGTTGTTTGGCACAACGAATCGCCGGGGTGGTAAGTACAATATCACCAATAGAAGAAAAACGTATAAATAATAAACGCATACTTAATAGACTATGGAAGTGGCTGGTCGTATTCTAAATAATCCAAATCCTTGTGGTAAGTCTCCTCTGTAAATACAAAAGCGATCAAAGTAATCAGCATCACGGTTGCCCCTGTAAAAATGCCGCTCTGAACAATGCTCCAGCCTAATTTCTTTTGTAATATATCAAGGAATAAAAAGTTAATTAAAGGCAATGCGCCCCTTACCATATTAGGAATGGTAGTAGCTGCTGTAGCTCTCAAATTGGTGCCAAATTGTTCCGCTGCCATGGTATTAAAAATAGCCCAATAGCCGGTACTAAAACCAAGCAAGCCACATATCATGTACATTCTGTCATCATTGTCATTGACACTACTAAAAAATAAAACCATCCCAATGATACTCAATGAGTAGAAAACCAAAAGCGCTTTTTTTCTGCTTTTGAAATATTGACTCACATATCCAATCAATAAATCGCCCAAGGCAATTCCAATGTAAGCAAACATCACCGACTTGCCCGAATCAATTAAATTAACACCGTACAACCCCGCAGCAAATTTATTACTATAATTTACCATCACTCCAATCACAAACCAAGTAGGCAATCCTATTAAAATAGCCTTGATGTATTTTGAAAAACGTTTATAAGAACTAAAAAACATTAAAAAATTTCCCTTAGAAATATTGGCCGCTTTTGTAGCTTCAAACATAAAGGACTCTGCTACTTTAACACGAAGAATTAATAAGAAAAATCCAAGCACACCACCAATTTGATAACACAATCTCCAGTCTGCAGTAAATTTAAAAGTAAAGTAAGCGAATACCGCTCCAAACAAACCAATGCCTGCCACTAGGGAGGTGCCAATTCCTCTTTTATTTTTAGGCAACATTTCTGAAACCAATGTAATGCCTGCTCCTAATTCTCCTGCCAAACCTATACCTCCTATAAATCTACAATACGCATATTGATCTACTGTATGAACAAAGGAAGTTAAAAAGTTAGCTACGGAATAAAGGATAATGGACCCAAACAAAACTTTTAATCTTCCTTTCTTATCCCCCAACACACCCCATAAAATTCCTCCTATTAACAAACCCGACATTTGCCAATTGATAATATGCGCGCTGTCTACTATAATGGTTTCGACCGTCGAACCTAAACTCATGACACTAGGTTGTCTTACAATAGTAAATAACAGCAAATCATATACGTCAACAAAATAACCCAAGGCAGCTACAAAAACTGGTAAAGAAAGAAGTCCTATTTGTTTATTTGTGGTCATACGCTTTTCAATAAAAAATTAGTTATTTAATAGATTTATGTTTTAAAACTTGGACAATCACTGGTGCAGTAGTAAAAAATACAATGCCCAATACAATTACTTCCAAATGCTTTTTTAAATCAAATTGAAAATGAGTTAAAATATAAGATTGTAAAAAATGACCTGCACAAAGCATGGTAGCTACCCAAATAATACTGCCCACAAAATTATTGTAAACAAATTTGTTTTTATCCATCTTAACAATCCCGGCTACAATTGGTGCAAAAGTGCGTACAATAGGAATAAACCTAGCAATTACGATGGCACGCCCGCCATGCTTTTCGTAAAAATCATGTGCCTGCACTAAATACTTTTTCTTAAAAAAGAAATTCTCTTTCCAATCATACATAGCGGGACCTACTTTTTTCCCAATGCGATAACCCACTCCATTGCCCAAGATGCCAGCTATAGAAATAAAAGAGAATATAACCAATAAGTTAACCCATTCATTTTCGCTTACAAAAATTTGAGCGGCCAAAGGCGCACTATAAATGCCTGCTACAAAAAGCAAACTGTCACCAGGTAAAAAAAATCCAAAAAACAATCCAGTTTCTGCAAATACTACAAACAACAACAACCACAGACCTCCATTTTCAATATAATATTGAGGTTGTAATAATTGACTCCAATGAAATGCATCTAACAAATAAAACATACTTTTTATAATTATTCTTGGGTAGGTAATTCTAAAGCTCCCTCCCATTTACTTACCACGGTAGTGGCCAAGCTATTGCCCAAAACATTGGTAGCGGAACGAAACATATCGCAGAAATGATCAATCGGTAAAATTAAAGCAATGCCTTCGGGTGGAATATGAAACATGGCACAAGTAGCTGTGACCACTACCAAAGAAGCCCTAGGTACACCAGCAATTCCTTTGCTCGTTAACATCAATACCAATAACATGGTTAATTGTGTTCCTATATCTAAATGTATGCCATACGCTTGCGCAATGGCCATACTAGCAAATGTCATGTACATCATACTACCATCTAAATTAAAAGAATAACCCAATGGCAATAGGAAGGATACAATCTTATCCTTACAACCAAAACGTTCCAACTCCTCTGTTAATTTAGGAAACACAGCCTCACTACTGGTGGTACTAAAAGCAATCACCAATGGATTGGTAATGACCCTTAACAAAGAAGGCATTCTCTTTTTTAATATGATAAAACCTATCGTAATTAAAAAGATCCACAACACCCCAATACCTATTAAAAAATACAACAAGTATTTTCCGTAAAAAATAAAAATGGATAAGCCCTTGGTAGCTATTACCGAAGCAATGGCTCCAAATACTCCGATGGGAGCAAAGTTCATTACATACCCCACCATTTTTAAAATGATATGTGCGCCATTTTCAAAAGCCAACATCAAACCTTTTGTTTTTTGACCCATGGCCGCAGCGGCTACTCCAAAGAAAACGCTAAAGATGACAATTTGTAAAATTTCATTGTTGGCCAAGGCTTCAAACATGCTTTTAGGAAAAACATGATCAATAAAACCTGGCAAACTAAATGCTTGTGTTTTACCCACCAAGTCACTGGCACCCGTTACATCGACATTTGTTAAAGCAATGCCTTCTCCTGGTTTAAGAATATTCACTAATACCATACCAATAAGTAAACTAATTAAAGAAGCGCTCACAAACCAAAGCATGGCTTTTCCACCTACCCGACCTACGGTTTTAAGATCGCCTAATTTTGAAATGCCTACTACCAAAGTGGTAAAAACCAATGGCGCAATAACCATTTGAATCAATCTTAAAAAAATGGTTGTTAGCAGCTTAATATTTTTCGAGAAAACTTCGATAGCTGCGGGTTCGTAATGCTCATGTATAAAATAGCCCAAAACAGCACCTGCAATCATGGCAACTACAATATACAAAGTCAAATTATTGGCTTTTTTCATAGGCGGTTATAAACGCAATATAAGACTTAACTGTGAAAAAAATACGCCTAAAAAAGCAGCTATATTTAAGCAAAAGGGGTGATTTTTTGCCAAAAAAGAGCTATTTTTCAACCTAGATAGTAAAAGTTACAGGACCCCAAGAAGGTCCCTTTTAAAGTGTATTAATTTTTAACTGAAAAAAATCATTATGAGTTTATTTAGAAAAAAGGATTTGACTGCCATGTTGGCCCAAGCCGATGATGGGGGCAAAGGATTAAAACGCACTTTGGGTGCAGGAAATTTGGTGGCTTTGGGTGTAGGAGCCATAATTGGGGCAGGCTTATTTGTTAGAACTGCTGCAGCAGCAGGGCAAGCAGCCGGACCAGCAGTCACTTTATCTTTTATTGTAGCAGCCATTGGTTGTGCATTTGCAGGATTGTGTTATGCTGAGTTTGCAGCTATGATTCCTATTTCAGGAAGTGCTTATGCTTATTCTTATGTAACCATGGGAGAAACCGTTGCCTGGATTATTGGATGGGCTTTAATTATGGAATATGCATTGGGCGCAGCTACTGTCTCCATTGCTTGGAGTGAATATTTAAATAAGCTGCTGGGAGGAGGCATCCCTTATGAATGGAGCCATTCCCCTTTTGAAAGTGTCACGGATGCAGCTGGCGTATTACACCATGGCATTATGAATGCACCTGCATTGGTCATTTTATTATTGTTAACCTTATTATTAATTAAAGGAACGCAAGAGTCAGCCATTGTAAATGCCATCATCGTATTTATTAAAGTAGCCATTGTGATTTTATTTATCATCTTAGGCTGGCAATTTATTAGACCAGAAAATCATACTCCTTATTTTATTCCAGCAACACAGCCGCCATTGATTGACGCTTCTGGAAAAGTCATCGCCGATTACTCTGGTGCCTTTAAACATGGATGGGGTGGTGTTTTAGGTGGTGCAGCTATTGTATTCTTTGCCTTCATTGGTTTTGATGCGGTATCTACAGCAGCACAGGAAGCAAAAAATCCAAAAAGAGATATGCCTATTGGTATATTAGGCTCCTTGGTTGTGTGTACGATTCTTTATATTTTATTCGGACACGTTTTAACTGGCGTTGCGAATTGGAAAGATTTTGTAGATCCATTAAAAGGACGTGAGGCTTCTGTTGCTTATGCTATATCTACTTACATGACAGGCTATGGTTGGTTGGCAACCGCTGTAACCGTTGCTATTTTAGCAGGATTTAGTTCGGTAATATTAGTGATGTTGATGGGACAATCTCGTGTATTCTATTCTATGGCCAATGACGGATTATTACCTAAAGTATTCTCTGAATTACATCCTAAGTATAGAACTCCTTACAAATCCAACTGGATTTTGTTTGTTTTTGTTGGTGGATTTGCAGCATTTGTACCAGGCAATGTAGCAGGTGATTTAACCTCATTTGGAACCTTGTTCGCTTTCGTACTAGTTAGTGCTGGTATTTGGATTTTAAGACGCAAATCTCCAAATATGGAAAGACCATTTAAAACTCCATTAGTTCCATTGGTACCTATTTTAGGGGCTATTATTTGCTTAGCAATGATATTTGCCTTAGATGCACAAACATTAAAAGTAGCTTTTGCATGGATGGCTTTAGGATTGGTAGTATACTTTGTATACGGTCGTAAACATAGTAATTTGAATAAGTAATATCAACTATTGCATATTAAAATAGTCCTGAGAAATCGGGACTATTTTTTTTTGCGTACTTTTACAGACCTTAATATTTATAAGCATGGGAAGAATATTTGAAGTAAGAAAAGCCACGATGTTCAAAAGATTTGATCGTATGGCCAAGCAATTTACCCGCATAGGTAAAGAAATTGTAATTGCAGTAAAAGCAAGTGGTCCAAATCCTGATGACAATCCTGCTTTAAGAAGGTGCTACCAAAATGCCAGAAGCGTAGGCATGCCAAAGGACCGGGTAGAAGCAGCTATTAAAAGGGCCATGGGCAAAGACACCAGCAACTATGAAGAAATATTGTATGAAGGTTATGCCCCACATGGTGTGGCTTTATTAGTAGAAACCGCTACAGACAACCATGTAAGAACGGTAGCCAATGTAAAAAGTCATTTCAATAAAGGGCAAGGTACTTTAGGCAATTCGGGTAGTGTAAGCTTTCAGTTTAAAAAAATGGGCGTATTTAAATTAAAGCCAGAAGGTTTAAACATGGACGACTTAGAATTAGATTTAATTGACCACGGCTTAGATGAATTAGGAGAAAGCAACGACGACAATGGAAATACTATTATCGTATTACGCTGTGCTTTTACCGATTTTGGAAATTTACAAAAAGCATTGGAAGATAAAGATTTACACCCTATCAGTGCCGAACTAGAGTGGATACCTACTACCACAGTTCCTGTTACAGATGAACAAGCAGAGGATATCAGTAAATTAATTGAAAGATTGGAAGAGGACGAAGACGTGAACAAAGTATTTCACAATATGGGGTAGGAAAGACTTTAGAAAATTACTCCGCCATCATCTCACAGATAACTTTGATAATTTCCTCTGTATTGGGTTTTGAAAAATAATCACCATCGCTTGCAAAAGCAGGGCGATGTGCTTTTGCACTCAAAGTACGCGCTGCAACATCCAACCAACGATACCCTCCTTGCCCTTCTATAACTTGTTGGTACATATAAGCACTTGCGCCGCCTGGCACATCTTCATCAATAAAAATAATACGATTGGTTTTTTTAAGCGAAGCGAGAATTTGATGATTGATATCAAATGGCAATAAAGTTTGCACATCCATAATTTCACAATCAATGTCCATGTCCATCAAACGAACAGCGGCATCTTCAATAATTCTTAAAGTGGATCCATAAGAAACAACGGTAATGTCCTTTCCTTCTTTTAAAATTTCAGGCTTGCCTAAAGGAACTGTGAATTCGGTAATATTAGATGGCATGGTTTCCTTTAATCGATAACCATTCAAGCATTCAATTAATAAAGCTGGATCATTTCCTCGCAATAAAGTATTGTACATACCAACTGCCTGCACCATATTTCTTGGAACACAAACAAACATGCCTCTTAATGCATTTACAATAACTCCCATAGGCGAGCCGCTATGAAAAATACCCTCCAAACGATGCCCTCTGGTTCTAATAATAACCGGACTACTTTGCAATCCATTGCTGCGATAATGCAAAGTAGAAATGTCATCACTTAAAGTTTGTAAACCATACAATAAATAATCCAAGTATTGAATTTCTGCAATAGGACGTAACCCTCTCATCGCCATTCCGTGTGCTTGTCCAATAATGGATTGCTCTCTAATTCCAGTATCAAAAATGCGATCCGATCCGTGCTTTAGTTGTAAGCCTGCAAACCCTTGATTGACATCCCCTATTTTTCCTAAATCTTCCCCAAAAGCATATACAGCAGGGTTTTGCTCAAACAAGGCATCAAAATATTGATTCAATATTTCATACCCATTAAGCATTGCTGCATCTGCAGGATAAATAGGATCTACCACTGAAACATTCAAAGTACTTAAAGGTCCTTCGTTGTATAAATTCTTGCTGTAAAAAGGAGCTTCCTGTTGATAATAGTCATCTAAAAATTGACGAATCGCTTTTTTGTTGGGATGATGAATCATTTTTTCAAGCACCAAATTAAATGCTCTAAATATATCTCTTTTCAATGGCTCTCTGCTATGCACCAACTCATGAATTAATTCTGCCGCTATTTTTAGATCTGTCTCCTGCAAGCCTTGTTGTACCAATGTTGCTCCTTGATTAATTTTTTCTTTGATAGGTGCAATGTATTTTTCCCAAGCAGCCAATTTCAACAATCGTACCTCTTTTTTTACTTCGGTTTCTAGGGTCTGTAAAATATCTTCGGTCGCCAAATCATTTAACAGCAGCCACTCGCGCATTTTTTTATTACAATCCCAATCTCTTTCCCATTGTAATCTTTCGGAGGTTTTATATCTTTCATGACTTCCACTGGTAGAATGTCCTTGCGGTTGCGTCATTTCTTGAATGTGAAATAAAACGGGCGTATGGTTATCCCTTGTATATGAAATACCTTCTTCAAAAGTTTCACACAAGGCGGCATAGTCCCAGCCTTTGACTGTATAAATTTTAATCCCGTTAGTCCCCTGCTCTATTTCTAATCCTTTCAATGCTTCCGAGATAGAACCTTTTGTTGTTTGCAAACTTGTTGGTACTGAAATGCCATAACCGTCATCATAGACAAAAATAGCCAAGGGCACTTGCATTAAACCAGCGGCATTCACGACTTCCCAAAAATGACCTTCAGAGGTACTGGCATCACCAATAGTACAAAAACAAACTTCATTCCCATTGTTGCTTAAATTAGAAAAATGCTCTTTGTGTTTTGAACTTCTAAAACAATTAGAAGCAAAAGCCAATCCTAAGCCGCGCACCATTTGACCTGCAGTGGGCGCAATGTCTGCAGAAATATTATAATTATTAACCAGCTCACTCCATGCTCCTTTTTTATCTACAAATTCAGTGGCAAAGTGGGCATTCATATTTTTACCACCACTAAAAGGGTCATTGTGCACATCAGAATACAATTGAGAAAAATATTCTTCAATGGTGGACACGCCTATAGCAAACATAAAAGTTTGGTCTCTGTAATAACCACTTCTAAAATCACCTTTTTGAAAAAATTTAGCGAGGGCCACTTGAGCTACTTCCTTACCATCTCCAAAAATGCCAAACTTGGCTTTCCCTGTTAAAACTTCCCTACGGCCCAACAAGCTCACTTCTCTACTCATTAAAGCCATTCGATAGTCTGCAATAACAGAGTTTCGAAATGCATCAAAGGAGAGCATGTCTTGGGTAGATACAGCGTCTAGGGTGGATTCCATTTGACAAAAATAGGGGTCAAAATTCATAAAAAGTACAGAAAGAACTAAAATCACCTAATTACCAATTTTTCAATAATTTCGTAGACATCTTTTATCTATGAAAAACTTCACCTTTTTGACAGCCCTTTTAGCTTTGAGCTTGGCTTTTAAGCAATCCCATGCCCAAGTGAAAGTAGAAGAAGTACTTAAGTTTAAAAACGACCAATACGATTTTGGCAAAATAAACTTTGGGAAACCAGCCACCTATACCATAGAAATTACCAACATCAGCAAGGATACGGTTACCTTAATCACAGCACGTCCAGGCTGTGGTTGTACTACCCCAAATTTCAAAGCCAATCAAAAAATGGCGCCCGGGCAAATCGCAGAAGTGCAAATTACTTTTAATGGAAGTGCCATGGGGGTATTTAGCAGGTATACCGACTTGGAATTTTCCGGTGGGCTAAAAAAGCAAACTAAATTTTCTGGAGAAGGCGTAGCAATTACCAACAATACCAACACAGGTCCAGTAATAAATATTACAAAAACAAACAAGCAATAAAAAATAATTACAATGAAAATACAAACGCTAATTCTTTGTCTATTTATTACAGCCACAAGTTGGTCGCAAGCTACCATCCACTTTGATAAAACAACTTATAATTTTGGCAAAATAAAAAAAGGCATTCATAAGTCGGTCGTTTTTAATTTTGAAAATGTAGGTGTTAAACCCGCTGTCATAGAATTCGCCAATGCAGAATGTGGCTGTACACAACCAGAATACAATCAGAACCCAGTTTTAAAGGGTCAAAAAGGAAATATCAAAGTTACTTATACCGCCCCTTCCATTGGTGTATTTAAAAAACGTGTTACTGTAAAGTATGCAGGAGAAAAGGCAGTAACAGAATTAATTATAGAGGGAGAAGTGATATAATTTAGTAGTTATTTATTCCTTTTAGATTTAAAAAATACGTAAGTTTAGGTACTAAATAAAATAGTATGAAACTACTTATTCGTTCCCTTCAAATTGCCTTGTTCTCTTTGTTCTTACAAACAGTACAAGCACAAATTACACCAGCACCTGATCGCAATGAAGGAGGTGGACCATACACGCAATTAATTATTAGAGGTGTTACCTTAATCAATGGAACTGGAGCGCCTGCCATAGGACCCGTTGATATTGTCATTGAAAACAATAGAATTGTTAAGATAGTAACCGTAGCCAATGAAGGCAATCCCATCAAACCAGAACGCAGGCCAGTACTTGCAAAAAATGGAAAAGAAATAGAAGCCAATGGCATGTTTGCCATGCCAGGTTTGATTGATATGCATACACATATTGGCGGGGTCGAACAAGGCACTCCAGCAGAATACGTATATAAATTATGGATGGCACATGGTATAACCACCGTTCGTGAAGTAATGGCAGGCAATGGGTTAAATTGGGTTTTAAGTGAAAAGAAGAGAAGTGCAGAAAACAAAATCGTAGCACCGCGGATATATGCATACACCGCATTTGGGCAAGGAAGTAAAAAACCAATCGTTACCGCTCAGGATGCCAAAGATTGGGTGAATGAAAATGCAAAAAATGGTGCTGATGGAATTAAATTCTTTGGCGCTTCTCCCGAAGTGATGGACGCCGCTATCAGAGAAAATAAAAGACTAGGTTTAAGATCCTGTTCACATCATGCACAAACAGATGTAGCCAGATGGAATGTATTAAATTCTGCGAGAGCTGGCATGACCAGTATGGAGCATTGGTATGGATTGCCTGAGGCTTTATTTGAAAATAAAACGGTACAAGATTTCCCATTGGATTACAATTATACCAATGAACAAAGTAGGTTTGAAAATGCAGGTAAGTTATGGAAGCAAGCGGCAACGCCCTATTCTGAAAAATGGAATAAAGTAATGAATGAACTTATTGCGCTAGATTTTACTTTAGATCCTACTTTCAATATTTACGAGGCCAACCGTGATTTACAAAGAGCAAGAAGAGCAGAATGGCATGAAAAATACACTTTACCCTCTCTTTGGAAATTTTATTCCCCTAGTAGAAACTCACATGGCTCTTATTGGTTTGATTGGGGAACAGAACAAGAAGTAGAATGGAAAAACAATTACAAATTATGGATGGCATTTATCAATGAATATAAAAATAGAGGAGGTCGTGTAACAGCAGGATCAGACAATGGCTTTATTTATCAAACCTATGGATTTGGATATATTAGAGAATTGGAATTGTTAAGAGAGGCAGGATTTCATCCATTAGAAGTAATTCGTTCAGCCACTTTAAATGCAGCACAGGCCTTAGGAATGGAAAAAGATTTAGGATCGGTTGAAATAGGCAAATTAGCTGACATTGTTATTATTGATGCCAATCCATTAAAAAACTTACAAGTATTATATGGTACTGGCGCGATTCATTTAACCCAGGATGGAACTACTACCAGAATTGGAGGCATAAAATACACCATTAAAGATGGAGTTGTTTACGATGCCAAACAACTTTTAAATGATGTAAAAGTAATGGTAGACAAAGCAAAAGAAAAAGAAAATTTTAAAATTACACAACCTGGATTAGATTGGTAAAATTTAGATTTACAAAGAGTCCGATGTAGTTTTAGATGAAATGTTCATTGTTTTAAATTTGAAACAATGTGTCACTCCTGAATGGCCACTAAAAGTATGTTCTGCTTTAAGTTGTTCGCTCATTAATCTAATTAATTTCATACCCAACTGATCTTCATTTATTTGATCTTTAG
The DNA here is from genome assembly GCA_947380905.1 of Chitinophagaceae bacterium. GTDB lineage: Bacteria > Bacteroidota > Bacteroidia > Chitinophagales > Chitinophagaceae > Sediminibacterium. The sequence continues at coordinate 83,102 of CANCSS010000003.1, read as the reverse complement.
CAATCCCAACTCCATTGTCTTTTACCTCCACTTGTACCTTATTATTTAACTCTGTAACTTTTACTATCAAAGACCCATTGGGTTGATTCTTAAAAGCATATTTGAAAGAATTTGAAACCACTTCATTGATAATTAAACCAAGTGAAATAATCTGCTCAATAGGCAACTTTAGATCAGTAGGAATGTCAAATTCTACATTTATAATAGTGTCATCAAATTGATAAATAGTTTTTAAATGATTTACCAAACTATAGATATAAGATTTAACCTCAACAAATTCAAAATTATCAGTAGTATATAAATTCTGATGCACCAAGGCCATAGTTTGGATTCTATTTTGAACCGATGTGAGAATGTTAAGCGTGGTTTCATTTACATTTCTTCTTTTCTGCATGTTTAACAAGCTATACATGGATTGTAAGTTATTTTTAACACGATGATGCAGTTCTTTCAATAAGGTATCATTGCGTAAAACTTCTTGTTGAATAATCGTATTGCTTTTTGTTTTAGCTACATTATTTTGATACAATAATATTCCAATTATGATTGTTGTGAAAAGAAGGAAAAAAGAAAACAATAAATTATCCTCTTGATATTTAGCAGTTTTGGTTGATAACAATAGGGAAGATTTAGATGCCTCTAAATCATCTCTATTTTTCTTTAATTCTAATTTTCCAATATTAAGCAACAATTGATTTTTTTGAACATTTGCATGCTTTGTAGTAATATAACTAATATATTTTTGACTAAAATACAATGCGGAATCATTTTTATTAATTTTATTATAATATTTAGTTGACAATTTTAACAATTGGACCATGTCACGTTTATTGGTTTTGCCAATCATATCATTTTTTGCACTATCGTAATAAACTTTAGATTTGCCAATATTATTGATTTCCAAATAAGATTCAGAAAGCAAAAGCCAGATATATGTTTTATTTTCTGGACTGTTCTTATTGGATGCCAAAGCAAATAAAAGTGGCTGAATGGCTTTACCATAATACCCTTTGGCCATATTGCATTTTCCCAAACTACCCGTAAAATCACCCCTCCAATAGGTGACTTCTATCATTTCAACAGGCTGCGAAGAAGGTAAATGAGCTAAGATTGTATTTGCATTGTCCAATCCAATTTTGTAATATTTGATGGCACTATCAATTTCATTGGCTTCGAAAAATAAATCGCCATAATAAGAATAATAGTTTAAGATAAAAATGTCATTTTTCTTAGGCAAGGGCTGGTTTATTCTAAAATCATACAATGCATCATTGAACATATCACAATCTCTGTACAATTCCCAAATCGTTTTAACATACCCTTTTCTTAGTCTTTCTTTTCTCACCTCTATGGCTTTGCCAATTTCATTTTCGCTTCTATAAACTTGTTCTAGATTTACCAAAATATATTTTTGGGTAAGCTCTTCAAATTTGGATAAGTTCTTATACAAATAAACTAGTATGGGCAATTCTTTTTCAAACTTTGATTGATCATGGTAAATAGAAGCCAGTGGATAGGCCAGCTTTAATTGATACTCCTGTAAATTATTTTTTTGTACGAAATTATATTGTAATGCCAATAAATTTTCAAAATAAAAATTGGGCAATACTAAATTGTTAGTGCTCGTGTCACAAAAAGAAATGAGTAAAAGGACATTTTTCTTGCTTGCTACCATATCCACTCCATGCAAACCCATTTGGTCAATTTTGGTTTGTAGATTTTTTGGAATAGGATAGCTAAACGCCATCAAAGAATGTAATAAAATTAATAAAAGCAAAACTTGCTTAGGCATCAATAAAAATATACATTTAAAACCAAATAAAAGCGAGAAATTGTATTATATAGTTTAGAAAATTTTCTAACCCTAATTGTGATTAGATGAGCAATTGGTAAATATTCAGAGTTCAATTGAATACAACACATGTTCCGACAACCAATGCGCTTGATCTAATTTTGGATGCAAAAAATTTCCTTGCTTTTGCATACCTATTTTTTGCATAACAGCTTCGGACTTTTTATTTTGAACGGAAGTCATTGAAACTACCTCTTTAAACTTTAATTGCTCTTTGCCATATTTCAAACAAGCATTCGCACCTTCCGTTGCATAGCCTTTTCCCCAATATTCCTTTTGAAACCTCCATCCTATTTCAACACAAGGGGTAAAGTAGGCTTCAAATGTAGGAACCATAAACCCGGTACATCCAATAAATTGCTGTGTAGATTTTAAACTTACAGCATAAAAACTAAACCCATGTTGCTTAAAATGATTGTTGACCCTGTCAAAAAAGTCAATGGTTTCTTGTTTCGAAAGCAAATTTGGATAATATTTCATGATTTCTTCGTCTTGATTCATTTTAAGAAAATCCTCAAAATGAGCAGCTTCTAGATGACTTATCAAAAGTCTATCGGTTGAAAAAATCAATGCCATAAGTTTCTTTACAACAAGTTACAAAAATTCAAAATACCCGAGTACAATTTATTTAAATATTAGCTTAACTTAGTCCACAAATTATTCATTATAATAAATTAAAAACCGCATTAACAGTGAAAAAAATATTTTCTTTACTCTTATTATTAACACTTAATCAAGTACTATTTGCTCAAAAGGATTTTATAGGTAAATGGCTGTCTCCAAGCAAAAAGGGTATTGTGGAAACTTATGTTCAGGACAATAAATTATTTGGAAAACTTATATGGGTAAAAACAGAGAGAAAGGATATTTACAATAAAGAGGAAGCTTTAAGAAATAGAGACGTAAAAGGATTGATTATGCTTTCCGATTTTACTTGGGAAAATCCACAATGGATAAATGGAAAAATTTACGACCCAGAGGGAGGCTCCACCTATAGCAGTAAAATGTGGCTTAGTGATGACAAACAAACAATGAATGTAAGAGGCTATATCGGATTCTCTTTGTTAGGCAGAACAGAAAAATTCACAAGAGTCCAAAAATAAATAATTGAGGAGGTATTATTTCCAGGCGTCTCTTAAAAAGCGCAACCAATTGCCTTGCATGATTTTTTCACAATCCTCTTGTGTATAGCCTCTTTTCTTAAGCAAGTTGGGCAGCATCTGTAAATCATCAATTGTATTTAAATCATACGGGCATTGCTCCTTACCAAAAGCGCCATCCAAATCGGTGCCAATACCAATATGATTGGTGTTTCCTGCTAACTGACAAATATGATCCATATGATCTATCATTTTTTCAAGATTGCAATTCATACCCATCGGAGTTGAAATACCTCGCTCCCAATTTGGCACCATCATCCATGCATCCAAAGCGCCGCCAATCACTGCTTTTTTTTGAAGGAGCACTTTAATCATATCATCACTCAGTTGTCTATTGTGATCCACTAAGGCTCTACAATTATGATGACTCGCCCAAATTGGGCCATGATACATTTCAATGGCTTCCCAAAAAGCATCATCACATAAATGGGTAACATCTAAAATCATATGCAATGATTCCATTTCTTTTAACAAAGCCTTCCCTTGGCTATTTAATTTTCCAGTAGCATTGGTTCCATTGGCATATCGCCCAGGTCCATAATGAGCTGGGCCCAAGGCACGCAATCCATAAGCATGGGCACGATGTAAATAATCTAGGTTCACTATAGAATCGGCTCCTTCTAAACTAAGAATAAAACCCACAGGTTTTTTTTCGTTGGGCACATCATTTGAATTCCATAAAGAAAGATGGGCTTCTAATTCCAAACTATTTTTAATTTGAATCATTTCACCCGCTTCTTCCATGACTTTATACCATTGCAATTGACCTTGTGTTTGCGCCCAAGCTTGCTCGGCGGTGTCCCAACCTTTAATACCCGTGCCGGGAGTTTCTACACGAGCTATTTGTGTAGCCACCACCAAACCTATATTTCCTTTTCTAAGTTCAGGCAAAGCCACCGTACCATTTCCTCTGTCGGGCTTATCTTCCATGCCTTGCTCTAATAATCTAATTTGTGCAACCGTTTTTCTTACATCCCGGTTCCATTCCATAGCGTTCATAGCCAAATCTAAATGAGCATCAATTGTGAACATAATTAAATCCTATTAAATAGTTATTTTTCTTTTTCTTGCAATTACCTCCCAAGCGTCTACTACCATATTGTTCTCCACTACTAAAGCCGAATCATACAAAGCAACTGTAGGACAAATATGTACAGGCACTCCATACCAAACATCTCCTACTTTATACTTAGCACTGTCTTGCACTTTTACCACCAAGTGTTCTTCGCTTTGCCCAACGGGTTCTGCAAGGGGTGCATTTAAAAAATGAACTCTAGGCATTGGATTTTCAGCAGCCACTGCTTTATGTCCTAGATCGGTACAAACGGTATGTTCATCAATAATGGAAATAATTCTAGTCACTACCAAGGCTGCAAATTCAAATGGCAAATCTGGAAAAAGATTTTTATAACCCCAATCCCAAAAAACAAAAGTACCTGGGCTAATCTGAATGTTCTTTCTTTTAAGATGGGAAGAAAAAGAACAAGAACCCGCTAAAATAACTTCAAGAGGAGCGCCACCAATGGCTTCTATTTTTTTTCTAAGCGTAACTGCATTTTCGAATACTTCATCTGCCTGACTATTTCTTTTAGCAATATCAGTTTCTCTAATATGCCCATCATAACAATGCAAACCAAGAATGGTAAGATGAGGCAAGGAAACCACCAGCTCAAATAATGCCAAGGCTTTTTCAGTAACAATGCCTGAGCGATTCATGCCAATATTGACATCCAAGTAAACGCGCCCTGTCCAACCCTGCTCTCCAAATATGTTGGAAACAGCTTGAGCAGTAGACAGGTTATCGACCAAACAAGAAAATTTTGTTTCAGGGAAGCTAGCAACAAGCTGAATGAGTCGATCTAGTTTTGGACCCATCAATTGATGCGCAATTAAAACATCTGGTGTTTTAAGAACTCCCAACATCTCCGCTTCGGCAATGGTAGCACATTTGTAATGACGAATGCCTTTGTCCATCATCAGCTTGCATACTTCTGCAATTTTATTGGTTTTAACATGGGGCCTTAATTGGTCCACCTTGCCATCTACCATCTTAATCAAACTATTGATATTTTCTTTAATACGAGAAGCATACAATACCAAGGAGGGAGAATCTACTTTATCTATTGAATTGATTTCATACCATTGCATAACAGAAAAATTAAGTGGTTAATAAAGTTCGAACATGGCTTCAATTTCTACAGGAATATTTCCAGGAAGCGACCCCATGCCTACAGCGCTTCTTACCCCTACGCCATTATCAGTACCCCATATTGCAGCAAACAATTCACTGCACCCATTAATAACATAGGGATGCTTTTCAAAATCGCTATCACAACCCACCATCCCCAATACTTTTATGACTCTTTTAATTTTATCAAGCGAACCAAGATTTGCTTTGATGGTAGCTAAAATTGCAAGTCCTACTTGTTGTGCAGCCAACTTCCCTTCGTCCATGGTTAAATCAACACCTACTCTACCAATAATAAGTTCCCCTTTGTCTTTTACAGGTCCATGTCCAGATACCAAACAGTGTTTGCCATCGATAAGCAAAGGCTTGTAAACACCTAAGGGCTTTGGTGCAGGAGGTAAGCTCAATCCTAATTTTGCAAAATTTTCTTCTGGCGTACTCATATCATTATTGTTTTAGTTAAATAAAATAGTTTAAAATAAAAACACCAATCAACCCCGAAATTGATACAATGGTTTCCATAGCACTCCAAGTTTTAATGGTTTCTTTAACAGTTAAATTAAAGTATTCTTTAAACATCCAAAATGCGCCATCATTAACGTGTGAAAAGAATAAACTGCCTGCCCCAGTTGCCAATACCATTAAACAAGGGTTCACTCCAGAACTTGCTATTAAAGGAGCAACAATGCCTGCAGTGGTTAAACCTGCCACAGTTGCGGATCCTATACTCACTCTTAAAATAGCCGCGATGCCCCAAGCCAATAACAAAGGATGCAAAGGCAAATTAGAAATTGGTTTAATCAATTCAGTGCTAATTCCAGTATCTAATAAAATTTGTTTCAAAGCCCCGGCTCCTGCAATAATTAATAAAACAGAAGATATCTCTTTCACCGAATCACCCAGCGGCCCCATAATGACTTGAATACTTTTGCTTTGTCTAATACCTAATGTATAAATAGAAATTAATAAAGAAATAAGCATGGCCACAGATGGGTCACCTATCACATGCGTAAAAGAAGTAAAACTATTTTTTTGTAGGCCCAATGAAGATACTATTGAATCCAATCCAATGAGCAGGACAGGTAAAAAAGCAGCCAGCAAACTAGGAAACATGCCTGGTAATTTTTCATTTGCTATCGTATGGCTCGCAAAAATGGCCATTGGTTTTTGTGTGTATTTTTTTAGCGTCACTGAAAAAATGGGACCAGCAATAACGATGGTAGGAATGGCAATAATTACGCCATAAAAAAGAGTCATGCCCATATTCGCATTAAACTGTTGCGCCAATGCTACTGGGGATGGATGGGGTGGTAAAAAACCATGTGTGACAGATAAAGCTGCCAATGCAGGCAGTCCTAAATAAACTGCAGGTAAATTATAACGTGTGGCTACCGTAATTACCAAGGGAACCAATAATACAAAGCCCACGCCATAAAAAAGGGGAATACCAACAATAAAAGCAGTAAGCACCAATGCCCATTGAATGTATTTGGTACCAAAAAGTTGAATGAGTCCTGAAGCAATTTTATTGGCCGCTCCACTATCAGCCACCAACTTGCCTAACATGGCACCCACGCATAGTATAATCATCAATGCACCCACTACATCACCCAACCCTTTTTGAATAGAACTCATTATGGGTGCCACCTGCATGCCTTTCAACAATCCCGTTGCAATACAAACAATTAAGAATGAAATAAATGGATGTAACTTAATTACAGTAATCAGCAACACCAAAGACAATACAGCAAGCAAAAGCAATAAAAGGGTCATCATGGATATAGGGCTTATCATTAAAGATAAATAAGAAAAGGTATTGCTCAAAGAAATTAAGTAACTGATTATCAGTAGTTTAAAATTTAAAAAAAGAATAGCGCTAAGCCATCCATCGGTTGCTATTTTAAAAAAGGAAATTATTACTTTCTTTTTGTAAGTATTTGATTATATTCATAATTCAACAAAACCAAAAAATATGAAAAAAATTACCATCTTATTAATGGGTATTATGATTACCTGTGTTTCATTTTCACAAAGCAAATCTGCTACTTGGAAATATGCAACCATGGATTTTATCAGAACCACTCCAGGTGGCAACTATGACCAATACCTAAAAGAAAAATGGTCGGTGTTAGCACAAAAACGTTTAAACAACGGAACCATTTTGGGTTGGGATGTTTGGGGTGTAGGACATGTTACACCTGAATCTAAATATGATTTAGTGATCGTTACTTTATACAATTCATTAGACAGTCTTAATAAAGGATCTGGCATCAAAAGAATTGGTAATTATACCGACTTAGACGAAGAAGCCATTACTGAAAAAGTAGGTTTGTCAAGAAAGATAATTGGCACTGCACTCATCGCCAATAAACATGGCTGGTCATTGATAGATACCACTGCTAAATTTGCCATTTTTAATTATCTTAAAGTGAATGCGGGCAGCGGTGACGAATACGAAAAATTAGTAACTAAAATTAATGTTGCCGATAAAACTAATAATATTTTAGCTTTTTTACTTGGTAAAAGAATTGATGTCATGGGCGAAGATGTAATGTGGAATTATGGTGGTGCTTATTTTTACAATACTTATGCTGATATGATGGAGTCAAGAGCTGAAACTTCTGCACCAAATGCGAATCAACCAAAACTAGCATCCTTAAGAACGGTAAAAAGAAGCGAGGTTTTGTACAACAAAATGTCATTGCACAAGAAAACCAATTAGGATAGTAGCATTTATTCGAACAATAGTATATAGTGTTTAATCATTCTATGATAAAGCTCTACCCCTCAAGAGGCCACTAGTTCTTAGTGGCCTCTTAAGTATAACTAACCTACTAAGAATGAATTAAATATAAATGACATTCTTCAGCTTTTGTTAAAGCAATATCACTTAAATTTCCCATTGCTTCAACGAAATAAAAAATGGAACTTGTTATTAAGAACTGTGCAAAATCAAATAGGAAAATTAAGATAAATTTAAGTTGGATATAGTACCTTGCATTCAAGTTTTACAAATTAAAACCAATAGCATGAACAATTCAAATTTAAGATCCCATTGCCCCATTACAACAGGCATCGATGTGATTGGCGATAAATGGACACTTCTTATTATTAGACATATGCTTTTCCGTCACAAACATACTTATGGAGAGCTTCATGATATGAAAGAAAGAATCGCTACTAAAGTTTTAGCAGAAAGATTAAAAACTTTAGCTGCAGACGGACTCATTGAAAAAAGAAATCACCCCACCAACAAGAAAGTATTTTTATATACTTTAACAGATAAAGGAATTAGTACCATAGAAATTATGGCTAAGATTATAGATTTTTCAGTAACCTACTATCGCAACCAGGTAGTGGTAAAGCCAATTGATAAAACTAAGTTGTCTTATATTTACATGCATTCCACATCAGAGGCCACCTTTGTTAAAAAGGCCAAACAAGATTATATAAAATTTAGGAAAAAATTAATCGGGGTATAGTGTATTACAGGGTCGAATTACACTCAAAACGGCTCCCATTATAAAACTTTGAAATGCTACAATTAATAGCTAATTTGCTTCTAGCTAGCTATTAATTTCTATCTATTTTATAATGATGCAATTTATTGGTCACTTGCACCCGGTTATTGTACATATGCCTATTGGCATATTGTTACTAGGCGTTTTTTTAATGCTCTTTCAAGGCCAAAACGCTACAAAATTTGATTCCGTTATTTCATTGGCTTTATTATTGGGAAGCATAGGTGCGACAGTAGCTTGTATCACAGGATGGCTTTTGGCTCAATCTGGAGCGTATGACGAATTGATTTTACAAAAACATCAATGGATTGGCATTGCAACCGCATGCATTGGATGGTCTGTTTATTTCTTAAAAAAATATAAAAAAATACTAGCTACTTTATTGTTTGTGTTTTTAATTTTTACTGGGCATTTCGGATCCACTTTAACACATGGCGAAAATTATCTGATAGGTTCTGATAAAAATAATACAACTACCCAAGCAAATAAAGAAAAAGCTCCTGTTACAAATACAATACAAACTGTAGTTAACGGCAAAGACTCCATTAAAATAATTAGACACAATTTTTATAAAGAAGAAATCAAACCCCTACTTGAAATACGCTGTTACAACTGTCACGGTTCCTTAAAACAAAAAGGTAGATTGCGATTAGACAGTGAATCCTTTATAAAAAAAGGCGGAAAAGATGGCATTGCATTACTTGCAGGAAATCCTTTAAAAAGTAAAATGTACGCCAATTTAATTTTGCCTTTAGAGGACGACAAGCACATGCCCCCCAAAGGAAAGCATCAACTAACAGCGCAAGAAATAAATACGATTAAAAAATGGATTTTAAACGGCGCTTCTTTTGATGACCAAATAGATACGATAAAAAATATTCAACCCGATTTAAAAACAGCTACTGTTGGTGTAGCAAGCCCTAAAAAAGAAAATAAGTTAAGTTTACCAACTACATCCGTCAGCAATATGCCTGGTCCTGTAAAAAATGAAACCCTTGAATATTTTAAAAATAAAAATATTCTATTAACCAATATGGGAGAAAGCTCCAATTGGATCATGGCAAATTTTGTAAATGCTGTCCCTTTAAATATCAAAGACATTGTAGATTTAAAAATGATTGAACCTCAATTAACGGTCTTAAAATTATCTAACCTACCCATCAAAGACAACGAGATTCAAGTTATAGCTGGATTTAAAAATATCACACGATTGAACTTAGAAAACACTGCCATTACAGACCAGTCCATGGCCTATCTTCAACAACTACCTAAATTAGAGCAACTTAACTTGTATGGAACCAATATTACAGATGAAAGTTTACAACAATTGGCATTGTTTAAAAATTTATCCGTACTTTATTTATGGAAAACGAAAGTAACCAAAGCGGGAGTAGCTAATTTTGTAAAAATAAAGCCCCATGTCAAAATTGATATGGGGGACTTTAAATTTCAACAAAAATGAAAAAATACTATTTAATACTTGGTTTTATTTTATTCCTTTTTGCATTTAATTCGGGCTCGAAACTCCCAGCAGATGTGGCCGCTGCTTATAAAGAACTTCCTTCGGTCATCGACTACAACGAACATGTAAAACCCATTTTATCCGACAAATGCTATGCTTGTCATGGACCAGATATTACCAAGCAAAAAGCAGGACTAAGATTAGATATAGCCGATTCCGCCTATGCACCACTTAAAGAAAGTCCAGGCAAAGTGGCTATCTCTCCTGGAGATGTAAATAAAAGTGAACTATTTCACCGCATCCTCTCCACAGATCCGGATTTTATGATGCCAGAACCTACATCACATTTAAGCCTGAGCGCAAAGGAAAAAGCCATACTTGTTAAATGGATAGAAAGTGGCGCCGTATACAAGCCTCATTGGGCATTTGCTGCTCCTGTAAAAAAGGCAGTTCCTATGATTTACAACTTAACTGTAAATAACCCTATTGATAATTTTGTTTTTAGTAAAATTCAACAAGAGGGGCTTCAACCATCTCCCACTGCAGCAAAAGAAATTTTATTAAGACGCGTTTCCTTAGACTTAACTGGCTTGCCCCCTACCCTTGAAGAATTAGATGCATTTATAAATGATAAAAGTGCAAACGCGTATGAAAAACAAGTGGATAGGTTAATGAAATCTCCCCACTACGGAGAAAAAATGGCTACACAGTGGCTTGACCTAGCTCGCTTTGCAGATTCTTATGGTTATACAGTGGATAGAACTAGGGATATGTCGGTGTATCGTGATTGGGTGATTCATTCATTCAATGAAAATTTATCCTACAAAAATTTTATTCAGTATCAATTAGCAGGAGATCTGATGCCATCGCCTACTAAGGAAATGATTATCGCCACCGCATTTAATAGAAACCATCCACAAAACATGGAAGGGGGTATTATTGAATCAGAATTTCAAACCGAATATGTAATGGATCGAACCAATACCTTTGGGGAAGCGTTCTTGTCTATTTCAGTGGGTTGTGCAAGATGTCACGACCACAAATACGATCCAGTATCTCAAGAAAATTATTACCAGCTGTATAGTTTTTTTAACAACGTAAAAGAAGCAGGACAAATCTCTTGGAACGATGACATGCCCACCCCTACTTTATTATTGCCAACCAAAGACGAAGAAAAAACCATTCAATATATTAAGTCTAGAATCAAAGAAAAAGAAACACTATTACAAGAAAAGATAAATAAGTCTGCCGATGATTTTACAAATTGGTTAAGGGAAGAAAAATACAAATCTATCCAAGACAATAACTTACCAAAAGCTTTTTTACAAGGGTATTATAATTTTGAAGACTCATTAAATAATAGTGTGCCTGATAGCAATAAAGCCATCATGAGACAAGACTGGGATACTAAAAAAGAAAAGCCCGTTTTTGAAAAAAATAACACGGGTCAACACCTGGTCTTAAATGGGGATGCCTATTTAGATTTAAAAGGGATGGGTGTGTTTAGAAAATCAGATCCTTTTACGATTGGGGTTTGGTTAAATATCCCAAAAGAAATGAAAGAGGGTGTGATTTTTCACAAAAGCAATGCAGAAAGATTGTATAATTTCAAAGGATACAATTTATCCATGAATCATGGCAAACTTGAAATGACCATGGCACACACGGCTCCCTCTAATGCAATTACCAAATTGGCTGTGACAGACGTACCAAGAAATCAATGGATTCAACTTACCATGACCTATGATGGCTCCTCTGAAGCCAAAGGATTCAACTTATTTATAGATGGTGCTCCTTTCGCCATGGAGATTGAGATGGATCAATTGTTCAAGGACATTGTATTTTTTAATAAAGACGAGCCCGCTTTACAATTTGGTGCCTGGTACCGAGGGTTGGGTTTTAAAGATGGTAAAATAGATGACATAGCTGTTTACAATAGAGTTTTAACCCCTTTTGAGATTAAAATTTTAGCCAAAAAAACCAACTGGAATGAAATCACTCAAAAATCCTCAAAACAATTGACCAAAGAGGATATTGCTATTTTAAAAGAATATTATATATCTGCCATTGACGCCAAAATTATAGAAGCCCGAAGCGCTCTGCAATCAAATAGAAAAATGTTTTCTGATTCCACTGAAAACATAAAAGAATTAATGGTGATGCAGGAAATGTCTAAGCCAAAGAAAACCTTTTTATTAAGTAGAGGGCAGTACGACGCCCCATCAAAGGAAGTATTTCCCAATACCCCAGAGAGAATATTCCCCTTCCCCAGCCAGCTGCCAAAAAATAGATATGGTTTAGCACAATGGCTGACCGATGATCGCAACCCTTTAACGGCAAGAGTAGCCGTAAATCATCTATGGCAAAATTTCTTTGGTAATGGTATTGTAAAGACAGCAGAGAATTTTGGAAATCAAGGAGAAGTACCAAGTCATTTAGATTTATTGGATTGGCTGGCTATTGAATTTAGAGAAAGTGGTTGGGATGTCAAAAAAATGAATAAGTTAATAGTCATGTCTGCCACCTATCAACAGGATTCTAAAGCAAGTTTGCTAGCGAAAGAAAAAGATCCTGAAAATAGATTACTAGCAAGAGGCCCAGTGAATAGATTGACCTCTGAAATGATTCGGGACAATGCATTGACTGCTTGTGGTATATTAAATAAAAAAATTGGAGGTAAAAGTTTTTACCCTTACCAGCCAGAAGGATTGTGGGAAATTAATAATACCAACTATGTGCAAGACAGTACCGATGAAATATACAGAAGAAGCATGTACATCCTACTTAAACGAACAGTGCCTAATCCAACCCTGGCCAATTTTGATGGACCTTCAAGAGCTTCCTGTGTGGTGCGCAGACAATCCACCAATACCCCTTTGCAAGCCTTAGTAACTTTAAATGACCCAACTTTTATTGAAGCAGCAAAAATAATGGGGGAAGAAATGAGTAAGCAGACCAATATTCAAACTGCCATCAATGATGTCTATAGGAAGTTAACAGGAACCACTCCCAACTCAAAAGAAATGGCATTGCTCACCGCTTTACAACTAAACGAATACAACAAGTTCAAATCCAACCCAAGTAAAATTAAAGGTTGGTTGAATGCGGGGATTTATAAAATAAATAAAACATTAGACGCTTCCTTGGTGGCAGCAAATACGGTGGTAGCAAGTACCATTTTAAATTCAGACGCCACTATAACAAAAAGATAATACTATGGGACACGAACCAGATTTTAAAATACAACATCCCGATTTCGAGCAATTGAATAAAAGTTTAGAAAGAAGGGATTTCTTAAAAAAGACTGCAGGTGGTTTAGGCGCTTTGGCATTGGGTACTTTATTAAGTGGCAGCATCTCGAGTAAAACTTTTGAAGAACAAATTTTAGAAGCCTTGCCCACCATCGCCCCCAAAGCAAAACGAGTGCTGTACTTATTTATGAGTGGAGGCCCATCACAATTTGAAACATTTGATTACAAACCCATGCTCAGTTCCATGTTGGGGCAAGGGCTTCCAGAATCGGTAAGAAACGGACAAAGACTCACAGGCATGAGTGCGAATCAAGCGATACTTCCTATTGCACCTTCTTTTGCTAATTTTAAACAATATGGGAAAAGTAAAACCTGGGTAAGTGACTTATTGCCTTATACAGCAGAAGTAGTAGATGAATTGTGCATCATCAAATCGATGTATACCGAACAAATCAATCACGATCCCGCACTTACTTTTTTCCAAACTGGTCATCAACTGCCAGGTCGCCCATCGATTGGTTCATGGTTAAGCTATGGATTGGGTTCTGAAAATAAAAATTTGCCTTCCTTTATTGTATTGGTTTCAAAAAATGCATCAAGAGACCAACCTTTGTATGCCAGGTTGTGGGGCAATGGATTTTTACCATCGCAACACCAAGGGGTTCAATTTAGATCGGGCAATGATCCTGTTTTATTTTTAAACAACCCCGAAGGATACGATGGAAAAGACCGAAAAGAGATGCTCAATTATTTAAATAAGTTAAATGAATTGCAAAATGATGTTTGGGGAGATCCAGAAGTAGAAGCAAGAATGTCACAATATGAATTGGCTTTTAGAATGCAAACCTCTGTACCAGATGTAATGGACACTTCTAATGAAACAGAGGAAGTATTTGAATTGTATGGCCCAGAAAGCAAAGACAAAGGTACTTATGCAGCCAATTGTATTTTGGCTAGAAAATTATTAGAAAAAGATGTTCGCTTTGTTCAATTGTACCACCAAGGCTGGGATCATCATGGATCATTGCCACAAGGCATGAAGCAACAATGCAAACAAACAGATCAACCCACGGCCGCATTAATCATGGACTTAAAAAGAAGAGGCATGCTGGAAGATACTTTGGTTATTTGGGGAGGTGAGTTTGGAAGAACTGTTTACTCTCAAGGCAAATTAGATAAAGACAATTATGGTAGAGACCATCATCCTCGTTGCTTTACTATGTGGATGGCAGGAGCTGGTGTGAAACCAGGAATAACCTATGGCGCAACCGATGAATTCAGTTACAATATCATAAAGAATCCAGTTCATGTGCATGATTTTCAAGCTACTCTATTAGATATCATGGGCCTCAATCATGAAAAATTAGTTTACAAATACCAAGGAAGACGTTTCCGATTGACAGATGTATCTGGAAATGTGGTCAAAGATATCTTAGCCTAAGATTACTGCTTCACCCAATTGACAATCGTAAAAACGATTTTTGAATAATCGTCCTTTTCGTATAAAATGCCAATATTATTTTTATTCATTAACACAAGATCTGAATAAGCCGAATTATTGGTCATTGATTTTGGATCTGAAGTACAATCAACTACTATATTTTTAGCCCAAGTAATGCCTTCATCAAAACTAATACGAAGGGTTAAGTTGTTTCTATTTTTAGCATCTGCTGCATTGCTAAATGCAAGTACTTGTTTTTTATTTTTAACGCCAATGTTTAAAATGCTTCCTTCGCAAACTGGATCTGGAAGGTTTTTGTCAAAATAAGTGGTATCCCAAAGTGCGCCCCCATTATGGCTAATAGCAATCAATCTATGCTTGATATCGCCTTGTTGATTTCTTGCATTTAACAAAATACCACTATTAGAAATTTCTGCTGCAGTAGACTCATTGCTGCCAGGCACATTTACCGATTCACTTAACTTAAATGTTTGCCCATGATCGTCCGAATAAAAAGCATGAGCATTGTACTCTTCAAAATGATTTTTAGGTTGGCCACTAGAATGATTGGCTGGCACATAAATTCTACCTTGATACAGCCCAGTGGAAATTTGTAATGCATGGCCTGGTGTATTGGCGTAAGATCTCCAATCCTCTTTAAAATGATACAAAGGATTCACTTTTGCTTGATTGGGGCGATGTGTTTGCATCGTAATGTTTACTCCTTCACTCCATGTTAACCCATTGTCAGTAGATGTAATGTACCATACCTCTCTCACACCTAAACCTTTTCTAACTTCCCCTTCAAAATTATTTCCTGTATTATAAAATAAAAATATTTTCCCTTGTGGATAAGTAGGATCAGTCAAATCTACTACTGGTGCAGGATTGCCCGCTTGCAAGGAGTCGTAGTTGGCTAAAATTACTATTGGAGACCAGCTTTTTCCCTGGTCACTGCTGCGTTTCATTACAATATCAATATTACCAAAATCACTGGACGAATTCACTCTGCCTTCACAAAAAGCCAATAAATCTTCGTTGGGTAATTTAATAATGGCAGGAATACGAAAACTTTTATACCCATCCGTACCTGAAATAAAAACAGGTACTTTATCCACCTGCGCAAACACAAAAGCAGAGAGCCATAAATGGGCCACAAAAAGAAGTATTGATTTTTTCATAGTATGTAATTTATAAAATAATTTTTTAATCAATATAGTCCATGGTTTTGGGGCGTAAAAAACTAAGCTGGATGAGCAAAGCCGCTGCCACTATTAAAGCCAGATAAAAAAAATCTTGACTCATATTTCCTTTGTCATTAGACTTGCCTAAAACATTGGTAATAATGGCTCCCGAAAAAACGCCTACCAAATTCATCAAACCATAAGCGGTTGCTCTGTGTTTTGACGAAACAAACTGACATAAGATAGGCATATTGTTGGTATCAAACATGCCATACCCAAAACCAAAACAAAAAGAAGCACTCACTAATGACCCCAATGAATGACCATAGCTAATTAAAAACAAGGCAGGTACGGTTAAAGCCAACCCAATGGCACTGGTATATATTCTGCCACGTAAATTTTTCTGCGCCCACTTATCAGATAATATACCGCCAAATAAAACGCCTATCAAGGAAGCTCCTGCAAGGGTAATGGTGGCCATAGGTCCTGCAAGGCTCATTTCTATTCCTAAATTTTGTGCATATAAAGTAGGCAACCAATTTTTAACGCCCCAGCCAGGCAAACTGGGTACCGCAAAATACATAAGTAGGATCCAAAATGAAATATTGGACAACAATAAACCTAATCCTTTTAACAAGGAAGAAAAAGAATATAAAGGGGCTACTTCTTTTACATTAATTTTATTATTAGCGCCTCTTATTTCATCTTTCAAAAATAGAATTAACACCAGGGAATAGGCCATACCAATAAAACCAAATGCATGAAAAGCTTGCTGCCATGAAAATTGAGTGGCTAAAGTGGCTCCAAACCCGCCCAATGCTTGTCCCATATATATTCCAGACATATGAATCCCAATGGCCAAAGATCTTGTTTTAGTAGTATGGTAATCTGAGATCAAAGACAAACCCGCAGGCATATACAAAGCTTCACTAAAACCCATAAAAGCCCTTAACCAATACAATTGTGAAAAGCTAGTGGCATATCCCATTGTAAATGTAACAGCGCTCCAAATAAATAAACTTACAATGATCAACCACTTTCTATTAAGTTTATCGCCAATCATACCTGATACGGGACTCATGATGCCATATATCCATAAAAATATAGCCATTAAATAACCAAAATTAGTTGCAGATTGTAATTCATGAATGTCAATTTGCATCGCAGGTTTCATGGTTGACAACATCTGACGGTCCATGTAGTTTAATAAGGCTACGACCCATAAAAGCCCCACCAAAATCCAAGGGTATTTTTTTGAATTATTCATTTGAAATAATTTTTGCAGCTATTATTTTTGGCGTCCTAACGCCTGCTTTTATTTCACCGCTAGGTAGAACAATAACATCCCCCCATTGTACCGCCATGGTGGTAACCCTTGTATTAAAACTGCTATACCCTTGACTTTCCCACTTGTTTTCCTGGGTATTGTACAATAAAACTTCATTGCTAAATCCAGGATGAGCAGCAAGTAATTCATTTTTAGTATCCATCCATTCTTTCTTTTTTATTGCATTGCTTTCTAAATTCATATTGGCAATTGCTTTTTCAACTTTATTAAATTGATCCCCTTTGTCCCCGCCAAATAATAAAATATACTTGTTCAAAAAAGCAATCCCTGTGCCTGCAGAAATTGCATAAGGCAAATCCTGTTCTGCAGTCCACTTACTTTTTTCTAAATCAAAAGAGTAAGTAGCTGACGAAAAATTACTGATGCCATTTTTTTGCTTTGCCCTACCCCCAATTACAAAAAGTTTTTTTGTATGATTAACAAATTGGAAAGCTGCAACTGTATGCGATAAAGCTTTGGGTAAATGAGGCATTGCTTGCCAGCCTTCCTTGGAGTAATTCAATCTTAATCTATAAAAGCCATCAGAAGCTGTAGTACTAGTTTCTCCTCCAACCAAGTACAAAGTTTGATCTATACAAGTCATAGAAGCATTGGTAATAGGCGCTGGCAAGTCTGGCAATGGAATTGTTATTAAATTATTTACACTTGAGTCCCATTGTAATAAAAATACTTTATTACTTATTCCATTTTCATTTTCGCCACCTGCATAGACAATTCCTTGGGAGCTTTTGCAGCTAGCAGCATAAGCAATCGAATTAGGTAGATTAAATGAGATTGACTTTGAAAATATTTGTTTGTTCTTTTTTTCAAAAACAAAAACCTGATTGTAGTATTTTTTTTTGCCTCCCATCCATGGCAAAGAATCAGGAAAATTGGATCCGCCCGCCACCACCAATTGATCGTTAATTATGCCCACCACAGGACCCGCAACGCCCAATGATTTTGTTTGGTTCAAAGAAGGCAATTCTGCCACTTCCTTTCCAATCACAGCAACCACATGCTTGGTTTGTGCAGCACTAGTAAAGTTAAATGTGATTATAAAAATAAAAGAATACGTAAGCCATTGTTTCATTTGAATTCGGATTAAACCAATTTGGATGAATAGCTACTAAACTTAATTTGCTCGGTATCATTTTTAAAAGATGCCCATGTTTCTTTTGACATTTTTTTAATAGGTAGTCTAAAATCTCCGCAATCCAATCCCATTAATTTCATATAAGCTTTCCCTACTCCCATCCCTCCATGTTTACCCAACAATTTAATCATGTCTACAGATTGTTGCTGGAATTGATTGGCAGCTATTAAATCGCCATTTTGAAAGGCGTGGATCAAATTATGATACAATGGTGCAGCATAATTAAAAGTACTTCCAACAAACCCTTTTGAACCTAATGCCAATGCCGACAACATATTTTCGTCTCTGCCCCACAACATATCATATTTACCCTGCTTAAAATTGATACAAGAAAGAAAGTCCATGAAATCTTCATGTGTATATTTTATCCCTGCAAAATTGGGAATGGCATCATCAATTAGGGTCAATAAATCATACATAGGAAAATTTACTCCTGTTAATACCGGAATATGGTAATAATAAAAAGGTAAGTCGGGTACTACGGCAGCCACTTCAATACAACATTCGGCGAGTAATTGAACATTAGCAGGTTTGAAATAAAAAGGAGCTGTCATACTTACCGCATCCACATGGATTTCTTTGCAATAAATGGCTAAATTTTTACTATCCTGTAAGCAAAGTCCACCAATAAATAATATCAAAGTGAAATTTTTGTCATTTTTCGTTAATGCCGCCCAGGCATTGGCTACTTGTTTTTTTTCTTCGAATGTTAATGAAACACCCTCTCCAGTAGACCCACAAATAAAAGCCCCTTTGACCCCATTCGCTTTTAACATATTATAATACGCTGGAACAATAGTTAAATTTAAAGACCCATCCTGATGAAGCGGGGTAAAAGGAGCCGCCACCATTCCTTCAATACAATTTTTATTCATTTATTCGATGTTACAGTTAAAAATATACCTACTATTTTAACACTAAAAAAGTAGGAAATGATATAGTATCTAAATTTAATTCTAAATTAATTAATTATTAGAATTACCAGGCAGATATATAGAAGTTTCCTTCTCAAAAAGGGCAATTTGCCTAATTAACTGCCACAAAGCCACCAAATTAATGGTGGGTCACTTGAAATCCCTACCAGAGGCCTATCCTAGACATTCAACAATACTCAATATGGATAAATCTTTCAACTAATAATGATACAATTAAAATATATTTTATTAAATTTATCTAAGCTTAAATAAACGAACATGCAACAAATTCCTGCCTCTATTTTAAAGTCAATGAATGAATCCTATCTACTTTCTGAAAGCCATATTAGCTTTTATAAAAAAAATGGTTTTATTAAACTTAAACAGGTATTTAATAAAGAAGAAATTGACTATTTAAATGTGGTCATTACCGATGAAGTAAATGCCCTTAATACACAAGTGCTTTCTATGGAAAAGAGAGATACTTATGGAAAAGCTTTTTTACAAATAATGAATATTTGGAAAAATTCTGAAGCAGTTAAAGAAATTGTATTTGGTAAAAAATTGGCCAAGATAGCAACCGAATTAATGGAAGTAGATGGCGTTAGACTTTACCATGACCAAGCTTTATACAAAGAACCTAGTGGTGGGCATACTCCATGGCATGCCGATCAATATTATTGGCCCTTAACTACAGACAAAACCATTACCGCATGGATTCCCTTGCAAAATACGCCCTTAGAATGGGGGCCACTTGAATACAGTGCAGGCAGTGACCAATTAATAGATGGTCGTGACAAAGCAATAAGTGATGAAAGCCAACAATTTTTAGAAAACGCTTTAAAAGAGAAAGGTTTTACGCATGTAGTAGAACCCTTTGATATAGGAGAAGTAAGCTTTCATAAAGGATGGTTGTACCACCGAGCGGGTCCGAATAAAACCAACCAAATGCGCAAAGTAATGACCATAATTTATATGGATAAGGACATGAAATTAAAAGCACCAGAAAATAAAAACCAACAAAAAGATTGGGATACTTGGTGCCCAGGTGCAATCATTGGTGAAACCGTAGATACGCCATTGAACCCAATTCTATATCAACAATAGGTTTAATTTCCAGTCAAATTATTGCTGTTCCCCATTAATATAGCCTTGCCTAAATTGGGCTGTAACCATTGAAGTATTTTATTCATGTCTTCTTCCTGAATGGCTACACAACCCGCGGTGGGGGCGTAATTTGCATCCGCTAGATGAAAGAAAATGGCACTTCCCTTTCCTTTAACAACTGGATGGGTATTGTATTCTATGACCGTACAATATTTATAATCAATGCTTGATAAATGTAAATGCTCAAAGGAAGTAGCTGTTGTGGCCCCTTTTACATATGTATTGTAATCTACATGATTGGTATCGTCTATCCATTTATCTTCTTCATTGGTTTGAATAAAGGGCAAGCTTGTATTAATTTTATTTTCATAACTAAACAACTGCCCTAAAGAAAATAATCCGGTAGGTGATTTCCCATCTCCTTCTACTTTCATGCCAGGCAAGGCAAATCCATTTCTACCTATACTCGCTGGCATCCAGTTAAATCTTATTTTCCATTTATTGTTTCTTTTTTCCAAAGCCACTACCCTTGCCTTAGTGCTGGTATCATTGTTGTTTAAAACGACCACTAGTTGATCTACACTTTGTAAATTTTGCTGATACTTTTCCACAATACTTAAAACATCTTGTTTGTTGATGTCCCATGGTTGGCCAAAAGAACAAGGAACTATTAAAAATGTAATTGCTACAATTAAAATGGGTTTAAGTAGGTTCATTAAAAAATTTATTTTATTTATGCGCCTTTCTGATAGCTTGCACTTGCTGTATATTGATATTACTTGCATTGTTTCCAAAATGCGTTCTTATAAAGTTAACCAATTCAACCACATCTTCGTCTTTTAAAAAGTCATGCTTAGGCATGATATTATTATAGGACTTTTCATTCATGGTGAGCGGCCCAGTAAGGCCATTTAAAATTACGTTTAATAACCTTTTAGTATCTCCTGTCACCCAGTCAGATCCTGCAAGAGGCGGGAATCTATTCTCATCGCCTTTCCCATTTCCTTGATGACAAGATCTACAATAAAAATTATAAATTTGCGCACCTGGCCTCACTTTTTCTTTATATAGATTATCATTGATTTCATCTGGGGTTCTTAGATTGGATTTATTTTTTTCCAACTCCATTTTATTCAGTTGGGCTTTTCCATATTGTTGCTTATCTGCCTTAAACATAATGCGCCAAATCTTTCCCTTTTCAGATTCTATAATATACAAGGATCCATCCGGACCTTCAGACAATCCCATCGGTCTGTATTTGGCATCACTCACATTCACAATAGGGTCTGCATTGGCAAATCCATTGGCAAAAACTTCCCATTGACCATTTGGTTTCCCATTTTCAAATGGGACAAAACAAATAAAATAACCCGCTTGTGGATAAGGTGCTCTATTGGTGGATCCATGAAAAGCAATAAATGCACCATGCTTGTAGCGTTCAGGAAATTGATTGCCTTTGTAAAATAAGATATCATTGGGAGCCCAATGCGCCGGGAAACCCATGGCAGGCAATGCTACTTTAGTTCTAGGATCTTTTTTACCATCTCCTCCATATTCAGGAGCCAACACATTTTTACCTTGCGTTTGATCGTAGTAACTATAAGGCCAACCAAAATCATCTCCTTCATTTATTTTTAACAACTCTTCTGCCGGAAGTATGGCACTTTTCCATGGTGTATATTCATCAGGCCATAATAGGTGCAAATCGTCTCTGCCATGCTGCACTAAATACAAACTATTTTGTTCCTCATTCCAAGCAATGCCCACAACACTTCTAATACCTGTTGCAAATCTCACACCATCTTTTTGAGTAAGGCCAATTTTATTGGCATCAAATTTCCAAATACCTCCATGTTGAATTAATTCTGGACAAGGATCTTGACCAGGCACACCGGCAGTTCCTCCTGGGGTATTATTGAATAAATCTTGACAAGCATTTGTAGGAGCTCCAAAAGGAACATACATATTTCCTTTATTATCAAAAGCAACTGGTTTTGTAATATGCCAATGAGATCCATGTGCATGATCGTCGGTTAAAACAATTTCTGGTGCAGCTTCTGGAATTAATTTCCCGGGGGTTAGCTTTTGACGATACAATACTAAATCGGTACTAAAATATAAATACCCATTGTGGATTCTCATTTCGGTAGATCCATATCCTTTGCTAGGATACCCACCGAATTTTTTTATGGTGTCTGCTTTGCCATCTCCATTGACATCCCTTAAAGCCAAGCTTCCTTCATCCTCTTTGTAAGTTCTTCTTTTAACATAAATATCTCCGTTGTCATTCACTGCAAAATGTCTTGCAGACCCAATGCTATCAACTACCACCACTGCTCCAAATCCGTCGGGTAAGATTAAGCCCCCATTGTCTTTATCGCTATTGGGCAATCTTGAGCAAGCTGCCAAAAATAAGGAGCAGCCTACCCATGTTGCAATATGCTTTGAGATGGCTGATGAGAAGTTGGATATTGGCATGGTAAATCTTATTATATTTCTTAAAACTTATAGAGGGTTGCATTAAGTCCATTTAAATCCCAAACTACCTTACCTGCGCGCAGGGTCAATTCAGCTTCCAATTTTTTTTGTCCGTTGATTTTACTACCCCCCGCATCTATAAAACCATATTGACCTTCTAAAATACTTAACACAGCAATATCAGCTACGGAACCAACACTTAAATTTCCTAAATCTTCTCTATGTATAGATTGAGCAGGTATCCAAGTAGCATGAGCTATTATATCTTCAAAAGCCATCCCAATGGTATAAAATTTAGACATCACATTTAACATAGATTTCATGCCAGCATTAACGCTAAATTTATGTAAATCGGTGCCAAATGAATTGGGTATTAACCCTTGCTTGAATGCAGGAATGGCTTGCTCAAACCAAAATCCTGCACCCCCATGTCCAACATCAAATCGAATGCCTCTTTGTTTAGCAGCCAATACAAAGGGTCTTAATTTTCCTTGCTCATCCACTACTGGCATTCTTTCGGCTACTTTTTCATAAGAATGCGTAATGATATCACCTGGTCGCATTTTATTTAACTGGTCTTCGAGCGAAAATTGAGGCAAATGACATTCCACAAATAAAGGGGCATTCATTTTTTCTGCAAGTGAAATCGCTCTATCAAATGGCGTCCAATTGCTGCCATCAAAGTGGCCAATTTTTACCCCCACGATCATATTTTTATATTTATTAGCTATGATTAGTGCGCTATCTACATTCAATTCTTCAAAAAATTTTTCTTCTTCTAAACTAATATTTTTAGAAAGCAGGCTGGGTTGATTGCCACTGATACCCCATCCTGCAATATTTAAAAAAGACAATACACGGGTTTGAGATTTGTCAATGACCTGTGTTTTAAATTTTTCAAAATTTTTGTACCCTGCAGTACCCGCATCTACCACAGTTGTAATGCCCGATTTAAAAGTAAAATTATCAGGAGAAACGCTATTGACGCCGTCGGCAAATTTATCTGGTGCCGTGCCCACAAAAACATGTGAATGTAAATCTATTAATCCAGGCACCACATATAGCCCAGATGCATTGATTACTTTCACGGCATCCTTTGCTGAAATTGTAGGAGCCACTAGTGCTATTTTATCTTTTACTATAGCAATGTCCATGATCTGATTGATGTTGTTTTTTACATCAATCACATGCCCATTTTTGATTAAGATGTCATAGGGCTGGGACCACAAAAATGAAGGAGTAAAGAATAAAAAAAGCAGCAGGGGTTTTTTGAAAAAAATCATAGTAATAATTGTTTAATGCGCTTTTGATTCAGCTTCCCAGGCAGTCATGCTAATTCCATTTAAATCCCAAACCACTTTGCCAGCACGTAAGGTTAATTCGGTTTCAATTTTTTGATTGCCTTCGATTTTTGTTTTACGAACATCTGTAAATCCAAAACGGCCCGATAAAATACTCAAAATGGTTAGGTCTGCTTCGGCACCGATGGATAAATTACCAAGCTCCTCTCTATGAATAACTTTGGCAGGATTCCAGGTAACTCTAGTAATTACATCTTCCATTGACATGCCCATGTTTAAAAATTTAGACATCACATTGTTCAAATTTTTCATTCCTCCATTCATACTTTCTGTATGCAAATCGGTACTAATAACGTTGGGATAAAATCCTTGTTGAAAAGACGGAATGGCTTGACTAAATGAAAATGCACCACCGCCATGGCCTACATCAAAAACAATGCCTCTTTTTTGCGCTTCAAAAACAAAAGGTTTCACCTTTGCTTGCTCATCTACCACACTCTCTCTTCCTTTTACACCATAGGAAAAAGTATGTGTAAAAATATCACCTGGTCTTAAATGCTTCATGAATAAATCTTCGATGGAATTAGGCGGATCATGTTCTCCAAAATCAACCATCACGGGTACTTTTGCTAAATTTCCTGCTTGCACTGCTAAGTCTACTTGCGAAAAATCGCCCCAATAATGTGCCGACTTAATACCAACAAGTAGTTGAGGGTATAACTTATTGATCATATAAGCCACTTGTTGGGGATTCATATCCGACTTGTCCTGTTCCTCAAATCGGCTTTTCATTCCAAGGCCTACAATATTCAATAAAGCCAACACCCTGGTTTGAGAACGATCGATAATTTGTTTTTTAAATTGTCTGAAATTTCTCCAACCCGAAGAACCTGCATCAACGATGGTAGTTACCCCAGACCTAAAAGTAAACCCATCAGGAAAAACACTCGTAAATCCATCCGCAATATACACATCCGCATCACCACTACCTGCAAAAGCATGTACATGCATGTCAATCAATCCTGGACTCACATATAACCCTCTTGCATTAATTGTTTTAATTGCTTTTACACTATCTATCGCATTTGCTATTTCAACAATTTTTCCGTTTTTAATGGCAATGTCTTTGACACTATTGATTTTATTTTTAGGATCGATTACCATTCCTCCCTTAATCAATAAATCATAGGATTGGGCTTGTGAAAATTGCACCAGTACTACTAAAAATAAAATAACTACTATTTTAACCTTACAAAAAAAAGAAATACAATTAGAATACATGGTTAAAAATTACAAATGATTAAATAAATTAGTTAAACCCATTTACAACAGGCAGTTCGATATAACTCGCTTGCGCCGCTCCATGAAAAATAGTTTGATGTGCAATTCTAACTTTATCACTTTGACCTAATTTTTCTCCAGTATTGGGATTTCGATCAAATTGAGGAAAGTCACTAGAAGTCACATCCACCCTAATTCTGTGTCCTTTTTGAAAAACATTCGCCGTACCTGTTAACTCAATATCATATTGGTAGGTTTGATTGGGGGTTAATAATTTTATTTTATCCAACCCTTCTCTAAATTTGGCTCTTAATATGCCCTCTGAAATTGGCATGGAAGTTCCATCTGGGTATACATCGGTTAATTTAATCATCCAATCTGTATCTGGGCCATCTGTTGATGCAAATAATTTTACTTTAACAGGCCCTGCAATAGTAACAGGTGCCGTTAAAAAATCAGAACTATACACCAATACGTCTTCTCTTTTTTCAATAGGGCGTTGGTCTGCAGGCCCAGTAGCCGTAGGGGTTCCACAACAATTATTACCGCCTAAAGTACCCACAGGCATATTGGGATCATATGTAAATTGATCTTTGCCTTCATTCATAGGTGGATGAAAACTCAATACTCCATTTCCTCTAACAGATTTAGCATTTCCCTGACTACTTAAATATATTTTTTGATACTGTGTTCCAGGAATGGGCCAATCTTTCTCCGTTCTCCATTTATTCACGCCCATGTAAAATAATTTCACGGGATCCTCCGTATCTAATCCATTTTTAAGTCCTTTTAAATGAAAGTCAAAGAATTTTAATTCTAATTCAAACTGGTCAATAAATGCAGCCGGCGTAAAATCAACTCCACCATAACTTTGGGATGCACCATGACCCCATGGCCCAATAATCATTTTCGTATATTTTCGTGCATCTGCATTGGCTGCCTTATTTTTCATCCCCACATACCCATTGATCGTTCCTTGTATGAAAATATCAAACCAACCTCCCAAAGTATGCACTGGTACTGTATAAGTTGCAAAACGTTCTTCGTCACTGATCGATTTCCAATAACTGTCATAAGATTCATGCTCCACCCAATCTCTATAATGCTGTACAGCATAGCCTGCACTTTTAAGATCGCCCGTTTTCAAAGGAAGATGAAATAAGATATTATCATATTTTAATTCTTCTGGTGCAAAGGATTCTGTATGCCAATATTGAGGCAGCATAATTCTATTAGGCATCCTCACCACACCCCATCCATAATTAAAACTTAATCTAAAGGCTCCACCCATAGTAATCCAATTGGCATAAAGATTGGTTGAAGCCAAAGAAGGAAAAGCAGCAATCATATGTGGAGGATGCTCGTTCATGGTCTGCCATTGATTGTGCCCCACATAACTTCCCCCTTGTGTAGCAATACGACCATTAGAAAAGCTTTGCACTGCAGCCCACTCTACTATATCATAGCCATCCTTAGCTTCGTCTCTAAATGGCTCCCACTTTCCCTCGCTTTCATATCTTCCTCTAACATCCACAAACACAACTGCATATCCATTTTGTGCAAATTTTATGAAATTTTTATGTGCGCCGTCTCTTTGAACGCCATATGGGGTCCGAGAAACAATGGTAGGATACTTGCCTTCTTTTGCTGGCATATAAACATCGCCATACAGCACAATGCCATCTCTCATTTTAATGGCTTTATGTCGTTCGATTTTAATTTCGTTGGCAAAAACTGTTAAACTAAAACAAAGCTGAACTAATAAAATTATTTTTTTCATAAAAGTGAATTAGATGAACAAATGGGAAAACTTGAGCCTATATAAATATAAGATATTTTTAATTCGATACAACCACGCTTAAATCTTAGATACGCACATTAAATCACCCATCCTGACGGGCTTTGGCATGCACATAGAAGGTAAGTACTTGACTATAAGTGAATTATTTTAAAAAGAAAGTAATACTTGAAAAAATCATTTACCCTATCCAATTTCCAAGGACAGGCAATTTTTTTAGCAGATAGATGGTTCCAAATGAACATGCAAAGCACAACAAACTTATTAAAGGGATACTTAACAAGGGATGAAAAGAATCAATACCAATCAAATATTCATTGATCATTGCCAAAATAAGATAATGCACTAAGTAAATTCCATAACTATACTTGCAAATTTGATTCACCAAACTTGTCATCCAACTTGACAAGGTCACGGATGATTGCTTAAATAATAAATAAATACTAGCACTCATTATAAAAATACCTGGCGTAAGTGGCGCAAGCAATGCATCATTGAACTCCTTTTTTTCAAAAGAAGCGCCATAAGTTATCGTTGCAATAGAGGCGATTGAAATAATCAAAAGTGCCCAAAGGGTAGCTTTATTAAGTGTCAAGTATTTGAAAAAATAAAATCCTGCTATCAAATAACCAATATAGCCAGTAAAATAGTTCAGTTGAAAGTCGGTGGCATAATTGTTTAGAAATGGAGTTGTGATTAAAAAGAAAAACCAACATCCTAGGAACAGTGCAAGTTCTTTTGTACGGGCCAAGTTGGTCCATTTTGAAAAAATAGGTATGACCAAATAGACGCTAATGATCATGTATACATACCAAAGATGCACTTCGGTACCGGAAAGGGCTTTTTCAACAAGCAATGCTCTTTTTTGCACATTGGACAATGCAAGGCCAAATAATTCATCCCAATTGTTGTAGAGCAAATATACAATGCTCCAAATGAGAAAAGGGATGATAATTTTTTTAAACGCATTGGCAAGAAAGTTCCCAAGTTGATCATTGTAATTAGACAAGACAAAAGATCCGGTAAGCATCACAAACACAGGCACAGACCATCTTACAGCGGTGTTGAAAATAACAGCGATAAGCCAATGATTGTTATCGATGTGTCCAAAATCTAAAATCACATAGGAGGAACAATGAATAAATACCACCCCCAAAGTGGCAGCTGCTCTTAAATTATTGGCCCAGGCTAATTTGAGGGAATTGCTCATGTATTATTAATTTGAATTCAAACTGCTATTTAAAAACCAATCACACATCATGCTGTATATAGCCTATAAATAGCAGAGAAAGTCGTTATTAAAAATAGCGATTTTTATTCAAAAATAATTACCTACTTATTCCTTCCACTCAACGGGGATAGATATTTCGTTTTTTCTGCTCAAAAATTGAAAAGGGGCATTGTACCCTAGAAAATTATACCCACCAATTACTTTAATGCCTTTTTGCGAAAGCATAGCAATTAATTTATTGGTATAGTTTTGTATTTTTTCGTCATTCGCATAACCGCCAAAGGTGATTACGGCGGCATACATTTCTTGTGATTTTTTGATTTGCACGCTGGCATCCTTGGGTTTAGGCAAGCTAGATTCATCGTATTTTTCTGGCATCACAAAACTCATGGAAGATCCTTTTTCACTCATTTCCATTCTTACAGGAGCTGTCATAGAAATACTTTTATTTTGCTCATTGCCTCCAAAAATATAACCGGCCAATTTTCTAAAGCCCCCGCTCGCCACCTGCTTGTAATTGGTACCAGATGAATAGATTGTTGCAAAAGTAGCTTGCGGATAAAAACGTATTTCAAAACCGTCTTCTACTTTAACCACCCGGTATTTTTGGGTTTCAATTTTAGTAGCCGAAATGGTTCTAAACGATTGAAATACAATAAAAACAATGCCTAAGGCAAGAAAGAAATAAAATATTTTCATACCTAAATAACAAAGAAGGGCTCAAAAGGTTTAATTGGTTTTTAAAATTTAGTCTGGCATTACCAAGCATGCATCAAACTATAGGCAATTAAACGCCAATGATTTATAGTTAACTCTATTCAAAAATACCCTATGAAACAACTACGTCAGTAGGGGAAACAGTTATAATGTTACTAATTACTTGTAATACTTTCTTTTTAAAAGTATTACACTACCTTACTAGTTCATTAAAAAAATAATTATGAAAAAGATTACATTAATGATCGCAATAGCGATTATTAGCTTGAACGCTACTGCGCAAACTAAAACTGCAGGTAAAATATTTCAAGAGGGTAAAAATAAAGACAAATCATACGTTTTGGGAGATGACAAAGCGATGAATGTGGTTTTAGAAAGTATAAAAGCCTATAATACGAATGATGCCGAAAAGGACCTTTCGTTTTCTTCAAAAGATAGAGCAGAAAAAACAAGAGATTTTACGATAAAATATCATAAGGCCATGAAAAGTCTTGACCAAAAACCTTATTTATCATTCCCGTTAAAAGTGCAAGGCGCTGAAGATAATTTAGTATTTACTTTATCCGAAGAAAATAGAGTATATAACAATGGTTCTAAAGAAAAAATTTATGTGTTTGAAGTAAATACAGTGAATAAAGATTTGAAAATTAGTAATTTCAAACAATTTGTAGCTAGACCTAAAGAGAATGAATTTGGTTTAGAAACGGGAGGAAAAGTTTATTTAAAAGATACCACATCAACATTTACACTTTCTAATAGAGGTGAAGTAGCAGCCATTGAAAAAATGGGTATTGCCTTTAATAAAATGGACGCTGTAGGAGTAAGCAGTGTATTTGCAGATTCCATTACTTGGAGCCATGCAGATGGGGTAACAGTTAGGGTTAAGACAATCGATTTTTGGACAGCACATTTTAATGGTACAAAATCTGTAGAATGGAAAATTAATGGGATTTTGCCCTACAAAATGACCGATACCGATCCGGAATCTGGCATACTTGTAAATGCAATAATGAAAGAAGAGTTTAAAAATGGAACCTCTTTTGAAAAAAGACAAGTTCTTATTTATACTTATAATTTAGAGGGAAAAATTTCACAAGTAACTAATTTTATGAAAGACCTAAATCCAGTAGCCAAGGCTTCAAAATAAATCGAAAGGAGAAAATACGATTTAGGGTCATCCTATACACAATGTTTGAACCAAAAAAAGGGCCTCGATAAATCGAGGCCCTTTGTATAAAATAGTAAACTATTTAATTAGTCAATATCCCAGAAAATCTTAGTTGCCAAAGGATTGATAGTTCCTTGCGCTGTTACATTTGCACCATTAGAACCAAATTCAGTTCCAGGATAATACAAACGTAATGGACGCTCAGTACCTACATAGTTCTTAGACTGAGGTGTAACAGGATAGTTGTTCTTGCGGTACTCTGACCATGCTTCTAAACCATTGTAGTTCGCATAGCAAAGCCATTTTTGATACCCAATTGCTTGCAATTTATTAGTAGAAGCTGCAAAATCAACATTTTGCACTCCGCTAGCTAATAATCTAGTTGCATCTGCAGCAGGAGCACCCAAAAGACGGTAAGATTCTTTAACACCAGCCTCATAATAAGACTGCGCTGTTCCTGTTAAACTAACAGTAGAACCATAACGTTGCTTGGCTTCAGCTAAATTAAATTGAGCTTCGGCAGCTGTCATTAATATGTAAGGCTTGTTATAAGTACCTCTTACTAAAACAGATGGGCCAGGAGCAGAAGTAACCGCAGGCAAGAAACCAGCACTTGAACCAAATGGAACACCCACATAGTTGTCAGCGATTTCTGGTTTAACACTTACACCAGGACTAGCACTGTTTTCATTTCCAATGGCATAAAAAATACGAGTTAAACGAGCTGTGTCACCTGTAGATTTTAAAGTATTGATAAAGAATTCAGTTCCTCTAGGCCAGTTGTTGTTTGCTCTTCTAGCATTGGTCTCACTGTATCCATAGCTATCATAAAAAGGATTGATTTGACCTGCAGAAGGCGTATAACCTGGATTAACACCTACATCTGTTCCAGAAGCTAACACTCCAGAACCTTCAGCAACAATTTTGTTTACCTCAGCAGTAATGTAAGCATCTCTTCCAGTCACTCTTGCTTGGCGCATTAAAATACGCAACTTTAAAGAGTTAGCAAATTTGATCCAGTTGGTAGTACTTCCTTTGAAGATGATATCAGAACTTGAATAAGCACTTGCAAATGCATTTGCTTTTAAGTCTGAAATAGCACCATCTAATAAAGTAATCAAACCTTCATAAACCTTTTGTTGATCATCAAATTTTGGAGCCAATGATTTAACTCCTTTTAATGCATCGCTAAAAGGGATGTTTCCGTAAAGATCAACTAGTTTTTGAAAAGCCAAGGCTTGCATAACTTTAGCTGGTCCTTTCAAATATAATTGATTGGCTGTAGCAGCATTGTCAATTACATATTGATAATCGTAAAGATTATCGTACGTATTGTCCCAATAGTTAAAATCACCATTGGTAAAGCTGTAAGAGAACAAGGTAGTACTAATGATATAACCATTAGACTGTGTCCATTGACCTCCCCAGAACATGCCAGTCTCATTAGGAGCAAGCATATTGATGGCAGATTGGTTTATAGCATTCGCAAGTACGAATGCAGGAGTAGCGGTTGGCAGTGCGTTCGGGTTGGTGTTGACATCTAAAAAGTCTTTTTTACAACCAGTTCCCACAATGACCAAAAACGCGGCGATATATAATGTATTTAGTTTCATATCTATTGTTTTAGTTAGTGGTGATTAAAAAACAAAGTTTACGTTGAAACCAAATTGACGTACAGGCGGTGTTTGCGCGGTATTACTAATACCTAAACCATTACCGGCTGTGTAGCTGAATTCAGGATCAGTAAACTGATTCTGACTATCAACAATCGTAAATAAGTTTCTACCATAAATTGCTATGTTAGCTCCAGAAAATAATTTTGACTTTTTAACCAATGCAGTTGGAAGATTGTAAGACAAGTTAACGTCTCTCAATTTTATGAACCAACCTGGTGTAACGAAGTTTTCAGAAATCAAACGGTAGTTGTTAACCCACAATGCATACTCTGGTTCACGAACTTGGATGGTTGTGTTTGGAACTTTATTTCCTGTTGCATCCACATAGAATGAATTAGGGAATATTTGATTGGTTCTGTTAGAAGTCCATCCACCCGCACCTGTAAAGGTCATTTGACGACCTAAATCAGAGTACATCACGTTACCACCACGGTATTCAAAGTTAAATGTAAAACGGAAATCTTTGTAAGACAAAGAAGATCCTAAGCCAACCATATCACGAGGCAATGTACCACCACGAGAAGTTAAAGCTGAATTTAACATTGGATAACCTGTAGTTGAGTTTACTTGTCTTCTTCCAGCAGCATCATAAAAATAACCGTTGGTTTGAAGCATTGGGAAACGCTCTCCTTGAATTACGTTTGAAGTTGCATAAGAATATCCACCATAAGCAAATTGAGTAATACCAGGATATAGGCTAACCACTTTGTTATCGTTGTTAGAGTATTTGATATTTACATCCCACTTAAGTTTGGTGTCGCGTAAAACTTGTATTTTTAAATCGGCCTCATAACCAAAGTTATTCACCTCACCTACGTTAATAAGTAAGTTAGAAAAACCTGTTGAGTTAGGAATTTTTACGGTTAAAACTTGACCTTCTGATTTTTGACTGTACCAAGACACGTCTAAGTTTACTCTGTTTTTAAACATGCTAAACTCACCTCCTACTTCCATAGCAGTTACAAACTCAGGCTTTAAATTGGCATCAGGTAAGGTATTACCTACTGTCAAACCTACGTTGTTACCATAAGGGAAGTTAGTACCGTTGGCATAAGCCATATCCAATCCATACAATGGAATATTGTCATTACCATTCTTGTTGTAAGAAGTACGCAATTTAGCGTAGTTCAAAACATCATTTTTCAATGCAGGAATCGCATCTGTTAAAACAAATGACAATGCTGCTCCATAATAGAAATAAGAATATTGACTAGCATCTCTCGTTGATTTGAAAAAACGAGAAGTAGCGTCATAACGACCAGTTAAGTTTAAGTTTAACCACTCCATATTCTTTAAGTTCGTGTTCATATCACCATAGTAACCGAATTTACGTTCTGTAGTATTTGATTCAGCACCAGCCAAGTTACCTTGTCTGTTAGAAATATTATACACATCAGGTACAACGATCGAACTAGATGCTACAGAAATTGCTTTAGTATAACGTTGGTAAACACTATAACCTAAAGTCAATTTATTTTGAACAACCCCTAAATCCTTTTGGATACGAGCTTGAAATTCATTGTTAACAACATTCTCTGTAGATGAATAATCATTCACAGCACCTAAGATGTCAGAAATGGCACGATAGATACCAGGATAATCATCATCATGAGTATAAGGAGCAGGAATAAAAGCACTGTTTTTTGCCCAGTCAGAGTATTGGAATTTCTCTTGGGTATTCTTACCAGTACGAGAGTTATTCATAATACCTAAGCGGTTGTATAATTGCAACCAAGGTGCTGCACGGTAAGTAATGTCGAAATTACCAGAAAGGTTGGCATCCTTGTAACGTGCACGGTTTATGTCCTTATTAAAGTAAGGGTTATTGTAATAGTCATTAAAATAACCATTAGGATTAGCGAACTTATTCGTTCTCCAATCTCTCAATGATGGTAAATCAATCTGGGATGAAGTATTGATAACGTCGTTTTGGAAATCAGAAGTAGTTCTATCATAAACTGCTTGAGTGTATGCGGCATTAAATGAAGTACTCACTTTGCCATACTCTCTTGTAGATTTAACACGAACTCCTGTTCTATCACTCATATCACCAGGTACGATACCATTTACTTTTTGATTCTCAGCAGATAAATAATAGCTGCCATTTTCATCTCCGCCTTGGAAGCTGGCTTGATTGTTGGTTGAAACCCCCATATCATAAGCATTAATTCTTGCTCCTGGAACGGCTGAATAAGGTATAATAAGTGAACTACCGTCTGCTAAAACACGACCGATAATACGCATACTACCGTCAAACTTGTCACCATATTGTTGGTTTTCATAAGGTCTCCAGTTTTGTTTTGAACGATACACTGGATCGGCATTGTAACCAGTTTGACCATAAACATATGGATAGTATTGAGAACCAGAACCATATTCATTTTGGAAAGAAGGCATGAAATTGATTTGCTCAAAGTTGGTGGTATTTGAATACTGCACTTTAAGCTTTCCTTTATTACCTTGTTTGGTTGTAATTACTAAAGCACCATTTACACCGGCAGAACCGTATAAAGTAGCGGCTTGTCCACCTTTCAATACAGCAACGTTTTCAACGTCGTTTGGATTGATTAAAGCAAGAGCGGTAGCGGTTGTTTGCATACCATCAATTACAATTAAGGCTTCGTTATTACCAGTTAATGAACGATAACCACGTAAAACCACTTTCACAGAAGGGTCAACGCTGTTGTTTACCGTATACACTGCTAAACCAGAAACCTTACCCGCAAGGGCTTGTGTTAACTGAGGAGAGTGTGCTACAGCAATTTCATCGCTTGTAACTTTGGCGTAAGAATAACCAATCTCTTTAGATTTTTTACGAATACCTTGAGCGGTTACAACTACATTGTCAAGATCGTCAACTTGACGATTCAAAATTACACTGATAGAAGTTGCACCAGATTTCAATTCACGAGGAGCGAATCCAGTTGCACTTACTTGCAAAGTTGCATTTGCAGCAGCATTAATTTTGAAGTTACCTTTGTCATCAGCTACTACAGCTGAGGCATTTCCCTTTACTTTAACTGTCGCAAAAGGTACAGCTACTCCTTTTTCGTCTTTCACCGAACCGGTTACAGAACGAACTTGAGCCTGAGCTGATACTAATACGAACACAGCCAAGAAGAGAGAACTTAGAATTTTCTTCATTTGCTTTGTTTTAATTTATTGAAAAAGTTAACCAAATATGAACGTTAAGTTAAGGTTTTGTTAACAGATATCGAAATTATTTTACAAATAGCCTATTATATAATTGATTACCAATTACTTACACTTTAAAATTAGGAGTTATTAAAGCACCTAATGACTAAAAGGTTCTAATAGACAAGGACGGAATAAAGAGGGAATAATTAGAGTCAGTTGGTAGGATTTCTCGATGAAAAATATTAAATTGGGATACAAAATAAAAAACATATGAAAAAGTACCTAATGCTGTTTGTGGTAATTTTATCCGTTACTACGGTTCTTGCCATGGATAAAGGAAAATGGAAAGGTTTTATTGGCGATGACGATTGTGGAAAAAAAGGCAACAATATCGAACATGCTGGCTGTGCCAAGAGTTGTATCAAACGAGGTGCAAAACCAGTGCTTGTCATTGGAGATAAAGTATATGCCATCAGCAATCCAAAGAAAGTAGAAACTTTTATTGGAGATGAAGTAACTATCACTGGTACACTTACCAACGATTCTATTGAAATTGAAACCATTACAAAATAAAATAAAATATGAAGAAAATTTTCGTCGTATTGTTCGCAGGGCTTATTTATCTAACTGCATGTAACAATGAAACAAATAAGATGGACACTACTAAAGCAACTGTGAATTTAGATTCAACAGAAGCGATCAATGCAATCATAAAAGCAGACAATGCTTGGGACAGTGTATCTGCTTTAAATTCTGCTGATGGTTGGTTAAGTTATTATACTGACGATGCTATCATGATGCCTCCAGGTGAAAAAGTTTGTTTAGACAAAGCTTCAAGAGCTGTTTCTATCAAAGCTATGTTTGCCACTCCAGGTGCCAATATGAGATTTCAAGCTACTAAAACAGAAGTGGCTAAATCTGGAGACTTAGGATACAGTACTGGTGCTTATCAATTTAGCTACAAAGACGCCGCTGGAAAAGACGCACATGAAACGGGTAAATTTTGCGAAACTTGGAAAAAGCAAGCCGATGGCAGTTGGAAATGTATTGTTGATATTTGGAATGCAGATCCTGTTGCAAAATAAAAAGAAGGACAAAAATATTTCACTTTCTTTTTCTTAATTTATAAAGGACTTACGTTAGATCGTAAGTCCTTTTTTTTTAAATTTGAACCTATAGGCCTCCTTATTCTCCAAAAGCTACTTACCTCCAAGCCTTTTTTAATTGAAATAAAGAAATAACCATTATAATACTTTCTTTTTAAAAGTATTATTATTATCTTAATGGCTTAAAAAATACACTATGAAAAAAATGACCCTGATTTTAGCAATGACTACTTATTGCTTAAGTGCAATTGCACAAACCACCACCGTTGGAAAAGTATTCCAAGACGGGAAAGACAAAAATAAAACATTTGTATTGGGAGACGACAAAGCCATGAATGTTGTTTTAGATGGTATGAAAGCATACAATTCAAATGATGCTAAAAAAGACCTTTCTTATTATACAAAAGAAAGAGTTCAAAAAGATGGCGCTTTTAATATTAAGTGGCATAAGGAAATGAAAAGCCTGAATCAAGTGCCTTACTGGTCAATGCCTATAAAACTTAAAGGTGCCGAAGATAATTTGGTACTTACTTTGTCTGAAGAAAGTAGAGTATGGAACAATGGCTCTAAAGAAAAAGTATATTTATTTGAAATAACCACTGTAAACAAAGATTCAAAAATTAGTGATTTCGCTCAGTTCCAATACAGACCAAAATCAAACGAATTCGGTTCAGACAAAGGTGGAAAAGTGTATTTGAAAGATTCTTCCACTACAGTTCAATTTACGAATAGAGGCGAGATAGCTACAATTGAAAAATTGCAAGCCGCTTTAAACAAATTGGATATCAATGCCATTGCAGCTTTGTGCACCGATTCTATTACTTGGAATCATTCTAATGGAGTTACAGAAAGAGCCTTAGCAAAAGATTTTTTTGCCAAAGCTTTTAGTGGTGTGCAATCTTACAATTGGAAAGTGAATATGATTATTCCTTATAAATTAACTGACACAGACCCAGAATCAGGCATATTGGTAAATGCTACCTCTAAACAAGTTGCTAAAGACGGAACCGTTACTTCAAAAAGACAAATGATTGGTTTTACTTATAACTTGGATGGTAAAATTAGTGCCGCTAATAATTTTACAAAAGATATAGTCCCTGTTGTTACAACAAAAAAATAATAATAAAGATTTAAACTACGAAAAAGGCCGCTAGCAATAGCGGCCTTTTTTTATTCTATGATTTTTACCACCCTAGCTAATTTCCCACTTGAGTTAATTCCCTCTAATACAATCTGTAATTTTTTACTAATATCATTGTTGTAAAATTCAATTCTTATTCTTGGATTTCGCTTGTTGGTTAAAACGTAAGGATTCCAATACAAAGTGGTACGATTATCGGGCTCAAAATTTTCGGGTGGCTTTTCATAATTAGGATTGT
Source organism: Chitinophagaceae bacterium (assembly GCA_947380905.1). Classification (GTDB taxonomy): domain Bacteria; phylum Bacteroidota; class Bacteroidia; order Chitinophagales; family Chitinophagaceae; genus Sediminibacterium. The sequence goes on along the minus strand of CANCSS010000003.1, from coordinate 45,266 downwards.
AAAACTCTTTAAATACAGAGTATCCCCCTAAAACCGTATTCTCCATTCCAACGCTATTATTATTATTCCCCCGATTGCTACTTCCTCGTTTTGTGTAAATAGCAATCGCCCCTCCACCACCACCACCAAAAGAACCAAAGAAAGGAGGTCTAATCGCTTTGATATAGGCAATATCGGTAATGTTCAAAGATTGGACTGTTTCTATTGGCGTACTTACTTCATTTAAAAAGAATTCGGTATTAGATCCTCTCCATGTAGCAGTAGGAGTACCATTTACAGAAATACTTAAGCCGGCTACTTTAGCTTGTAAATAAGTCAATATATCAATTGCACCAGTTGCATTGGGGTCAGATGACAAATCAAAAGCAGTGCCATCATTACCACTAAACAATCCAGTTGCATATTTCTCATCCAATAGTTGAATGGGTGACTTTACACGAGATTTCACTATTACTTCTTTTAAAGTCATAGCTTCTAAAAGCTTCCTTTGCTTTTCTTGCTCCAACATGATAAAATATAATTTCGCCCTGGCCATACTATCCGTCCAATTGCGGTAAAAGCTTCCTGGATCTATTGGTAATTTTTTAAACTCTTGTTTCAACAATCCGTTTTCAAAATGCACTGCCACCGAATTTGATTTTGACTTGCCATTTAATCCATAAAATATGCGTGAAGTATCATAATAGAAAATAGATTTATCTTCAAAACTTCCATCTTTTGAAACTGGAAGAAATATTATTTTTTTACTGCTATCTCTTCCATTGATGATCAAATTTAAAAGAAGTTGATCCGATGATTTTGCAGCGGATATCCCATAAACCTTCCCAGTAATTTTCATTAAATCTGTTTCTCTAGGATACGTTAGTACCGGCAAAACACCTGCTTTAATTTTGTCCCAATCAAATTTTCTCCACCCATTGGTTAACATCACTAAATCCAAATGTGCAGCTACACTGTCTGCATCGCTTGAAAAGTAATAAGCAGGATTGTACACTTTACCACGTATATCATTGCTCAATAGAAAATCGGAATAAATGGTTTGCTGTTCTGGCATTACAATAGAAGCATCTGTAACAGCAATGGACATATTTGCAGCAGATGTATCCTTCACATAGATCTCAAAAACATTTTTACTTCTTTTGCTAACATTCGCAATGTCCACCGTCAACTTGGCATTAAATTCGTGTAAGCGATTGTTGACTAATATTATTCTTTCAGCAATAGGTTGCCAATCATTGGTAAATAAGGAAAATTGTACCACCCCAGTAGGTAATTCATCTATAGGCAACCCCACTTTTTGAACCTGCCGTTCTTCTCCTTTAAAATCTACTTTGTAAAGTATTAGCTGATTCTGATGTACCAAGAGTCTCATGTGTTTGTAATGTTGAGGAACGTCCAATGTTCTTTCCACTTGCGCATACGCTTTTTCATTGTCCATGGTTACTTTCAAAACCACGCCCTCTTTGTTAGCAGGAAGTATAGGAGTGACTCCTTTTTGTGCATTTTCATCCGTCCAATTCAATTGATACTTTTCACCAGCAATTGGATTCAATCGAAAAAATCCCATGCCATCATGTGCTACCTTTAAAGTATCAATAATTTTATTTTTATCATTTACTAAAAACCCTTTTATGAAAACAGGCATTCCATAGCCATTGGTAGCTTTGAATGCAACTTTACTTGCTAAATTATTTACCAATACACCCCCTTCCGGAAAAACATCTACCCTTGTTTTTTGAGCCGAAATTGTTTTTGTTTTTGCTGTAGAAGCATCGTTAATGGCGATGTCTTTTTCGTACATAAAGTCAGCTTCGTCGTTCAACATCCAACGCGTATAGGCTTTGACCCTTAAAAAATCACCTTTGTAATTGGCAGGTACCTGAAAACTTCCTTTTGCAGAAGATTGATATAATGGAGCCACTGTTTGTTTGATAAAGTTGCCGCTGTTGTCATACCAAACCAAGTAAACATTCCTACTTAAATTGGTCCATTCTAATCCGGATAAAATATAGAGCTTATAAAAAATCGTCTCTCCTTTATTGTACATGGTTCTATCAAAATGGATATGCACTTTTTCGTGCGGGAATTGTTCATCGTAAATATTTAAAACAGAATCAATTACTTGTGCATTGGCATTTTGTATGAAAAAAGTTAAAAACAACAATACGAAAAAATTCAAAAAAATCTTTTTCATCATCACTTAATTTATTACTGCTTATTGCTTTAAGCATTGAAGCATAAATTTACACATTGTTTGTTTCAAAAACCAATGTTAACTGTTAAATCTTGAAGCGCCATTATTTAAAAAGGGGCTTTGTATTTAATACGCTATCAAAATTTTATACTATTCATAGAGGGTTCGTCTGGGCACAATTTTTCAGCCTCGTATTTCAAGGATGTCTGAATTAATTGTTTTCTTAAATTGGCAAGTATTTTTGCATATTTAGGCATGCCTGCGAGATTGAATTTTTCTAAAGGATCCTTCTTTAAATCGTATAGTTCTTCTGGGGCTTTAATGTACTTATATCTAAAATATTTCCAATGGGCAGTTCGAATACCTTCACTTGCAGGGATATCTGGTAGCTTCCATAAATGTTCTATTAAAACAGTGTCTCTAGTGGATGCTATATTTCCTTTTTTCAAAAACGGCATTAGATTCATTCCTTGATAATTTTTTGGAGCTTGTATACCCGCCAATCCCAAAATGGTGCTACTGATATCAATATTAAGTGCCATGGCATCAATGGTGGATGGCTTCGTATTTCTTGGATCGTAAATAATAAGGGGTAATCGAATAGAAGGATCGTACATCAACCATTTATCTGCCAATTGTCGATCTCCTAAAAAATATCCATTGTCACTCATTACCATAATGATGGTATTGTCTTCAATTCCTTGCTCTTTAATTTGTTTTCTAATAAGCCCTATTTCATCATCCACTTCAGTAATCATTCGGTAATAGCCTTTTACCATATTTTGGTATTTCTCAGGATCATCAAATCTCCATTTCCATCTAGTTCTATTAAATCCTTCCCTCACTTCTTTAGGCAAACGATTAAAATAACTGGAGTCCCCTAAAATAGGAGCAGGTATGGTAACATTCTTGTAAAGGCTATCCGATTTTTCTTGCCAATAATATTGTTCTTTTGATTCATCGTGACCATGAGGAGCGCTAAAGTAGACAGAAAGACAAAAAGGTTGATTCGATGGGGCGGTCTTTATAAATTCCAAAGCTTGATGGCCCGAATACCTGGTAAGATGCACACTATCTTTCCCAATTTTTTTATAAAAATAGCCCGCTTTATTTGGGGCTACTCCCCGATCATAAAATTCACTCACATTAAAATATTGGCTGGGCGTATCCATGGTAACTCCTAATTTTCCAAAAAAACCAACATAATATCCGTGGTCCTTTAATATTTTAGGATACATGATTTCGGCATAAGGTTGTTGGAGGCGGGGTTGTTGAAAGGTATATCCATGTGTTCGCTCATACAAACCAGTTAATATAGAAGCTCTACTAGCAGCACATATAGGTGTGGTTGAAAATGTATTTTTAAAATAGGTTCCTGATTTGGCTAGTGCGTCCATTTGCGGGGTGATGATGATATTATTACCAGCCACACCTAATGCATCCCAACGTTGATCATCTGTGAGAATAAAAATAATATTTGGCCTTTTACTTTGAGCAGCAAGAACAACAGGGATACAATAAAAAATTAGTAGCCAATATCGAAACTTAAGAAAGCGCATAAATAAATATTAATTGCTTTTTAATTTTCCAAGCAACCAATTGGTCATCTTTTCGTTTTGTTCTGGATAGGTCCAATGCCCAGTTTCCAATGCTAAAAATAATTCCTTGGGAGCTGCTATCAAATTATAAGCAGCATACATAGAAGTTGGAGGACAGGTTTCATCATTAAAACCCCAAGAGTAATAACCAGGTACTTTAATTCTTCTAGCAAAATTGACCACGTCATAATAACCCAATGTTTTTAATTTTTCTTTGGTGTTATTTACATTCATATTTACTTTATCAAAATAATGTGGCCAACCACCTGCGCGACCATTTAGATACCCAGTAACATCACTTAAAGCAGGATAAAATGATCCCAAACTTTTAACCCTGGTATCCAGCGCAGCTGTAACAATGGACAATGCCCCACCTTGACTACCGCCAGTAACTGCTAAATTAACTCCATCAAATTGTGGCAGACTGGTTAAAAAATCATTGGCTCTGAGACAACCTAAGTAAACACGTTTGTAAATAAAACGATCGCGATCATCTAAATTATAATTTGGGTAACCATTAAGCACCCCATTTCCTAAATCATTGTACACCGAAAGATCCATATTGACAGGAATGCCATGAATACCTATTTGAAAAGTGATGATGCCCTTTTCTGCATTTGCAATGTCACCAGCATAAGGCCTAACACCTGCTCCTGGCACTTGTAACAATGCAGGATATTTGCCTTCCTTTTTAGGCACACATAAAATACCATACAATCTTGTTCCAACTCTAAAATTTTGCAAATTCACATGATATACATTCACTTTTTCAGTGCATCTCTCTGGCATTAAAGTCATTTTTGCATCCATAGGAATTTTTGCTAGTTCAGCAATTGCATTGTTCCAAAAATCATCAAAATCATTTGGGTTTTCAATGGTGGGAGCAATTTCAAGTGGATCAAATCCTGCAGTACTTAAGCCACGATATTCTTTATTATCAACTTTAGCAAAAGCAATGCATCTTAAAAATCCTGGTACTTTCATAGTACCCGCATCCATGGTTTGCGTTCCTGTTGCAAGCGTTACCACTTCTTTTTTTATAGGATCTTGTTTTTCTGGACCAATTTCATAACGCACAGTAGCATCCTTAACTAAATTGCCATTTTTTAAAACAGAGATGGTAAACTTTACATGCTCCCCTTTTTTATAGGTCCAATCGGAATGATCTGCAGTAACAATTACTTTTACAAATTGCTCTGCAGGTTGCGCAAAAATAGAAGGGCTGATACCCAATAAAAAAAGAAACAGAATTACTTTATAATTTTTCATTTTTTGTTTGTTTTAATTATAATAGAAATTTGTAATGATATACAAATCCCATTTTGTTAAGTTAAACAAAAAATCTAAAATAATCCAATATAGCAGGCTATTAGGGGGCGTTTTTTACTAATACTGGTTACTATTTAAGATGGTAATTAGCCATTTGCCCCCATTTCCATAGCTGGCCATTTTCATTGGCATTCCATAATACCTCTTTAACAGTTAATAAGCCACTATTCGTATTGATTGAAATCAATTCAAACGCTAACTTTTTTTCATCTTTCAGAGAAATCCTTCCCTTCATAGGACTATCTGTGCGAATACAGGTAAGATCAATGTTATTCTTAGGGCCAGTGTATTGATAATAATCTGTCCAATTCTCATGCCCATGAAAATATACTTTAATATTAGGGTGCTTGATAATGAAATCTGCAAAACCATTTTGTTCAATAATGGTTTCTCCTTTTACGTCCTTGCCATCTTTATAATTTTCAGGAACTAAGTTTTCAAATTTATCTTCTTCATTGATATCATGTAAACCATTCGGATTTTGAAAAAATCTTGGTTCAACATCTGGGATAGAATGGGCAAACAATAAAACAGGAGTTGATTTTTTAATATTTTTTAAATCATTCTCCATCCAAACTCTTTCAGCTGAATCGGGATACAAGCTTAAAAATATAAAATGTACTCCTTTGACTTCTCTTGAATAATGAATTCTTGCTAAACTGCTATCAAAAGAGCTGATTTGGCTTGTTGGAAACATTAAATTGTAGATGCCTATCATGGACGCAGGATCCTTCTTAGGTTCCATTGGTCTATGAAAACCAATTGCATTGCTCATATCATGATTTCCAGGAACCACCCATAATTCAGATTTAGTTCCATTGGATTTTATTAAATGATTGTTATCAATAAATACTTCTTTAAATTGATTCCAAGAGGCAGTTGCAGATTGTATTCCCTTTTCCATTCTGTTGGCAATATCACCTGTTATCACCAACGCATCAATTCCTATTTTTGGAGATGAACTAGCAGTCATTTGATTCATTATCTGCATCATGGACATATCTACTTCTTTTGCAGGCACATTTTCTTTTCCTCTAAACTGCTCTTTTGTCAAACCAAAATGCACATCAGAAGTAAATAGAAAATTTATAATACTATCATTCATTTGTGCTTTCGAAGCTTCTCCAACTAATAATAGTAAACTTAAAATACTTAATAATCTTATTGATTTGAATTTCATTATCTTTTATTTTTAAGCATTTTAGGCTTGTACCACATATAAGTACCCGTAATTGTAAGCAATAGCAATGAAAGTCCCATGATGATAGAATATACTTTCTTAGATAAACTTAATTTATTGGCAAACAAACCATCTAAAATAGCGCCGTCATGAATATCTTGGATGACGCCTCCGAATTTCTTCTCAATTAAAATAGGCGCTCCAGAAGCTCCATTGATTTGTATGCTATAAGCGTCTTTATAATAAAATAAAATCGTTCCCTTTGAGATTTTTATTTCTAACTTCTCCGATTTCTTAAAATTGGTATTTGCTTTTTCATTGAGTACTGCCGTTGCTATTTTTTCTAAACTATCTAAAGGCAATATCCTAGCCAACTTGCTTTCGGCACTTATCAGTTTATTTTCGAAAATCACTTTTGTAAACGCCGACTTAAATGACAATAGACTTCCTGTTAAGCCTATTAAAAAGAAAAAAACAAAAAGCACGGAAGCAAATTGTTTGTGAAGCGATCTAAAATTATGTAAAACTGACATTAGGATATTAATTTAAAAAAGTGCCTTAAAAATAATTCTAAGGCACTTTATGATCAAATAAATTTTTTATTAATTAGTGTTGGTTACCTCTACCATTGCTTTGATAACAACCAATGTCTTTTCCTGGAGGGGTAATTTCTGTAGCACCTAATCTTAAATCCTGAATCACATCAGCTCTTGGAGAAAATCCTGTATAACCAGCTCCAATACATGGTGAATTAGACTTTAATGCGAAGTTGTAATTTCCAACTACTGCAATATCTCTTAACATTAATCCTGCAGGTAAAGGAACTGGCGCATTAATAAATAAAGGATTATTAACACCAACTACCGAAGTTGGAGCAGTATAAACAGCACCAACTGTCCAACCTACTGGCAAGTAGGTAGAAGGTTTTGGAATATCAGTTTCCATTGGTTTACTTATTGCTGTACTAACTGATAAAGAAGGAATAAATTGACTGGCTACAGAAACTGAATCTGCATAATAATAGTTATAGCCATATCTTAAATTGGCAGTATCTGCAATTGGAGTTTGAACAACACGTAATCCAAATTTACAGTTAATAATTAAATTGTTATATGCCATACCACCTGCGCCTTCTTCAAAATTGATAGAGCCTCCACGTCCAGCGGCAGATCTTCTATAACCGCAATTGATCATGGTATTATTGTAAATACGAACATTCGAACCTGGCTTACCTACAGCAACGTTAATATTAGAAACTTTTGGTCCATTGGTAGCCATTCCGATACATAAATTATAAGCAAAGTCACCAATAGTTCCTGCTTTAGAATTCATAGCTTCCCCTCCTGTATATCCACATTTTTCAAAGGTATTTCTCATTACATGAATCTTCCCGCCATTAATTCTAAATGGATCATCCACACTGCCATAAATCCAAGAATCCTCCAAAATTAAACTACCATCCGGGTTAGCAAAATACAAAGGATAAGGGCTTGAACTACCAGTAAAGCTTTTCATAGCTGAACTAATTGCAGCGCCACCAAATTCAATATGGGTCCATTTAAGTACGATTAAAGGGCAAGTGGTTGCTCCAGTAATACCAGTCCATTTCCCTTTTAAAGCAGGGTCATTATCCGGATTGGCACCTAATTGATCTGTTTTTGCAACACCAGGATACGTAAGCATAATTGGACTTTCTTTAGTACCTAATGATAATAAAGTTCCTTTTACACCTATACCTACTGGCACACCTGCTGTTCCTGTAAAATTTACAGTAACACCTGGTTCTATGACTAAAACATCTCCGGCATTTACGTAAATATCTCCACTCACGGTGTAGGTTTTTCCAGACAACATGGTACCTTTTACGGCACCAGATAATGGCACTGATTCACTTATAGGCGATGCAGGAATAATTACTGCTTGCCACAAGTCTTTTGATTCTTCTGTTTTTGTACAAGAAATTAATCCTGTTATCAAAATGACTGCTAAATATGTAAACTTTTGTTTCATTGTAATGTATTGTAAATTATTTTTAAAGTTTATAACGGATTCCAAATAAGTAGGTTGTTCTATAATAATCCTTTTGGATAATTATGCTATTTGCTGGATCAGTTTGTAAAGCCAACGCTCGGGAGCCACTAGCAGCCATATAGCTGTTATATGATTGATGAAGGGATAATTCCATCGGAGCATCAGTAAGGTTATTTATTTTCCCATAAAAAGAAAAATGCTTCCCAATTTTCTTTTCAAAAGATATATCTAGTTGGGTTGTTGGGGATTGCCAATAATTTAAACCCGCATAAGGACTAACAAAACTAATTCTCTCCCCTGTATATACAATAGCTGTTTGAAAATCAAACCCAATTTTTGGGTTTTTATAAATGAAGGATAAGTTTCCAACGTTATCTGATTGACCTTGTAAGGGTCTTGTTTCAGAAACTCGTTTTGAAACTATTTGTCCTGCAGTATTTCTACTAGAAAAAATTAAACTATCATTAGTAATACTTGATTTGGTATAGGTATAATTAGCAGAAATTCCAAAGGACCCAATAAATTTTGTAGCTACTAATTCAAAGCCAAAGTTGGTCGCTTTACCAATATTTACAGGTTGCAAATATAAACTATTAATATTTTGAGGCTTTACAGCAGAAATTTCAATTGGATTTTGAATGTCTTTATAAAACCCACCAAATAATAATTGATCAGAACCTTTGCTATACAATTCATAACGTAAGTCTATGTTATCCGCTACTGTATGTTTTAAATTTACGGGATCACCTACTTCCTTAAAAAATTCTCCGTCTGCTCCGTCAGGAATTAACTCAGCAAAACCAGGTCTAGCAATTGCTCTGTAATATGCAAAACGTAAATTTTGATTAGGCGTTAAAGCAAATTTCATTTGTGCACTAGGCAATACATCTGTATATTGAATTGTTCCAGATTTTGCTTGAACATCATTGGTCAATAAAGTCTCATAATGTTGATTGGTATTTTCTGCTCTAAAACCTCCAAGTAATTCAAGACGATTAGATAAGTTCCATTTACCTTGAACATAACCTGCAGAAATTTTCTCTTCAAAAGTATAGTTATTACCATTTAAGGAAGGGCTACCATCGCCAGTATTAAATATAAATGGAGCATTGTTGATGGTGGTATAGACAGATCCAAGAACTGGTTTTAAAGAATAATTAATATAATAATTATCTCTGTTTTTGTCTCTAATTAATCCGCCTGCTTTCAACTCTATATCACGATTAAATAGAGTAGTGTTTTTAGTATAATTTAAATAAGCAGAAACATCCTTATCTGTATTGCTTGACCAAAGTCTAGACATGGATTGTAATTTGTCTGCTGTTAAACTTGTAGCAACAATGGCATACTGATGTGTGAAAGAAGTTTGATCTGGAGTTTTACTGCTTGCTACTGAATAAGCCAATGACCAATCTAATTTATCTGCATTAGAAAGTTTATGCTCTCCTTGCAAAGTGGTATTATTAATTGATTGGAATGTCCATTGGCTTCTTTGCGAATTATCAACTACCGAGTTTAAAGCGACCGTATCCCATATAAACCTTGTTTGATAATCATCTAAATGAACATAAGTATTAAACAAGGAAATTTTATTATTCTTATTTAAACGATAATCCAATTTGGCATTCACTCCTTTTCTTTGACTTTGAACCGAATACTTTCTTAATTGTAAATCAGAAAATAAAGGAATATTATTCAAACCTGGTTGAGAGTTTGGTAAGAAAAAGTTTGATGTAGTTCCTCTATAAATATTTTGATAACTTCCAGAAATAATAAAACCAAACTTATTGTCTTTCCCAAATCTATTCCCTACCGTTAAACCAAATGTAGAATTAGTAGGATTAGACAAACTTGTATAATTTAAATGCCCTACTGGTAAATCTGTATAATTAGCAACATAACTACTTCCATGAATTTGTTGAGGAGAAGAGTATTTCATGGTTGAATTGTCAAACTGGCTGTAGGTTTGGTCTGGAAATGAAGTGTTAAACCCACCAGCCAAATTGCCTTGAACTATTAAATGATCAGGTGCATCTTTCATCACCAAATTAATAGTTCCCCCAATAGCATCCCCTTCTAAACTTGGAGTTAAACTTTTTCCCACTTCTAATCTTTCTAATAATTCAGAAGGAAATAAGTCTAAAGGAATAAATCGATTTTTATTGTCTGGACTAGGAATTTTAATACCATTTACTAAAGTATTAATGTATCTTTTTTCCATCCCTCTAATAATTGGATAACGCGCTTCTCCAGAACCACTTTTTTCAATGGTTACACCACTTACTCTTTGTAAAGCATTGGCAACTGTAATGTCTGGTAATAATTGAATATTTTTTGAAGACAAAACATTAATAATTGGGTCTGCCACTTTTTCTAATCTTCTGATTGAATTGTCATTGTCTTTATTACTAGCACTTACAGTTACTGAACTTAAATTTGCGGTAGTAGAACGCAAATTAACATCTACAGTTTTTGTTTCATTTGCACTGGCAATTTGAACTTCTTTAGACTCGCTTAGATATCCTGTATAAGCAATTGTTAAGGTATACTTTCCTACCCCTACATTTTTAAACTGATAAGTACCGTCTAGTTTTACATAAGTGGTTTGTTTGTTCAATGTTACTGTAGCACCCACTAATGGTTCTCCATTATTGGCATCAACAACACGACCTTTAACCCCTTCTGCAAAAACACTTATAGTAATAGAAAATAAGAAAATGGAGAGAATAATGCATTTTTGCATTACTTGTTTTGCACTCATAAAAAAATTTTAATTTGAAATGCAAATCTATTAGTACCGAAAACTAATATGCTTTTTGTAGCGTTAACATTGTGTTACCCAATTATTAATTTAATGTTACCAGGTTTTATTTAAAATATTTTAAAAAATTAATATACTCCTTCCTTACTTGTAATAGACTTGAAATATGATATATTATTCGTATATTAGTAAGCCGGTTTTAGCTAGGTGATGGACTTATTTAACTCATTCAAAAATGTACTTCTCAATGAAATATTCCAAGAACATACTACTATGTTTAAGCATCACTATCCTAGTGCAGTGGATAACATTGGAAGCAAAATCACAAAAAGTCAAAATACATTGGGAAAAAATTGCCAATGGGGTTTGGAAAGCAGAAATAGGCAAACCAGAAGCCAATAATTTATTAACGATTGCAGGAGTGGGTCCAAAAACCTTGGCAATTAATAGTATGCCATTGGCAAAATTTCCCTTAGCAGAAAATGAAATAAAGGTTGAAGTGTATGATGGCAAAACTTATTTAAGATTTCCACTTGAGCAACAGGAGAAAATATTTGGGCTGGGTTTGAATTTTAAAACGGTAGAACAAAGAGGGCGCATTTTAAGATTGCATGAGGATCATTATGATGGCGTTGACAATGGTCGTTCTCACGCCCCTATCCCTTTTTATGTTTCCTCCAAAGGCTATGGTGTTTTTATTAATTCAGCCAGGTATATAGATATTTGGGTGGGTACAGGTGTGAGAGTAGATAGTAAAAATCCGCCTGAAGCAAGAGACCGCAACACGGATCCAAAATGGTCGGCATCTCCTTATTCAGACAATGTAGAAGTGTTAGTGCCAGCAGCAGGTGTAGAACTTATTGTATTTGGAGGACCTAGTACACTTGATGCAGTTAGTAGATTTAATTTGTACCAAGGTGGAGGAAGTTTACCACCAAAATGGGGATTAGGATTTTGGCATCGAACACCCACACTTTTTAATGACACGCAACTACTCAATGAAGTAGAAGGATTTACAAAACATCAATTTCCATTAACGGTTATTGGATTAGAACCTGGTTGGCAGAGTAAATCATACCCATGCACCTACGAATGGGACAGCAAAAGATTTCCAGATCCTAAAGGTTTAATCAACACCTTAAAAGACAAAGGCATTTATACCAATCTTTGGATCAACCCATATATTGCTCCAGATGCAAAGATAATGAGCACCTTAAAACCCTACACAGCATCGCATACCGTATGGGCGGGTTATGTTCCAGATTATTCCATGAAACAAACCAACACCATTATTGGAAATCATTTAAAGAAAAATTTACTTGCTATTGGTGTGAGTGGATTTAAGATGGATGAGAATGATGGTTTTGATTTTTGGTTGTGGCCAGATGTAACTAAATTTCCTTCGGGAACACCTGCAGATATAATGAGGCAAACTTATGGTGTGATGATGCAAAAATTAAATACCAAATTATATCGTGCCGAAAATAAAAGAACTTATGGATTAGTAAGAGGCACCAATGCAGGGGCCACTTCCTTCCCTTTTGTTATTTACAACGACTATTATAGTCATCGTGATTTTATTACTGCCTTAATTAATAGTTCATTTATAGGTACTTTATGGACGCCTGAAGTACGCAGTTCAGGTTCGGCCGAAGATTGGCTACGCAGAATGCAAACGGTTTGTTTTTCGCCCATTGCGATGTTAAATGCTTGGGCAGATGGTACCAAACCATGGACCTTCCCTGAAGTAGAAAAAGAAGTGGCGGAGGTGGCCAATTTAAGAATGCAATTGATACCCTACTTGTATACTTGCTTTGCAGAATATTCATTTTATGGCCGACCTCCATTTAGAGCCATGAATTTAGTAGATGGTTTTTCAGTGAACACCAAAGAAATAAAAGACCAATACATGGTAGGAGATAATTTATTGATAGCCCCCTTGTTTACAGGAGAAAAAAGTAGGAAAGTAATTTTGCCTACAGGAAAATGGTATGATTTTTATACTGGCAAGCTGGCGGGTGAAGATGAAGTAATCACGGTAACCCCTGGCCTAGCAAATATTCCCGTTTTTGTAAGAGATGGAGGCATTGTACCAATGGCCGTGACCAATACGGTAGCAGAAGAAAAATATGACTTAGTGATTCGATATTATGGTGAAAAAGAAGCGAGTTATCAATTATATGACGACGATGGAAAAACATTTGATTATGAAAAGGGAGCCTATTGTTGGAGAAACATTTCAGTAAAAAGAGACCAAGTAGGAAAATTAAATGGTACTATTTCTGCAGCAGTAAAAGGGAAACCAGATAATGTAGGCAAAGTTACCTGGGAATTTAAAACAAATTAAATAAAAAATAAAGTGGAAGAATTAAATCAAAGTTTTAAACTTAAATACAATTATGAAAAAAAATATTTTAATAAGCATCTGTTTTTTTATATGCACTAGTCATCTTTTTGCGCAAAAAGCCATACTAGCAGCCAATCATTTTATTTCTCAATTAAATACAGAACAAAAAGCGTCGACCCTATTTCCATTTGATACCGATGAAAGGTATAATTTTCATTTTGTTCCAATAGATAGAAAGGGTGTTACATTTAATGAAATGAATCCTGCCCAAAGAACTGCTGCATTTGATTTATTAAAGACTTGTTTGAGTGATGAAACATTTCATAAAACAAGAGCAATCATGCAATTGGATCAGGTGTTAAAAGAACTTGAAATGCGAAAGCCCGAAGACCACTATAGAGACACAGGTAATTATCATATCACCATTTTTGGCATTCCTTCAGCTAGCACTATATGGGGATGGAGATTTGAGGGGCATCACATCTCTTTCAATTTTTCTTTTTCAAAACAAACACTTGTATCAGGGACACCAGGATTTCTTGGGTCCAATCCTGGAATCGTATTAAGTGGTCCTCAAAAAGGAAAGCAAGTATTAAAACAAGAGACCGATTTGGGTTTTAATTTATTGCAATCTTTAAATGAAGCACAATTAAAAAAAGCCATTGTTGACACCGTTGCGTATAAAGAAATTATCAGTTTTGAAAAAAGGATATTGATGCTAAAAAATCCGGAAGGCATAAGGTACAATGAATTAACTAAAGCACAACAACAATTGATGTTAAAACTCATTAGCTTATACGTGCACAGGTACACACATTTATTTGCCGAAGACATGTTAAAAGAAATTCAAGTCAATGGCTTAGAGCATCTTTGGTTTACCTGGGCAGGCGACAGTCAATCCATGATGGGAAAAGGAACTTATTATCGAGTGCAAGGTCCAACAATATTAATAGAATATGATAACACACAAAACAATGCGAACCACGTTCACTCTGTAATACGCGATCTCAAACATGATTTTGGAGGGGATGAACTGCTAGAACATTACAAAACAGATCACAATCATTAAAGCTAAAAAAGAATTGTATAATTAGATAACTTCTTCGGGCAATAAAAGCATAAATTATAGTTGCGCATCAATGATGCTCTTCCATTATTACTTTATCTGATGGTTTAATATTTCCTCTATGACAAGTATTACAAGTAATTTCTTGCAAAGGCGCTCCCTCTTTATGAGGAACAGTTGCCATGTATTTTTCATTTAAATCTCTGGTCATTCTAATCATATCTCTGGCTATGTCCTTTTTAGGATTGTCATCACTAGGCATATCTAATTTTGGAGGATTCTCTTTACTTGGCGCATGACAATGATTGCATTTTACGCCTAATGAAACTTTAAAAATATCCATTTGATGATCCACTTCATCATAAGTCATCGTAGCAGGGAAAGCTTTAATATTTTTCAACTTCCCTGGAGGATTTGGTTGAATATAACTAAATGATTGGGAAGCCATAGCCACTATCATTACGAGAGCGCTAATAATAAATATTCTTTTGCTTTGCATGGTATTTGTTTATTTGATATTTAAATTAGGTTTTATTTTTTAAACAGCTACTACTATTTTATAAATGGCTCAAGAAAGTAGCAACAATTAAACCTAAATCATTGATTTTCAATAATTACAACGAAAATAGAATGGATACACTTAGAAGGCAATAATTATTTAAATAATAAAGTCAAAATTAGAATTTAGAAAATATTTTGACTAGTTTTTCACTGATGAGTTGATTGCCCTTGTCTGAAGGATGCAAGCCGTCATAAGTCATATTGATCGCTTCTGTAGGATAGGGATATTCGTCTTTATCAGCATCGAATGGGATGTCTATATAATTAGGGAAACTGTAGTTTTTATACGCACCAGACGATGGATCTTTTAAACGCTTAAAATTTACAAGATGTTTGTGATCCATCCCTTTTGCATGATACAAATCAACTACTGAGAAATGTTCATAATTTGCAATGGCAACCACTGCTGCTGAAAACATTTCTAATTGTTGTCCATTTTTATCTTTGTAAGAGCCATAAGCATTGTTTTTGTAATTATTAAAATAAACAAAATCTACACGCTGCATAGGCGTTATTAAAATAATTTTTGCATTGGCATTTAAACTGCGTAATTTATTGACAATGGTTCGAAATGCACCATTCACTGTTTTATTTCCTGTATTGTTTTCATAATCACTAAAGGTTCCAAGTGGCATACCTCTCCACCAATCGTTGGTACCTAAAAAAATGGAATAGGCATCTGCTTTTTCTATTCCTAGTTTTTCAATTTCAGTAGCAATTTGTACAGCAGTCCAACCATTATGGCCCTGATTGGTATAATGAATATTGGGTAATTTTTCTACCACTCGCGTCATGTATCCTTTGGTAACACGATTGCCTGTTTCATCGGGGTGCTCATTCAAATAGGTGATAGAATCACCAATAGCCACCCATGAAATTTCTCTTGGAGTAAAAGAAAATTGAAACACTAATAAAGTGGCGAGCAAGCTTAATTTTTTCATATTAAATACATTGAAAAGGAGTAATAATTTTTGCATTATTACTCCTTAATTTTTTAGTACTCATTAGGCATTGATAGGTTAATAATGCCCAACAAAAATGTTATCATCCAACAAGACTCCTTATTTAACAGGCACTATTACATCTAAATTTTCCCAACTCAAAACAAACCCTTTATCATTGATGGTATAGGTTAATTTTTCATTCATCGCACTTGATTTCATTGTCTTGCAAGCAACACGGAAAAGTTCTTTCTTCAAATCAAGCGAAGTTGTTCCATCGCTATTCAATCCTGATTGACCAGTTTGAGCACTAAAAATAATTGAACAGTCCTTTTGTGTTGGAAGGGCATAAATACTGTACTTCCCTTTTGCAAGCGCATGTCCATCTACCGTAACGTCTTTGTCAGTTTCTATTTGAGTTGCTGCATTTGCACCAGCTCTCCAAACTTTATCAAATGGCACTAAATCACCCCATATTTTTCTTCCTCTCACAGAAGGGCTAGAATAAGAAATTTTAAGATTAGCACCACTTTTAATTGTACCAGTTGCTGTTGCCGCAGGACTCAAAGGTGCTTTTGTTTGTGCAATTCCTGTAGTAAGAAAACACACAACTGAAAGCATCAAGATTAAAGACTTCATAAATATTGTTTTTTTCATGGTTTATTTTTTTGTAATTTAAGCAATTTCTATTTACTAGGGATGAATTATTTTTTCAAAAAAATGATCTAACCACTTTAATATTAAGAATTGAAGTTTTGTGTAAGTTACTTACAAAATCAAATTCCACTATTGCTGTTGCAGCTTTGTAGAATATTAGCCCCATTTTAAAATGTTGTCCAGTGTATTTTATGCTTAAAAAATGATGTCCATTACAGAGCCAATTCAAAACGGGAAATAACCTATTGATAATAAGTTACTTATAAGTGCTGCAGCAATTAATTATTCCGCAGGGCTCAAGAGTAACTCTAAAAAATGGAAAATAAACTCTCTTTTGGCTATCTTTTTAAAAGTAATTAATGTAAATTCATGACACATAAAAATAAACGAAATGAAAAAACTATTTTCAACACTAATTTTAATTTGTTTAATAACTAGTGTTCATGCACAAAAAATTGTAAAGGCTGGTAACTGGAAGGGAAATGCATATACTTTCGGGAGTGACAAAACTTCTGAAATTGTTTCCAATGCAATTAATGCTTACAATAATCTTGATTTGGATCTTTATTTATCCTATTTCACTGATGATTATGTAAATAATAATAAAGAAAGACTAAAAAAGTTATTCAATAGTTATAAAACGGTAAAAAAAGATGTTTGGGCCATCATACCTGTTAGAAATATCAAGAATGAAACTTACGTATTAACCTATTCTGATGTAACAAGGGAATGGAAAAATAAATCTAAAAGCAAACATAGTCAACACGATATCTATTTTGTAAATGATACTACTAAGAAAATTACTGGATTTTGGAGCACCCTTGCACCAGATGATAGCAATGATTTTGGTTTACCAACAGGTGGAAAAATTTATTTAAAAAGCGGTAATACAACATTCCAATTCACAAATAGAGGAGAAATTGCAGCAATAGAAAAAATGCAAATTGCTTTGAACAAAATGGATGTAGAAGGATTGAGTGCCGTATTCACAGATTCAATCACTTGGAAAGGTTCCAATGGAGTAATTGAAAAAGCTCCTACTAAAGCTTTTTGGACAAAATCATTTAGTAACCTGCAATCGATGAACTGGAAAGTACAGTATGTACTACCTTGGAAAATTACTGATACTGACCCTGTATCAGGCATCCTGGTTGCTGCCTCTTATGATCAAGTTTTAAAAGATGGAACCAAGTTATCTAAAAATCAAAACATGATTTTTACTTATGAATTAGATGGTAAAATTTCAACTGTCGATAATTACATTAAAGATGTTAAACCAGCAGTATCTGCTGTAAATAAATCTAAAGAAGTAGTCACCAAATTCTGGAATGCGCTATCTACTGGTGACTTAGAAACTTTGAAAAAAACAATGAGCAAGGACTTTAGTTTTAGCTTAAATGTAAAAAATCCAGAAAAATATAAATTTCCAGATGGCACAGTTTTAAAGGCAGAATACAAAGGACAAGATGAATTCTTTGGTGAATTTTTAGGCAAGGCTTTAGGAATGATGAAAACGCCTTTGAAATTTAATTTAGATGATATGATGGTAAATGAAAAAAGCGCTTCCATTGTTTGGCATGGCGAAACAACAACAAAATATGGAGATTACAATAACAAGTATATTTATTATTTAAAAATAGATGCCAACGGTTTAATTAGCTCCATGACTGAATATACAGATACTTACTATGCAGAAACCAATCTATTTGGACTTAAGATCAAATAAAAAATATTTTTAAAATAAAAAAACAACAAAATGAAAAAACTATTATTATGTATGCTTGTAGCAACATCATTCGTTGCTTGCAAAAACGAAGAAACTAAAAAAGCCGAAGACGCTGTTAAAGATAAAGATACCGGCACTTGGACTTCCTTGGATTCTAAAACAGTTAAAGTAAGACAATTGCTTGAAGCCTATGTTAAAAATGATACAAGTGTCATTTATGAAATCATGGCAGATACTGTAAAAGTTAGAGAGCAATTTGCTAACAACCAAGAGAACGGTAAGACAAAAGTAGATCCAGGAGGACGTTCAGGATTTGCACAAGGAGAACAGTCGCATCATTTATTGTTTACTGATATAAGTTTGACTACAGACAATATGAGAACTTTTGTTTGGGACAACGGCGGCGGAATTATTACAGGGTATTGGGGTATGTGGTCAGGAACTGGCAGATTTACAAAAAATAAAATAACTGTGCCAGTTCATATCTATTACAGATGGAAAGATGATAAAATTATCAGTATTTACCGCATGTTTGATCCTGTCACACTAAAAGAGGAAATTGCAGCTTCACAAAAAAAGTAAATTGATACAATTAAATTTGATTCAATACGACAGAGGCCTCTAACAATAGAGGCCTCTTTTATTTAGCAGCAATAAATTGATTGTTTAAAAAGTAAAATCGGGCAGCGCTATTTTAATGCCCCCTTGCATGGCTGATTCATGAGCAAGAATACCTACACAGGTAATATTAGCCGATTGTTTGGCATTTGGAAATGGCGCTCTATTTTCATTTAATGCATTTAAAAACTCATTCACTAAATGAGGATGCGAACCGCCATGACCAGCCCCTTGTATAAAAGATAAATGCTGATTGCTCTCCTCATCATATACCCCCTTCGTTGTAAAGGATTGAATTTCTTTAGGCAATAAATAAGCATAGTCGGGAATAGTTACACGCTCGGGTGTTTCCCCAACATGTATAACGGGTTGTTCGTTTTCTACCTGAGCCCACTCAAAACTTTTTTTAGAGCCATACACGTCAAAGCTTTCTCTGTATTGTCTAGCGGTGTTAAAAAGAGAACGCGTTACTTCTCCAGCAATATCAGAATTTCTAAATTGAATATGACAGCTTTCAACCGCAAAAGGAGAATTGTATTTTATAATTAAGTTTTCATCAATTCGGCCCGATCCCACACAGGAAACAGCGCTGGCTTCTTTCCCGATCAATCCAACAATGGGACCCACGCAATGCGTTGCGTAGTGCATAGGAGGCAATCCTTCCCAATAGCCTGGCCAGCCCGCCATTTCTTGTTGATGAGATGCGCGTACAAATTGAATTTTACCTAATTCCCCTTTGGTAAATAATTCTTTTACAAATAAATATTCCCTGCTGTATACCACTGTTTCCATCATCATGTAAGTTTTGCCACTTTTTTGAGCAGCTTCTACAATCTGCTTACACTCTTCAACAGTAGTAGCCATAGGTACCGTACAAGCTACATGCTTGCCTGCATTCAAAGCTTTAATAGTCTGTTCGGCATGGCTTTGTATGGGTGTGTTAATGTGTACTGCATCAATATTGGGATCTTTTAATAGTTCATCATAATCTGAAAATCTTTTATCAATATGAAAAGCGTCTCCAATAGCATTTAATTTAGTTTTATCTCTTTGGCAAATGGCATACATATTCGCTAAGGGATGTTTTTGATAAATAGGAATAAATTCAGCACCAAATCCTAATCCTACAATAGCAATATTCATTTTTTTCATACTTTTTATTTAAATGTTTTTTTCATAAAATTCAAGCCTTGTTGAGCAAATATTTCTTGACTATCTGCGAGTGGCTTCCAAATACAAACTGCTTCTGCCAATTGTTGATTCATGGGCGTGAAACTTTCTACACTAATCACCCCTTGGTAATTTATTTTATTTAGTCCAGCTGCATATTGGTCCCATGGAGTAGTTCCTGTGCCAGGAATACCTCTGTGGTTTTCGGAAATTTGCATATGAATTAAGTTGTTACCTGCTTGTAAGATGGCATCTGTAGGATTTTTTTCTTCCATATTCATATGGAAACTATCTAAACTAATTTTTGCAGCTGGATGTTTAATATCTTGGACCAGCTTACAAACATCTGCAGCAGTGTTTACTAAATCCGTTTCAAAACGGTTAATAGGCTCTATCGCCAACTGGCAATGGTGTTGCGCTGCCATTTCACAAGCAATGCGCACATTTTTAACAGCCAAATCCCACTCTTTTCTTCTATCAATTGACGATAACATTCTACGCTTGCCCACAGCCGAGTAAATAGGACCAGCAAGAAAGTTGGTACCCCATTGATTGCATAGTTTTAAACAAGCTTCAATGTAGTCAAAGCATTGTTGATGAATGGCAGGATCATGACTGGTTAAATCTCTGGAGGAACCAAAAGCGCCACAGACAACCGCAGTCAAATGGTATTTGCGTAAAGCAATAGCTACTTTTTCAGCATCAATTAGTTCGGGATCTTCAACTGCAATTTCTATGGCATCATATCCTAGTTGTGCTACTTTTTCAAAAATAGGCTCTATACTTTCTGTTGTAAAAGGAGAAACAAAAAGCCAACTACTTACTGCAAATTTATATTTTGCTAACATGAAATATTATTTAGCAACCACTTTCATGACCCCATTCATATTGCGCCAATGGCCAGGAAATGAACAGATATAAGGATAATCTCCCACATTGTCTGGCACATTGATGGTCATTGAATACTTTTTTTGTGGATTCACTAAAGGCGTAGAAAATAATACTTCCCACATTTTTGGAACATAATTTAATTCTGCACCATTGGGCTCCATGGCCAATTTATCTGCAGCTGCACCCACTCTATCCTTTGAACCTGGTCTTAAAATTAATAAGTTGTGTTGCATGTAATCCACATTATTAAAATTAATTTTTACCGTACTGCCTGCTTTTACGGTGAATTCAGTTACATCATATTTCATTTGATTTTTAATGACTGAAATATTGATTGTCTGATCAATAATAGTGGCAACGACATTTTTGTCTTTACTC
This sequence comes from Chitinophagaceae bacterium, assembly GCA_947380905.1. Lineage (GTDB taxonomy): Bacteria > Bacteroidota > Bacteroidia > Chitinophagales > Chitinophagaceae > Sediminibacterium. Next base: position 23,818 of record CANCSS010000003.1, on the reverse strand, counting down.
ATGTTAATATGCGTCCCTCTTGCCGATCTTAAAGCCATGTTAATCCACTTGTCATCAGCATTTTCTTTCACCAACAACATCTTATTCAAAATAGCAAAAGCGGCTGCAGATGGTTTCATGTCTGCCAATGCAATGACTGCTGCCAATCGAACTCTTAAATCAACATCCTCAAATATTTTAGCATTTTGATAAACACTTACCGCATTTGGCAATTCTTTGGTCACTTCTACAGCAGCTTTTCTAACACCTGCTGATGTATTTCTTAAAGCGCCTATAGCCACAGCAATGGCTGCTTGATTGTTTTTTAATAAGCCCAATCCATGCAAAGTCCATAAAGCATGAATCGCCGATGGATTAATACCAATCTCATCTGATTTACTATTTTTAATTATTTTGTACAACTCAGCAGCAACAGAAACATCCTTTGACTCCACTAATAATCTCTGAGCTGTGGTTCTCCAAAACATATTATTATTGCTCAATGCTTTTAGTAAACCCGCTTTGTCATTTTTGTCTAAACTTATAGGAGTATTCACAGGGCCATCCTTATAAACTAAACGATAAATACGCCCTCTTTCATGATCTCTCAATGGGTTGATATGCGCATTCCCTTTCCCATTGTCAAAACCTACTGGCGTTGGATTGTGTTGAATGATAAAATCATACCAGTCAGTGATCCAAACATTGCCATCAGGACCCACTTCGGATTGTATAGGTGCAAACCACTCGTCTGCACTGGCCACTAAATTCCAGCCATCCCCTTTTTCTTTAAATCCAGAACCCACTTGTTCAATGTAATTTTTATGAATCAATCGTCCTGTAGGCTCAGTTACCATAGCTACTTTATTCCAAAAATCGGATGGATAATTTCTTGCAGTATAAATACTTTGTCCAGCTGCTGCAGTAAAACCACCAAACACATCTACTTGCCTTAAATTTTTAGTAACCACATGCATGGCATAATGGGCATCAATTTTTTCAGTGCCGGATTTTTCAGGATATACTTTTTTTAAGACTCTTTTTGGAATACCAAAAAATACACTATGCGTATTATTGGCGGTGGAGGCAAAAACATCAAACTCTTCAGTAAAGCCGAGGCCCCATGTATTATTAGTGGTACCGCCTAAAAATTCAATGTCATTAACTTTTTTGTTGTTGGGCTTGAAACTATAAATGCCCATGCTAAACTCTGTAGAGTCTTTACCTTTTTTATTAAAATAACCAGCATACCCTACCGTACCCCAAATTTTATTATCTAAGCCATACCTTAAATTAGAAGGGCCTGCATGCGTATCCGTAATGCCCCAGCCAGTTAAGATGGTATCTTTGATATCGGCTTTGTCATCTCCATTGATATCTTTTAAAAATAAAAAATAAGGTGCTTGAGCAACTACAATACCTCCGTTTGAAAAAGTAAAACTGGTAGGAATGTTAAGCTTCTCTGCAAAAACAGTTGATTTATCAGCTTTTCCATCGTTGTCGGTATCTTCCAAAATAACAATTCTATCCTGTCCACCTTCCTTATTTTCTCTCACTTCATTAGGATAATCTATGGTTTCAATGGCCCATAAACGACCTTTCTCATCCCAATTAATATAAATAGGATTGATGATCATGGGTTCAGAAGCAAAAAGTTTTAAATCAAAACCAACAGGGACTTGAATAAGGGATTGAGATGCAGTCGGATTTAAAGAGCCTTGGTATTTTGGAGCAGGGTTGCGCTTTTCATAGTTAGGGATTTTCGCATCTGTATAAGTGGGTTCTGCAATTTCAAAAGCTTTCAAACTAGCTAGTGCTTGATCATTCACAGCCCATAAAATTCCATTTTCAACCAATTGTAAAAATTGAGGGTTGTTAAAAGTGATTTCGTCGTGTCCATAAGCAGTATAAAATACCCTTCCTTTACCAACATTTTGCGTCCAAGTATAAGGTTCGTTTCTTTCCCCCTGCTTGCGCTCTGTAATGACATTGATTTTTGGACTTAAAAGGGTATGAATATAAGTTTCATCTTTCGTATAAAAGGGAAGTACATTTTTTAATATGGGATTGCTGTTGTCTTTAAAGATGGATGGGAAGGAATCATAACCATGTTCTTTAAATTGACCACCAATCATTTCCACAACTTCTGGTGCATTTCTAAAACAATAAGAACCACAATGCAGTGGGATAAACCCTTTTCCATTTTTTACAAAATTCAACAAAGCAGTTGCATGATCCTTACTAATTGTATCATAGTTGGCATAAAGAATTAAGCCATCATAAGGTTTCAAGGTTTTATCGTTTAAATCATTTATGTTGTTGGTATAAGTAATATTGATGCCTTTTTTAAAATATTGTTTTGACATAATACTAGCCAGCACTTCAGAATTATGATGTTTACTATCGTGCCCTAAAAATAAAAGCTCTAATCGTTTAGGCGATTGAGCAAATAACTGGGCCGACATTACAAGAAATGTAAAAAAAGAAACTGTTTTTTTTGAAAACCAATCCATGGGTATGATCATTTAGAAGATTGAATAATTAAAATTGTAAGAAAGACTTTTAAAACGAAATTTACCTCAGATTCAGACCAACCTATTCTTTGTCAAAACAAGGAAAACCTTTGACCCTAAGAGTTCCGTTAATTAAATATAGTAATTTTTCTTTTCTAATAAAATGGATACCTCATTACCTATGAAGAATAAAAATTACCTAATTTAAACTAAATTACTGATTTACAATGAGTTATGATTTTAAAGTCAAAATGTATTAATGTAAAGTGATCGTTTACTCCAGCAAGGATTCAATCAAAATACTTTAAATGTTTAAATATATTACTTACCTTTTAAAAGTAAATCACCTACTCTATTGTCATTATAAAGCAATAACTCTATTTACTATTCCTGTAATTCCTATCATTCCTTAGACAACTATTTAATCATTGAAATGAACTATGGTCATTTCAACTAAAATCAACATTATGAACACCAACAAATTTATCAAAGGCGGGATTGTTGCTTCCATTGTTTCAATTATTCTTGCTAATTTATTTTACAATTTTTTATTCAAAACTTATTTCGACGCAAATATATACCCTACCGATTTTAGTACCATTAAATGGTGGGCATCTATAGCATCCACTTTATGCTGGGGATTTTTCATTGCTTATATATTAGAAAAGGTAAAAGTATCCACTGTAGCGTCAGGGGCAACTTTGGCATTCATTATAGCCTTAATAGTTGAGGCTAATTTTGATCTTGGATTTTATGCAGTTGGTGTAATTTATAAAGATGTAACAGTAATCGTTGCCGATGTAATACTTACTGCAGCTATTGCTTCCATCATGGGTGCTGCAGCAATTTTTGTTACTAATAAAACAAAGGCCTAATAATACGCAATTAACTAAAAATATATAAATTATAAAAAATGAAAAAAATAACATTCATTGCTATTGCTTCAATAGTAATATTTGCCTGTACTCCAAAAAAAGAGACAAACGACAACTTAAATAAGTTTAATAAAAATCTTGTGACTGCAAAACAGTTTATAGAAGTTTTCTCTGCAAGAGATAGCATCAAAGAAGCTGCTTTATTTTCCGAGGATTTTACATGGGATGGAACAGAAATTGGACAAGATGCACTTCCCAAAGAAGCATTGCTAAATGGAGATAAAGGCATTATGAAAATGTTTAAAGAAATCAAATTCGAGGATGCCGATTTTTATCCAGGTCTTGATTCTACTTACCAATTAAATTCAGATGTTAGAGTGTATGGCACATGGGTGAGTAAATTTGCTAGTAATGGGAAAACGTCTCGAATGAAATATTATGCAGTATTCCATTTTAATGATGCTGGATTAATTACCGGCTTAAGAGAGCGTTGCAATGTGGCTGATTTAACTAAGGAATTAGATAAATAATTGCGTTTCTAGTTTCAAAATACATCTAAAGAGGCTTCTAACAATAGAGGCCTCTTTTATTTTAACTAGCTAGAAAAAGATTAAACCTTAAGACCAGAATCAACCTAACTATATTATTAAATCGGTAATGCTATGATCAAGCCAATTTAGGCTTTTGGACCTTAGATTTATGGCTATCTAAAAATAGTGTTTTACAATTGTATTGTAATAAGCAAAACCTCACACAAAACAATATTGCCCCAAGCTACAATGTAAGTCATTGATTTTCATCTATCAAGTAGCTCCAAAATTGATTTTCATCTATCAAGTACCTCCAATAAAAAGCCTATTTCTCTGTCCCAAAGATATTTTCGAGGTGTGTTATGCGCTATCTATGTTATTTTAGATTTTGGCAAAGGTTATTTATTTAGTTTTGCGCACTTACTATGAATAAAATATTAGGATTTCTTTTTGGAATTTTATTGGTTTGCAATGTGTTTGCGCAAGAAAAAAATCTAGCTGCATTAAAAATCAATACCTCTATTAAAATAGACGGAATTTTGGATGAGGCCGTCTGGCAACAAGCGGCCATTGCAGATAGTTTTATTGTGAATTTTCCAACTTTTGGTGAGCCTGCAAAGCAAAAAACACAAGTGCGCGTTTTATATAGTGATCAAGCGGTGTTTATAGGCGCCTATCTATATGATGATCCCAAACTCATCCGAAAGCAATTAACATCTCGCGATGGTGAATCTCGCCAGGACATTGATTATTTCAGTGTTTTTTTTGATACCTATAACGACAATCAAAATGGCTATCAATTTTTGGTTACTGCAAGAAACGTGCAGTCGGATGGACGTCTGGTGGCTAATAAAGTTTCACAGTTTGGTTTGCCAACAGATTATACTTGGGATGCAGTTTGGGAAAGTAAAGTAACGATGCAGAAAGATGGTTGGATTGTAGAAATGAAGATACCTTATTCAGCTTTGCGATTCTCAAAAAAAGAAATTCAAGACTGGGGTGTTAATTTTCAAAGGTATATCCGACGAAATAATGAAGGTACTTTTTGGAATAAAGTAGATCCAAAGCAAAATGGGTTTGTAAATCAATTTGGGAACTTAACAGGGGTAATAAATATTGTACCTCCCCTAAGGTTATCACTATTGCCTTATATTACTGCTGGTGTTAGAACAACTCCACTAACCAATGGCACAACCAATACTACTTTATTGCGTAATGGTGGAATGGATTTAAAATATGGGGTAAACGAAAGTTTTACTTTAGACGCAACATTGATTCCAGATTTTGGTCAAGTTGTTTCAGATAATGTGGTACTAAATCTTACCCCCTATGAAGTACAATTTCAAGAAAATAGACCCTTTTTTACAGAAGGATTAGAGCTGTTTAATAAAGCTGGATTATTTTATTCGAGAAGAGTTGGTAGCACACCCACCAATTACCAAGCCATAACGGATCAGGTAAATAGTGACCCTAATTTGAGGATGATTACAAATCCTGGTATTACCCAATTATACAATGCTTCAAAATTTTCTGGCCGAAATAAATCTAAATTGGGAATTGGAGTATTCAATGCAGTCACAGCGCCTATGTACGCCATCTATGAAAATAAAACAACGGGTGCAAGAACTTCCATTGAAACAGAACCGCTCGCTAATTATAACATTTTAGTATTAGATCAAGCGCTGAAAGGCAGATCGTCTATCACTTTTACAAACACCAATGTGGGTCGAAGTGGTGGCGCTAGAAATTCGAATGTGAGTGGAGTTGATTTAAATTTATTTGACCAGGATAATCGATTTAATTTTACTTGGGGTACAAGACAAAGTTACATAACAGGTATAAATAATTATCAAGGGTATGCCAGTTATTTAAAATTAGCCAAAATAAGTGGTAACTGGCAATACGCTGTATCTAATACCATAGAATCAGAAAAATACGACCCAAATGATTTGGGCTTTCTTAAAGCCCCTAATGAATTTTCTGGGATAGGAAATATTGGCTACTATGTATTTACACCAACCAAAAATTTTATTAGCCAAAATTATTCATTGAGCGTATTGCCTGTTTATTTATATGTGCCATTTAAATTTTCAAATGTAGTATTGAAAGGAACAGGTTTTTGGGTTTTTAGAAATTTTTGGGATTTAACTTTATCGGTTAACTATCAACCAGTTTGGCAACAAGATTTTTTTGAAATGCGCACTCCTGGCAAATCCATAAAACGTATGCCATACTGGTATTCTAGTATAAATGGAAGTAGCGATAGTAGAAAAAGTTTTTTTATTCGTTATACTTTGGGAATTGCAGAAGCACCTGAATATCCATTAGATTCTTATAACTCAATTGAAATTGGCCCACGTTATCGTTTTAACGAACATTTTAGTTTAGACCTTGATTTAAATCGAATAGTAGACAATGGGCAATATGGCTATGCATTTAGAGAAACCAATGGAGAGCCCATTGCAGGAAGACGAAAAAACACCAGCTTTACAAGTGTATTGAGTGGTATTTACAATTTCACGTCAACCATGAATTTAACCATGCGTGCACGCCATTACTGGAGCCAAGTTTTGTATAGCAATTTCTTTTCTACAGATATAAATGGAGATTTTCAACCGCATGTTTTTGTTAATGGTCAGGATCAGAATTTCAACGTATTTAACTTAGATATGTTTTATACCTGGGATTTTAAATACGGAAGTAAATTGATTGTGGGATGGAAAAATGCCTTAGGATCTAATTTCCCGATTGATGGATTGCAGTATACAAATTACACGAAAAATTTATCACAAGTATTCCAAGAGCCTCATGGAAATGAATTTAATGTGCGGTTGATTTATTATCTTGATTATTTGACGCTTCAGAAAAAGAAATAAAATAAATCTTTATGCTGACGTTTGACAGTTATAGAAGTAATATTTATAAAATGCTATTGAATTCTATCAAATACTTTATAGCTGATTTTAACCTATTTGATATAACTTTAGCCATAAGAATTTAAATTATTTGTTGAATCAAATTGTTTTAAGCATTTTTAATAGTGCTCATTCCACCATCTACATGTAAAATTTGGCCAGTTATCCAAGAAGCTTTAATAGATAATAAAAATTCAATCATAGCAGCAATATCCTGAACCGTACCTACTCTTTTTAGGGGATGTCTAAGGGCATTGGCTTCCATTTTTTGGTCGGTATTTAATAAACTTGCAGCCAAGGGCGTATTGGTCAATCCAGGGGCAATGCAATTTACACGAATGGTAGGTGCAAATTCTGCAGCCAATGACTTGGTTAGACCTTCTATGGCTCCTTTTGAAACTGCTACTTGTGTATGAAAATTTAAACCCGTTTGAACTGCCACAGTTGAAAATAGGACAATGGCAGGGTTAGTCCCCTTTTTTAGCTGAGCCAAGATAGATTGTATGCATTTAATCGCACCCAATACTTGTAAATTAAAATCAGTATTGAAATCGGATGGGGCAATTCTGCCAAAAGGACGAAGCTGAATCGCTCCAGGACAATACACAATGCCATCGATTGATTCTGGTAAATACGAAAAATCTAAAGCCTCATCTAATACATTTAATGGATGATAACTAATAAGGTTGTTGTCTGAGACTGTTGGGTGGGTGTGATAGGTGGCATATACCCTATTACCTAATTGAGCCAAATGATTGACCGCTTCCAGGCCCATTCCAGATGATCCGCCAATGATAATATAATTAGACATACTATTTGTTTTATATGAACATTATAACATAAAAAACATAAAAAGGTTGTCTTAAAGAAAAGTAGTTTATAAATGGTTTGAAATTGATCTTACCTATCAAATAATGCGTTTATTTAATTTAGTTGGTATCATTCAATTGAATAAAATAAACTAATTTTAAATAAATACTGGTTATTTTAAGTTAGAACTAGCTTCATGAATATTATACTATTTGACGGGGTTTGCAATTTGTGTAATTCAACAGTATTGTTTTTAATAAACCATGATGCCAAAATTAATTTACATTTTGTTGCACAACAAACTGAAGTTGGAAAGCGTATAATGCATCAACATGCTATTCTAGATGAATGCAATTCTATAATCTTCATAATGGATGAGAAAATATATTACAAATCAGAAGCAGTAATTGAAATTGCAAAACTATTAACGGGTTGGCCACATTTTTTTAAATACACTGCCCTATTGCCAAAGTTTATAAGAGATGGGGTTTATAACTTAATTGCAAAAAATAGATACTCCCTATTTGGAAAAAAATCTACCTGCATGATGCCTTCCAAGAGCAATAAAGAAAGGTTTTTGATAGAAAGCTCAAATTATAATAAATAAAGCCTCTGGCAATTAGGGACTTTCGATTTTAACTAAATGACTGGTTTTCATATAGCAAAGATGATTTCAGGGCATTTTCATCACACAATGGAATTATTCTTAAAAACGAAATTGAAATATTAAGACAATATAAATAACCTAATTTTGAAAAATCTAAATTCCTTAGGTATAAAAAAATATAAAAATGCTATCAACTAGACATGAGGTTTTTTACGAAGTAGCATTGAATCTAAGTTTTTCAAAAGCTAGTCAAATTCTTTTTATTAGTCAACCTGCAATAAGTAAACATATAAAAGCACTTGAGGCTTACTACAAAATCCCATTATTTGAAAGAAATGGAAATAGTATAAGATTAACTGAAGGAGGAATAATATTATTCAATCAAATAAAAGAGGCAAAAAGAATAGAATCATTTTTAGAATATCAAATTAGCGTTATACATAACAAAACAAATGCAAAAGGTGAATTAAATCTTGGCGCTAGTACAACAGTTGCTTTGTATATTCTTCCTAAGATATTATCAAAATTTCATCATGAATTTTCTAATATCAATATAAGTTTATTAAACAGAAATACCGACACTATTATAAACGCATTGCTAAATGAAGAAATTGACATTGGAATAGTAGAAGGTCGCAAAAATAAATCTACCCTATTGTATAAACCATTTTTATCAGATGAAGTAGTTGCAGTTTGTAGTAAAGAGAGTTTTATAGCTAGTAAGAAAAATATAAAAATTAAAGATATCGTAGGATTACCAGTTGTATTAAGAGAACAAGGTTCTGGTACGCTGGAAGCGCTTAAAGAAAATTTAAGGAGTAATGGAATAAAAATGAGCGACTTAAATGTGACTGTTAGGCTAAGTGGTACGGAAGCATTAAAAAATTTCTTAAAAGTAGATACCTGTTTAGGTTTTTTACCAAAGGGTGCAATTTTAAAAGAAATTGAAAATGGAGAATTACAAGTTGTAAAAATTGAAGGATTAAAAATATTTCGAGATTTCTATTTTATTCAAAGACACGGCTCAGAGAACAATGACATAAATAAAATTTTTATTAAATTTTGTCAAGATTCTTTATAACATAAAGTTATGGCTTATAATTAAATCAATTATTTTAGTTATCTTATCTGTTCTACTTTTGCGGGATGAATTACAGCTATAATAGTGGGTCACTTGTAGAAAATCTATCTTGTTCAAAATGTGGTCAAGGATACAATTTTAAAGAAGTTCAAACTTTTGCAACCTGTTGCGAAAAACCCCTTGTTTTTTCCTATCATTTACGAGAGGATATATCAAAAAATATTTTAAATACTAATGGGCAATCAATTTGGAAGTACCGTTGTTTTTTGCCCATCTTAGATACCAAGCATATAGTTTCACTAGGTGAAGGTTTAACCCCTATTACAAAAATTGAAAAAGTAGGCGAATTGGTGAATGTAGAACATCTCTATTTAAAAGATGAATCTGGAAATCCTACAGGTTCTTTTAAAGCAAGAGGTTTAAGTGTTGCCATATCTAAACTAAAAGAACTAGGAATTCAAAAATGTATTATACCAACTGCAGGTAATGCAGGAGGTGCAATGGCTGCCTATAGTACAAAAGCTGGAATTGAGGCTACTATCATCATGCCAAGACATACTCCAAAAGTATTTAAAGATGAATGCGAAATATATGGAGCGAAAATAATTTTAGTCGATGGATTAATAAATGATTGTGGTAATAAAGCAAAGCAATTAAATAAAGATGGAGATTATTTTGATATGTCAACTCTAAAAGAACCTTATCGATTAGAAGGTAAAAAAATAATGGGCTATGAAATTGCAGAATATTTTGACTGGGATTTACCTGACTTTATATTTTATCCTGCCGGCGGAGGAACTGGATTAATTGGTATTTGGAAAGCATTTAAAGAATTGATTAAAATAGGTTGGATAAAAAATAAATTACCTAAAATGATTGCTGTACAATCTTCAACTTGTGCGCCAATACAAGAAGCACTTACTAACCCACATAATTGGAAAGAACATTTCAAGCCAGAAGCTTCTATTGCAAATGGCTTGGCGGTACCCTATCCTTTTGGCATGGATTTAATGCTTAATGTCATTAAAGAATCGGAGGGTGAAATTTGTACAATACAAGAGGAAAAAATAAAAGAAACAGTACATTTATTTAGTAAAAAAGAAGGTGTATTAATCTCACCCGAAGGTGCGGCAACATTTATGGCATTAAATAAATTAAAAAACATGAATGTGGTTAGCAAAGAGGATCGAGTATTACTTTTAAATACTGGCAGTGGTTATAAATATATTGAAAACGTCATTTAATATACTAATTTTCAATAGATTAGGTTAGTAGAAAAAAGATCTCAACGAATAGTATACAAATAGAGGGGGGTTTACCTCAATCAGCATAATTAGATTATTTTTAAAATTCAACAAAACAATAAAATTTGAAAAAGACAATCTTAGCACTTTGTTTGATTTCGGCACTCGTATCATGCAAATCTGAAAATGACAAAAATGCCGTATTAAGTAAAAATAATATTGAGTATTATTCACATGTTTGGGCAGTAGCCATCAACGAAGGGCGAACCAACATTTTAGATTCAGCTTATGTAGAAAATGCTGTATTGCATACCGTACCAGAGGTAAAAGGCAAGGCTAATGCAAAAGCCTATTATGAAAATTATGTAGTAGGATTTTCAGAAAGAAAATTTATTGTAAAAGAAATATTTGCTGATGGAGATAAATTGGTGAAATATTGGCAATTTAAAGGAAAACACACAGGAACATTTTTTGGAATTCCTGCAACCGGCAAAGATGTGGACGTAATTGGTTGTACGATTGCTAAAATGAAAGATGGCAAAATTGCAGAAGAGCAAGATTTTATGGATAATCTTGATTTTATGCAACAAATAGGGATCATTGCTAAATAAAATCTAACTAAATTAGTAAACTTAAGTTTCCTTATAGTAAAGGGGGGGCTTTAAAAAACCACTTACAAATTATTGTAAGTGGTTTTTTATTCCCTTGTAGCATTCGTATAATAATTTGCCCTAAGTTCTTTATTTTGATGTAGCAAAACAAAACCATACATTTAGACTCGATTTCAAGGTTATATTTCTCTCCTACAAAGTTTTCTTTAAATTAAAAATTAAAGTAAAACTGTTATTTTGATGTATTTCAAATATATTGTTTATTTTAAACTTGCAAACAATAATTCAATTTATGAAAAATCTTATTCTTATTCTTAATATAATGATAGTGTCATTATTTTGTCACGCTCAAAATTCTGATTATAGATTAAAAAAATACGTATTTAATAATTATATACAAAGTTTTGATTATTCTATTTTAAAAAATGATAATTCAACAACGATCAGTTCTAAATCTCATGGATTTGACAGAATATGGGAATTAGAAGAACATTTTAATTATTCAAATTCTAATGATCAAAGTGATTTTTCATATAAAGTTATCTCAGGAAGGACGCTACCTCCATCAATTAGAATTATCAATAGAGGAGGGAATTTATCAGTATTTGAAAATGATTCACTTGTTAACACCTTTAAAGATACCACAATCAATTTAGCAATAAATATGAGTAGCCCACTAAGCTACAAACTGATCATTGAAAAGTGGGAATTTTTGGGAAAGAAAAATTATTTATGTGTATTTGATGGTGTTAATAAAAGAAACATTGAAATAAAAATTGCAAAAGATATTACATTAAAAAGTCAGAAATTAAAAACATATATATTAGCGTCTGGACTAGGTAATATTTATGTTTTATGTGATAAGAAATATAAAATTATTGCAATATTAAATGGAGCATCAGATATTGTTGATCAAGATTGGGAAAGCTTTTTGCCAATATTGAAAAATAGAATGTTAATTAATGAAATGACCTATAATTCTGCTATAGAAAAGGAAGCGACACTATGGAAAGAGAATAAATATATATTAAAAAATGCGAAGGTTTTGGATATAATGAATGGAAGATTAAGTAGCGATACTGCCATCTTAATTGAAAATGGATATATTAAAAATATGCATCCTGTAAGTTATTATATAAATAAGAATATTAAAACAATTGATATTAAAGGTAAGGTTGTCTCCCCTGGCTTATTCGATATGCATGCACATATTTACTATCCAAATCAATTAATAAATATGTTATCTGGTGGGGTTACTTCAGCAAGAGAAATGGGTGGTGACTTAGAAATAAAAGTACAACTTAGAAATGCAATTGATAAAAAGAAAAATATTGGCGTAGATTTATTTTTATTTGGTTTAATTGATGGTAAGGCAAAAGGTTCTTTTGGAAATATACAAATTAATACAGAAGACGAAGTCAAAAAAGTAGCTGCCTATTTTGATAGTTTAAAATTAAGTGGATTTAAAATTTATGGAGCAGTTGATTCTTCTACTTTAAAATTTATTGGAATTGAAGCTAAAAAAAGAAATTTTTTAATGGCAGGGCATTTGCCAAATAATGTATCAATAGAATATGCCTTAACCTGTGGTATGAATAATTTTAGTCATTACCTTTCTATGGATGGAAATAAAAATAGTATTGAAGCTCTTGTTGCAGCTAAAGGGTGGTTTGACCCAACAATGGCCTGGGGTGAATTAGGTAGTAGACCTTTTAAAACACCCTTAAATTTAATTGACGATGAGGCAGCTAATTGGTCTGAAGCGCTTCAAGATCGAATTTCTAGATTTGGTGTAAAATGGTCATTAGATGATTTTAAAATATTTCAAAAAGAAATTAATACTGAAATTCAATTATATGAAAAAATGGGTGTAAAATTATTACCAGGTACTGATGTGGCGGCAGGTGTTAGTACACTTCATCGTGAAATTAAATTATTTGCAAATAATGGAATGGGTAATTTAAAAGCATTGCAATCTGCAACTATAGATGCAGCTGTTAATTTAAAAATTGAAAAAATGTACGGTTCAATCGCATCAGGTAAAATCGCTAATTTAGTGATTTACAATACAAACCCAATTCAAGATTTAAACACCATTGAAAAACCAATAATGGTTATAAAAAGTGGGATACCGTTAAAGGTAAATGTGCTAAGAAAAAATGGCAATTTCGACAAATAGAAAAAGATAATAATTAGCAGCATTGGAATTAATAGAAATAAAAAAAATTGATAGCAGATCCGCCGAAGCTTTAAGTAGTTTGGCTAAAAGTATTTATGTACATCATTATGCACATTTATGGTTAGTAGGTGGAATGGATTGGTATATTAATGAATTTGCATATCCAGTTTCAAAAATTAAAAGTGAAATAGAAGATGAAAACTGTTTGCATTATATAGCCTATATAAATAATAAGCCAGTAGGTTACTTAAAAATTAATATTGATGCAGCCATAGAAGGTGGCGATAAAAAAGAGGGTATTGAATTAGAAAGAATTTATATAGATACCAAAGCTGTGAACAAGGGGCTAGGAACTTACTTAATGAATTTTGTTTTTGACATTGCTAAATCCTATCAAAAAAGATATATTTTTTTAAAGGCCATGGATACCGCCCAATTGGCTATGCAATTTTATGCAAAAATGGGCTATGAGTTAGTAGGTTCTTTTAGATTATCGGATGCTACTTTTCATTTAATGAAACAAGAATATAGAGGCATGTATATTTTAAAAAAGCCAATCTAAATTAGTAAGTTTATCTATATCTGTAACATGATATGCCCTAGTTGTATATTCATTCCTTGCTCAGGGTTTGTAGATCAATTTGGTATTCGAATTGTTTTAGTTTGAGAAGTATGGGCCGAAAATAGCCCTAGCGCCCCGCCAACAATATTATTAGGCGGATTGGTTGGTGCTGTTCCTCCACCAGGCCCTGCTCCACTTTGTTGACTAAGGGTAAAATAATACAATTGAGCGGATGTAGTTATACATTGCATTTCTACTGTAATAATATCGAAATTTTTAATTGAAATATCTTTTTTTGGGGGGCCTAATGGTCGTTGATTTATTTTCCCATTGTTCAAATTATCGTTGAATATATTATAATTATTATCCAAAGTGTCGTTAATCTGTTGAATGAAACGATAACTATTGCCTAGTTCTAAAGGGTCCGTAAAAACAGGAATGATGCTGTATTGATTTTTACCATTTATTGGAAAAGTATTGATTCTTAGGCTATCTAAATTTACTTTATCTGGCATTGTGCTTTGTGCTGTATACTTTTTGCCATCTACTGTAACCTCTAAAGAATAGGTTCTTCCATACACCCCACGAATTAATTTTGTCTTGTAAATTCCTACACTTGAATATTTTAGTGTATCCTTGACACCCGTATTATCGGAAATAATAACAGTCCCATTGTCAATAACAGGGTATATATTAGATTGGTCAATATTAATAGATCTTGAAAGCTTTACTATATAAGGTCCAGATTGATCTGTTATGTTGGCTTCAATTATAACCCTAGAATCATTATCTGTAAATGGAAGTGTAATTATTTTATCACAGCTCGTAAAAAGCATAATTAAACAATATAAATAGATAACTATATTGAAATGTAACTTCATTAAAATTTAAAATTATAGGTGACACTTGGAACCCATCTAAATAATGCTGTTTGAACAATTTGGGTTTTTGTATTATCTAAGGGGTCATCTTGGAATGATATTCTATAAGCATTTTCTCTTCCATAAACATTGTATAAGCTAAAGTTCCAAGAGGTTTCATGTTTTTTTCTATCCCTATTTTCATAAGTAACACTTAAATCAAGTCTATGATACGTTGGCATTCTGTTAGTGTTACGATTGGCATATTGGTAAATTGTTTGCCCTCCCAAAGAATATTTACCTGTAGGAAAGGTAACCGCATTGCCAGTATTGTACACAAATACACCAGAAACTGACCATTTTGGATTAAGTTCGACAATAGTTACAATAGAAATATCATGTGTTCTATCTTGCTTAGCATTGTACCAATTACCCCCGTTAATACCCTCAATCTTTCTTTCTGTTTTAGACAAAGTATAACTTATCCATCCAGAAAGTATTCCGGTTTTCTTTTTTGCCAATAATTCAAAACCATAGGCACGGCCTATACCATATAATAAGGCACTTTCCACATCTGCAATAGTATTAATATTGGTCCCATCTTTATAATCTAATTGGTTTTGCATTTCCTTATAATATAGTTCCGCCCCAAGCTCATAGGTATTATTTTTTAAATTCCTAGTGTACCCAATACTAGTTTGATCCGCTAATTCAGGTCTAATATTATAGGAATCTCCAATCCATTGGTCAGAAGGACTTGAAGCAGTGGAATTGCTTAGCAAATGTAAATGCTGCACATTTCGAGCATACGCTATTTTTACGCTGCTAAAATCATTTATCCTATAATTACTTGTGAATCTTGGTTCGAGATTAAGGTAAGTTTTACCGAAAGAATTCTTTTGTAATAAAATAGACGAAGTTTTTTCATTGCCATTGTATAAATTGTAAACATCGCCACCCATAATTGAATAAGCAGATGCCCTGAATCCATAGTCAAATGTGAGTTGCTGATTGGCTTTAAAATTATTATTAAAATAGACAGCGTTCTCAAGCCCATTTCGCCCCACTTTATTTACGCTATTGTTTACTGTACCGCTAAAAATGCTTGGCGTGATGGTATGTAAAATAGAATTGAAACCAAAACGAATAGTATTTTTTGGATTCATATAAAATGTATAGTCTTGCTTAATATTTGCGTCCTTAATATTTGAATTAACATTAAAGTTAGTTTCGCCATTTTTTAAACCAACAGTATAACTATAGTCGCTATATATAAAGGAAGTATTTAAAAATAATTTATTATTAATAACTCTATTCCAACGAACAGTTCCTGTTTTATTGCCCCAATTAATTCCAAAACTACTCCCTAAACCCAATTCATCTTTACCAAAATAACCAGAAAAATAAATTCTATTTTTTTCGTTTATTATATAGTTTGCTTTTGCATTAAAATCATAGAAGTATAAAATGTTATCCTTAAATTTATCACTTGCCTTTAAAAAAACGTCAGCATAAGTTCTTCTACCAGATAAAATAAATGAAGATTTATCTTCTTGAATAGGCCCTTCTATACTTAATCTGCTGCTAATTAAACCAAGTCCGCCATTAACAGTATAATGTTTATTATTTCCTTCTTTCATCTTTACATCCAATACCGAGGATAACCTGCCGCCATACTGTGCAGGCGCGTTGCCTTTAATTAAGGTAGCATCTTTTATGGCGTCACTATTGAACGTGCTAAAAAATCCCAATAAATGAGATGCATTATAGACTGGTGCTTCATCAAGCAATATTAAATTTTGATCTGCCGCCCCGCCCCTTACATAAAAACCACTATTCCCTTCACCAGCAGATTTTACACCTGGAAGTAATTGGATTGTTTTTAAAACATCTTTTTCACCAAATATTACGGGCACCTTACTAATGGACTTCATATTTAGGGTCTCCGTTCCCATCTGGGCTTTAATCAAATTATCATCCTTTCTCTTTGATTCTACCACAACTTCTGCAAGTTGATTCTTGCTTTCTAAAAAAATCGAAATAGACAAAGGCCCATTTAAAGAAATTGGAACCTTTTTTTCTTCAAACCCGACAAAACTAATTCTTAAATCATATTTACCTTTTGGTAACGAAATTGCAAAAAATCCATATTCATTTGAAGTTACAACTACGTTAGCAAGTTGATCAATCTTAATTACTGCACCAATAATAGATTCACCGCTTAGTTTATCTTTTACAGTTCCGTTTACGGTAGTCTTTTCTTGCGCCTGAATTGATTGAGTAACTCCAATAATAAATAAGATGAGTAAGAAAAGGCATTTTCTATTAATTAATAGCATTTGCAAAAGTATAACTTTATTAACTTTATTTTAATATGTTATTCACTACTATTAATAAATAAAACAAAAAATTAACTGTTTTTAAACTAATTCAGCAATGTTTTGTTTAAACAATTATAAAAAAATAAATTTAATAGCTCATCAATTCCATTTTAAGAAGCTTACCACCTTCTTGTTAACCAATGTTGGTTTTTCAAGATAAGGCAAATGTCCAGCATCTGAAACAGATAAGAACTGAACATTTAATACCGATCTTATAGAATCGCTATAGTTATATGGTACGGCATGATCTTCTGTACCCCATATTAATAAAGTTGATTTTTGTAAATTTTGTAAGCTTTTATATCGATCTAAATTAGGTATTGAATCATAATGGAAAAGTGTTGAGACTAAAGCTTTTCGTGTACCCTTATATTGCATTTGTACTTTGTAATGGCTAACCCAGTTGGGGAAATTTGCTGGATATTTAAAATCATCTAATTGACCAAGCGCTCTTTTTTCAGAGTTAATTCCCATCATTTCATCTAATGCCTGCTCTGTTAGAGTAATAGTACTTCTACCAGCTGCTGGGTCTATTAAAACGAGCTTTTTAACTAGGGTTGGATAGGTTAAGGTGAAATTTGTACTTACAATTCCTCCAAAAGAAACCCCAATTAAATTTACTGGCATTTTAATTGATAGTCCTTTAATTAAATCAAATATTTGTTGAGAATAAACTGTTGATGTGTATTCTTTATTGAGCCTATCCGAATACCCTCTACCATATTCGTCATATCTAATTACTTGAAATCCTTCCTTTACTAAATTTTCAAAAAAACCGTCCCAAATAAAATAAGGTACACTAAAACCATGAACAAGTATTACAACACCATTTTTTGCAATACCTTCTTTTTCATAATGGGTAATACCATCACTTAATTTAATGAAGTTACCTCCCACTCCTTTTCTAGCTTCTGCATTCATTATTTTTTGCTCTGGATCTTTAAATTGAGCATTTGTATTCATTGCTATAAAAGCTACTACTATTATCAAAAGACTTTTATTCATTTTGTATGGTTTGATCAACAAATATATTTAAATAGATGGAATTTAAACTAATGGCCGCAAGAGAATTATGATTTTTTAGAGAATTAAGATATTGAGTTCTTGAAAGTTAAGTTTTCATGATTTAAAATCAAGCAATTTGAACTGATTTTAGGGGGTATTTTTCTCACACAGAGGTATGCTATTTTATTTAGCTAAAGTTCAGTAAATCAAAATTGTTGTATCAAATTAAAATATTCAACACTTTTTTTTAATGTATAAAATGGAAGCGTTTTCATCAGTTCTTTAACCTGCTCTTCTTCTACATCTTTAAAAATTAAAACTGCGCCATTTTTCGCCTGTCTTAAAAACAAATGCTCCAAAATTCCTTGCTCTTTCCATTTTGCAACTAATTTTCTTGCTCCTGCTTTAATACAACAGGAAAATTACTTGGTAAATTTTCCATATCTAGCGTTAAAATTACTTGAATTCTATTCATAATTTTGAGATTTAATAATGTAATTTACATCCATTACTTTACATTATAAAGTAGTTACCCTTTTTTTAGTAATAAACTACTGTAATGCAATAAAAAAATTAAAAAAAAGTAAAATGAATATAACTATAATAGGAGCCTCGGGTGGAATAGGACTAGAAACTGTAAAAAGAGGATTAAATAGAAAACATACGATAACGACCCTTTCTCGATCTGAAATTGGGATCGAAGAGAAAAAATCGTTAAAAATGATACTTGGTGATGCAACCAATAAAGCTGACTTAATAAATTCAATCCAAAATACAGAAGCTATAATTGTAACAATAGGAACTAGTAAGAATATGAAAACTACTACCCTATTTTCAGATTTTGCTAAATTAATTGTGGAAATAAACAGGGAGAAGAAAATAGATGTTCCATTTATTTTCGTGACTGGATTTGGAGCTGGAGAAAGTAAAAATTATGTTTCTTGGTTAATAAAATTGTTTTTAAAATACTTGTTAAAAGACGTATATGCTGACAAAACTAAAATGGAAGAAATTATCACTCATTCAGATATGAATTGGACAGTGGTGCGGCCAGGAAGATTATTAGATAAGGAATTGACAGAAAAATACCGTGTTGAAAACAAGTTATTCAAAGGAATTAATATAGGAGGAATCAATAGGGCAGACGTAGCAGACTTTTTAATAAAGCAAGCAGAAAATCAAACAGAATTAAAAAAGTACATTGGCATATCTGAAAAATAGAATATGATGGATCTAAAAGCCGGAGTTTATATCAGAAGCACTGCCGCATTGATTGGCAGTTTCTTCGAGCATACAATCATTCTGCTCGTTCAACACAATGAAGATGGAAGTCTTGGGTTTGTAACGAATAAATCTTTTGAAAAATCCTTGCATGAACTAATTGAATTCAATCACAGTAAACCATTTCCACTAATGGATGGCGGCCCCGTTGATAGAGATCATATCTTTGTGTTGCACAAGCGACCCGATCTCATTGATGGCGGAGAACAAATAAACAATGGTCTTTATTTGGGTGGTAATATGGGGCAAGTGATCGAAGCCATCAATATCAGGGGTGCCAATAAACAAGAAATTCAACTTTTTATTGGCTATTGTGGATGGGATGTAGGAGAATTGGAAACCGAGGTGGAAGAAGGAAGCTGGACATTTAATTATTGAAGTATAAAAATATAAAATGAAAAAGACTACTTTAATTTTTCTTCGGTCTCTTATCATCATTTTTGGTATTGTGGTGATTGGTTTTTTAATTCGGGTGCCCCTTACTGAGGGAAGGGCAGTCAATTTAGACCTTTACCAAATTTATGCTGATCCATTTATATTATTTGGATATATAGCTTCTATACCTTTCTTTGTTGCTTTATATAAAAGTTTCAAAATACTAGGATACTATGGACAAAATAAAATATTTTCATTAATTGCTGTTAGAGAATTAAAGATTATAAAGTATTGCGCCATTTTATTTAGCATTTTTATATTATCTGCAGGTATATTCATAATATTATTTCATAATAAAGAAGATGATCCTGCTGGTTTTATATCACTTAGTATTTTAACTACTTTTTTATCTATTGTAGTTGCTTGTATAGCAGGTGTAATTGAAAAAAAATTACAAAAAGCAATCGATCTAAATATAGATAAATGAATTTCCTCTGATTAGATAGACTATACTTAACGTTTGTACAATGGTAAACCAATTAAACCGGAGACCTTTTCTGCAAGCTTTTCCCCCTCTTTACTGAAAGCCCAAAAGAATAGCGCTTTTATGGAATGATCTATTTTAATACTTTCTATTGCTTTAATAGCTAGGTTTTGGGCAATTCCTTTGCCACGAAACTCTTCCAATAATAAAGCCGAACACAAATAAATTGCTTCATATTTTGAATTCAGTGGCGTTAATTCATAAAGCTCCCTTTCTGATATTTTTTGATCAATAAATTTAGACATTAAATCTAGTGTTGTGGGAATACATAAAATCCAACAAACAGGACCATTTCCATCATCATATTCAGACATTGTATCGGGATGAATCAGCAGTAAGTGCTCCATCACATTTTCATCTACGTTTAGCTGGTCAGGATCAGTCCGGCTTGAAAATACTTCATCAGCCAATTGTATTATTCTTTCGTAATTACTTTGTACCATGATTCAAAAATTGATTATAAAGTTACTTTAAATAGTACGTTTTAGAATGGTGTTTACATGACCCAACAAAGGACCCACGATTTAACGTAAGTCCTTGATTTTCATGTAGCGAGACCGGGATTTGAACCCGGGACCTCAGGGTTATGAAGATTTTTTGAGAAAATGAACGCGTTGATTTGCAATGCGTTATGTTTTCACAAAACTGAAAACCACCGATTTTGACCGAATTCAGGGGGTGTTTTCCTCACGCAGGGTTATCAATTATTTAGAAATAAGTATTTACCGCAAATTCAAATTGACCAATAAAAACATTTTTAAACGGATTGATATTGGTTTGTTCATAGAATATCAACATAGCCTTCTTATAATCTATTGAATCAATAGTCCTAAAGGAAATAGGACAGTAATGATTGTTTATTAAAATTGCATTACTTATAATCCTAGCAGTTCTTTTATTCCCATCTGAAAATGGTTGAATATAAGAGATAAGCACCAGTGTTAATAATGCTTTCTCGAATACATTATTTCTTGAATTGATAAGATTGCACATTGACTCAAGCGCTTCTTTAATTTGAAACTCATTTTCAAGGGGTTTATAGTTTGTACCCGAAATCCCCACTCTCCTGCTCCTAATATTTCTTGTGATATCTAAATCCTTTACCAATATACTATGAATATCCTCAATGCTTGAAACTTTTAATGGATTTATATAATCTGGCTGATTAATAATAAAATCAAGGGCTTCTTTATGGTTCAATAACATGGAAGCTTCCTCTTTTGTCTTTCCTGCTGCTGTCTCTTTATCTTTTAATAATCTTTCAGTCTCTAGTAAAGAATAAGTATTCCCTTCGATTTGAGAAGATTTCCAACTTAAATCAATTGCTAACCTTTCTAATTCGTTCTTATATTCACTTTTGGATAATTTTGAAGCATTTAATGTAAACTTCTCTTGTAAAATAATTAAAAAATCAAGTTCTGTATTTGTAAATATGGAGATACTTCTAAGTGTATCTTTAATTAATACGTGATTAAAGCTATCTTGAATAATTCTTTCATCAATCTCTTTTTTAAAATACTGATCAACATCTATTGGCCCAATAACATTATATGAATTACTTATTATGTACTTCCTACTTTTCAGCTCCCCTAAAGCATTAATTAAACTACTCGCACTTAATTCTTGCAACA
Source organism: Chitinophagaceae bacterium (assembly GCA_947380905.1). Classification (GTDB taxonomy): domain Bacteria; phylum Bacteroidota; class Bacteroidia; order Chitinophagales; family Chitinophagaceae; genus Sediminibacterium. Next base: position 1,835 of record CANCSS010000003.1, on the reverse strand, counting down.
CTCTACGAAGTGTTACTATACTCATTTCCAGCTTTAACCCTTCGAGTATTTCTAGAGAAGTACAGTTAGGATTATTCTTTATAAACTGAATAATATCATTCTGTCTTTTATTTGATTTCTTTGGCATCTGTAATTTATCAATCATAAAAATATGATTTATCAATCAAAAAACACAATAATTGATCGATAAAGTAGTGATTTATGTTCGATAAAATATTATTATACTGATAATCAGTCATTTAAGAAAAAATGAATGATCTAAAAGCTATAGCAATTCGGATCATGTAAATCAAATCTATGAGCCGATAAGTCGACCTAATCGGCTCATAGTGTAATGAATTTGCCTATATATAGATCTCAAAACAACCGATTTGAACCGAATTCAGGGGGTGTTTTCCTCACACAGAAAACATTAATTTTAATTTATGAATTTGAATATATCATTTGTAGAAAGAGCCAAGTTGTGCAGCATCATCTTATCGAAACAGCCTCCAGTTACCATAGAGAAAGCAAGGAAACAAGCACAATGGTTGAAGAGTAAATCCATCAAGAAGAAGAAGAGGCAAAGAAATTAAAAGTAAATTTGTCCCCTAATAGAAATATGAACACGCTATCTGCATACAAAAATGAAATAAATGCGCTTTGTGCTAACCACAAAGTAAGGAGCTTGTATGCCTTTGGGTCAGTCCTAACTTCCAATTTTAATACCAATAGCGATATAGACTTAATCGTTGATTTTAAGGAAATAGATGTGAAGGACTATGCAGATAACTACTTTGATTTTAGGTTCTCCTTACAAGATATATTTAATCGTCCAGTAGACTTATTAGAGGAGCAGGCTATCAAGAACCCTTATTTTAAAGAAGGGCTGAATAAAAAGAAAGTGCTAGTTTATAAGGAAATTTAATTACTACAAACCAGTTATAATAACTGATTTAAAAAATGATCCAAATCTGGGATTTTATTTTGAATGATGTCCCATACAATATCATAATCGATTCCGAAATAATCATGAATTAACTTATCCCTTGCACCAGCCATTTTCTTCCATTCAATATGAATATGTTTGGCTTTAAATTCCTCATCAATTTTTTTTGATGCTTCCCCAATAATTTCAATGCTTCTAACAACAGCTCGACAAAGCACTTCATCTTCAATAACTTGCTCTTTAGTTTTTTTATCAGTGTGTTGGATAATAAAAGCTGTTTCAGTCAAAATATGACGAACCAACTCAAGATTAGAGGCTGACATTAATTACCTCATTTAAAATATGTGGGCCAATATGTTTACTTAATGATTGTCGAGTAACTAGTTCAACCTTTCTGCCAAACAATCCTTCCAAAAAGAATGACAAATCCATAAAGTTATCAAAGCTCTTTTTTTCTGGAATAAAATCAACTAATAAATCAACATCACTTGTTTCAACAGCAGTTCCTTTAGAAAAGGATCCAAAAATACCCAAACCATTTACCCCAAATGATTTAATCATATCTCTGTTGTCAGAGATAGCGCTCATTAGGTCTTGTTTTGTATTGTATTGTATCTTATTCATTGTAAAAGCAAATTTACAATTAAATTAAAGAACGCCTACATTTTCGTTGAATTAACCATTAAATCAATGAATATTAAACAGTTATAAGAAAATAAAAAGGGGACAAACCAATCTGCTGCTTATTTATCCCCTTTTGTAGCGAGACCGGGATTTGAACCCGGGACCTCAGGGTTATGAAGATTTTTTGAGAAAATGAAGGCGTTGATTTGTAGATAGTTATGTTTTCACAAAACCGAAATCAACCGATTTCAGTCGAATTCAGGGGGTGTTTTCCTCACGCAGT
>CANCSS010000002.1 GCA_947380905.1 Chitinophagaceae bacterium | reverse complement strand
TTCAGCAAAACATTCCTTAATAATTAAACTTAATTCGGCATGATTTTTTATGGGATGAGATTTGTAAAAATCCTTACTAATAGTTCGTCTTAAAGGGGTGGCTATTCCAAAAAACTCAAATTGATTTAACATATAGGCCTTGGCCCCCTTCGCTTTACTTGCATTTTTGTGGGCAGTAAATACATTACTTATTTTTTTTACATAAGGGTGCGCCATATTAAAAAGAATTAAACCAGTAAACAATGAAATAAAAACTATTCAAGTGTTATTACTTTTTTCTCTGCAAAGCTTTTTCTGGCTGCTTCTAATATGCAAATGATATCAGTGCCATGTTTTGCAGTTGTGGGAACTGGCTCATTGTGGTTAATAGCGTAGGCCATTTTTTCATAAAACACCCCATAATCACCTGCTAAGCTTGGGATGATTTCAGTAGTTATAACGCCATCTGTATCGGTGCTTAAAACCCCCCATTTGTCAGTGGGTTCGACGCCCCAATGAGGCGTTGTAGGTTTTTTTCCTGCCATCAAATCATCTTCTTGCACATCGGCTCTTTGTTTAATAAAACAACCCTTTGTGCCATAAATTTTATAAGCAGGTAGTTGTTGCATATATACCATACCGCTGGTTAACAATATTCGGTAGTTAGGGTAATAGAGTAGAAGGGTAAAATAATCATCTACTTGTCCCACAGCTCTAGTTTTTCTAATATCAGCAAATACTGCAGTGGGCATGCCAGCTAAAAGTAAAGCCTGGTCTACTACATGCGGCCCTAAATCAAACAATACACCCGATCCAGGGGTGTTTATTTCTTTATGCACTTTTGGGCTTAAGGTTGTTCGGTATCTTTCAAATGAAATTTGAATGTCTAAAAATTCACCAATTTTATCTTCTGCAATTAATTTTTGCAAGGTTAAAAAATCGGCGTCATAACGACGATTTTGGTACACGCACAATTTTAAATTTAATTTTTGCGCCAACGCGTCTAACTCTTCGGCTTCTTTAACAGTCACCGTGAATGCTTTTTCGGTAACCACATGTTTGCCAGCCAATAATGCGCGTTTGGTATAGTCGTAATGAGTATCATTGGGACTATTTACAATTACTAAATGAATACTAGGGTCATTTAGGATTTCATCATAAGTCTCATAGGACTTTACTTCTGGATAAATTGCTTGAATATTTTTTTTACTTCTTTCCCAGCTTCCCATTAATTTATAATGAGGGTTGGTAGCAATAAAAGGAGCATGGAAAAGTCTGCCACTTACTCCAAATGAAACGAGTGCGGTGTTTATCATAATTTAAAGATAAAAAAAATCCCTCTAAATCATTAGAGGGATTTTAAAAATCATAAGAAGGTTATTTAGTAGGCTTTAAATTTGATTAAAGCCTACTAAATAAAAATCATCCTGCAACTTGTTTTCTGATGATATTTAATGCGCCCCCTGCTTTAAACCACTCAATTTGTTGTTGGTTGTAAGTATGGTTGGCTTGAATGGTGTCAGAAGACCCGTCTTTATGCGTAAACACGAGTTCCAATGGTTTTCCTGGTGTAAAATGAGTAAGTCCATTTACATCGATGGTATCATCTTCTGCAATTTTATCGTAATCCGCTTTATTGGTAAAAGTCAATGCCAACATGCCTTGCTTTTTTAAATTGGTTTCATGAATGCGAGCAAAGGATTTGGTCAATACCACACGAACTCCCAAATGGCGTGGTTCCATGGCTGCGTGTTCACGTGAAGATCCTTCTCCGTAGTTTTCGTCTCCCACTACAATTGTGCCAATCCCAGCAGCCTTATAAGCTCTTTGTGTATTTGGAACGGTATCGTAATTTCCACTTACTTGACTCTTAACATTGTCTGTTTTTTCATTATAGAAATTCACCGCACCTATTAATAAGTTGTTAGAGATATTGTCTAGGTGTCCACGAAACTTTAACCAAGGACCTGCCATAGAAATATGATCGGTAGTACATTTGCCTTTGGCCTTAATTAATAATTTTAGTGATTTCAAATCGGTTCCTTCCCAAGCTGCAAAAGGATCCAATAATTGCAAACGCTTAGAACTTGGATCGACTGCAATGGTTACTTTAGTACCATCTTCTGCTGGTGCTTGATAGCCTGCATCTTCAACAGCAAAACCTTTTACTGGCAATTCATGACCAGTAGGGGCGTCTAATTTTACTTGCTCTCCTTTGTTATTAGTAAGAGTATCTGTTAATGGATTAAAATTTAAATCTCCTGCAATGGCTAGCGCAGTGATGAGTTCAGGTGAACCCACAAAAGCAAAAGTATTGGGATTGCCATCGGCACGTTTTGCAAAGTTTCTATTGAAAGAATGTACAATGGTATTTTTTTCTTTTTTCTCTGCACCTACACGTTCCCACATTCCAATACAAGGTCCACAAGCATTGGCAAATACTTTTGCACCAATTTGACTAAACACATCTAAGAAGCCGTCTCTTTCAATGGTATATCTTACTTGTTCAGAGCCTGGTGTAATTAAGTATTCAGACTTCATGGTCAATCCTTTTTCTGAAACTTGTTTGGCCAAACTTACTGCGCGGCTAATGTCTTCATAAGAGGAATTGGTACAACTTCCTATTAAACCCACTTCGATTTTAGTTGGCCATCCATTGGCGGCAGCCACTTCTTTCATTTTTGAAATAGGCGTTGCTAAATCTGGAGTGAAAGGTCCATTCAAATGCGGCTCTAAAGTATTCAAATCAATTTCAATGACTTCGTCAAAATATTTATCGGGAGTTGAATATACTTCAGGGTCTGCAGTTAAATGTGCTGCAATAGCATCTGCTAAAGTAGCCACATCTGCTCTTCCTGTAGATTGTAAATAACGACTCATGCTTGCATCGTATCCAAAAGTAGAAGTGGTCGCACCAATTTCAGCACCCATATTACAAATAGTACCTTTACCAGTACAACTCATACTTGTTGCGCCTTCTCCAAAATATTCTACAATGGCACCCGTGCCTCCTTTTACAGTTAAGATACCTGCTACTTTTAAAATAACATCTTTAGGAGCAGTCCATCCATTTAACTTTCCAGTTAATTTAATTCCTATTAGTTTTGGCCATTTTAATTCCCATGGAAGTCCTGCCATCACATCACATGCATCTGCACCACCTACGCCAATGGCTATCATACCCAATCCACCTGCGTTTACGGTATGCGAGTCTGTTCCTATCATCAATCCTCCAGGGAATGCATAATTTTCCAACACTACTTGGTGAATAATTCCTGCGCCTGGCTTCCAAAAGCCCAGTCCGTATTTATTGGATACAGAAGCTAAAAAATCATACACTTCTTTGCTGTCTGCTGTGGCTACTTGTAAATCTTGTTTGGCTTCTACTTTAGCAGAAATCAAATGATCGCAATGCACCGTACTTGGAACAGCCACTTTGGGACGACCTGCTTGCATAAATTGCAATAGTGCCATTTGTGCAGTGGCGTCTTGCATGGCAACTCGATCTGGTCCAAAATCTACATAGGAACCACCTCGTTCAAATTTTTCTAATTTTTGATCGCTATGCAAATGTGAGAACAATATTTTCTCTGATAAACTCAAGGGACGACCTAATAATTTACGAGCCGCTTCCACTTTTGCTGGCATTTCAGCATACACTTTTTTGATCATTTCGATATCAAAAGCCATAGGTATAGATTTTGTTGTTAAAACTGCTGCAAAGGTAAGCCAAAATGCTACCCGCTGGACTCAAAAAATACACTTTATGTCCACTTTTTTCAATAAATTTGGCTACGAATGTAAACTACCCACGATGCAAAAATTGAGAGATTTCTTAGAATTACATGCTTTTGGTGTTTGTACAGCCATGGGAGAAAGATTGGGCATTGCTAGTACTAAAATTAGGTTGTGGTTTATCTATATCTCCTTTTTAACTTTTGGCTCTCCTGTCATTATATATATGATATTGGCTTTCATAAGAAGCATCAAAAATTATATCCTATTGGCCAAGCGCAATCCGCTGAAGTATTAGAAGTATTTCTAATTTCATCGCAGTAGGTACTTACCTATACATCGCAGTAGGTAATTATCTACACATCGCAGTTTCTACGAAACTGCTCTTCTTAATCGAACTAATTTTTCCAATAAGGGCGCAAGCTTTTCTAAGGAGAGCATATTGGCCCCATCGCTTTTGGCTTGGGCTGGATTCGGATGTGTTTCAATAAATAAACCATCTGCACCAGTAGCAATGGCCGCTTTTGCAATGGTTTCAATCAATTGTGGATTTCCACCTGTAACACCACTTAATTGATTGGGTTGTTGTAATGAATGGGTGCAGTCCATAATTACGGGAACTTTATTTTCTTGCATCGCAGGAATATTTCTATAATCTACTACTAAATCTTGGTATCCAAAAGTATTCCCTCTTTCGGTAAGCATTACTTTTTCATTGCCTGCCATTCTAATTTTATCTACCGCAAATTTCATAGAGGCGCCACTTAAAAACTGTCCCTTTTTTACGTTTACTATTTTTTGGGTAGCCGCTGCTGCTAAAAGCAAATCGGTTTGCCTGCATAAGAAAGCTGGGATTTGTAAAATATCTATAAAATTGGCAGCAATGGCTGCTTCGTCATGAGCGTGTATGTCAGAAGTAGTGGGCACTTTATATTTTGCACCTACTTTTTTAATCAGTTCCATTCCGGTATCATCGCCAATGCCTGTAAATGAATTGGCACTGGTGCGGTTGGCTTTTCTATAACTTGCTTTGAAAACATAGGCAATTCCTAAATTCTTACAAAGGGTAGCTACTTTGTCTCCAATTTCCATCACCAATTCTTCATTCTCCACCACGCAAGGACCTGCAATTAAAAAAAAGTTATTGGCATCGTAAGATTGTGCCTTGCATAAATCTTGTAAATAAGAAGGAATCATGTGCTTAAATTTTCGATTACAAAGTTAAATGAATTCTGACCCATTAAAAACGAATACCAACAGTTAAACCTAATCCACGGAATCCTGCCCATGGGCCAGACATATCTGCAGTGGCTCCATTTGCATTCACAGTGGTTTTTAATTTAAATGGATCTATTTTAGTTTGATCTAATGCAGATTGTAAGGCATTTTGCGCAAGAGGTACGAGTGTTTCAGTTGAATTGAATTTTAAAATTCCTGTAGAAGTTCCATAACTACCTCCAGCAATCCATAAATCCAAAACCACTTTGGTAAATATTTGATATTGGACACCAAAATAGGCACCAAAAGCGCTTGAATTAATACTGCCATCTAATTGGGCTGTTGCAGTTTTTGGTGGTATAGTAACCCCTTGAATAGGAGCAGGCGTAAAAGTATAGCTTACTGGAACAGACAAATCAAAATTGGCCATTCTGTAATAAGGTGCAATATAAAATCCTGACATTTTTTGTAAGCCTAAGTAAAATCTGGCTTCAATAGTAGTTGCGGTATTTCCAATTTTAAAATCGTCCAAATTGATGTTGGGGTTATTGATATAACTACTAATAGTAGATTTAAAAGGGAGGGTAGATTTTGGCATGGAACGATAACTTAAGGAAACAGACATGAAATGATTCAAGCTTCTTTCATAAGTTAAATTGTAATTGTTCAATAGATCGGATGAAAGATTCGTTTTGATAATATTATCTCCGCCTATGATACTTTGTGCAGTTCCATGAAGCGTACCCAATACGAGTAAAATAAATAAGATTCTTTTCATAAAATGTAGGTTTAGTAATTTAATTGGTATTTGATTTTTATTTTTTAAAAAATAAGTCTGCTACGGTTCTTTTGTCTAATACAGCCAATGTGTTGTCTCTTACTTCGATGAGTACTTTATTAATGCTGCATTTTTTTTCGTTGCAGTCGGCACATTTTTGGTAAAAGTTTAAACTTACACAAGGCAGCATGGCAATAGGGCCTTCAATGATTCTAAAAACGCCAGATAATTTTATTTTATTGGGGGGAATAGCAAATAAATAGCCTCCATGCTTTCCTTTTTTACTTTCTAAAAAACCTGCTTTTTTTAGTTCTAATAATATATTTTCAAGGAATTTAATTGGAATATTTTTTTTGGCAGCAATTTCAGCAATGAGAATAGGGGTTGCCTTTTGATTTTCTACCATATAGGCGAGCGCTTGCAGTGCATATTGTGTTTTTTTTGATAACATAACTATCCAACGCTATTTTATTTTTTAACAAGCTAAAGCCCTAAAACCTGCTTCATAGTAAAGATACCCTTTTTTTTATTGGCAAATTCTGCTGCCAACACGGCCCCAGAAGCAAATCCTTTTCTAGTATGGGCTGTGTGGATAATATCAATTCGATCTATAGGGGAAGTATAACTAATGGTATGGGTTCCAGGAGCAGGATCTATTCTTTCTGAATGGATCACTAAATCGCTGGGGGTAGTAGAGGCTGTATTTACCCATTTATTTTTTCTACTTATTTTTTTTAGTATTTGTTCTGCTAAACTAATAGCCGTTCCGCTAGGAGCATCTTTTTTTTCTGTATGGTGTAATTCGGTCATAGATACATCATAATCTTGGTAAGGCTCCATTAACAAGGCGAGTTGTTGGTTGATTTCAAAAAACAAATTAACCCCTATACTATAATTGCTTGAATACACCAAGCATCCTTGGTGTTGGTTACAAAGGGCAGTAATGGAATCCCATTTTTCTAGCCAACCTGTTGAACCACTTATTACTGGCACCCCCCATTCGATACATTTTGAAATATTATCGAAAGCGCTGTGTGGTCCCGTAAATTCAATGGCAACATTTGCTTTTTGAATATTGCTTTGGGTAAATTCATGGGCATTGTTGACATCTATTTTTAAAACAATTTCATGTCCTTTTGCGACCGCCATTTCTTCTATGGCTTTTCCCATTTTCCCGTATCCAATAAGTGCTATTTTCATTTTTTTACTTTTGACTATTTAGTATGACTGCCTTTGAAATTAAATTGCAAAGCCAATCCTGTTTGTTGTTGACTTGGTTGTATATAGGGGCTAAGCCTAATTGATAAATTATTATTGATGTCGAATTCTTTCAGATGACCTGATACCGTAGCATCTATTACATTCACGCCCCATGCCAATATAAACCACATAATAGAATAGTCTCGATCCTTTCTAAATATATTTCGATAACTCTGTAAGGAGCCCAAACTTAAATTGGTTAATTTGGAATCTATTTTTGCAACATCTGATGCATCTCCATTGTTTTCTTTAAATCTTGCTTCATAAGCAAATTTTGTTTTTTGATACCAATCATCATTGTACACAAAAGTAGATGCAGGAATGGCCAATATACCATATACCAAAGGGATTTTCCAATATTGTTTGTTGTAGGCTTGACCCCAACCAGGAATCATGGCCGATTTTTTGGTGGCGCGGCTAGGAATATGATGTAATAGGGTGTCTGCAATTTTGAGGTAAGCAGAATCTTGGCTCCAGGCAGCTTGCTGAAAAAATAAAATCAGCATAAATAGTAGTAATTGCCTCATCCTGTAAATTCCTTTATGATAAAAAATGCTTACTAGCTGATGCTTAATTGCATTGCTTCTAATATTTTATTTAATCCGTTTAAATCTGAGTATTCGATGGTAATTTTACCACTGCCGTTTTTTTGGTGTTGTAAAATCACTTTGGTAGACAGATGACTTGTTAATTTATCTTCTAATTTTTTATATACTGGCGAAAGCTGATTTTTATTAGGAGCCGAAGTACTTGGCAATGCGCTATTCTTGCCTGCTTGATTCATTTTCCTAATGAGGTCCTCTGTTTGACGAACGGTTAGCCCTTTCTCTACTATTTCTTTGAATAGAAACAATTGTTTGTCCACTTCTTTGCCAATGAGCATCTTAGCCAAACTTACACTTAAGCTACCATTGCGAAGCGCTGCTTGAATATTGGGAGGAAGTTCTAACAATCTAATGTAGTTGGAGATGGTTGATCTGTCTTTGCCCATGCGCTCCGCTACTTTCTCTTGGGTATAGTTTAAATCTTCCATCATGCGCTGATAACTTAACGCAATTTCTATTTCATTTAAATCTTCTCTTTGTAAATTCTCGAGCAGTGCTAATTCTAATAATTCTTGGTCATTCCCCATGCGCACATAGGCGGGTAGGTCGGTTAAGCCAGCTATTTTCGCAGCTCTAAAACGGCGTTCCCCAGCAATTAACTGATACTTGCCATTGGTAAGCTGTGCTACAGTGATTGGTTGTATTAAATCATGAATCTGAATAGAATTGGCAAGCTCTCTCAAAGTTTTTTCGTCAAAATCTTTTCTTGGATTCTTTGGGTTCACTACAATATCATGTAATGGAATACGATTGCTTGCAACTGCTTTCTCTTTTACTGCAGAAGGCACATTGTTATTGGCTGCTGGATTTTTGTAATCCGAATCAATGCTTTGCAATAGGGAGCGAAGTCCTTTGCCAATGAGATCTTTATTGGGTGTACTCTTGCTCATAGTTAATCAATTATACGCTCGGCATTACTCATATTGGTCATGCCATTTTTTTGTAAAATTTCTTTTGCTAAATTTAAATAGTTCACGGTGCCTTTGCTGTCGGCATCATATAATATAACAGGTTTGCCAACACTTGGGGCTTCACTTAAGCGCGTATTTCGGTGAATGATGGTAGAGAAAACCATTTCATCAAAATGCTTTCTTACTTCACTCACTACTTGATTGCTTAAACGAAGTCTTCCGTCGTACATCGTCATTAAAATTCCTTCAATTTGTAAATGAGGATTTAACCTGCTTTGTACAATCTTGATTGTGTTCAATAATTTGCCCAATCCTTCTAAGGCAAAAAATTCACATTGCACTGGAACAATAACGCTGTCCGAAGCCACCAATGCATTGACCGTAATTAATCCCAATGAGGGCAGACAGTCAATGATGATAAAATCGTATTGATCTCTAATGGGGCCCAACAATTCTTTTAAAACATTTTCTCTATTGGGTAAGTTCACCAACTCAATTTCGGCGCCCACTAAATCAATATGAGAAGGGATGACGTCTAAATGTGGGATTTCCGATTTTAATATGATATCTGCTAACGGAGTTTGGTTAATCATTCCGTCGTATAAACTGGTAGTAATATTATGTAAATCAAATCCAATTCCTGTCGTACTATTGGCTTGAGGATCGGCATCTATCAGCAAGGTTTTAAATTCTAAAACAGCCAAACTTGCCGCAATATTGATTGCGGAAGTTGTTTTACCAACACCCCCTTTTTGATTCGCTATTCCTATAATTCTGGCCATAAAATGGGTATCCTTAATTTCTGCCAAAAATAAGGGATAAATGGTAACAATTTGGGATTAAATTGGCTATTACTGAGGCTTTTGGCCCTAATTTTGCGTTTTAAATTATTCTATGCGAAGTCCTCTTTTTATTTTCATCCTGTTAACGGTATTGATTCTCATTGACTTTTATATTTATGCTGTTTTAAAGTCCTTATTCCAATCTGCATCCCTAGGAACAAAAAGCTTTATAGGCATCCTCTATTGGACCTTGTGTATACTAAGTCTAGCCTCTTTTTTATTGTTCCCTTATATTGTCAATCCCTATTTTAAGCAGTATATTTTTTCTATAGGAATTGGCTGGGTTTTGACCCAAATTTTTATGGTTCTTTTTTTCTTAGTGGATGATCTTCGAAGAGGTGCATTTTGGACCATGGGACAAGTGGCTTCTTCTGTTGGTGCAAAATTTTTAAGCACTGAAAAAGGCATTCCTCGATCTACTTTTTTGAGTTGGTTGGGTGTAGGACTTTCGTCTACCTTATTTTTATCCTTGCTCTATGGATTTGGCAACAAATACAAGTATAGATTGGTCAAGAAAAAAATTGCATTGAACGGATTGCCAGCAAGTTTTAAAGGCTTCAAAATAATTCACATCAGTGACATTCATAGCGGAAGTTTAAAAGACCAAGAAGCGGTGATGAAAGGAATTGCGATGATTCAAAAACAAAATGCAGACTTGATTTTATTTACGGGCGATTTAGTCAATGATCGAGCTACTGAGATGAAAGATTGGATGGGCGTGTTTGGTCAAATGAAAGCGCCCTATGGAGTGTATAGTACTTTAGGAAATCATGATTATGGAGATTATGTTCGTTGGGATACTCCAGAAGCAAAAAAACAAAACTTACAGGATTTAAAAAAAGTGCATCTGGATTTGGGTTGGAGATTGTTAATGAATGAAAATGTCTTAATTAAAAAGAACGATGATTCCATTCGTTTGGTGGGTATAGAAAACTGGGGGGCAAAAGCTCGATTCCCCAAATACGGCAAAATGGAACTGGCCATGCAAGGGGTAGATGCCAAGGAAGTGGTTGTATTATTAAGTCATGACCCCAGTCATTGGGAGGCAGAAGTGATTCCAAACTATACAAATGTTCAATTGATGCTTTCGGGTCATACGCATGGGATGCAATTCGGATTGGAGAATCCTTATTTCAAATGGAGTCCAGTACAATGGGTATACAAGCAATGGGCAGGGCATTATAAAAATGATTCCCAACAGTTGTATGTAAATAGAGGTTTTGGATTTTTAGGTTATCCTGGTAGGGTGGGTATTCTTCCAGAAATAACATTAATTGAATTGGTATAGTTTTTTAAATTTAATTTTGTCTTATACCTAATATTCATTGTATGAAAAAAGTGGCGATTCTTTTAATAAGCTGTATTGTATTGAATGCACATGCACAAGATAAATTTGCACTAGGTATTAAAGTGGGACAAAATTTTTCTAGTGTAGACAATGTAAATGTAGATCACAATTCTGCTTCTTATCACTTAGGGGTGACTGCTCAAATTGGTATCGGTCCTTTATTTAGTATTGTACCAGAAGCTATTTTGTCTCAAACTAAATTAGAAGCCAATCCCACTCCAATGGAATTGTTGGTGAATCATAGTTTACAACCCGAGACCTTTCATTTGAATTATTTAGCCATTCCTTTGTTGGCCCAATACAAACCTTTTAAAAGTTTTATAATTCAAGCAGGACCTCAATACAGTATTTTATTAGATCAAAAAAAAGACGGTACAGAGGCCGCCAGAACCGCTTTCAGCAGTGGAGAATTTGCCATCGTGGGTGGTGCTAAAATTGATCTCGGTGGGTTTTTTCTATATGGTCGTTATGTAATCGGAATGAATAATATTGGTTCTGCCAGTCAACTCTCTTCCAATCTTCAAGATCAAAGCACTTGGAAAACCCGTCAATGGCAATTAGGGATCGGGCTAAGCTTATTTAATTTTTAAATTGTTTTTTATTTAAATAAAGGGGGGTGTACTTTGTCCCAAGGACTAGCGATTTGAAATGTATTGGCGATGGAAAGAATAGTCGCTTCGTCATACAAGTTGCCTACAAAACTAATGCCAGTAGGTAAATTCAATCTTTTATCGAATCCTGTAGGCATACATACAACGGGATGTCCTGTTAAGTTGGTAATCGCAGATTGATTGCCATCTCCTCTTGAAGGGCAAATGATTGCATCATACTTTTGCATGACTTCATTTACTTTTTGCATCAATGTATAACGGTGTCTTTGTGCATTTACATATTCTACTGCTGGAACAAATCTTGCGGTTCTAAATTGATTGGGCCAGTCATTTTTTGTTTGTCTTGTAAGTTGGTCATCGATATTTAGTCTTGTCATTTCATCAAACTGAGCTGCGCATTCTACCCCAATGACTACATCCATTATATTAATATTGTATACCCCACTATCTGGAAAGTTAACTGGGATTAATTGAACGCCTAATTTTTTAAATACTTCTAAAACTTTAAATTCATTTCTTGAAGTATCTTTTATTTTATCAAAATAATTTTTTGCGTAAGCGATTTTTAGTTTTTTAATGTCTTTGGTAGGCTCGTAATTAAAAGGTTTATTCACCGCACTTCCATCTTTGCCATCTTTTCCATGAATGTAATTGAACACGATGGCTGCGTCTGCCGCTGACCTACAGATAGGTCCAACTTTATCCAAACTGTAACTTAATGCCATAGCGCCTGTTCTACTAATACTTCCAAAAGTGGGTCTTAAACCAGTTGCACCGCAAGTAGTGGATGGAGAAACAATACTACCCCAGGTTTCTGTGCCAATGGCAAAAGGAACTAACCCTGCAACAGTAGCAGAAGTGGATCCAGCTGAAGAACCAGAAGAGCCATATTTTAAATTCCAAGGATTTTTAGTTCTTCCTCCATACCAATAGTCTCCCATTGCCAATGCGCCTAAAGTAAATTTAGCAACCAATACTGCTCCAGCTTCTTTTAATTTAAGATAAACAAATGCATCTTCATCAATCACTTGGTTTTGGTATGGCGCAGCACCCCAAGTGGTCTTGGTTCCTTTGACTGCAAATAAATCTTTTAATCCATAAGGGATGCCATGTAGTAAACCCCTGTATTTTCCTTGTGCAATTTCTTCATCTGCCTTTTTTGCTTGTTGATAAGCAATATTTTCTTGTATACTTATTACACATTGTAAGGTGTCACCCCATTTTTTAATACGGTCAATAAAAAATTGAGTAAGTGCAAGAGAAGTAATTTTTTTATTCTTTATAAGAGACGCCAACTGCTGAATAGAGTAAAAGGCCAAATCATTTCTATTGGTTGGCAGTTTTACTGTGTTGTCTAAATTCCAGTTGATTGGAATTTGTTTTTCATTAAAGTGCATGCCAGGCAATACTGGAGATTGCCATAAGCTTAATGGAACACTATTGGGCAATGGCGATGAATGCAATGCTTTGTAGTTCGCTAAATTGTCAACTACATCGGAATACAAGGTATCTATTTCCTTCGTAGTAAAACTAAGATCAAATAATTTTGCACTACTAATTAAATCTCTTTTTTGAATAGAAGTATCTTGGGCGTATACAAAAACACTTAGGGATAGCAATAAACAGGTTAGTAAATTTCGCATGATCAGTTTTTAATTTGATCAAAGATAATAATTACCTATTGGGTTTTGGACTGCTAAAACGTCTTTTTTGACCGTTGTTGTTCATGGATTTTGATCTAGCATGTCCTGAGTTGCCTCTTCCTTGTTGTTTGGCTTCCTTAATGGGGTTGAAATTGGTCATAGGGAAGGGGTGGTTTTCGATGACTGGAACTTTTTTAGCAATCAATTTTTCAATGTCTTTTAAGTAAGCTCTTTCTTCTGCATCACAGAAAGAAATGGCAGTGCCATTGGCTCCAGCACGTCCCGTTCTACCAATACGGTGTACATAAGTTTCAGGAATATTGGGTATTTCGTAATTTACTACATACGCTAAGTCATCGACGTCAATGCCTCTTGCTGCAATATCAGTGGCTACTAAAACACGGGTGGTTTGTGCTTTGAAATTGGACAAAGCTCTTTGCCTAGCATTCTGAGCTTTATTGCCATGAATGGCTTCTGCTTTAATATTATTTTTAGTAAGCAAGTTCACTACTTTGTCTGCGCCATGTTTTGTTCTTGTAAAAACCAAGGCGGTTTTGATGGCTGTGTTTTTTAATAGCTCGATCAGCAATGCATTTTTATTTACTTTATCCACAAAGTAAACCGACTGCTCAATAATATCAACCGTAGAAGAAACTGGAGTAACGCTTACTTTCAAAGGATGAAATAAAATGGTATTGGCCAAACTTACAATTTCGGGAGGCATGGTAGCCGAGAAGAAAAGGGATTGCCTTTTTTTAGGGAGTACAGCCAATAATTTTTTTACATCATTTACAAATCCCATATCTAACATTCTATCGGCTTCGTCCAATACAAATATTTCAACTTCTCTAATATTCAAATGCCCTTGATTCATTAAATCTAACAATCTACCTGGGGTAGCAATGACTACATCCACGCCATTTCTTAATGCAGTTACTTGAGGGCCTTGACCTACGCCTCCAAAAATAACGGTGCAATTTAATCCAGTATGTCTGCCATACGCATTAAAGCTCTCTCCAATTTGGATGGCAAGTTCTCTTGTAGGAGTTACAATTAAACTTCTAATTTTTTTTCTTCTTTCTGCAGTTTTATTGGACACCAATAATTGTAAAATGGGAAGTGTAAAAGCGGCTGTTTTACCCGTACCTGTTTGTGCGCAACCCAATAAATCTTTTCCTTGCAATACAATGGGAATAGATTCTGCTTGAATAGGAGTGGGAGTTGTGTAGCCTTCTTCTTGAATGGCCCTCAACAAGGGCGCTATAAGACCTAAGTCCTGAAATTTCGTGTTCATAATAGACTGCAAGGTACACTATTAATTTTTAAGCCTTAGGACAGGCAGTTAAACAAGGAAAATAGTAAATTAATTGGATGAATGAGATGTATTAGGAAAACAAATCCATGGCTGCTCTGCCCAATCCATCAGGGGTGGTATAGAATGGTCTTTTTTCTACTAAGTAATGAGTGTCTTCTGGAATACCTAGGGCGTGATAAATGGTTTGATGAATTTGTTCAATTCTAATCGGCTTTTCAATGGTTTTGCATGGGCGCTCATCGGCGGTTTTACCATATACATTTCCTTTTTTAATGCCTCCGCCAAACATCAACATAGAACATCCATCTGTAAAGTGACGATGCATGCCATAATTTTTTAATTCTTGTATAATGTCTGGTTGATTTACTTGTTCTTGTACTTTAAGGTCCGGTCGGCCTTCAACCATCATATCTCTACTAAATTCACTGGCTAGTATAATTAAGGTACGATCCAGATGACCCGATTGATCCAAGTCTTTTATCAATTGTGCAATTGGAGCATCAATTTGTTTTTTCATATCTGCCAATCTTGTATTCCCGTTGTCGTGTGTGTCCCAATTTTTGAAAGGCTCGTATTCGGTGGTTACACTTATAAAGCGTGCGCCCTTTTCAGTTAATCTTTTAGCCATCAGACAACCCAAGCCAAATTTTCCGGTGTTGTAAATATCATAGCTTTCTTTAGGCTCCTTGCTCAAGTCAAAAGCGGCAGCTTCTGGCGATTTTAATAACATATATGCTTGCTCCATGGAACGTCTCATAGACTCTTTTTGATAGTCACTGCCCATTTCTCCCATAGGGCTTTTACTCATCAATTCATTGTAAAGTTGATTTCTTTTTTCAAACCTACTCATATTCATACCTATGGGTGGTTTAACACTTTCTAAACCTGCACTTGGATCGGGAATAATAAATGGTCCATATTCATTTCCTAAAAATCCAGCAGTATGAAATGCTTTTAATTCTTCTCCTTCTCCTAAGGAAAATCTTTGACCGATATCTATAAATGAAGGAATTACTTTGTTCACTGGTCCCAATTGACTGGCTATCCAGGAACCAATATGAGGAGCCAATACCGATTGAGGTGGCTTGTAACAAGTATGCCAATGATATTGATGTCGAGAATGTAATATATGGCCCATGTCTCCTGCTACATAGGATCTAATGACGGTACCTTTGTTTAATACTTTTCCAATTGCAGACAATCCCTCAGAAAAATAAATATCATCCAAAGCAGTGGGAATAGATTTAAAAGTGCTCAACACATCATTGGCTTTCATGCCTTTGGAAAAAGGGGTATACTTTTTGGGATCAAAAGTGTCGGTGTGCGCCATGCCTCCAGCCATCCAAAGTAAAATAACAGTATCAGCAGTTGATTTTATTTTTCCTTGATTGCAACCAGCTAAAAATCCGGCCATTGGGGCGCCGGCAGCAAGCGCAGCCACTGCTGCAGCACTGCTTTTTTTTAAAAATGCTCTTCTGTCCCAATGGCTATTCATAAAAACAATTTATTGATAGATGAATTTAATAAATAATTTGAAATTCTGGTAATAATAAAATGGCCCAAAACAAATCCTCAATGGATGATGGACTTGGTTGCTCACCAAGTATTTTTTTTGCAATTTGATATTCTGCTAATTGCGCTTCTCTGCCCAAGGCTCGAACATAAATTTCTTTAATGATGCGATCCGAATTAACATATTTTAATTTCCAGGTTTGCGCTCCTTTTTTTATCATGGAGTTGAATCTTTCGCCATTGGTTAATTCCAGTGCTTGTAAAAGATTGGATTGAGATTCTCTGCTGGTAGTAACGGTTTCTCTAGTGGGTCGTCCTAATGCAATTAGAAATGGATTATTGCTTACCAATGCGGCTCTTGCAAAATTGGGCTTGTTAAGAATTTGACTTGGAGCTGGATGATACATTAACATGGAATCAGAAAACAAAGGACCTATAATAGTAGCAGCCGCATCTGCGAATTGCTCTGCTGTCATTCTTTTGCGCAACATGCCTGTAAATTGATATTGTTGAGCGAAGATTTTGCTGGCATCTTTGTATCCAACAGAAGGCAATTGGTAAGTGGCAGAGGTTGTTATTAAATAG
This sequence comes from Chitinophagaceae bacterium, assembly GCA_947380905.1. Lineage (GTDB taxonomy): Bacteria > Bacteroidota > Bacteroidia > Chitinophagales > Chitinophagaceae > Sediminibacterium. The sequence continues at coordinate 112,487 of CANCSS010000002.1, read as the reverse complement.
AGCAACTCCTTCATGTCCGATTTGTTTTGCTGAAATTGAAAAGCCATCCAGTCTAGCAAGTCCTGATCCCAGGGTTCATTGTCCATCACATCTACAGGCTCTATCAGGCCACGACCCATCATTTGAGCCCACAATCGATTTACAATGGTTCTGTAAAATCTTCCATTGGAGGCTTGCACCATCAGGGTAGCCAATTGCGATTGTTTTACTGCTCGAGTAGCGCTGCTATCAATCGTGCCCAATGTTGTCCATAACATTCGTGTGCCAGTATATTTACCCGTGGGTTTATCACATCTATTAATTTCAAGTGAGCTATCCGCAAAAATATTGGCAAATGCATAAGCGTCTGTCAATTTCCAATCACTTATAAAACTATTGTGACAAGAAGTGCATTTTAAATTTAACCCTAAAAATATTTGAGAGACATTTTGTGCGGCTTGCATTTCAGTTCTTTGACTTGCATTCACCACACCACGCCATTTGATTCCTTCAATAAAACCTTTGGACGAATCATTGGGACTAAGCAGTTCTTTAGCAAAACGATCATAGGGCTTGTTTGATTTCAACGATGTATACAACCAGTCAGTAATATTGTGTCTTCCTCCAGTAATATAACCTGTGCCTGTATAATCATTTCTAAGCGCATCGTTCCAAAAGCTAAGCCAATGGGTAGCGTAATCATCTTGTTGATCCAATAATTTTCTGATCCATAGGGCTCTTTTATTGGGGCGGGTATCTTTAATAAATTTTTCTAGCTCCTCAGGGCTTGGTAGCAAGCCAACAATATCTAGGGAAACTCTTTTAAAAAAAGTTTTATCCTCCACGACCTTTGGCCAAACTATTTTATTTTTTAAAAAATATTGATTTACCCATCTGTCAATCGGGTTGGAAAGTTCATTGGTAACAGGAGGCAATACTGGATTCCTTGGTGCAAGTGCAGCTATTCTAAAAATACTTTTTTCTGAACTGTCTGGCCAAGGAGCTCCTTTTTGTATCCAGAATTTAATAATCGCAATAGCTGCTTCCGATAATTTTTTACCTTTTGAAGGCATTGCATCTTTGTCTGAGGAAGGCAAACTAATGCGTCTAAACAAATCACTAGCAATAGGGTCCCCTGGAACAATCACGGGCCCATCTTCTCCACCTTTAAAAATCATATCTCTACGGTCCAATCTAAGGTCTCCTTTAATTTTTTCTGGACCATGGCATTTATAACAGTTGTGGGCCAAGATGGATCTCACTTGAATATTTAATTCAATGGCTTGCTGTTTGGTTAATTTTGCTGTATCATTTTTAAAAGCAGTTACATCAAAATTTCCTTTGGTACTTGCGTCGTAATCTTTACTCCATGGAAGGGTAGATGAAAAATAATCCTTGCCATGCGAAATAGAAGCTCCATAATGACCTGCCACCAAAATACCCAATCCACTTAACAATAATAAAAAGCGGTAGGCGATCATAAATTGAGTTTGATTTTTTTTCAAAATGCTGTTTAATAGCATCCAGGTCATACCTGCTAAACAGGCAGTAGCAATACCCACCCATTGATGAATACTTACAACTTCTTTTTCATAACCACCTTCTTTTGAAAGTATCCATCCCAGTAAAGCGGAGACAAAAGCAGTGATGGTTCCAATAGTAAGTAATAATTTAATGGCAGGACGAAGGGGGGAAGTAAATTTTTTTAAAGTAAAAAATTCAAGCAAAGTGGCCAATAAAATTAAAGCTACTGGGAAATGAATGACCATGGGGTGCCATCTTCCCATCCATCGCCAAACCCAAAACGCATTGGAGTTGGAGGAAGGCGCGGTTGATTGAGCCAATGCATTGAATGAAATTTGCAAAACGCAAAATAGCACCATTGAACCAATCACGATGACCAATTTTTTACCAGGCTTTGATGTTGTCTTTGCTTCTTTCATAAAGGGTACAGATTTAAAGATAAACAAAAATGTGCTCAAAAAAACGGCCTGGTAAAGTTCAATAAACAGCTATTTCCTCACCAAAGAATAGGAAGTATGTACTATTTCTTGAATGGTAGCAGACGGAACATGTCTGTTTAGATGCATCGTATTCCAATGTTTTTTGTTCATATGAAAGCCAGGGAATATGGCGTCGGGATAAGCTTCTCTTTGAAGAATAATGTCCTCCGGATTGGCTTTGTAATTCATGGTTGAAGGCAGTGCCATCAAATCCAAAATAATAAATATTTTCCCCTGGGTCTTTAGCACTAAATTTTCTTCTCCAAAAGGGAAGCACTCTTCTGTATCCGGAAGAGAGAGGGCATATTCTCTTATTTGATCTATTTCCATATTAAGTTGCGTTCATAAATTAAAGTTCAACTCAAGAACAAGAACTACACTAATTCAACATTTTTAACGAAATTAGCATTTATAATCTAATGAATGAGCGCCTTAAAAAATTTTAATTTTACCCAGGAGTATACTTTAGAAAACGATCGTGTTTTACTAAGGCCACTTGCGCTTGCAGATGTTTCTTTACTAGAAAAATACGTGACGGAAGAACCTGATCTTTGGAGCTATTCTTTGGTTGCTATTAAAGACAGTGCCGATTTAGAAAATTACATTAAAGATGCTATCAAGGCGAGAATCGAAAAAACGGCTTATCCATTTATTGTATTTGATAAATTAACCAAAACTTTTGTAGGGTCTACTCGTTTTTACGATGTGCAATTGACCTTTGCAACTACCCAATTAGGGTATACTTGGTATAGCAAAAAAGTATGGGGGACTGGATTCAATCAACATTGCAAATTTTTATTGTTGCAATTTGCTTTTGATCAAATGAAATTGGACCGAGTAGAATTTAGAGCAGACAACAACAACAAAAGAAGCATCGCTGCCATGCAAAAAATTGGTTGTACCATCGAAGGAGTGTTGAGAAATCATTTACCTATGCCCAATGGATCAAGAAGAGATTCAATTGTGTTGAGTATCTTAAAAGAAGAATGGAATGCTACTCTTAAAACAAATTTGGAAGTGCAATTAAAGTAAAGTGCCTCTTAATATTAATAGGGCAACTGTGAAATAAATAACCAATGCGGTAACATCCACTAAAGTAGCCACAAAAGGAGCAGAGGATGCGGCAGGGTCAGCGCCCAATCTTTTTAATAATATAGGCAACATCGATCCCATAATGGTTCCCCATAAAACAACACCTATTAAAGTCAATCCTATTGTAAAGGCAATTAAAATCCAATGTTCTCCATACAAACCTGGTGCAATACTGTGCCAAACCATCACTCTAAAAAAACCAATGATACCAAGTACGGCGCCTAATAATAAACCACTCGTAATTTCTCTTCTTAATATCTTCCACCAATTGGCAATGGTAATTTCGCCAATTGACATGGCTTGAATTATGAGCGTAGATGCTTGAGAACCTGAATTACCACCACTGGATAAAATCAACGGAACAAATAGTGCTAATAAAGTTACTTTTTTAATTTCTCCTTCAAAATAACCCATGGCAGTTGCGGTAAACATTTCACCAAAAAATAAAACCACCAGCCAAGTAATTCTTTTTTTAAACAACTTAAAGATAGAAATGTCCAAATAAGGTTCATTCAAGGCTTCGGTACCTCCCATTTTTTGCATATCCTCGCTAAATTCTTCATTCGTTACCCATAAGATATCATCAATGGTTACAATTCCTAATAATACATCGTTGTCATCCACTACAGGAATAGCAGTACGGTTGTTCATTTTAAATACTTGGCTAGCATGCTCTTGGTCATCGTATACATTTAATGCTACAAATCGACCATCAATAATATCCGCAACAATGTCTTCTGGCTTAGCCAATAATAAATCTCTAATTCTAATGTCGTCTATCAGTCCTCCTTTTTCGTCAATGATGTAAATCACATCAATGGTCTCTGAATTCTTTCCGTATTTACGAATGGTGTCAATGACTTGCGCCACTGTATACTGAGGATAAACATACACATAGTCGGGCGTCATCAAACGGCCCACACTGTCCTCCGGGTATCCTAAAAGGGATAAAGTAATTTTACGCTCTTCTGGGTCTAATAATTTTATTAAATCTCGAATGGCGGCTTTGGGTAATTCTTCTAAAAAGTCGGTACGGTCATCTGGAGGCAGTTCATTTAAGATTTTAGCTGTTTTACGAGCTGGCAATTCTTTAATGATGTCCTTTTGTTGGTTGATGTCCAATATTTTAAAAACACTTACCGCACGATGTACCGTCATATTATCAATGATGGTAGCTTCGTTTTCGGGAAATTCATTCACCAATTCCACTACATCACTGATGTTTTGTTCATCTAAGAATTCTCTTAATAGATGCATGTCATTTTTGGATAAAATATCCAAAAAAACCTCTGATAAATTAATTTCTTTTGATTCCAATTCAACTGACATGGGTGCAAGGTAAGAAAAATCCTAAAGGATGCCTATATTTATAGCATGATTCTGCCTATTCTTACTATTGCCCCATCTCCAAGTCGAGGTCGAGGAGTTTTTACTACTGAGCGCATTGCAAGCGGCACTGTTATTGAGATAGCGCCTGTCATTGTTGTAGACAATATTCAGCGAACAAAATGGGAAGAGACTTTATTATATGATTATATTTTTGAATGGGGGGAGGATCATAAAAGTGCAGCCATTGGGTTGGGATATATTTCTATATACAATCATGCCATTGACCCCAATTGCAGGTATGACATGGATTATGAAGCTGAAACGATGAGTATAACTACCATTAAGGACATAAAAAAAGGAGAAGAGTTGTTCCTTAATTACAATGCCGAAGGGGCCGAGGAGAAACCAGTTTGGTTTGAATTACATTAAGCAGTTTTATTTACTGATACACTCTTACATAATCCACTTCCATTCGAACTGGAAAAATACTATTGTCAATTGTTGGACCGCCAAATCCACCACCAATGGCCAAGTTTAAAAGCAAAAATTGAGGCGCAACAAATGGATAGTAATCGGTTGATTTATTTTCATTTGGCACGGTGAGATAAAGTTGGTTGTCTACATAAAATTGCAAAGCGGATTTACTCCAATCAAGGGTATATACATGAAAGGAATCGGTCACATGATCAACCATGGCTTTGGCTGTTTTTTGAGTACCCTTGGGCCAGTTGTACAATTTAGAATGCGCAGACCAATTGATTTCATTCAAACTTTTTCCAACATGTTCCATAATATCTATTTCCCCACAAGTAGGCCAACCCACTTGATCAATATTGCTACCCAACATCCAAATGGCAGGCCAAGTGCCAACACCTTTAGGCAACTTTGCTCTTATTTCAAAACGACCATAAGTCCATGCTGCTTTTCCTTTGGTGAGCAATCTTGCCGAGCTATATTCCATGCCACCTATTTTTTCTTTGACGGCTTCAATTATTAAATGTCCTTTTTCTATTCTTGCATTTTTTTTGTTCTTGGTATAATATTCTAATTCATTGTTGCCCCAACCAGCGTCACCAGTGCCAATATTAAAAGCCCATTTGTTGGTATCAATGGAACCAGCTGTATTAAACTCGTCGGACCATACCAATTTTTTGCTGGCACCTTTTTGGTTTGGAAAATTGGTAAACAGTGACTTTGTAGCCCTTTTCCCAATTGGTTTTGCTGCTTCAATAGGGAAGCAAAAAGGCAAGGATAGGAAGCTGAAAAATAGGGGGAGGGTCAAAATGCGCATAAATTCAATGGTTTGTGTAATAGATTTAAGCCTTCTCAAGGGAATTTAATCAAATTTATTCTTTTTAGTTGGGTAATTTATAAAAGCGTTGTAAATTTGCAGTATGCTATTCATCCACCATACACATCATTGTCATTTACTCTCTAAGGGGTAAGCTATGGGTGTAGGTATGTAACTATATTTAACCAAAGGGCTTACTATCAAGTAAGCCCTTTTAGTTTTTAGGAAATGAAGCAAGTAATAAAAAGATAAAATCAAAATAAGATGCGTTTAAAATTAGCTATTCAGAAATCGGGACGATTACACGATGATTCAATTAAATTATTAAAAGAATCTGGAATTGATATTGGCAATGGAGTAAACAAGTTAAAATCAGAAGCGACCAATTTCCCATTGGAATTGTTCTTTTTACGAGACGATGATATCCCTCAATACGTAGAAGATGGAGTGGCGGATATTGGTTTTGTAGGGGAGAATGTCGTGTATGAAAAAGCTAAAAAAGTGGAAGTAGCCTATGAATTGGGTTTTGGAAAATGCAGATTGAGTTTTGCGGTAAAGAAAAACGAGTCGTTTACCGGCCCAGGTTTTTTGTCTGGCAAAAAAATTGCTACCAGCTATCCCGTATTGGTGCAAGCTTATTTGAATAAAAATAAAATTCAAGCCGAGATACATGAAATTAGCGGTAGTGTGGAAATTGCGCCTGGTATTGGACTTGCAGATGTAATATGTGATTTAGTAAGTAGTGGGTCTACCTTATTTATGAATGGGTTAAAAGAAGCAGAAACCATTTTAAATTCTCAAGCGGTATTGATTAAAAGACCAGCTTTAGATCAAGAAGCGGCACAAATTTTAGATCGTTTGTTATTCAGAATTGAATCTGTGAAAAAGGCAAAACGAAATAAATATGTATTGTTAAATGCACCGAATGCCAATTTAGATAAAATTATCTCTTTATTGCCTGGCATGAAAAGTCCTACGGTAATTGCTTTGGCAACCCCAGGTTGGAGCAGTGTTCACAGTGTTATTGATGAAAGTGATTTTTGGGAAATTATCGAACAATTAAAATTGGCTGGTGCAGAAGGTATTTTAGTAGTGCCCATTGAAAAAATGATTTTATAATGATTCAAATTTACAACGAACCACTTTTAAAGGATTGGCCCATTTTATTGGCAAGGCCTGTCATGGAGGAAACTCAATTGTATGCTCAAGTACAATCAATTCTAAATGAAGTAAAATCCAATGGAGACAAGGCCTTAACGCGTTTTACTTTAGAACTAGATAAGATAGAGGTTAAAGAATTTAAATTAAATGCCAAACAAATTGCGGCTGCAGAAAATGAATTGGCGCCAAGTTTAAAAACTGCGATACAGTTGGCGAAGGTAAATATTGAAGTGTTTCATCAAAGTCAAATTCAACAAGTAGAAAGAATTGAAACCATGCCTGGAGTTTGGTGTTGGAGAAAGTCGGTGGGGATAGAAAAGGTGGGTATTTATATTCCAGGAGGATCTGCCCCGTTATTTTCAACAGTATTAATGTTAGGAGTTCCAGCAAAAATGGCTGGGTGTAAGGAAATTATTTTATGTTCTCCACCCAATGCGTCTGGAAGCATTCACCCTGCGATCCTATATGCAGCTTCTTTGGTAGGAGTGACTTCTATTTATACCGTAGGAGGGGCACAAGCCATTGCTGCTATGGCATTTGGAACTGCTACCATTCCTAAAGTAAATAAAATATTTGGTCCAGGCAATCAATATGTCACTGCTGCAAAACAATTGATACAGCAAGCAGGCGTCGCCATTGATATGCCTGCTGGCCCAAGTGAAGTATGTGTTTGGGCAGATGAAACATGTATTGCATCTTTTGTGGCTGCGGATTTGTTATCACAAGCCGAACATGGAGCAGACAGTCAAGTATTGCTCATTGCCAATGCTATTGCTATTGTGGAAGCGGTACAAAAAGAATTAGAACAACAATGCGCGGTTTTGACTAGAAAAGACATAGCAGAAAAAGCTTTGAAAAATTCTAGAGCCATAGTATTAAATAATTCCGAGGATGCCATCGCTTTTATCAATGAATATGCACCAGAACATTTAATTTTATCTATTGACAATGCAGCACAAATGGCAGATAAAATCATTAATGCCGGATCTATTTTTATTGGCAACTACTCGCCAGAATCAGTTGGGGATTATGCTAGTGGCACCAATCATACTTTACCCACCAATGGATTTGCAAAAGCCTATAGCGGTGTGAGTATGGATAGTTTTGTAAAAAAAATCACCTTCCAGCAAATTACAGAAAGAGGGTTGACTAATATTGCCCCTACAGTCATTGAAATGGCAGAAGCCGAAGGTTTGCAAGCACATAGCAATGCAGTAGCTATAAGATTAAAATGGTTGGATTCAAAAATATAAGTTATGAATTTTGATTTAAAAAAAATTGTAAGACCCAATATAGAAACTTTAAAAGCCTATTCTTCTGCGAAAGATGAATATACTGGAGAAGCCAATGTCTTATTGGATGCCAATGAAAACAGCTTAGGCTCTCCATTGACAAAGTGGTACAATAGATACCCCGATCCTTATCAAAAAAAGGTAAAAGAAAAGTTGGCTTTTATCAAACAAATAAATGCAGAACAAATATTCATGGGCAATGGAAGCGACGAGTGTATTGATATATTATATCGTACATTTTGTGAACCAGGCAAAGACAATATTATAATTTGTCCACCCACCTATCCCATGTATGAAGTGGGTGCCAACATCAATAATATTGAAATAAAATCAGCGCCCCTTTTGCCTAATTTTCAATTAAATGTGGCACACATAGAACAACTCGTAAATGAGCACACAAAAATAATATGGATTTGTTCCCCCAACAATCCAACTGGTAATTCGCTGGATAGAATTGACATTGAAACAATATTAAATCACTTTCATGGGTTGGTGGTAGTAGACGAGGCCTATATTAATTTCTCTAAGCAAAAATCATTTGCGCAATCTTTAATTGATTATCCCAATTTAGTGGTTTTGCAAACATTAAGTAAAGCCTGGGGATTGGCCGGGCTTAGATTGGGCATGTGTTTTGCAAGCAATACCATTATTAAGTACATGAATAAAGTAAAACCTCCTTACAATATTAATATAGTTACTCAAGAATTGGCTTTGACTGCATTGGAAGAAGTGGGTCAAGTAAATGACATGATTGCGCATTTGGTGGACATGCGCAATGCCTTAGCGGAAGTCATTGCTAGCATGCCACAGGTGCAGGAAGTATATCCTTCAGACACTAATTTTTTATTGGTCAAAATTCCCAAAGCCACGGAACTGTATCGTTATTTATTAACACAAGGAATTGTGGTAAGAGACCGATCCAGTCTTGAAAATTGTAGCGATAGTTTAAGAATAACGATAGGAACAGAGCAAGAGAATACACAATTGGTAGACGCCATGGCAAAATGGATTGATTTGGCTTTTGTAAATGGTTAAATTATAGAAAGAATTTATTAAATTACAGGTTCATAACTTTTTAAATAAACAATAACATTATATGAAAAAGGGATTAACATTATGTTGCTTAGCACTATGTATTAACGCAGTTAGCGGTATCGCACAGGACAATGCGGGATTAACGTTGCCAGCGGGTTTTAAAGCCAACTTATTTGCCGAGAATGTTGGAAGTGCAAGGCATATTGCCATTACAAAATCTGGAGTACTCTTTGCCAAATTAAATTACCCCAACAAAGAAGGCAACAGTATTGTTAGATTAGAAGATGCCAATCAAGATGGCATTGCAGAAAAAATTTCTGGATGGGGCAAATATGGTGGAACAGGAATTTATGTGAAAGGAAATAGTTTGTACGCAAGTTCCAACGAAGCTATTTTCAAATATGAATTAAATAGCAAAGATGAAGTAGTCAATCCACTTTCTCCTGTTACGATAGTGAGTGGGTTAATTGACAGAAGACAACACAATTCAAAGTCTATTACCTTTGATAAAGCCAATAATATATATGTAAATATTGGAGCTTATTCAAATGCATGTCAGACCAAAGATAGAACTCCAGGTTCTGAAGGCATGAAGCCTTGTCCAATCTTAGATTCTGCAGGCGGTATCTGGAAATTTGATGGAAGCAAAGCAAATCAAACTTATAAAGACGGAAAAAGATACGCGACGGGTTTAAGAAATGTAGTTGGGTTGGATTGGAATACAGCTACCAATCAATTATTTGTGGCACAACATGGACGTGATCAATTAAATACTTTTTTCCCAAATTTATATACAGATGCGCAAAACGCAGAATTGCCTGCTGAAACATTTTATGCCATCAACGAGGGCGATAATGCAGGATGGCCTTATGTATATTATGACCCAAGTCAACATAAAAAAATGGTTGCTCCTGAATACGGTGGAGATGGCAAAAAAGAAGGGTCCAATGAATTTAAAGATCCAGCAGTAGCATTTCCTGCACATATGGCGCCAATGGGGGTATTGTTTTATACAGGAAATCAATTTCCTGAGAAATATAAGAATGGGGCATTTATTAGTTTCCATGGATCATGGAATAGAGCACCCTTGCCTCAAGAAGGATTTTTTGTAGCCTTTGTGCCATTTAAAGATGGAAAAGCTACAGGGGAGTGGGAAATTTTTGCCAATGGATTTGCAGGAGTAGAAAACGGTGTTAAAGTAACCAATACAAGTAAGGCGAAAGCCAGACCTTGTGGATTGGCACAAGGTCCAGATGGTTCTATTTATGTAAGTGATGATACCAAGGGGTCTATCTTTAAAATCAGTTACCTTAAGTAGTCAAGTCAAAACTAAATATTAAATAATTTAAAAGATTCGTTAGAAAATGGGCAATAAAAGAGGAAATTTTTTTACCATCACGTGCATTTTTATAGGCATGATGTTAAGCACCCAAATGGTCAATGCGCAAAATTTAATTAAAGGTAAAAAAATATTTGAAACCCGGTGTTTGGTATGTCATCAAGCCGATGGAGGAGGTGTTCCAAATATGAATCCGCCACTTGATGGTTCAACAGCTGTCAATGGAAAAGACATTGCTAGAATGGTTAAAATTATTAAGAATGGATTGGATGAGCGGGTGGCAATAGATGGAATGTATTATAATAATGCGATGATAGCCATGCCCGATTTAACAGCAGAAAATATTGCCGATGTATTAAGTTACATAAGAAATAGCTGGTCCAATAAAGCGGGCTTAGTTTCTTTAGCACAAGTAAATGGGGCGTTAGTAAAAAATAAGTCCAACAAAAAGTAACAAGTTTTTAAAAGTACAATCATACAAAATGCGACCTATTTTATTTATAGACAGAGACGGAGTGATATTAGAAGAGCCGAAAACAGATTTTCAAATTGACGCCATTGAAAAAACAAGTTTTGTATCTGGATCTATAAGTCATTTACATAAAATTGCTGCCGACTTGGGTTATTATAAAGTAATGGTCACCAACCAAGACGGTTTAGGCACAGCGGCTTATCCTACAACGCAGTTTGAACCCTTTCAGCAATTGATGCTCAGAACTTTGGCTGGAGAAGGTTTTGTATTTGATGAAGTTTTAATTGATACCACTTTTGCAAAGGACAATGCGCCCACACGCAAACCAGGTATAGGATTGGTGAAGCATTTCATGAACCATAAAGATTTTGATATCGCCAATTCTTTTGTGATTGGAGATCGTTGGAGTGACATTCAATTGGCGAAAAATATAGGTTGCAAAGCCATTTATTTTACCAATGACAATCATGCGCTTACTGCAGACCAAGAAAAAGAATTAAGAAGCACTATTGCATTTGAAACAAATAGTTGGGCTGCTATTTATTCTTTTTTGAAATTAGGTTTACGCTTGGTAAAACATGAGCGCAATACTAAAGAAACAAAAATTAGCGTCGACTTAAATATGGATGGAAAAGGAAATGCAAACATTCATACGGGACTTGGATTTTTTGATCACATGTTGGAGCAAATAGCCAGACACGGGGCTATTGATTTATCCATTCAATGTGATGGTGATTTGCATATAGACGAACACCATACTATTGAAGATGTTGGTTTGGCATTGGGGGAGGCCTTTGCCAAAGGGCTTAGCGATAAAAGAGGGATGGAAAGATATGGCTATGCCTTGCCCATGGATGAAGCAGAAGCAAAAGTATTGATTGATTTTGGAGGACGTAATTGGATCGTTTGGGATGCGAGTTTTAAAAGAGAGAAGGTAGGAGAGATGCCCACAGAAATGTTTTTCCATTTTTTCAAATCTTTCAGTGACGCTGCTAAATGCAATTTAAATATCAGCTGCCAGGGCGAAAATGAACACCATAAGATAGAGGCTATTTTCAAAGCTTTTGCCAAAGCCATTAAAATGGCGGTTCGACGCTCCCCGGACAGCGACCAATTGCCCAGTACCAAAGGGGTTTTGTAAGGCCTAACAGCTGATCGTATTCTTGCTAGGTTTATTTGGTAGAAAAAGTACATTTCCTTAATTTTGTAATAGAATGAAACAAACAAACAATATATGGTGGTGGCATACAAAATCCGTTAGGGTATTGTAGTGACATAACTATATTGTCAATTTATACATCAACCCTAACAGCTATGTTGGGGTTTGTTTTTTTAACGAAAGACCGAAGAATAGAAAGATGCAAAAAATTACTATTACGACTACTGTCACAAAAATGTTGGCAGACACATTTACACCTGTTGGGATTTATCTCCGTTTGAGAGATCGATTCAGGGATACTATTTTATTGGAAAGTACCGATTCGCATGCTTCTGAAAATAGTTATTCCTTTATTGGTGTAAATGCAATTGGGGGAATTGAAATATCTTCTTTTAATGAAATCGAATACAAGTATCCCAATCAAGAACCAGAAAAAGAGTTGATTAAAGAGGTGCATGCTGCACCAGATCGAATCTGGTCATACATGCAACAATATGAAATGAAAGGGGCTGAAATAAAAGAAGCTGCTTTTGCACAAGGTTTGTATGGATATACTTCTTATGACGCCATTCCTTTTTTTGATACCATTCAATTTAAAGAAGGGGTGCCTATCATTCCATTGATGCGCTATAGATTGTATCAATATGTAATAGCTTTCAACCATTTTAAAGATGAAATTTATATTTGTGAAAATCAATTAGCAGGCGTTGTTTCAGAATCAGTGGCCTTGGTCTCGTTTATTAAAAGCAAAGATGTGCCTCAATATCCTTTTACCATGAATGGCGAGGAAACTTCAAATTTAACAGATGATCAATATCGGGAAGCAGTAAAGAAAGGCATTCAACATTGTATGAGAGGGGACGTGTTCCAAATTGTATTAAGCAGACGTTTTCAACAAAGTTTTCAGGGAGATGAATTCAATGTTTACCGTACTTTAAGAAATATCAACCCATCGCCTTATTTATTTTTCTTTGATTATGGCGATTATAAATTAATGGGTTCTTCGCCTGAGGCGCAAATTATTATCAAAAACGGAAAAGCAATAGTGCATCCCATTGCAGGTACCTTTAAGCGCAGTGGAGACGAAGCTACTGATATATTAATGACCCAGAAATTACTAGAGGATCCGAAAGAAAATGCAGAGCATGTGATGTTGGTAGATTTGGCAAGAAATGATTTAAGCAGGGTATGTACCGAAGTGAAAGTAAAACAATACCGTCAAGTACATTATTACAGTCATGTGATTCATTTGGTAAGTGAGGTTGAGGGAAAGGTGGCCAAGGGGTCGAATCCTTTTCAATTGGTTTCAAAAACTTTTCCAGCGGGTACTTTAAGTGGAGCGCCAAAATTCAAAGCCATGCAATTGATTGATGCTATAGAGCCTACTAAGCGATCTTATTACGGAGGATGTATTGGTTTTGTAGGATTTGATGGTTCTTGCAATCAGGCTATTATGATACGTACCTTCTTAAGTAAGCAAAATACGCTTACTTATCAAGCAGGTGCTGGGGTAGTAGCGGCAAGTGTTCCTGAAAATGAATTGCAAGAAGTAAACAATAAATTGAATGCGTTAAAGACTGCAATGGTTTTGGCGGAAAAAATTCATCAATAGAAAGAAATTAGAAAAAATGAAAATATTGGTATTTGATAATTACGACTCTTTCACTTACAATTTAGTGCAACTTATAAAAGAGTTGGCACCAAAAGCTGCTGTGGAAGTATTTCGGAACGATGAAATTGCTTTAGAGAAAGTAAAGGACTATGATAAAATTTTATTGTCCCCAGGTCCGGGTTTGCCATCGGAATCGGGTTTGTTATTGCCTTTAATTAAAGAGTACGCTGCTACGAAGTCAATTTTTGGTGTTTGTTTAGGGCAACAAGCCATTGGAGAAACTTTTGGAGGCAAGCTTATCAACTTAGCACAAGTGTATCATGGAGTAGCTACGCCCATTCATATTACAGCAAGCTCGGCTTTGTTTGAAGGGTTGCCCGAAAAATTTGAAGTAGGTCGATATCATAGTTGGGTCGTAGATGAAAAAGATTTTCCATCAGACTTAATGATTACTTCCAAGGATGACAAAGGGTATATTATGTCCTTAGAACACAAAACTTATGATGTTAAAGGAGTGCAATTTCATCCCGAAAGTGTTTTAACACCCGACGGAGCTAAAATTTTAACAAACTGGTTAAAGAATTAAAGATGAAAAAGTTATTACAATATTTATTTGAACATAAAACCCTAAGTCGCGAACAAGCCAAGGAAGTGCTTGTGCAAATATCTCAAGGGGTGTACAACGAACATGAAATCACTTCCTTCGTGACGGTATATTTAATGCGTAGTATCACCATTGATGAATTAATGGGATTTAGAGATGCTTTATTGTCTTTGGCAGTAAAAGTGAATATTGGAGTTGAAAATACCATTGATATTGTGGGCACAGGAGGAGACGGCAAAGACACTTTTAATATATCTACCTTGGCTTGTTTTATAGTAGCAGGGGCGGGACAACCAGTAATAAAGCATGGGAACTATGGGGCATCTAGTGTGAGTGGTGCTTCTAATGTAATGGAACAATTGGGTTATCAATTTAAAAATGACGAAGGGGCTTTGTCCAAAGAAGTTAAAGAAGCAAGCATTTGTTTTTTACATGCACCTTTATTTCATCCTGCATTAAAAACAGTGGGACCCATCAGAAGAAATATAGGAGTGCGTACCTTTTTTAATATGTTAGGCCCTATTGTCAATCCTGCACAACCTAGGTATCAATTGATTGGCGTATATAATTTAGAAATGGCCAGAATATACAATTATGTTTTACAAACCTTGGGGAAAGATTTCACGCTGATACATAGTTTGGATGGCTATGATGAAATCGCACTTACTACGGATACAAAAGTCATCACCAATAAAGGAGAATACATTATGACGCCGTATCAGTTAGGCAAGAAAAAGGTATTCAGTGAAGAATTGCACGGTGGAAAGACAGTCGAAGAAGCGGCCAGTATATTTAAAAATATTATTCAAGGCAAAGGCTCATGGTCGCAAAATGCGGTTGTACTATCGAATGCAGCAATGGCTTTGTTTGTAACTGGACAATATGAAAACTACGACTTGGCTTTTCAAGCAGCAGTAAAAAGTTTGGAGTCGGGGGCTGCCAATAATTGTTTACAAAAATTAATCAGTTTGCAATGAGCACGAATATTTTAGCAACCATTGTTGCTCAAAAATTTAAGGAAGTAGCTGAACGTAAAAAGCAAATTAGTATAGCGCAACTAGAAGCGATGCCTTTGTTTGCTCAAAATTCATTTTCTCTAAAAGCAAATTTAAAAAACCCTTCCATAACCAATATTATTGCTGAATTTAAAAGGAAGTCTCCTTCTAAAGGCATCATCCATGCTACCGCAAGCGTGCAAGAAGTAACCAATGCCTTTGCACAATATGGAGCAGCGGGCATTTCGGTATTAACTGATATGGATTTTTTTGGAGGCAGTTTGGAAGATTTAAGCACGGCAGTAAAAAATGAAGTACCTGTTTTAAGAAAAGAGTTTATTATAGACGAGTTTCAAATTATAGAAGCAAAAGCATTCGGTGCTTCGGTCATTTTATTAATTGCCAGCTGCTTAAGTGCTGCAGCAACTCAATCCTTAGCCACCTGCGCCAAAGAATTAGGCATGGAAGTTTTGCTAGAATTGCATGACGAAACCGAATTAGATCATATCTGTGAGGCAGTTGATTTTGTTGGCGTTAACAATAGGAGCTTAAAATCCTTTGAAGTAAACATTGAACATGCTTTAAAGTTAAGAACTTTACTGCCTAAGAATAAATTAAGTATCGCAGAAAGTGGTATTTATGATTTAGCTACCTACCAGTTATTAAAAAAAGAAGGATTTGATGGATTTTTGATGGGAGAATATTTTATGAAACAGGCCAATCCTGCAAAAGCGTTTGAAGCATTTGCTACTGCCGTTAAAACCGAAAAGGATGCAGTGTAAAGTTTGCGGCATTACTCAGATACAACAAGCCCAAGCTTTAGAAGCCATGGGAGTAGCTTATATTGGGTTTATTTTTTATCCTGTATCAAAAAGATATGTATTGTCTGCATTGACAATGGAACAATTGTTTGCTTTTAAACCCATACATGCAAAAAAAGTTGGGGTATTTGTGAATGAAACTTTAGAACAAGTGGTAGAGATAGTGCAAGCCGCTGGATTGGATATGGTGCAATTGCATGGGGATGAAACAGAAGACTATTGCGCACGTTTAAACAAATTAGTGCCAGTAATTAAAGTATTTAGAATAGGGAATGCTTTACCTGTTTATAGTTCTTATGACAATGCCGCGGCTTATTATTTGTTTGATACAGACAGTTCCATGTATGGTGGAACAGGGCAACATTTTAATTGGGAGTTAATTAAAAATGAAAATTTCAATAAGCCCTATTTTTTAAGTGGAGGTATTGGGCCGAATGATGTACAAGGGATAGAAGTGATGCGTAAAACCAAGGCAGGTAATAATTTGGCGGTGATAGACATCAATAGTCAATTTGAAACCAGCCCTGGGATAAAAAATATAGAAAAAATTAAAACATTTATAGATGCAATTATTTAGTACAAACAGCGACTATCAGAATCCTTCTGCAGAAGGCTATTATGGTGAATTTGGCGGCGCCTATATTCCTGAAATGTTGTATGGTAATGTGGAGACCTTAAGAACACAGTATTTGCAAATCATGCAGGATCCTATTTTTCAGGCCGAGTTTCAACAACTATTAAAAGACTATGTAGGAAGACCCACTCCTTTATTTTTAGCAGAGCGATTAAGCAAAGAAATAGGGGCTACCATTTATTTAAAAAGAGAAGACTTATGTCATACGGGTGCGCATAAAATAAACAATACCATTGGGCAAATATTATTAGCACAACGGTTGGGCAAGAAAAAAATTATTGCAGAAACAGGCGCTGGTCAACATGGTGTGGCAACAGCTACAGTATGCGCTTTAAAAGGAATGGAATGTGTGGTGTATATGGGCGAAAAAGACATTGAAAGGCAAGCGCCCAATGTAGCACGTATGAAAATGTTAGGCGCTACTGTGATTCCTGCCGTTAGTGGAAGTAAAACATTAAAAGACGCTACCAATGAAGCCATTCGTGCTTGGATCAATGAGCCAAATGACACGCATTATATTATTGGCAGTGTGGTTGGGCCACATCCTTATCCAGATATGGTGGCACGTTTTCAAAGTGTAATTAGTGAAGAAATTAGAAAGCAATTAAAAGAAAAAACCGGAACGGAGTTGCCGACGCATGTAGTGGCTTGTGTAGGAGGAGGTAGCAATGCAGCCGGTGCATTTTATCATTTTTTAAATGAGCCTTCGGTGGAATTGGTAGCAGTAGAAGCAGCTGGTCATGGGGTAAATTCTGGGTTAAGCGCTGCAACCACTCAATTGGGCACGCATGGTATTTTGCACGGAAGTAAAAGCATTGTGATGCAAACTCAGGATGGGCAAGTAGTGGAGCCGCATAGTATTTCTGCAGGATTAGATTATCCAGGCATTGGGCCACTGCATGCATTTTTATATGAAAGTAAAAGAGGTACTTTTTTAAGTGCTACGGATGAAGAAGCATTGGCATCTGCTTTTCATCTTTCTAAAATCGAAGGCATTATTCCCGCATTAGAAACGGCACATGCTTTTTCTGTATTGCCGAAATTAAATTTAAAGCCAACCGATGTGGTGGTGGTTTGTTTAAGTGGAAGAGGCGATAAAGATTTAGCCACTTACATGCAATATTTATAAAGTGAAAAAGAAATTATTATGGCAAGGTTAGAAAAATTGTTTCAAGAAAAAAAAGAACGGGTTTTAAATGTGTATTGCACTGCAGGCTATCCAAATTTAGATAGCACCTTAAAAGTCATGTCCAGTTTACAATCTGGTGGAGCCCATATCATTGAATTAGGAATGCCTTATAGCGATCCTTTGGCAGATGGAGAAGTGATACAATCCAGTAGTAATAAAGCTTTGGAGAACGGAATGACTTTGACTGTTTTATTTGAGCAATTGGCTGGTATGAGAACTACCATTCATATTCCAGTTATTTTAATGGGGTATATGAACCCCATTTTACAATATGGTTTTGAAGCATTTTGCAAAAAAGCAAAGGAAGTAGGAGTGGATGGATTGATTTTACCTGATTTGCCTTTGTTTGAGTTTGAGCAGTCCTATGGAAAAAAAATCAAAGACCATGGGTTGGATTTTATCTTTTTAGTAACCCCTGAAACGCCTTCGGAGAGAGTTAAAAAATTAGACAGTTTAAGTACTGGATTTTTGTATGCAGTAAGTTCCTCTGCAACAACAGGAAAGGATAAAGATTTTTCAAAAGTAGCTACTTATTTAAATGGCTTGCATAATATGAAATTGAAAAATCCAATTTTAGTGGGTTTTGGCATTAAAGACAAAGCAAGTTTTGATGCGGCTACTGCTGATACCCAAGGAGCCATTATTGGATCTGCATATATTCAAGTATTATCAAAGGGTGGAGATATAGAAGAAAATACGCATCATTTTTTAAACAGGGTGTTGGGTGCATAGAGCAAGCATAATTAAAAAAAAATGAAAATAGTTATCATACAATACAATGCAGGAAACATCCAATCCGTTTTATACGCATTGGAGCGATTGGGTATGGCTGCAGTGGTCACGGATGATGCTGCTGAAATTGAGGCGGCAGACAAAGTTATATTTCCAGGCGTGGGGGAAGCCAGTACAGCCATGCAATATTTAAAAGACCGAAAATTGGATGTACTTATAAAAAATTTAAAACAGCCTGTATTAGGTATTTGTCTAGGCATGCAATTGATGTGTTTGCATTCTACCGAAAATGAGACTCCTTGCATGGGTATTTTTTCAACGCAGGTAAAACAATTTAAACCATTGGATACGACTATTAAAGTGCCTCAAATAGGTTGGAATACGATTTCTAATTTAAAATCTGATTTATTTCAAGGGGTTCCTGAAAATAGTTATGCCTATTTTGTACATGGCTATTATGCTGCCTTAGGAGAACATACTATGGCAACGACTAACTATGTAGAAGCATATAGCAGTGCTTTACAAAAAGATAATTTTTATGGGGTGCAATTTCATCCAGAAAAATCGGCGTTGGTAGGAGAGCAAATCATTAAAAATTTCCTATCACTATAATTATTAAATAATACAAACACTTAAATGCAAATTATACCAGCCATAGATATTATAGAAGGCAAATGTGTTCGATTAACGGAAGGAGATTACGCGCAAAAGAAAATATACAACGAAAATCCGTTGGAAGTGGCCAAGGCTTTTGAAGGCATTGGATTGATGCGTTTGCATTTGGTAGATTTAGATGGGGCAAAAGCTGGCGAAGTAGTAAATTGGAAAGTACTTGAAAAAATTGCCAATCAAACCCAATTAAAAATTGATTTTGGTGGGGGCATTAAAACAGAAGCTACTTTAAAAACTGTATTGGATACCGGTGCAAAATACGCAACCATTGGGAGTTTGGCAGTCAAGCAACCTGAAGTTTTTCAAGAATGGATTGCCCGTTTTGGCGCTAATGTTTTTATGTTAGGGGCGGATGTGTTCGAAGAAAAAATTGCCATAGGCGGCTGGTTAGAAAAAACCAATATTACTGTTTTTGACTTTATGAAATTATATATGGACAAAGGGGTGAAACAAATATTCTGCACCGACATACAAAAAGATGGAAAACTACAAGGGCCTTCTACTGCATTGTATCAAAAAATTTTGGAACAATTTCCCTCCTTGCAACTCATAGCAAGCGGAGGGGTGAGTTCCTTAGATGATTTAATTGAATTAGAGGAAATTGGTTGCAGCGCTGCCATAGTTGGAAAGGCGATTTATGAAAATAAAATAACCATCAACGAATTAGCCAGTTTTAATTTATAATATGTTAACCAAACGCATCATACCTTGTTTAGACATTAAAGATGGCCGCACAGTCAAAGGAGTCAACTTTGAGCAACTGCGTGATGCAGGAGACCCCATCGAATTAGCAGCATTGTATGCACAGCAAGGGGCAGACGAGTTGGTATTCTTAGACATTACAGCAACGATAGAAAAGCGCAAGACCCTAAGTGAATTGGTCAATAAAATTGCGCACCGCATTAATATTCCCTTTACAGTGGGAGGGGGAATCAAAACAGAAGCAGATGTAAGTATGCTTTTGCAGAATGGAGCAGATAAAATTTCTATCAATACGGCTGCATTTATAGATCCTAGCATCATTCATCGTTTTGCAAAAAACTTTGGAAGTCAGTGTGTGGTTTTGGCCATTGATACAAAATTAGAAGCGGATGGGAATTGGTATGTGTATTTAAATGGAGGAAGACAAAAAACAGACAGCTTGACGACGGAGTGGGCAAAAAAAGCAGTGGATTTAGGGGTAGGGGAAATTTTATTGACTTCTATGAATCATGATGGCACGAAACAAGGATTTGCCTTGGACATAACCGCTACTTTGTCTTCCCAATTGTCTGTGCCTATTATTGCATCAGGGGGTGGCGGCAGTGCAGCGCATTTTTATGATGTATTTACTCAAGGCAAGGCAGATGCAGCTTTGGCAGCAAGTATATTTCATTACAAGGAAGTAGCGATACCGGATTTAAAAAAATATTTACAACAAAAAGGAATTTCAATAAGAATTTAAATAGTTAATTATGAATATCAATTTTACTAAATATGCGGATGGGTTAGTGCCCGCAATCGTACAAGATGCCAATACAAAAACAGTATTGATGCTTGGTTTTATGAATCAAGCTGCCGTGGAGGCTACATTGGATTCAAAAAAAGTAACTTTTTTTAGCCGTTCCAAAAATAGACTTTGGACCAAGGGAGAAGAAAGTGGTCACTTTTTGCAATACATCGGCATGTCGGTGGATTGTGATCAAGACAGTTTATTGATTCAGGCCAATCCAGTGGGGCCAGTTTGTCATACTGGAGCCGATACCTGCTGGGGCAGTGAAAATTTAAAAGACAATACCGTATTTCTAAATCAGTTAGAAAAAGTGATTGCACAAAGAAAAACTGCTTCTCCAGAGAGTTCTTATGTAGCGTCTTTGTTTGCAAAGGGAGTGAATAAAATAGCTCAAAAAGTAGGGGAGGAAGCGGTAGAAATGGTGATTGAGTCAAAAGACAATAATGACAAGTTGTTTTTGGATGAATCGGCCGATTTGTTGTTTCATTATTTAATACTTTTACAAGCAAAAGGCTTTGAATTAGAAGATGTTGTAAAAGTTTTAGCACAAAGACATAAGCCCTAGTTTTAAAATCTTATATTTGACCCAATCTTTCTCATAAAATAAAGTATCATCAAAAAAAGAGTTCATGAAAAGTAACACAAAAAAAATATTTATCGCTTGTTTGATTGTATTGACATCCTTCCATATCAAGGCGCAATCCTTAGAGATTACAGCAAATTTGAAAAATGTGCCAGACAATATGAAAGTAACATTGTTGGATGGCATGGCCAATAAGGATGTTGATTCTGCAGTGGTAATGGGTGGAAAATTTGTTTTAAAAACAACTACAGAGAACATTGGCATCTATGTCATATCTTTTAAAACAATTAGAATACAGATACCAATTTTTGTTGGCAATGACAAAATTACCATGGAAGGGGATGTTCAAAAAGTGCCTGATATCATATACAAAGGTTCCGTAAGTCAAGAATTGTATCAGTCTTTTATGAAAAATTTGGACCCCAAAATGATTGCCTATTTTAATATCATGACGACGGCCAATTCTGAAAAAAATACTGCCAAAAAAGATTCTCTAAATAAGTTAGTGGAGCTGCAGACTAAAAATATCATTAATGATTATCTTGCCTTGAGTAAAAAGTACAACGAGTCTCCTGTCACTACTTTTTTCTTGTTTCAATTTGCTAATATTTTCCCTGCTATTAAAGCGTCACTTACTGAATATTATGCCTTATTACAAGGGGATGCTAAAAAAGGTCCTTTTGCAGCAGTGATTGAGAAATCTTTACAGACAGCAGAGGTAGGTAAAGTAGGATCTGTGATGCCCGATTTCAAACAAAATGATGTCAATGGGAAGTCTGTGAGTTTGACTTCTTTTAAAGGTAAGTTTGTACTTATCGATTTTTGGGCGAGCTGGTGTGGTCCTTGCCGAGCCGAAAATCCAAATGTGGTTAAAACGTTTAACAAATTCAAGGATAAAAACTTTACTATATTAAGTGTTTCATTAGATCAAGACAAGGCAAAATGGTTAGAAGCCATTAAAAAAGATGGATTGACCTGGACCCATGTAAGTGATTTAAAATATTGGAACAATGAAGTGGCGGTTCAGTTTGGAGTACAGTCTATCCCAGCCAGTTATTTAATTGATCCCAATGGTGTAGTGATTGGACGAGATTTAAGAGGAGATGACTTAACGAAGGCGCTTGAAGCAGTTATAAAATAATTACCTTTAAATGGGACTTATTTTATGTATTTCTTGGCCAGCCAACTTTGTTCGATAGGTTGTAACCAATCTTTTTCCATGGCGGCTTTGTTACTTACTAAATTATTAAAGTACAAAGTTTCTTTTTGTAATAAGCCGTTTTCTAAAGCATAACCCACTTGTGCAAGTGGAATGGTTTGAACACGGTCTTTTACGAAGAAGGCCAATAGCTCTCTATTGAACATTTGAACGCCAGTTAATTTTTCTATTGATTTAATTACATGTACCGAACTGTCTGTGCTGCATCCGCCTACACCTGTTTGGCTTTCATCTGCCATTAAAACAACAAACTGTCCATAGATAATAGTGCCAAAACCTTTCACCGGAGCACCATGGCTTTTCCATTGGTCGGTAAACTGCTCCAATAGTTCTTCTACTTGGAATAGTTCTCCCATGGTAAAAAGTCTATTGCTTTGATAAATCCAAACCTTAGACAAGGGATGAAAATCTTTTGGAAGCAGGGTAACTAAGTCTACAATCATCTTTTTTATTTTAAATTTCTATTGAATGGCCTGCGCTATAATTTCCGCTATGTCTAATACTTCCGTGTTTACTTCTTCTTTTCTATTTTTAATACCATCGGTTAGCATGGTATTACAAAAAGGGCAAGCCGATGCAACATAACTCGTTTGAGCGGCAATGGCTTCGTCTGCACGTTCGGTATTGATTCGTTTGTCACCTTTTTCTTCTTCTTTAAACATTTGAGCACCACCTGCGCCACAGCACAAGCCTTTGGATTTGCATCTTTTCATTTCAATCAATTCCATGTCTAAGCTTTCTAGTACTTTTCGAGGCGCTTCGTAGATATCGTTGGCCCTGCCTAAATAACAACTATCGTGGTAGGTAATTTGTTTTCCCTTCCATTCATTGGTATCGGTAAATTTTATTTTTCCATTTTCAATTAATTCTTGCAAAAATTGTGTGTGGTGAATCACGTCATAGTGTCCACCCAATGCAGGGTATTCATTTTTTAAGGTGTTAAAGCAGTGGGGGCAGGTAGTGACTATTTTTTTTATTTGATAGCCATTGAGTGTTTGAATATTTTGATAAGCCATCATTTGGAACATAAATTCATTGCCTGCTCTTCTGGCTGGATCTCCCGTACATGCTTCTTCTTTTCCTAGGATGGCATAATTGACCCCTGCTTTATCTAATATAGTAGCGAATGCTTTTGTAATCTTTTGCGCCCTTTGATCAAAACTTCCTGCACAACCTACCCAAAACAATACTTCGGGGGTGGTGCCATCTGCCATCATTTCTGCCATTGTATTTACTTTCATGACTAACTTATTTATACTTGTTTTGTCCAGGCATCTCTATCGTCTGGAGCAAATTTCCAGGGTGCAAAATTATTTTCAATATTACTAAACATGCCATTCCATTCTTGTGGGGCATTGCTTTGTTCCATGATTAAGGATCTTCTTAGTTCTATAATAATATCCAAAGGAGAAATACTTACAGGGCATTCTTCTACACAAGCATTGCATGTTGTGCAGGCTCTTAATTCTTCCACACTGATATAATCGTTCAATAAGGACTTGCCATCTTCCTTAAAACCTTTATTTAGTATACTATTTTTACCTACTTCCTCTAATCGATCTCTGGTGGCCATCATAATTTTACGAGGGCTTAATAGTTTACCTGTACTATTGGCTGGACAAGCAGCAGAACATCTGCCACACTCGGTACAACTATAAGCATCCATTAAATTTTTCCAAGTTAAGTCCATCACATCTTTGGCACCAAAACTGGAAGGGGCTGCAGCATCTGCTGGCGCCAATTCGGGATGCATGGCATAGATTACTTCGTTTTGTACAGCAGGCATATTGTGCATCATTCCTTTGGGCGCCAATGGAGCATAATAGGCGTTGGGGAAAGCCAAAAGGATATGCAGATGTTTTGAATAAGGCAAGTAATTCATGAAAGCATAAATACCAATGATGTGTAACCACCAGGCTGTTTTTTCGATGAGGTTTAATTCGTAAGCGCTCATCCCTTTTAAATAAAGTTGAATTTGACTCGAGACAATAAAATTATTTTCAATTGAACAAGCATTCATCAGTAAGAACAAGCTCATCAATACAATTTCAGTGATCAGGATATAATTGGCATCCGATCTAGGCCAACCATTTAAATCTTTGCTGATAAATCTTTTTAATTTTAACGTATTTCTTCTAACTAAAAAAACGACACAGGCAATAAATACCAGTAGTGCTAAAATTTCAAAAATATTAATTAAAACAGTATAACTAGCTCCTAAATAGGGTTCAAATAAACGATGTGTTCCTAGTAATCCGTCTATTACAATTTCAAGCAATTCGATATTAATCACTATAAATCCAACATAAACAAATAAATGCAAAACGGCTACCATGGGATTTCTAAACATTTTTTTCTGCCCCAGTGCCAATAAAAAAACATTTTTCCACCTTGCAATTGGTTCATCGTTCGCAGAAAAATCTTTACCCATCAAAATGTTACTACGAATACGCAATAGCTTCTTTGAAAAAAGGAATAAGGCTAAAGAAGTGATCAAAAAAAATAATATTTGGGAAAGAAGCGCCATTTTTATTGAGTAGATGGTATGAACACAAATTTAACCCATTTTACAAAGCCAAAAACCTAAAATAGCTTCAAATAATACAAAATCATCCACAGAATAAAATAGGGATGGAACAGAATGATGCATCGAGCTTATTTTATTCCTAATTTCACTTAAATAAATCTGTTTTTACCCTGCATGGGGGTAAATTGGAGATGTACCAATTATTTCTTAAAATTGCCTATTAATAAGCACTTATGAGTCAAGCGATAGAGGAAAAAGTAGCCAGTTGGTTGGCAGGGAATTATGATGAGGCAACCAAACTTGCTATTAGAGATTTGCAAGCTACACAGCCCGCTGAACTGGAGGATAGTTTTTATAGAAGCCTTGAATTTGGTACAGGAGGTTTAAGAGGCATTATGGGGGTGGGCTCGAATCGTATCAATAAATATACCATTGGAATGGCTACGCAAGGGTTTTCGAATTACTTATTAAAAACCTATCCCAATGAAAAAATTGCGGTTGCCATTGGGCATGATAGCAGAAACAATGCTCGATTTTTTGCAGAAACAACTGCGCAGGTTTTTGCGGCCAACGGGTTTACTGTTTATTTATTTGAGGCATTAAGGCCAACGCCAGAATTAAGTTTTGCCATTAGAAATTTGCAATGTAAAGCAGGGGTGGTATGTACGGCCTCTCACAATCCAAAAGAATACAATGGATATAAAGCTTATTGGAATGATGGTGGTCAATTGGTTCCGCCACACGATACAAATGTAATTAAGGAAGTGGATGCTATACAATCCATTGACGATGTAAAATGGAATGGAGGAGATGCGAATATCCAACTATTAGGTAAGGACATGGATGAAGCCTATGTTAAAATGTTGCAATCATTAAGTGTATATCCTGAAGTGATTAAAGCTCAACAAGATTTAAAAATTGTTTACACACCCATTCATGGAACAGGGATTACCTTGGTTCCAAAAGTGTTAGCAGCTTATGGTTTTAACAATGTGCAAGTAGTAGAGGAGCAAGCAACCCCTGATGGAAATTTTCCTACGGTTATTTATCCGAATCCCGAAGAAAGTGAAACCATGAGTATGGGATTGAAAAAAGCCAAAGCATTAGATGCCGATATATTGTTAGGAACCGACCCAGATGCAGACAGAGTGGGTGTGGGGGTTAAAAACCACAAAGGAGAATGGGTTTTGATGAATGGAAATCAAACGGCCGTTTTAGCCTTTGCCTATATGATGGAAGCACGCAGGGTCAAGGGCATTGCAAAGCCCAATGATATGGTTGTTTCTACTATTGTTACGACTGAAATGATCAATGAGGTAGCTAAAAAAAATAAGGTCACATGTTACAATGTGCTTACAGGCTTTAAATGGATTGCTGAATTGGTAAAAGAAAAAGAGGGCAAAGAAAATTACATAATTGGAGGGGAGGAAAGTTTTGGATTGATGATCGGAGATCAAATTAGAGACAAAGATGCGGTAAGTGCTGTGGCCATATTGTGTGAGATGGCAGCTTACGAAAAAAGCAAAGGAAGAACCTTGTTTGACAAGCTGATTGAATTGTATATTCAATATGGGTTCTATTATGAAAGCCTCATTAGCATTACCAAAAAAGGAATGAATGGTCAACAAGAAATTGCCAACATGATGGAAGGGTATCGACAATCGCCTCCCACTCATATCAATCAGGTTGCTGTAGTAACATTATTAGATTACGAGATGCAAGTAGGAAAAAATATCCAAACTGGGGAAACCTGGAAACTCAATTTGCCCAAAAGCAACGTATTGCAATTTATCACCGAAGACGGAAGTAAAATTTCTGCGCGTCCGAGTGGAACTGAACCTAAAATAAAATTTTATTTTAGTGTACATACTACTTTAGTCGACCGGGCTTCTTTTGATACACAATACCAACTCTTACAAGATAAAATAAAAGGAATCATTGCTTCTATGCAATTAAATTAAATACAAGCATGAGAAAATTGGAGGATTTGGTAGATACTTATTTACACAAAGGACTTAGAAATAAATTGGTGGATACTTTAAAAGAAAAAGGCATCACCGACATACAGGTATTGGAAGCCATTCATTCCATTCCTAGACATTATTTTTTAGATTCTGCTTTTGATAAAATTGCTTATGAGGATAGGGCATTCCCTATTGCTTCTGAACAAACCATTTCTCAGCCTTATACTGTAGCTTATCAAACACAGTTGCTTCAAATTAAGAAAGGGGAAAAGGTATTGGAAATTGGTACTGGGAGTATGTATCAAACTACTGTTTTGGCTGCTTTGGGAGCTAAAGTATATACCATCGAAAGACAAAAACAATTGTTTGAACAAACCCCTACCTATCTTTATAAAAATCAATATCCCAACATAGAATTTTTCTTTGGAGATGGATTTGAAGGTTTGCCTTTGCTGGCTCCTTTTGACAAAATCTTAATTACGGCCGCCGCACCCAAAATTCCTGAAAAGTTATGGGAGCAATTAAAAGTAAGTGGTAAGATGGTGATTCCTTTAGACGAGTCTGAAACTGCACAGCGCATGTTGCGATTGACCAAGAAAAAAGATGGCACTGTTAAGCGAGAAGCTTTTGATGCTTTCTCTTTCGTACCTATGCTAGAAGGAAAAACCCAGAAATAAATCTATTTAAATTTATCTCTGGGTCAATTAATTATTTTTTACAATGATATTTTATTGAGGCATTTGATCCATTCCGCCCCCATCATCCATTTTGTTGTTCTTACGTTTTAATAAGTTAACATCGAACTTGCCAAATCGGTAACTGAAATTGAGTCTAAATATTTGTTGGTCTCTGATTCTGGTTACATTTTGAATAAAATACTGACTCTCTGAATACGTTTTACTTAACCTGGTTTTAAATACATCGTTCACACTTAATGACAAGCTGGCTGTTCTTCCACCTTTAAGTGTCCAATCTTTTTTCAAAGCCATGTCAAAATCATAACTAGGGAAATTGTATCCTTGAGCAGTAGATTGAGGTCCACCAAAGCCACCACCACCAAAGCCACCACCCATTCCTCTTCCGCCTCCGCCACCACTGTTTCCTCCTGGAGGAAGAATTGTTTTGGCTTGGTATTGACCACTAAATTGGAAGCTATAACCACCACCTAATTTAAAAGTGTTGTTGATTTTGCTAAACCAGCTGGTTAAATCATTGTTTACATTTTGACCAGGGATGGTTGCAGTAATAGCAGATTTGAACAAGTTAAAACTTAAATTCATGTCCCACCATTTTGTGATGGCAGTTTTATTGCTTAATTCTAAACCATATACAATGGCCGTATTTGCGTTGATAGAAGAACTAAAATAGACACTATCGGTTTTATTAATAGGATTAATGTCTCTGTAAACATAACTGGTAATTAAGTCTGTGCTGTATTTATAATAAGCAGTTGCTAAAAAATTAGCTCCTTTGGTATAGGCATTGTTGTATGCAATTTCAAAGGAATGCGTAAACTGGGGTTTTAACTTTGGGTTACCAATATTGATGTTTTGAGGATCGCTGTAATTAGGAAAAGGCAACAATTGAAAAAAGTTAGGAGGGCTAATTCTTTTTGAGTAATTCAGTTGGAAATCTTGTTTGTCATCTAACTTATAGTTAATAAATGCACTTGGGAATAAAGAGATAGGGTAATTAGTACTATAAGGCAAAGAATCTATTCCTTTATTGGTCAATAAATGTCCTTCGTAAGATCTGCTTTCTGCTCTTAAGCCAAGTTGAAAACTCCATTTTTCAACCTTGGTATTAAAATTTACGTAACCTGCAAATACGCTTTCGCTGTATCGGTATTGATTGCTGATCGAGTTTAATAATACGTCGTTTCTATATTGGTTGCTTAAGTTAAATTCGCTTCTGTAATTGTATTTTCCACCCGCTTCAATCTTGGATACAGGGCTTAACTCTTTGGAATAATCAACATTGCTTGAATAGTTTTTATTATTACCACTTCCAATACTTTTTTGGTTCAATAAAATTGCTTTTTGATAATTGACATTTGACCAATTGGTATTGTCCGATTCGTTGTAATTGAAATCGGCAGCCAATTCATGTCCTTTTTCTTCAAATAAATGTTTGTAACTTAATTGACCTCCCTTGTTCAAAAAGTGGAAACTAGAACTATTAATTAAATTGTCACTACTCATGATCCCGTTTTTTATGGAATCAATCACCTGACCTCCCCCATTGTTAAAAGAACCTTCCATGATATTGGCATACAAAGAAAAAGTGTTTCTATTGTCGGCGAAATAATCAACACCCCCTCTGTAAAAATCAAAGGAGCCATTGCTGGTGTTGTTGTTGTTGTTTTGAACACTAGTAGGAATTGATGTACCTAAAATTTGTCTATCGCTTTCCGAAGTAGAAATCGATTTTCTTCCGTTAACATTGGCATTCAAGGAGAAATTAAATTTACTATCCCTCACATTCATGTCTCCGCCACCATTGAATTTTCCACGCATATCGATACCTGATCTAATACCACCATTGTAGCCATTCTTCCTATTTTTCTTTAATACGATATTTAAAATACCTGCATTGCCACCAGTGGCGTCATACTTGGCAGAAGGGTTGGTAATAATTTCTACTTTATCAATAATGTCCGCTGGAATTTGATCCATGGTCAAAGTTGTAGGTCGATTGTCGATTAGCAAAGTTGGGGCTGCGTTTCTTAAAGTAACATTGCCATCAATATCCACATTTAAGTTCGGAATATTTTTCATTACTTCCACTGCTGTTTGCCCAGTGCTGGTTAAGTTTTTATCTACATTAAATATTTTTCGATCAATGCCCATTTCAAATTGAGGCTTGGCAGTAGAGGTAACTGTTACGCTTTGTAAGTCGGTGGTAGATTCTTCCAATTTAATATTACCTAAGTCTTTGTCTACTAAAGCCATCATTTCTTGCATGCTTTGGCCACCACCCATTTTAATGCCAAAATTCACTTGCTTTTCTAACTTGATAAATCCCAAACCAGAAATGGTTAATTTGAAATTGCCCATAACAGGTAAATTTTCAAAATTAAAATCACCATTGTTGGCAGTTAAAGTAGTTCCTAATATAGCTTCCGTACTTTTTTTAGTTACAAGATCAAACTTATTGCCTTTGATTTGAAGGGTAATTCCTGGGAGTCCCTTTTTATTGGCATCTACTATTTTACCATAAAAATGTCCCACATTCATATTGCCACCTGCCGGTCTTGCTCCGTTAGGTATTTGCGAGAATGCAGCATGTTCAATTAGAAGAAAACTTACTATTAAATATATATATTTCATACAATTAGGATTCGTTTTGGGGTTCCTGGTTTATTGGATTTGCAAATATCACAAATCTTATCCAAGAATGGCTAGGGGAATGTATAAACGGCAATTATAGATGTATCAGAATTAGGTAAATTACCCAACCCCATATTGCGCCTATTAAAAAGGCAATCCATCTCAGTTTTTGAGTGGCTTTTAGAAGCATTGTTTCAAGAATGGGCGCCCATTTGCTCGAAAGGGTAGACAAAAATGCTGCTTGGATACTTTTTGAAAATTGGCTTATTAAATCTGGGAAAAGAGTTTGAAGCTCTTCTATAAATACTTCTTTTAATTGTGTAATTGTTTTTTCACCAATAAACATGGAAATAATGGGCATTTTTTCTGTCAATCTTTCTTTAAAGAAGCTGTCCAAGTTGTGGTCAATAAAAGGCAAAAGGGTAGCCAAGGAGCTTTTTTTATTTTCTTCTAGCAAAGCATCTATTGGTATTTGTTTTGTGATTTGATGCAAAACGCTTTCCCAAATGCTACCACCTATGACCAGGGGGTTTTTAGGGAAAAATAATAATTTGATGTATGCCCATGAAATGAACCAAGCTAAACATCCAGTTAAGAAAGCAAGTACAATAGCGTTCATAATACAACTTTAAATGAAAAAACCTACTTCTTCCGATTGCTCGGGAGAAATAGGTTTTGGGGAGAACGATGGGTCTCGAACCCACGACCTACAGATCCACAAACTGTCGCTCTAACCTACTGAGCTACGCCCTCCATATAGGGCGGCAAAAATACGTTAATTAGGGAATCTAAGAAAGAAAGTTTTGTATGTTTTTATAAATTTGTCATAAAAATTGGGCTTTATTTCAATTATGGCCCTATCCTAACCATTTTGCACTATTTTTGAAATACTTCATGCACAGATTTATGACATATGTAAAACAAAATAAGTGGAAAGCATTTGCCACTATCATCTTATTAGGCGGTTTATTTTTCGCATTTAATACCTTTAAGCCAGGGGATCAAGAAACACCAGAAACTAGACATCGCAAATTATTGTCTACCATTGGCCATTTATTAGAGTCAGAACATTATAGTCCAAGAAAAATTGACGATGTATTTTCAAAGGATGTTTTTGATGCTTATTTGAAAACATTGGATCCAGAAAAGAATCTTTTTTTACAATCCGACGTCGATTCTTTGAAAACATTTGCTACTAAAATAGATGATGAAATTCATGGCAGTCCTATTTTGTTCGAACCTGCAGCAGATGCCATTTATGAAAGAAGGGCAATGGAAGCAAAAAAAATATTTGATGATGTGATACAACATCCATTCAACTATAATATGGACGATTCATTAAGAATGGATGTGGATAGCATTAAATATGCTACTACTACAAAAGAAAAATACAAAAGGTGGTATCAAGTTATTAAATACAAAGCATTAGACAGGTATGTAAGTTTAATAGAGGACAGGGAAAAACATCTAGCTGCTAAGGCCATCAATGATACTGCAAAAATAAAAGACACGAGTAAAGTTGTATTTGTATATAAATCCGATTCTGTGTTGGAGGAAGAGGCACGTGCATCGGTTAAAAAAACCTATACCAAAAGATTTAGTCTTTTAGAAAAAACATTTGACAAGGAGAAACGATTTGAATCTTTTTTAAATACCATTACTGGTTTAATGGATCCGCATACCGATTATTTAGCGCCAGTTGAAAAAAGATCTTTTACCGAACAAATGAGTGGCACTTTTTATGGTATTGGTGCTCAATTGACACAGGATGACAATGGAGTTAAGATTGCTAGCATTCAGCCTGGTGGCGCCGCTTGGAAATCGGGCCAGTTGGTGGTGAATGATGTAATTATCAAAATTGCACAAGGCGCAGAAGAACCAGTGGATGTATCCGGCTATGAAACAACAGACGCTGTTAAATTAATAAGAGGAAACTTAGGTACCGAGGTAAGGTTGACCGTTAGAAAACCAGATGGTACTACTAAAATAGTTTCTTTAATAAGAGAAAAAATTGTGTTGGATGAAGGTTTTGCAAGAAGTGCCATCATCCAAAAAGGGAATGATAAATATGGGTATATTTTATTACCTGATTTTTATGCCGATTTTGAAAGAGAAGATGGGCCTCGTTGTTCAAAAGACGTTGCCAAAGAAGTAGAGAAATTAAAAGCAGAAAAAGTAAAAGGGATAGTAATTGATGTTAGATACAACGGAGGAGGTTCTTTATATGAAGTGGTACAAATGGCTGGATTGTTTATTGACAAAGGACCTATTGTACAAATTAGAGACAAAGAAGGAAGATCTCAAGTGTTAGCAGATGAAACACCTGGAATTTTATACGACGGTCCTTTGGTGGTGATGGTGAATGAATTTAGCGCTTCGGCAAGTGAAATATTTGCAGGCGCCATACAAGATTACAACAGAGGTTTGATTGTTGGTAGTACTTCTACTTATGGCAAAGGAACAGTTCAAAGAAATATATCTTTTGGAAAACCATTGGATGCCATGGGCATTCAAACCGAATACGGCTCAGTAAAGCTAACCTTTCAAAAATTTTACAGAGTCACTGGTAGTTCTACGCAAAAAAAAGGAGTAAAGTCTGATGTGGTATTCCCAGACGATTATGAATTACTAAAGTATCGTGAAAAAGACAACCCTGCTGCTTTGCAATGGGACGAGATGGAAAAAGCTAAGTTTACTCCATGGACCACCAGTCGTGAGCTTGCTAATATTGCGTCAGCGGCCAACAAAAAAATTCTATCAGATACCGCCAATATTCGTTTTAAGAAAAATTTAGAATGGATTACCAATCAAGCAGACCGTCCTATTTCTTTAGAATACCACAAATACATTAAATATAAAAAGGAATTACAAGCGGTGGCACAGCAAAACGAAAGTGTTTTAAAGTTAAAAGAGCCTATGCAGATAGTGGCGCTTAAAGCAGATTATGACAAATTTTACAACAATCCAGATAAGGTAAAACAAGAACGTTATCAAGCATGGCTTAAATCAATTGCTAAGGATTTGCAAATAAGTGAGTCCAGTAAGTTATTAGGTCAATTTACGCATCCAACTTTGATAGCGAAGAAAGGGTAAAAATAATTAGATACATGAAAGCAGAAGAACTAACGAAGGTAAAGACTTGGCATGTAATTTACACCAAGTCTAAATGGGAGAAGAAAGTAGACGGTTTATTAACTAAAGATGGTTTTGAAAGTTGGTGCCCTGTTCAAAAGAGAGAAAGACAATGGTCGGATCGAAAAAAAATTATAGAAGAGCCTTTATTTCGTTCTTATGTTTTTATAAAAGCAAATAAAGAAGACTATACTAAAATTTTATCTACGATGGGGGTCGTTAATTTTTTATATTTTCTAAAAAAGCCAGCCATCATTAGAGACAATGAAATTGAAGCCATTAGAAAATATTTAGGACAGTCCAATGCAAGTATACAAGTAGTGGATATGGCCAACATACCAGCAAGTACGAAGGTCTCTATTAATCAAGGTTTATTTATGGGGCAAAAAGGGGAAGTGATTAAATCCAGTAAAAAAACTGTGTATGTTCGTTTAGAGAGCATCAATATGATGATGATTGTAGAGTTTAAAGTAGGAGAAGTATCTATAGGCTAATTACAACACTTAATTAAGCCAAAGTCCAATCAATAATTTGATTGCTGTAGTCTGGTTTAAATGGAGTAATTACTTTGATGTAATTGTCTGTAAATCCTTCCAGCATGCCTGGTCCTTGTTCGTCTTTAGTATGCTTCACCGATTCGAATAAAACTTTACGGGTACTGCCTACATGCTGTTCGGTAAAATATTGTAATTTTTGATACGATAAATTTCTGGCTATTTTATTTCTTTCCTGTCTTACTGCAATGGGAACAACAGGTTTAATGTCCAAGGCTTTGGTGGCGGCTCTTTCAGAATAGGTAAACACGTGCAAGTAGGCAATGTCTAATGCATGAATAAAATCTATACTTTCTTTAAAATAGGTTTCTGTTTCACCAGGGGAGCCAACTATCACATCTACCCCAATACAAGCGTGAGGCATTATTTTCTTAATCAAGTTTACCCTGTCTTGATACAATTCGCTGTTATATCTTCTTTGCATTAATTTCAAAACCGCGTCCGATCCGCTTTGCAATGGAATATGAAAATGAGGCATAAATTTATTGCTCTTGGCTACCCATTCAATAATCTCATTCGTTAATAAATTGGGTTCGATAGATGAAATGCGATAACGAGGAATGTCGGTATCTTGATCCAATGCTTTTACTAAATCAAAAAAGTTTTCTTCATTTTTTTTACCGCCATCTTCTCCTTTGCCAAAGTCGCCTAAATTAATTCCTGTTAGAACAATTTCTTTGACCCCGTTTTTAGCAAGGGCTTGTGCTTGTGTGACTACATTTTCAATACGGTCACTTCTACTTTTACCACGTGCCATAGGAATGGTGCAAAAAGAACAACTGTAATCACAACCATCCTGTACTTTTAAAAAAGTGCGGGTACGGTCATTCACCGAAAAAGAAGCATGAAAGCCCGTTACGGAATCAATATCGCAACTACAAATTTTGGTAGGATCTCCTTTGGTTAAATTGTCCA
Organism: Chitinophagaceae bacterium; assembly: GCA_947380905.1. Classification (GTDB taxonomy): domain Bacteria; phylum Bacteroidota; class Bacteroidia; order Chitinophagales; family Chitinophagaceae; genus Sediminibacterium. Next base: position 77,361 of record CANCSS010000002.1, on the reverse strand, counting down.
AGTGATGTACTAAATTAAATTTTTCAGCTGCGCCCAAAACCAAATCAACGCCTGGAATGGTGGCAATTTCAGCAGGCTTTAATTGAGCATAACAGCCCGTAATCACCACAAAACTTTCCGGAGCCAATCTTTGTATGCGTCGAACCAATTGACGACATTCTTTGTCGGCATTTTCTGTTACAGAGCAGGTATTAATGACATAAATGTCGGCTTTGTCCGTAAAAGCTTTTTTCTCAAACCCCTCCTGCTCCAATTGTCTGGAAAGGGTAGAAGTTTCTGAAAAGTTCAGTTTACAGCCTAAAGTATGAAAAGCGACGGAACGTGGTTGACTCATGGGGGACAAAGATAAAAAACCTAGGGGGAACCGGGAAATCTTAAAATATACTTAAAGCGGCTATATATTTCCCATTTTGGCTAGATTCATTTAAGTTTGCAACTAATAAAATCGTCAAAATGGACTTCAAAAAAATCAATAATTGGACGGGTTGGATCGTGACCCTAATTGCTTGCACCGCTTATGTAATGACTACAGAGGCAACGGGTAGTTTTTGGGATTGCGGAGAATTTATAAGCAGCTGCTATAAATTACAAATACCTCACCCTCCAGGAGCGCCCATGTTTGTTTTATTAGGTCGTCTGTTTATCGTCTTTTTTGGAGACAATCCTTTGACGGCAGCCAAGGCGGTCAATACCATGAGCGCATTAGCAAGTGGGTTTACTATTTTGTTTTTGTTTTGGACCATTACCCACTTCGCTAAAAGATTGGTGGAGCATAAAACTGGGGAGGCCTTGACCAATTATCAAATTATTTTAATCATGGGAGCCGGCATTGTAGGTGCTTTAGCTTATACTTTTAGCGATACAGCTTGGTACAGTGCAGTCGAAGGGGAAGTGTACGCTTTAAGTTCTTTCTTTACTGCATTGGTATTTTGGGCTATTTTAAAATGGGAACACAAAGCAGATGAACCCGGTGCAGACAAATGGATCATTTTTATATTTTATTTAATGGGTATCTCCATTGGGGTCCATTTGTTGAATATCTTAACCATTCCAGCTATTGTAATGGTGTATTACTTTAGACAATACAAGCCTAGTTTCAAAGGCGGCTTGCTTGCCTTTTTTATAGGCGTAATCATTACAGGATTTGTGCAGGTATTTTTAATTCAATACACCATCAAATGGGCAGGTGCTTTTGACATCAGTTTTGTAAACTCATTTGGCTTGCCTTTCTTTACTGGCTTTATCTTTTTCTTTGTTTTAGTAGCAGTGCTATTAACTTTAGGAATTCTATATGCCAACAAAAAAGGATTTTATTTTTTAAAGCTGGGTATTTGGTCTGTGGTATTTTTCTTATTGGGCTATACCAGTTATTTAACGACAATGATTCGTTCCAATGCAGATCCTTCCGTTGATATGTACAATGTAGACAATCCTGTTACCTTGATGGGCTATTTGGGTAGAGAGCAATATGGAGATTGGCCAATTGTATTTGGTCCAGATTATGTCGATAAAGTAGAGAATGTAGAAAATGGAGACCAATATGTAAAAGCAAAATCAACTTATGAAATTGCTGGAAAGAATTACAAAAGAGATTGGACTTCTGCGCCTTCTGCTCATTTGTTTCCTAGAATGTGGGATTCGGACAATGACAGAGGACAGATGGATAGTTTCAAAGCCTTTGCTGGTGTAGAAGATGGCACACCTCCTACCTTAAGAGACAATATCAAATACTTTACCAACTATCAGTTTGGGTTTATGTACCTGCGTTATTTTTTATGGAATTTTGCAGGCAAGCAAAACGACTTACAAGGTTTTGGAAATGTAAGAGATGGTAATTTTATTACTGGCATCTCTTTTATAGATAATTTATTTTTCGGGGATCAGTCTAAATTGCCTGATTCTATTAGAAATACAAATAAGGCACACAATAGTTTATACATGTTCCCATTGTTGTTAGGGATTCTTGGTTTTATATTTCAATACCAAAGGAATAAAAAAGATTTAATTGTAACCGGATTGCTTTTCTTCTTTACCGGTATTGCGATAGTGATGTATTTGAACCAACAAAGCTTACAACCACGTGAGCGTGATTATGCTTATGTAGGCTCCTTTTATGTATTTACTATTTGGATTGGTTTGGGAGTGTTGCAAATTGCATTATGGATTGAAAAAATAATGTCTAAAAAAATGGCTGCTATTGTGGCAACAGTGATTACCTTTTTGGCGGTGCCTGCATTAATGGCACAACAAGAATGGAATGATCATGATAGAAGTCAAAAAACATTGCCAAGAGATTTGGCACGCAACTATTTAGAAAGTTGTCCTCCCAATGCTATTTTATTTTCTTTTGGTGACAACGATACCTATCCATTATGGTATGCGCAAGAAGTAGAAGGCATTCGTCCAGATGTGAGAGTTGTAGTAAATAGTTTATTGGGTTCTGATTGGTATATGAAAGAGTTAAGATACAAAGTAAATAAAAGCGATAAATTTGATGTCATCTTTACAGAGGATCAAGTGTTGGGTAGCAAATTAAATGTAGCTTATTACAATGCAGTGCCTGAATATGGGGATGCTACGTATCATGATTTAGATTCAGTTTTAAGATATGTGGTGGCGGATCCTTCTGGTAAGTACCAAGCTTCTACGCAAGATGGTCCTGTGAATATTTTCCCTACGCATAAATTTAAAGTGCCTGTAAATAAAGCATATGCTTTGGCTTCTGGTATTGCAAAGCCTACAGATAAAATTGTGAGTGATTTACTCATTGATTTTAATCCTAAAAGACAATACTTGTTAAAAAATGAGTTGTCTATTTATGCCATCATAGCCACTTCTCAATTTAAGCGACCTATTTGTTTTACTTCCACTCAGGAATTAAAAGAGTTGGGCTTGGAAAAATATGTTCGTCAAACAGGTATGTCTTATGAATTGGTCCCTGTGGAAGGCGGCGGCATTGATGCAGCTACTTCCTATGCAACCATCATGAATAAGTTTAGTTTTGGGAATGCAAAAAACCCAACAGTATATTACGATGAAGAAAATAGACGTCATTTAAATTCAATTCGTTTGGCAGTTTCTCAAATTGCGCAAGCCTTAGTGGCAGAAGGGAAGATGGACAGTGCAAGACAAGTATTGAGAAAAATGGACAGCGAAACCAATGAGCAAAGTTTCCCTTATGGTATGACTTCCAATAGAGGCAATCAGCACAACTATTTTTCTTATTTATTTTTACAATCTTGCTATGCATCTGGCGAACTGAATCTTGCTAAGAAAGTAAATGGTTCAGTCATGAAAGATTTAAAGCAAGAAGTGGCTTATTACAAGTCATTAGGCGAATCGATGAATGACGATCAGTTTCAACAAAGTATAGAAAATGCTTATCAAAACAAGCCTAGTAATTTGAATAACAAACAGGCTTCTTTCGTTCAAGATGCATTAACCTGTTATCAATTGATGGCAGCACTTACAAAGATGGAGCAAGACTTTACGTCTAAGAAAAAATAAATGGACTTTGAAAATGAATGGAAGCAGGGGTACTTTTAAAAGTGCTCCTGCTTTTTTATAAAAGGGTAGCCAGTGTTGCTACTACCTTGTCAATTTCTGCTTTGGTATTGTGTTTTGAAAACGAAAATCGTACTGTTACTGCTTGACTGTCCTTGTTCAAAGCTTGTATCACATGTGATCCTGTTTGTGCCCCGCTAGAACAAGCACTTCCGCCACTGGCGCATATATGATGGATGTCTAGATTAAATAAGATCATTTCGGTCTTCTCTGATTTAGGAAAGTTGACACTTAATAAAGTATATAAAGCTTTTCCAAATGGATCACCATTAAAGCTAATGCCGGGAATTTTTTCCATCAGCGAATCGTACATGTATTTTTTTAAAGATTGGATGTATTCGCTGTCTTTTTCATAATTGGTCGTGGCAATTTCTAAGGCTTTGGCAAATCCAACAATGCCATATACATTTTCGGTGCCAGCGCGCATATTTCTTTCTTGTGCACCTCCATGAATGAAAGGGGAAATTTTTATGTTTTCATTGATATACAAAATCCCTGTTCCTTTTGGTCCGTGAAATTTATGGCTAGCGCCAGTGATAAAATCGATAGGTGTTTTGCTTAAATCAAAAGCAAAGTGGCCCACAGTTTGAACCGTGTCACTATGAAAATAAGCATGGTACTTTTTACAGATGGATCCTATTTCAAAAAGATCAATCATATTGCCAATTTCGTTGTTGGCATGCATGATGCTTACAATGGTCTTTTGGGCAGGATTGGTCAATAGTGTTTCCAAATGAGCTGTGTCAATATGCCCATTGGGTAAAAGATGTACAAAGCTAAGTTGGACATTTTCCTTTTTAGCCAAATGTTGAACTGTATGTAAAGTGGCATGGTGCTCAATGGGGGAACTGATGATATGCGTACAGCCTAAATTTTCAATGGCAGCGTTAAGGATGGTATTGCTACTTTCAGTACCACCACTGGTAAAAAATATTTCGGAGGGACGAGCGCCTAAATTGTTGGCCACTGATTTTCTGGCTTTTTCAATAGCCATTCTAGTTTCACGACCATAACTATAGATAGAGGACGGATTTCCGAATTGCTCACTCAAAAAGGGCATCATCGATGCAAGTACCACAGGGTCTAAGGGAGTACTAGCTGCATTGTCAAAATAGATTCTATCCATATCCTGCTAAATTACTTAATTGTTTCAATAATGGAAATGATATCCAATGCTAATTTGTCTGCACTGGCTTGAGATGGGGCTTCTGTATAAACTCTTATAATAGGTTCGGTATTGCTAGATCTAAGGTGCACCCACTCGTTTTCAAAATCAATTTTTAAACCATCTACTTTGTTAATAGAAAAATCTTTAAACTTTTCTTCAAGGGTATTAAAAATCTTAGTCAAAGAAGTACTTGCCTCTAAGTCTATTTTTTTCTTGCTCATGTAATAAGCAGGGTAGCTTGCCCTTAAAGCTGCAGCTGTTAATTTGCTTTTGGCCAAATGAGATAAAAATAAAGCAATGCCAATAAGGGCGTCTCTGCCGTAATGTAAATCGGGCACAATAATTCCACCATTGCCTTCTCCACCAATGACTGCATTTTGCTCTTTCATGGTATTGACTACATTTACTTCTCCAACAGCACTTGCATAATAAGTGCACCCATGTTTTTCGGTCACATCTCTAAGTGCTCTGGTAGAAGACAAATTACTAACGGTGCTTCCTTTTTTATTTTGTAAAATATAATCTGCTACAGCTACTAAGGTATATTCTTCGCCAAATAAATTTCCATCTTCACTTACAAAACACAGGCGGTCCACATCAGGATCTACTGCAATACCTAAGTGTGCTTTTTTATTTAAAACCGTACTACACAATTCAGTTAAATGTTCTTTGAGGGGTTCTGGATTATGCGCAAATTCACCATTCATTTCCGCATTTAAAACAGTTATGTTGTTTACGCCAATGGCTTTTAACAAGGCCGGCACTGCAAATGCACCTGAACTGTTGATGGCATCTACGACCACTGAAAAATTAGCCAATTGTATAGCCGACCCATCTACCAATGGATTTTTAAGAATGGCTTGAATATGTTTTTCTAAGCTATGGTTGTCTGCAATTACTTTTCCAAGCTGGTCTATTTCTGCGTAGTTAAAATCTTCTTTGTCGGCAAGGGTTAAAATTATTTTTCCTTCTTCTGCGCTTACAAACTCTCCTTTTTCATTCAATAATTTTAAGGCATTCCATTGTTTTGGATTGTGGCTGGCGGTTAAAATAATGCCCCCATCTGCTTTTTCAAATACCACGGCCATTTCAACGGTTGGGGTAGTGCTCAAGCCCAAATGGATAACATCAATGCCTAAGGCAAGTAAGCTTTGTTCTACCAAAGCTTCTACCATTTGACCACTAATTCTCCCATCTCTGCCTACTACCACCTTTTTTTTACCTGGACCTTTAAGTATAAGCCAGCTACCATAGGCGGAGGCGAATTTAACAACATCAATAGGAGTCAGGTTGTCACTGGGTTGGCCTCCAATGGTGCCTCTAAATCCTGAAATACTCTTAATAAGTGGCATAGCAGCTCTTTTTTACTTTAAAATTGGTTCGGCAAATTTACTTTAAATTTTTACACTTCCTTGTATCTTTATGGAATGATACAAGACTTTTGGGCATCCATATGGAAGGGGGATCAAGCATTGTTTGAATTAATCAATGGCCGTTGGACCAGCCCTTTTTTAGATTCCTTCCTGCCTTGGATGCGCACCTCTGAACATTGGATTCCATTGTATGTGGTATTGTTGGGATATTTATTTTATAAGTGGGGTTGGAATGCATGGAAATGGCTAATTGCCGTAGCAATTACGATATCCATCACCGATCAAATAAGCAGTTTTATTTTCAAGCCATTGATACATCGATTGAGACCTTGTGCCGATCCAGCCATGTTGCATCAGGTTAAATTATTAATTGCAGCATGTCCCACCAGTTTTAGTTTTACTTCTTCCCACGCAGCCAATCATTTTGGTTTGGCTATGTTTATTTTTATGACATTGCAACCTTTGCTAAAAAAGTATACGTATTTATTTTTTGTATGGGCAGGGCTTATTTCTTTTGCTCAAATTTATGTAGGGGTGCATTATCCTCTAGACGTAATAACAGGAACCGTAATTGGGATCGTCTTTGGATATACAGGCGCAAAACTTTATACTAGGTGGCAGCCAATTTCTTTTAAAAATTAAATTGGGTAGTATTTTTTGGGTAAATAAGTTCAAAGCTCTTGCGAGTATTTTTTGCTTTCACATGAAAAATATTAATTTGTTGGTCGTTGATGCCAAACAATACTTCGCAAAAAACATTGAGTTGATTTAATTGCGTACAATTTTTTACTTCAAAATAAGTCCAGGTACTTTCTTTTTGGATTTCAAATCCAACATACTCCAACTTACATTTTGTTCCATTGGCCGATAAATTAAGACGCTTGGATAAATAAGCTGCAATAAGGGCATCTGCTTTATTTTTTTGACTGGCTTGTGACAAATCGATGGTAGTTTTGGCATCTACTCCAATCATTTTTTCAAGGTCGTTGGTAAAAGTGCGCACACTAATTTCAATAGTCGCTTCTTTTTCATTGTGATTAATATCTATCACAGACACAAAAAAAGGGTGCATCAAAGCCACAAAAGCAGTAAAAAGAGTATTCCATCCAATCCAGAACATATATTTTATTTGTTGCTTACAAAGGTCTTGATTAATTTAACATTTCAAAATTTTCATTTCATGAATGACATGTTTATCTATGGGCATCTTGGATTTAGGCATATTATTGATATTCAAGGGTCTGACCACATTTTATTCATACTTGTGCTCATGATGCGTTATATGGCATCGGATTGGAAAAAGATGCTACTACTGGTTACTTCCTTTACTGTTGGTCATTCCATCACTTTGGCCCTGAGCACCATGGAATGGGTGGCTTTCCCAGTACAAATGGTAGAATTGCTAATACCTATTACTATTTTTGTTACTGCGTTGTCTAATTTTTGGGTAAAGGAGTTTAGTTTCCCTTCAAAATACCCTGTTATTTACTACTTAGCCATGTTTTTTGGCTTAATTCATGGTTTGGGCTTTAGCAATTATCTTAAAAGTTTACTTGGTAAAGAGGAGCAAATCATTCCACCTCTATTCTCCTTTAATGTAGGATTGGAGCTGGGCCAGCTATTAATTGTGAGTGGACTTTTATTTCTATCATTTATTTTAGTTTCCTATTTAAAAATTGACCGAAAATGGTACCTTCGGATAGGGTCGCTTATTGCCATTGGTTTTTCTTTACAGATGGTAATAGATCGAACGCTTATTTTTTTAAAATAAATTGTGTTACATGCAAATCAAAAAAATCGTTTTATTAAGTCTAATTTTTTTAGCCAGCTTAAGTAGTTTATTGGCGCAAGACATTCGTAACAATCCTAGTTCGAATCATGGAAATAAGTTCGAACAGTTGGGGACTATTTTAGCAACCCCGAATGAATACAGAACTGCAAGTGGTGCACCAGGTCCTAAATATTGGCAACAAAGAGCTGATTATGATATTAAAGCAACATTGGACGAAAAAAAATTGCTTTTAACAGGTGCTGAAACAGTTACTTATTTCAATAATTCACCTGATGTACTCACTTATTTGTGGTTGCAGTTGGATGAAAATGAACATAGTACTGTTAACAATGCAAGTTTCCCTGAAGAAAGCAGAATTGGTCGCACCGTGACTACCACTGCTGTTGATAAATTAATAGAACAAAAAACAGACAATGGGCTTGGACATATCATATCTTCTTTAACGGATGCCATGGGAGCAAAACTTAAATACACAATCAATGGTACCATGATGCGTATTGAAACCCCAACGCCTTTGAAGCCTGGTCAAAAAATTACTTTTAAATTAAATTGGAGTTATAAAATTACAGATCGATTGACGGTAGCTGGTCGAGGTGGATATGAATATTTCCCAGAAGACGGCAACTATTTATTTACTATGACACAGTGGTATCCACGTTTATGCGTTTATTCTGATTTTCAAGGATGGCAGAATCATCAATTTACAGGTCGTGGAGAATTTGCTTTGGTTTTTGGTAATTATAAAGTAGCCATCACCGTTCCAGGTGATCACGTTGTTATGGCAACTGGCCAAGGTCAAAACTATCCATCAGTGCTTTCTGCTGCTCAATTAGCAAGATGGACAAAGGCGCAAACAGCCAAAGAGCCTATTGAAATTGTGACATTAGAGGAAGCGAAAGCTGCCGAAAAAAACAAAGCAAGCACTCAAAAGACTTGGGTATTTAATGCAGAGAATGTGCGTGATTTTGCATTTGGAAGCAGTCGTAAATTTATATGGGATGCAATGGCTGCCAATGTAGAGGGGAAGAAAGTGATGTGCATGAGCGGTTATGGAAAAGAAGCGTATGGCTTGTATCGTAAATTTTCTACTAAGGCGGTGGCGCATACCATTAAATCTTATTCAAAATTCACCATTCCTTATCCATATCCTGTCGCACAAAGTATAGAAGCTTCTAATGGTATGGAATATCCAATGATTTGTTTCAACTATGGTCGTACCGATAAAGATGGCAATTATACAGAGTCGGCAAAAAATGGGATGTTGGGCGTAATCATACATGAAGTAGGACATAATTTTTTCCCAATGATTGTGAATAGCGATGAACGTCAATGGTCTTGGATGGATGAAGGATTAAATTCTTTTGTGGAGTATTTAACTGAGGAATTGTATGACAATAAATTTCCTACCAGAGGGGGTCCGGCCTGGACCATTTCAGATTACATGAAATTGCCTAAGGATCAATTGGAGCCAATCATGACCAATAGTGAAAATATTATTCAATTTGGGCCCAATGCATATACAAAGCCTGCTACAGCTTTGAATATTTTAAGAGAAACCATTATGGGACGTGAACTTTTTGATTATTCTTTTAAAGAATATGCACGTCGTTGGGCTTTTAAGCATCCAACACCTGCTGATTTATTTAGAACCATGGAAGATGCGAGTGCGGTAGATTTAGATTGGTATTGGAGAGGCTGGTTTTATGGTATTGATCCAGTGGATATTGCCATTGATACAGTAAAACATGCTGTTTACGATCCAGCAGCTGCTGCAGCAGCGCCGATGGGTGGCGGTGGACGTGGAGGCCGCGGAGGCCGCGGAGGTATGAATGGCGGTGGAGGGGCAAGGGGTATGGACAAGCCTGCGATACCTGCTTTTGATGATTTATCTAAAGTGAGAAATAGAGCGGACAAGTCCATTGTATTTTTAACAGACGCAGATACCTCCCTTCGTGATTTTTATTGGAGATACGATAGAGGTTTGGAACCCTATGATTCAGTGACTAAGCAACCTGCAATGAATTTTGGTACTCCAGAGCCTTTGACAGATGCGGATAAATCAAAATATGCGAATGTCAATTTATATGAAATCACTTTTTTAAACAAAGGGGGATTGGTAATGCCAATTATTGTTGAGTTTACATTTGAAGATGGCACTAAAGAAATACAAAAGTTATCTGCTCAAATTTGGAGAAAAAATGAAAACAAAGTGGTAAGTACTTTTTTGACGTATAAAAAAGCGGCATCTATTCAACTAGATCCAATGCGTGAAACAGCCGATATAGATGAGTCAAACAATAAATGGCCACATGTATCAGCTCCTTCTAATTTCTCTATCTTTAAAATGAGAGGTTTTGGAAGAGGGCAATCCATGGGATTGTCTCCTATGCAAAATGCACAAAGTAAAAAATAGCAACTTTTTAAAAGCTTACTATCTTATATAAAAAAGCCTTCCGAAAATCGGGGGGCTTTTTTTATAAGGAGCTTATTGGTTGGCAGCAGCCTTGTAGTTTTTCCACTTTTCAATTACCGCTTGCATGTCGGCAGGCAAGGGACTATCAAAAACTATTTTCTTTCCTGTGGTGGGATGTTCAAATCCCAATGTTTGAGCGTGCAGTGCACATCTTGGGCAAGCTTCAAAACAATTGTCTACAAATTGTTTGTATTTGGTATAAATAGTTCCTTTTAAAATTTTATCTCCACCATATTCAAAATCATTGAAAAGAGTATGGCCAATATGTTTCATGTGCACCCTTATTTGATGGGTTCTTCCTGTTTCAAGAATGCAGGAAACCAAAGTCACATAATTGTAGCGTTCAATCACCTTATAATGAGTAATCGCATGCTTGCCAATTTCTTCATCCGGATACGCATCAAACATTTTTCTATTTGATTTGTGACGTGCAATGTTGGCTACAATGGTTCCCTCTTCAAGTTCCATATCTCCCCAAACCAAGGCAACATATTTTCTTTCTACAGTATGATTAAAAAATTGTTTGGCTAAATGACTTGCTGCTTCGGGTGTTTTTGCGAGTACAATTAAGCCAGTGGTATTTTTATCTATTCGGTGAACCAATCCAAAACGTGGTAAAAGTTCTTCATTTAAATCAGGATTTTGTGCAAGTAAATGATGGGCCACTCCATTCAATAAAGTGCCGGTATAATTTCCAATGCCAGGATGAACCACCATATTGGATGGCTTATTAATCACCATGACCGCATCGTCTTCGTAAACAATATCCAATGACATGGCTTCAGGTTTAAGCTCGGTGTATTCTGGATTGATTATACTTAAATACACGACTTCATCGCCTGGTCTGGTTTTGTAATTGCTTTTAACCACTTTGCCATTGACTGTCAAAAACCCGGCGTCAATTCCATTTTGTAATTTATTTCTGGTGATGCTTTCAATGCGGGCTTGCACCCATTTATCGATACGGGTAGGCTCCTGTCCCTTGTCTACTATAAAGGTAGATCGCTCGTATAAGGACTCGTTGTTTTCTTCTTGTATTAGTTCTTGTGCTTCGGACATGGTGCAAAAGTAAGATATTGCGGCTTAGTTTGTAACTTTGCTTCATGCGTCAAAAAGTGGTATTTGAAGATTTAGGCATTCGTTCTTATCAACCTACCTGGGATTATCAAGAGGCTTTGCTCTTGAAAAATACACAAATCAAATGGGAGGCCAGGCAAAAGGAACAAGCGGTATCCAATACCGCAACAGAACATCGATTGCTGATGGTAGAGCATCCGCCTGTTTTTACCTTGGGTAAAAGTGGTAAAAGAGAGCATGTATTGGTTTCTGAGCAGCAATTAGAAAATTTAGGCATCGAGTTTTTTCATATCAATAGAGGTGGGGATGTGACTTATCATGGATTACAACAAATAGTGGGGTATCCAATTTTAGACTTGGATAAATTCAAAACAGATTTGGGTTGGTATTTAAGAAGCCTAGAACAAGTGATTATTGATGTGTTGGCAGAATATGGATTACAAGGGGAGCGCAGTGCAGGAGAAACCGGGGTATGGTTGCAACCAGAGAACCCTTTTATGGCAAGAAAAATTTGTGCCATGGGTATTAAATGTAGTAGGTGGATCACAATGCATGGTTTTGCATTGAATGTAAATACCGATTTGTCACATTTTGAATTGATTGTGCCTTGTGGCATTCAAGGTAAAACGGTTACTTCTTTAGAAAAAGAGTTGGGTCGAAAAGTAGATTACGAAGAAGTGAAAGAAAAAATCAAAAAACAATTTCAAGTGATTTTTGATTGCGATTTAATAAGTGCTTAAAAAAGCAAAGTATTTTTTGGTAAGGATCTATTTCCTTGTAAACCTCCGCTGTGTATGATTAATATTTTACTATGAGGTTTAAAATAATCAGCTTGCATTAATTCTTTAACAGCAAAAAGCAATTTTCCTGTATATACGATATCCGTTGGAATTTTTTCGCTATCCCAGAACTCATTCATCCACTGAATCAAAGCAGGGGTTGTTTTGGCATAACCACCTTGATGAAATTGATGCAATAAAGTCCATGGTGTTTGCTTATTGATGACCAAATTATTTATTTCTTCGGCTAAACTATTTTCATTTTTTAAAACAGGAATGCCAATGATTTGTTGGTGAGGGGCTGAAGCATTAATAATTCCTGCCAACATGGTTCCGGTTCCAACAGCGCAAATGACGGTGTCGAAAGTAGCGGTGTTTTTTGAATCAAGGATATCGGCAGCTCCTTTGGCGCCTATTGCGCCATACCCCCCTTCGTCAATAAAATAGATACCTGAGGAGGTATTATTTTTTTGAAGTAGTTCGTTTTTAGTTTCCTGAAAATGGGTTCTCCCAATAAATACCAATTGCATTCCAAAGGAAAGGGCATCTTGTAAACTTGGCGTAAGTGGCTCGTTGTTGTTGGCTCTAACATAACCAATGCTTTTTAATTTATTTTCCTGGGCAGCATAGGCCAATGCTACTAAATGATTAGAATAAGGGCCGCCAAAGCTAGCAATAGTGGTGCAAGCGTGATTGAAAGCTTCTTGAAGGTGATACTTAAGTTTATACCATTTATTGCCACTTACAATGGGGTGAATTTGGTCTAATCTTAGTAAACTCATTTGATAATAATTCTTACCAAAGGAAGGGATGGATTGTATAGAAGGTTTAGGAGTCAATGTTTTTTTATTTAATCAAAATCAGTTATTTTTACTCGATGTATTTTATCAAGTTTGGTAAAAATACTATTTAAATACTTTGTAAAGCGTTGAATTAATATGGCACCTACTTTAGTGATTTTGGCAGCTGGTATGGCGAGTAGATATGGCAGCATGAAACAGACAGAAGGTTTTGGGCCTAGCGGTGAAACTATTATGGAATATTCTATTTACGATGCAATACGTGCAGGCTTTGGGAAAGTGGTTTTTATCATACGGGAAGATTTTGCAGAATCGTTCAAAAAAATATTGGAACCAAAGTTGGTAGGGAAAATTAAAACAGCTTATGTATATCAGTCCTTGGATAAATTCACCGAAGGATTTTCCTATCCAGTAGATCGGGTAAAGCCATGGGGCACGGCACATGCATTGTTATGTTGTAAAGAGGAAGTGAAAGAAGTTTTTGCCATTATCAATGCCGACGATTATTATGGCAAAGAAGCTTTTGAACAAGCGTATACTTTTTTAACAAAGGAATGCAATGAAACTACCAATTGTATACTTGGGTATGCATTGGCCAATACTTTAAGTGAAAATGGAACCGTGAGTAGAGGGGTTTGTGCGATCAATGATCAAGGTTATTTAACTTCGATTCAGGAGCGCACTAAAATATATCGTAAAGCAGGTGGTCAAATTGTATTTGAAGAAGAGGAGATAGAAACACCTCTAAAAGAGGATACCAGAGTGAGTATGAATTTCATGTGTTTCTCGCCTGGGTTTATTCAATTATGTGAACAAGAGTTTGTTTCTTTTTTACATTCAAAAGGACAGGAGTTAAAATCTGAATATTATATTCCTTATGTAGCAGGTAGATTTAAAGAATTGGGATTGGGGCAGGTAAAAGTAATCCCCACCAATGCCAAATGGTTTGGCGTTACCTACAAAGCCGATGCACCTGGTGTAAAAGCAAGTATTGATACTTTGGTAGCCAATAAAGTATATCCTACTAGCCTTTGGTAAATGTCTTTAGCGAATTTAATTAGTTGAAAGAACGAACACTAAAAATGTAAGGCTTCAAACTATTGATTTGAACTTTTCTATTGATAGCAATGTGTTCTACTTTTGTCACTTTTAACTTTATATCTGTAGGCGCTTCGTTTTCTTTAGCTGAGGCAATTAAGTCGATAATTTTATTTGATTTAATCGCAAAAGTAACGCCAACGGCTAATTTTTCTCTGGTACTTATAATTCCAATCAACTCTCCTTTGTCATTGAATAAAGGCGCTCCAGAACTGCCTGGGTTGGCGCTAATTTGTATTTGATAAGAGCTGCTGTCTCCAGCATATCCTTTTTGAGCGCTTAAATAACCTTTGCCATATACAATGTCATTGTCATTTCTGGGGTAGCCCAAAGTAAAAATTTCTTCGCCCAAGTCGCTCATTTTTTTACGAATCGTAAAAGGGATAGTATTAGGAGCATCAAAATCTTTGTCTTCTATTTTTAATAAGGCAAGATCAATGTTTTTATCGGTGTAAATAATATTTGCATGTAATTCTTGCCCCATATTGTTGATCACAATGGCGCCATTGCCTTTTAACACATGAGCATTGGTGATGATATAACCTTTCGGGTCAATTAAAAAGCCCGATCCACCACTAAGGAGGGTTGCATTTTCAGGAACTTTGGATTTCACTTCATTTAAAAGATGTCCTTGAACTTGCTGATTTTTTTTAATGACTTCGATGTCTTTGCTTAATTGTAATAATTGATTGCCATTTAAACTTGGTGAAAAATACATAATAAATGCAGAAGTAGTTAAAGCAATTAATCCTCCAACAGAGGCAGCTATAGCAGTCACTTTTTTATATTTATTCCACAACTGAATTATTTTTACTTTCGAAGGCGCTACATTGTCTAAGGTCCATTCTCCCGCTGCCAATAAATGCTGGAATGTTTTCTCCGTTAATTTTGCAAAGTTGCGTTTCGCGGCATATTGGTCCATTTGAAGTAAAAACATTTCATGTTCTTTCACCATTTGATCAATGCTGGGTGTATTTTTTCGAATGGTCTCAAATAAATCATGCTCTTCAGCAGACATTTCGCCAGCCAAATATCTATCAATGGTTTCTAATAATTTTATGTCTTCCATAGTCTGTTCGTTAATCTATTATTTGTCTCCCATATTGTACTGCGCAAAAAATATTTTTTTCAAGCGCATTAAACATTTGTATTTCTGATTCTTCGCATTGTCTGCATTGGTGTAGCCAAATTCTTGAGCCAATTCCTGCATTCCTTTTTTATGGATATAGTAGCCTTCCAATAAACCCTTACAAGGTTCGCCTAAACTATTTAAGGCGTTGTTCATCATTGTATAATTTGCTTCTTGCTTTTCAAATATCCCTAAATCATCTTCCACTGAAACCGTTTCTTCCTGAGTACTAAGTGGGCTGCTGTACTTACCCATTTGTTGTAATCTTTTTAGCCATAAGTGTTTGCAAATGGAAAAAAGGTAAGTTTTAATTTGACAGGTGAGTACCAACGAATTGGTTTGCACCTTTTCGTACAGTGCCATCATGGCTTCCTGAAAAACATCCCTAGCATCATCAAAAGAGCCATTGTTGTTGACAACAAAGTGCTGAATCATATTAAAATGAGCTTGATAAAGGGCTTCCACCACTTTGGAGTCATTATTGGCTAACCCTTTTAATAGGGTTTGTTCATCTAATTCAGCTTTCAATAGGTTAATACTTAATTGGTGTAAAAGTAACCCAAAATAGACTCTTTTTTAATTTTTTAAGCAAGGGGAGGTTACCTTTTTGAGGTTTTTGTATTAAGGGTATAATTAATCATTTAAAACAAATCCAAATGAAAAAAGTATTCGCAATTTTCGCTATCGCTGCATTAGCTGCTTGTGGTGGTGCTTCAACTGAAGCAAAAACTGACACTGCTGTTGCAAAAGTTGATACTGCAAAAGCTGTAATGGTTGATACTGCTGCTAAAGCGGTTGATACTGCTGCTAAAGCAAAATAAATAATTAGGGCTGTTGGTAGGGTGATTTATCATCCATTTCTTGCCAGCTGACAGCTATAGAACGATTTACATGGCAAGCCATCCTTAACCGCCCCGATTTATCTGGGCGGTTTTTTTAGGAGCCGTGCAGTCCAAGTTGGTGCGGGCTAGCTTTTTAGAGGGCACCCATAAAACCTCAAAAGCGAATATTTGTTAGTTTTTAGCTCTAAAAATGGAATCATTTTTGATGGATAGCCCATTTTAACCTACCTTTGTGCCAAGATGAAAGCAAATATTAACAATTGGTTTTACTTTTTCTTTTATTTCTACTTTAACCAAAGTAGCCGGGTAGTATTTGTAAAAGCGTAAACGAAATAACTAAATATACAATCCCGGCCCACAAAGCCGGGATTTTTTTTATGAGCAAAAAGGTAACGATACAAGGATATGAAGGAAGTTTCCACCAAGTGGCGGCAAGGCATTTTTTTGGCAAAAATGTCGAGGTCATTACTTGTGATACTTTTAGGAAAGTAGTTCAAATTGGAGCAAATACTACCTTGTCAGATGGGGCGGTGATGGCCATTGAAAATTCTATTGCAGGCAGTATTTTACCCAATTACAATTTGTTACAGAAAAGCAATTTAAAAGTGATCGGAGAAGTGTACTTATCTATCAGTCAAAATTTATTGACTTATCCAGGAGTGAAATTGACAGATATTAAAGAAGTGCACAGTCATCCGATGGCTATTTTACAATGCTTAGATTATTTAGAAAAGTACAATTGGAAATTGGTAGAGTCGGAGGATACTGCATTAAGTGCAAAGCAAGTACATCAAAATAAAAGCAAACATACGGCAGCCATTGCAAGTAAATTGGCGGCCCAAATGTATGATTTAGAAATAGCAGCTCCCGATATCCATACTTTAAAAAATAACATCACTCGTTTTTTAGTGATGGAGCCTATCGGTGCTAAAACTATGATTGAAAATCCAAACAAGGCATCCATTTATTTTCAAACCGATCATTCTAGAGGGATTCTTGCAAAAGTGTTGGCCAAGATAGCGCAAGGCCATGTCAATTTAAGCAAGTTGCAAAGTATGCCCATACCAGGAAGTACGTTTAAATATGGTTTTTATGCTGATTTGGAATTTGAAAATAAAAAACAAATTGAAAAAACATTGGAAGAGGTAAAATCTTTAACCAATAGTATTAAAATATTTGGGTTGTATAACAAGGGTAAAGTTGTAAAAGGGTAATTATGAATTGGAATTTAGCACATAGATTAGATGGGATAGGAGAATATTATTTTTCTACGAAGCTGCGTGAAATTGATGAACTCAATAAAGCCGGTAAGGGGATTGTTAATTTAGGGATAGGCAGTCCCGATTTACCTCCACATCCTGATGTGATTAAAACATTGCAGGAAGAATCGACCAAAGAAAATGTACATGGCTATCAATCTTACAAAGGGTCTCCTATTTTAAGAGAGGCCATAGCCAATTGGTATAAAAAATACTTTAAGGTAGCGGATATCAATCCAGCTACCGAAGTACTTCCCTTATTGGGAAGTAAAGAAGGGATCATGCATATATGTATGACCTATTTAAATGAAGGAGATCAGGTATTAATTCCTAATCCTGGTTATCCAACATATACAAGTGCAGTTAAATTAGCGGGAGGGACCCCGTTATACTATGAGTTGACTGCCGATAACAGTTGGGCGCCTGACTTTGAAAATTTAGAAAAATCAGATTTATCAAAAGTCAAGTTAATGTGGGTAAACTATCCACATATGCCAACAGGTCAAAGGCCAACAAAAGAATTATTTGAAAAAATAGTCGCCTTTGGAAAAAAGCATCAAATATTGATTTGTCATGACAATCCTTATGCCTTTATTTTAAATGATCAACCACAAAGTTTATTGTCTATAGAAGGGGCCAAAGAGGTAGTGATCGAATTAAACTCTCTAAGTAAAAGCCAGAACATGGCAGGATGGAGAGTAGGCATGTTAATTGCTGCCGAAGATAGAATCAATGAAATACTTAGGTTTAAATCCAATATGGACAGTGGCATGTTTTTGCCGGTGCAATTAGCTGCGGCTAAGGCATTAAGTCTGGATCAGAGTTGGTATGACTCCGTGAATAAAATATATACAGCACGACGTGAAAAAGTATTCGAGTTATTAGATGTTTTAAAATGTGTCTATTCTAAGCAACAAGTAGGCATGTTTGTATGGGCCAAAATTCCCGCAACTTACAAAGATGGATATGCATTAAGTGATAAGGTATTATATGATGCTAATGTTTTTATTACCCCTGGTGGCATTTTTGGTGCTGCAGGCAATGAATACATCAGAGTGAGTTTATGTGGTTCCATAGAAAAATTTAGTGTAGCCATTAAAAGAATTGAAGCATGCGTTTAACAGTCATTGGAATTGGTTTAATGGGAGGTTCACTGGCGATGTCTTTGAAAAAGAAAGGCATGGTATCCAAGGTTATTGGAGTGGATTCGAACATCGAACACCAAAACATGGCATTGCAATTGGGTATTGTAGATGAAATCATGACATTGGAAGCAGCCATTGCTACTTCTGATATTATTGTGATTGCAACACCTATCAACGTAGCTGAAAATTTATTGCCCACTATATTAAACTTGGTGAACAAGCAAGTTGTTTTTGATGTAGGTTCTACCAAAGAAAGTATTGTAAACATTGCCTATGCACATGTAAACAAAGGTCGTTTTGTTCCAACACATCCTATGTGGGGTACAGAATTTAGTGGTCCAACAGCAGCTCAAGATGATGCTTTTGTTGATAAGGCTACGATCATTTGTAACAAAGAGCAAGTAGATGCAGATGCATTACAATTGGTAGAAAAAATATATCAAGCTTTAGGTATGCATATACTTTATATGAATGCCATCAAACATGACATACATGTAGCTTATGTGAGTCATATCTCACATATTACTTCTTTTGCATTGGCAAATACGGTGCTGGAGAAGGAAAAAGAATCTGATGCGATTTTTGAGTTAGCGAGTAGTGGTTTTGAAAGCACAGTGCGTTTGGCCAAGTCCAATGCGGAAATGTGGGTTCCCATTTTTATGCAAAACAAAGAAAATGTATTAGATGTTTTGAATGAGCATATAAGTCAATTAAAAAAATTCAAAGCAAGTTTGGAAAAAGAAAATCCAGCTTACTTATTGGAATTGATTCAAAATGCCAATCAAATAAAAAGGATTTTAAAATAATTAAAAAAAGCAAAGCACTTTAGGTGACTAAGCAAAAAAATATAAAAATGAAGAAGAAAGAAGAAGTAGAAATTACCAATGAATTGATTGAAGCAGTAAAGTCGAAAAAGACATTTACTGAAATTGGGATTAATGATCAATTGGTGAAGGCAGTTACAGAATTGGGTTATACACATGCTACTGAAATTCAGGAGCGTTCTATACCTGTTTTGATAAGCGGTACAAAAGATTTTATTGGTTTAGCTCAAACGGGAACTGGTAAAACAGCCGCTTTTGGTTTGCCATTATTGCAATTGATTAAAACGGCAGATAGATTTCCGCAGGCTTTAGTGGTTTGTCCTACCAGAGAATTGTGTATGCAAATTGTAAGCGAAATGAATTTGTTCAAAAAGCATATTCCAGGTTTACAAGTTTTAGCTGTTTATGGTGGAACCTCCATTGGTTTGCAAATTAAAGATTTAAAAAGAGGGGTACAAGTGGTTGTAGCCACTCCAGGTCGTTTAATTGATTTAATTGAAAGAAAAGCGATCAACTTAGAAAAGATAGAATATGTTGTGTTGGATGAGGCAGATGAAATGTTAAACATGGGATTCCAAGATGATATTGAATTTATCTTAAAAAATACACCTAATAGAGAAAGTATTTGGTTGTTTAGTGCCACCATGCCTGCTGAAATTAGAAAAGTAAGTAAGCGTTACATGAAAGAGCCAGTGGAAGTGACCATTGGGAAAGTGAATGCGACCAATAAAAGTATTGATCACCAGTATTATTTAACATCTGCCCAACATCGCTATGAAACTTTAAAAAGAATCATCGATTTTAACCCAGGCATTTATGGTATCATTTTTACTAGAACAAAAGCGGATGCTCAAGAAGTAGCACAACGATTAACGCGTGAGGGTTATGATATTGATGCCATCCATGGCGATTTGACGCAACAACAACGTGATAGAGTGATGGGTCAGTTTAGAGATAAAACTTTACAATTATTAATTGCAACAGATGTGGCTGCAAGAGGTATTGATGTAAAAGGAATTACCCACGTAATCAACTTTGAATTACCGGATGATGTTGAAGTGTATACGCACCGTAGTGGTCGAACAGGTCGTGCTGGAAGTCAGGGTATTTGTATCTCTATCGTGCATGCACGTGAGTCGTATCGTTTGCGTCAGATTGAAAACATGAACAAGTGTACTTTCCATAAATTGGACATACCTAGTGGTAAGGATGTTTGTAGAAAACAATTTTTCCATGTCATGGATAAATTAATGTCTACCGATGTAAGTCATGGCGATTATGAAACCTATGTTCCCATGTTGGCAGAAAAATTTGCAGACATGAGCAAGGAAGAAATATTAAAACGTGTGGCTGCCCTAGAATTTAACCGATTCTTAAGTTATTACGAGAACGCACAAGATTTAAACATACGCACTGCAGAAAGAGGACGTCGTGAACCGATGCAACAACAAGATCGCAATCGAGACAGAGGTCGTCAAGAATTTGGTGGTGCAGATCGCGGCAGAGCCAGAAGCAATGATCGTGGCATGGAGCGAACTCCAGTAGATCGTGGAAGTCGCGGTGCGGAAAGAGGCGCAAGTGGTTATACAAGACTGTTTGTTAACTTAGGTACCAAAGATGGTTTTTACAAAGCTAGTTTTTTACAATTCATATTAGATATGAGCGACTTGCGAAAAGAAGCTTTAGGAAAAATTGATATGCGCGATATGAACAGCTGGGTAGAAATTGAATCAGGTGCTGCAAAACAAATGATTAATGCGGTGGATGGTAAAAATTACAAAGGCCGTCGTATTAGAATGAATGATGCAGACAGTGGTGGTCCAAAAGGTTTTAGTAGAAAAGAAGGATAGTTCTTTAATTACTTTTAAAAAAGTAAAGCAATAAAATAAATATTAAAATATAAAATTGGAAAAAATGGGAGACTTAACAGAACAACAACAAAAAGTAAGCATTTTATTAAAAAAATCACCCTTGATCATTTCTGGTCCTTGCAGTGCAGAGACCGAAGAGCAAGTGATGCAAACTGCTATAAGATTGGCAGCTACTGGGAAAGTGGATATTATGCGTGCAGGTATTTGGAAACCTAGGACAAGACCTGGAAGTTTTGAAGGCATTGGTACCAAGGGTTTGCCTTGGTTACAACAAGCCAAGAAAGAAACCGGCTTACCAGTTGCGGTGGAAGTAGCTACTGCCAAACAAGTAGAAGATGCCTTGCACTTTGATGTAGATGTATTGTGGGTAGGAGCACGTACCACTGTGAATCCTTTTAGTGTGCAAGAAATTGCAGATGCTTTAAAAGGAGTAAAGGTTCCAGTGTTAATTAAAAATCCAATCAATCCAGATTTAGAATTATGGATTGGTGGTATGGAGCGTATTGCAAAAGCGGGTATTGAAGAATTGGGATTGATCCACCGTGGATTTAGTTCCTATGGAAATACAGAATACCGAAATGCACCCATGTGGCATTTGGCCATTGAGATGAAACGCCGTTATGCTAATATTCCTATGATCAATGATCCATCACATATTTGTGGGCGTCGCGATATTTTACAAGAGGTAGCGCAACAAGCCATGGATTTAGATTTTGATGGTTTAATTATAGAGTCGCATATTGACCCAGACAATGCCTGGAGTGATGCGAAGCAACAAATTACACCCGAAGTTTTAAAAACCATGTTGGAAGCCATCCGTTGGAGAAAAGAAGATGTGGCTTCTGAAGAATACCATACAGCATTGGAAAAATTACGTCAGCAAATCAATCAATTAGATGACGAATTGTTGCAAGTATTGTCTACTCGTATGAAAGTAGCAGAAAAAATCGGAGAATATAAGAAGAACAATGACATTACCATTTTGCAAACCAATCGTTGGAATGAAATATTGGAGCGTGCTGTTGGAAAAGGGAATAAAGTGGGTTTAAGCGAAGACTTTATTACCAAGTACATGGATGCAGTGCATATGGAAAGCATCAATCATCAAAATAAAATAATGAACAGTTAAGGAGTGACATTTTAAATGGAAGCTTATTACTGTAAATTTATTTTTTAAGTCAAAGCCAAAGTCAATGAAAACCAGGAAGGTTAAATTTTCTAAAAGTACCGTATCGTTTGTGTTAGATGGTAAGTTTGCTGCTATAGATAAAATGGTGGACAAAGCCAATGCTTTTTATATTACAGATGAAAACGTATATGCTTTACATGAAAATAAATTCAAAGCGAAAAAAACCATTGTCATTCCATCTGGCGAAGAACATAAACATCAAGCAACCGTCGACTTTATCATTGAAGCCTTACTCAATTTTGGTGCTACTAGACAAGCGGTACTCATTGGTGTGGGGGGTGGAGTAGTAACAGATATGGTGGGTTATGTAGCAGGTGTATATATGCGCGGAGTAGCAGTAGGTTTTGTGCCCACTACTATTTTAGCCATGGTGGACGCCTCTATTGGCGGAAAAAATGGAATTGATGTAGGCTTGTATAAAAACATGGTCGGATTAATAAGACAACCTTCTTTTTTATTGTACGATTTAGATTTTTTAAAAACTTTACCCAATCATCAATGGGAAAATGGGTTTGCAGAAATTATAAAGCATGCAGCCATCAAAGATGCTAAAATGATGAAGGAATTGGCAAGTAAAAATATAGCTCATTATCAAAAGGACAAAAAATCATTGGCTGCGCTAATTGAAAAAAATGTTCAAATTAAAGTAAAAGTGGTGCAGCAAGATGAGTTTGAAAAAGGCGATCGCAAGTTGCTCAATTTTGGACATACTTTGGGCCATGCCATTGAAAATGAACATGCTTTATTGCATGGACATGCAATAAGTATTGGCATGGTGTATGCCAGTAAAATTTCACAAGTCTTACAAGGATTTAATGATACAGGTTTATTGGTGGATACTTTAAAAAAATACGGATTGCCTACTAGCATGCGTTTTAATATTGACCAAGCTATGCAGGTCATGCAAAAAGATAAGAAAAATGCACGTGCAGGGATGCAATATGTATTATTGAAAAAGATGGGTCAGGCAGTGTATGAAACGGTACCCATGAAATCATTGGAAAAATTAATAAAGTTGTATTCTTAATATGATCGCAACTGTATATCCATCCATATTAAAAGGAGACCAAGTAGCTCCAGCAAGCAAAAGCAGTATGCAACGAGCTTGTGCTGCTGCCTTATTGCATAAAGGGGAAACGGTGATTCTCAACCCTGGACATTCTCACGATGATTTAGCAGCGATTGATGTAATACAAAAGTTAGGAGCAGTGGTGGAAGTCAATGAAGCCGCAATTAAAGTGGTTTCTAATGGCGTAAAGCCCATGGGTTCTGAGATGAATTGTGGTGAAAGTGGCTTAGGCATAAGAATGTTTACGCCTATTGCTGCATTAAGCGAACAATCCATCACCATTCAAGGAAAAGGTAGTTTGGTAAAAAGACCTATGCATTTTTTCGATGAAATATTTCCATCATTAGGCATTCAAATCAATTCGAACCAGGGGTTTTTACCTATCCAAATAAAAGGGGCATTGCATCCAGCAAACATCACAGTAGATGGTTCATTGAGCTCTCAATTTTTAACAGGTTTGCTGATGGCTTATGCAGCTACTGAAAAATACGATGTAGAGATTAAAGTGGTGGATTTAAAAAGTAAACCATATATCGATTTAACCTTATCGGTATTGAATGCTTTTGGATGGAATGTAAAACATAACAACTATGAAAGCTTTCAATTTTTTGAACATGCACCTTTAAAACCATTTATTAAGTATACGGTAGAAGGAGATTGGAGTGGCGCTGCATTTTTATTGGTAGCAGGTGCAATAGCAGGACCTATAAAAGTAAAAGGATTGCAATTAGATTCTTCGCAAGCAGATAAAAGAATAATGAGTGCCTTAGAAAGTGCTCAGGCAAGTATTAATTTTCAAGAGGACGGAATTGTAGTTGGCCCTCACTCAAATTCGCATAACGATAAAATGCAACCCTTAACCGCATTTACTTTTGATGCCACAGATTGCCCCGATTTATTTCCCCCTTTGGTAGCATTGGCTGCTGTTTGTAATGGGGTTACTGAAATAAAAGGGGTGAGTCGATTGGCGCATAAAGAAAGTGATAGAGGGTTGACCTTGCAAACGGAGTTTGCAAAATTGGGGATCAAGATTAATTTAGAAGGGGATACCATGAAAATTCATGGTGGTACAGGCATTCATTCAGCCACTGTTTTTTCACAACAAGATCATCGCATTGCCATGGCTTGCGGTGTTGCTGCACTTTGTGCCCAGGGTCCTGTAGAGATTACAGAGGCGGAAGCCATCAATAAATCTTACATCGATTTCTACACACATCTTCAGCAATTGGGGGCAAAAGTAGATATACAATAAATTTCTTACCTTGTAGTAACGATTTTAATTAT
This sequence comes from Chitinophagaceae bacterium, assembly GCA_947380905.1. GTDB lineage: Bacteria > Bacteroidota > Bacteroidia > Chitinophagales > Chitinophagaceae > Sediminibacterium. The sequence goes on along the minus strand of CANCSS010000002.1, from coordinate 52,625 downwards.
GAATAGATTTGGAACTTTATTTAATGTGCAAATATTTGGCGAATCGCATGGCGCTTGTGTGGGCATTACCATTGATGGATGTCCAGCGGGAATGCCGCTAGAAGTAGCCGATTTTGTAGTAGATATGGAACGTCGCAAAGGGGGTCAACAAAAAGGAACTACTCCAAGGCAGGAGGATGATATTCCTATTATTAAGTCTGGTTTGTTTAATGGAGTAACCACTGGTGCACCTATTATGATGTTGTTTGAAAACAACAATACCAGAAGTGGCGATTATGAAAAACAAAGAGCAGTGCCAAGACCTGGGCATGCCGATTTTACTGCGCATCATAAATTTGGTGGTTTTGAAGATTATAGAGGAGGTGGACATTTTAGTGGAAGATTGACTGCCGCTTTAGTGGGGGCAGGCGTTGTTGCCAAAAGAATTTTAAAAGGGGTAGAAGTTAAATCAAGCATCATTAGTATTGGGGGAGAAACCGATTTGGAAAAAGGCTTACAAAAAGCCATTGACGCCAAAGACAGTGTAGGAGGTATTGTAGAATGTGTTGTAAAAGGATTGCCAATTGGATTGGGTGAACATTTTTTTAATTCAGTTGAATCTTTAATAAGTCATGCAGTATTTTCGATTCCAGCTATAAGAGCCATTGAATTTGGTACTGGCTTTGCTGCAGCATCTATGTTTGGTGTGGATCATAACGATGCTATCATCGATGAAACTGGTAAAACCAAAACCAACCACGCAGGTGGTGTGGTAGGAGGTTATACCAATGGCAATGATTTAGTTTTTAGAATTGCAGTGAAACCTACTTCTTCCACCCCAAAAGAACAAACTACATTGAATTGGGAAACCCATGAACAAGAAATATTCTCTGTAAAAGGAAGACACGATTTATGCATTGCGCTAAGAGTACCGGTCGTCTTGGAGGCAGTTACTGCCATAGTGCTAGCAGATTTAATGTTAATTGATCAAAAAATTCCAAGAATTATTAAAAAATAATCAAGTATGGAAAGCGAATACATATACCATATCACTACTTTAAAAGAGTGGGAAGCAGCAAAGGCAAACAATGAATACATACCCATGAACTATGAGCAAGATGGATTTATACATTGCTCTATTGAAAAACAAATACCTGGGGTATTAGATCGTTTTTATAAAGATCAAAAAGGGTTGGTGAAACTTAAAATTGAGAAAGAGAAAGTACAAAGACCTGTATTGTTTGAATTGGCACATGATTTAGATGAATTGTTTCCACATATCTACGGCTCCTTAAACTTAGACAGCGTAGTAAGCGTTGAATCTATTTCCTAAATTTACAAACATGGCTAGGAGAAGCATTTTGCTTGGCATGGTACTATTGCCTATTTTTTCTTTTACACAAAATTTATATCTTAATAATAATTTGTCTCCTGAAAATTTATTAGACAGTAGTTATATTTTATTGTATAAGAAAAAAATTGATACGCATAGAATTAAAATCGAAATCAATCATGTACAGGGTATTGCTAGTTTTTACAGTACCAATTTAGACAGTACCTTAACTGCAACAGGAGAGGTGTTCTTAAATAGAAAGTATACAGCTGCAAGTAATATTTATAAATTAAATAGCATTGTTAGAGTAACCAATTTACGCAATGGGCGATCTGTATTGGTTAGAATCAATGATCGAATGCATTCCAATATGTTAAGAAAGGGTAGAATTATTGATCTAAGTCAAGCCGCCTCCAAAAGGATAAAAATAAAGTCAATGGGCCTAGAGCGAGTGGTGGTAGATGGTATTGACTATTCAAAGTCCAATCCAAAACGCCCCTAATATTTCAAGGAATTACCTTAAATTCGTATTCAATTAAATATCCCTGGAGCACATGAAAAAAGCAATTTTGTTACTAACGGCTTTTACTTTTTATATGTTGGGTCATGCGCAAGATACAGCAAGTATTAAAGTGCCTTCTATTGGGTTTAAAATTGGCATATTGGATTTTAAAAAAACCAATGGCACCGATAACTTGACTACGGCTGCTCCTTATTTTGGGTTACAATTTTTTAAGGGGATGACTACTCAATTAGATGCAATGGTCAATTTAGATATGGCTTCTTTAAAATATCCATATTATGTTTCAAAATTGATTACGCAAGCCAAAACCAATCAATACTATTTTGCCATTGACGCCAATTTGAATTATAAGTTAGCAACAGATGATAAAAAGATAGTGCCTTATATTACAGGGGGTGTTGGTGTTGCAACAGACCAAGCCTCTTTTTACACTGCTTATGTACCTATAGGGGCAGGGATACAACTAAAAGCCAATCAAGGCTCCTTTATCCATATTTCTAGTACCTATAGAGCCGAACTTTCTCCATTAACAAAAATTCATTTTGCGCATTATATTAGTTATACATATCCTTTAAAGTTAAGAAACAAAAAACCAGTGATGATTCCTGAAGCGCCTGTTTTTGTTGATGCAGACAATGACGGCGTAGTAGGAGATGCAGATGAATGTCCAAACAAATCTGGTTTAGCAAAATACCATGGTTGTCCTGTTCCAGATGCCGATGATGATGGGGTAAATGATGAAAATGATCAATGTCCAAATGCGCCAGGTCCAGTTAAGTACCATGGTTGTCCTATTCCTGATAAAGACAAAGATGGCATCAATGATGAAGAAGATAAATGTCCTAATCAAAAAGGGGTAGACCGTTATCAAGGCTGTCCCATTCCGGATTCAGATAAAGATGGCATCAATGATGAAGATGACCAATGTCCAACAGTGGCGGGTATCTCAGGGAATCATGGATGTGCCAATTTGCAACCACTGATTGATCGTTTTAGCTCCAATCTTAAATTTGCTTCAGGTAAAACATTGCTGACCAAACAGATATTTGCAGGGTTGGATTCTATTGTATTGGTGATGAAAGCCTATCCAAATATGTCTTTGGCCATAGGTGGACATACAGACAATACAGGTTCCTTAAAAATCAATCAAAAATTATCAGAGCAAAGGGCTATGGCTGTGAGTGCTTATTTAATAAAAAAGGGGATAGAAAATAAAAGAGTAAGTACCAAGGGATATGCAGATACTAGGCCAATTGGGGACAATAAAACTGTTCCAGGGAGGTCGATGAATCGAAGAACTGATATTATAGTTTTATATTAATTATAAAATAGTTACTTCGCGCTCTAATAAAATAGCAAATTTTTGGAGGACAGATTGAATAATTTCTTCTGAGAAATCAAATATTTCTTTTCCAGTGGCCTGGCCATAGTTGACAATCACTAAGGATTGTTTTTCATAACAACCTACTGCTCCTTTTTTACTGCCTTTCCAGCCGCAATGTTCTATCAACCATTCGGCCGAAATTTTATAAACATCGTCGGAAATAGGAAAAGCAATCATGGTTGGAAAAGAAAGTTTTAATTTTTCAAAATTAGTTTTACTGATGCTAGGATTTTTGAAAAAGCTACCTGCGTTGCCCAGTTGATGGGGGTCGGGTAATTTAGAAGATCTAATTTGTATGATGGCTTGGGAAATAGTTGCTAAGCTTGGGTTTTTGATATTTTTTTCATGTAAAACTTCTTTAATAGCACCGTAATCCGTTTTTAATTGGGGTTGTTTTTTTAAAATAAATTGAACCTCGGTAATTACGTATCTATTTTTTACTTTTTTGAAAAGACTCTCTCTATAGCCAAAATCACATTCCTTGTTATTGAAGGTAGTCAACTGGTTTGTTTGCGTATCTATGGCAGTTACAGCAGCAATGGTTTCTTGCACTTCTACCCCATAAGCTCCAATATTTTGAATGGGGCTTGCACCTACTGTGCCAGGAATCAAGCTAAGATTTTCAATGCCACCCCAACCTTTTTGAACACAATAACTTACAAAGTGATGCCAGTTTTCGCCAGCGCCCACGCTTAAAAAAACATCCGTGGCTGTCTCATTTGTTTTTTTAATCCCCATAATTTCCATTTTTAGCAAAATACCCTCAAAAGACTTTGTAAATAGAAGATTGCTTCCACTACCCAAAACCAAATAAGGCAATTTTTTTTCTTTGCTCCAAGCAATCGCTTCCAAAAGCGCATCAGTGGAGGAGATGCGAATAAGGTAGCGACCTATTTCATAGCACCCGAAACTGGTATAACGCTGAAGTGAACTATTTTCTTCAATGACCATAGCATTAATTTGGATCAATGTCTATCACAATTTGTACCGATTTGTATCTAGGGTGCACTTGTAATAAGCGAATGAAATGTAACAATTGTTTTTTAGCGAGAAGTAATGAGGCAGGTTGTTTTGAAATTTTCACTGCCAATTCCCAAATGTATTTATTTCTTACTCTATTTACAATGGGCTGTGCTGGACCTAATACTGTTTTTTGAATGGCTGGGCCAAGGGACTGATAAAAATGGTTGATTGCTTCTTCTGCAATATTATTTTCTTTGTGCTTAAATAACAAACTTACCAACCTGCTAAATGGAGGGTAGGCAAAATGTTTTCTATTTTGAATTTCAAATGCATAAAATCCAAAATAATCATGTTGTTGCACCAGTTGTACTATGGGGTGTTGTGTTTGACTTACTTGGATGATTACTTTTCCTTGGTCATTGGTTCGGCCGGCTCTTCCACTTACTTGTTCCATCATTTGAAAAGCTCTTTCGTTGACTCTGTAATGATTAAAATTTAATAAGCTGTCAGCATCCACAATGCCTACTAAATCCACATTTTCAAAGTCCAATCCTTTTACGACCATTTGGGTGCCTACGAGAATGTCAATTTGTTTTTGTTCAAATTGTTGAATCAATTGGTCGTGTTCATTTTTGCCTTTCACATTGTCTAAATCCATTCTTGCCACAACAACTCCAGGAAGGCTTTGATTTAATTTTTCTTCAATTTGCTCTGTACCAAAACTTTTTTGTTTAAAATGTTGTTTGCCGCAAGCTTTGCAAGTAGACACAATCGGATAGCTGGCACCACAATAATGGCAGGACAATACATTTTTAGCTTTGTGATAGGTAAGGGTAACATCGCAATGTTCGCAATGAGGAATCCAACCGCAGGTTTCACAAATCAAATAGGGGGCATAACCGCGTCTATTTTGGAATAAGATGACTTGTTTTTTATGGTCAATGGTCTTTTTTATCGAAGCCAATAATTCGGGTGTTAAAATAGCGGTCCCTGCAGGCTGTTTTTTGATATCTATCAATTGAATGGTTGGAAGCGCGCCTTGGTTAAAGCGTTCGCTTAAATAGGTGTAACCATATTTTTTAGACACAGCGTTAAAATAAGTTTCCACCGAAGGGGTGGCAGAGCCTAGCACTACTTTGGCGTTGATTTGACTTGCGTAATAAATAGCAGTATCTCTTGCTTGGTATCTTGGAGCAGGTTCCTGTTGTTTGTAAGAAGGATCATGCTCTTCATCAATGATGATTAGTGATAAATCCTGGTAGGGCAGGAATAAGGCCGACCTGGCACCCAATACAATTTTAATTTCACCTGTTTTAACCTTGTTCCATATTTCGACCCTTTCGTTGGGATTGAATTTAGAATGATAGATAGCAATGCTGCCTCCGAAATATTTTTTTAAACGTCTTATCATTTGAGCTGTTAGTGCAATCTCAGGCAACATATACAAAGCTTGTTTATTTTGCTTGATGGCTTCCTTGATAAGGGCAACGTAAATTTGAGTTTTTCCACTACCCGTAATGCCATGTAAAAGATGCACAGGAAGGGTAGCTAATTGTTCATGGATAGTATTAAGTGCTTCCAATTGTTGCTTTGATAAACTATGAAAATCTTGATTGCCTTGAGCAGGGTCTGTTGGCAATCGATCTTTTTTTCTTTTTTCGGCCATTAGCACCCCTTTGTCTATCAATGCTTTTAATTGTGCACTAGAAGCACCAGATTTTTCAAGCATCTCTTTTTGCCTCACTTCTCCTTCTGTTTTTTCATAGTGTAAAAAGGCAAGCAATAGTTCTAATTGCTTCGGTGCTCTGGTCCAATCATTTAATAAGGTTTCTAAGGCGGCTTCATTTCTATAATTGGGGTGCAATAAAATAAAAGTTTCTTCTTTTATTTTATATTTATCCTTCATATTTTCTTGCACAAAGCAAATTCCTTTTTGAATCAATTTATTAATGATAGGGTAGACCGATTTTTTATCAAGTAATTTTTGAATTTCAAGCAAGCTCAGTACTTTTCTAATTTCCAATGCTTCGCTAACAATGTATTCGGAATCACTTAAATTTTTTCCATCATTGGTATGGGCATCATTCAATATAAATACACTTTCACTTGATATTTTTAAATGACTGGGTATGGCTGCCTGCATCACTTCGCCTTCAGTACACATATAGTATTGCGCCATCCATTCCCATAAATTCAGTTGAGGTGGATAAAGGATCGGCTGATCGTCAAGTATAGATAAAATGGGTTTGGGATTAAAATCTGCTGGCTTCTCCGGGAATATTTTTTTTACAATGCCTGCATATCTTTTATTGGCACCCAGCATCACTTCTACTCTCATTCCTATCATCAAATCGGCCTGCATGATTTCGGGAATCATCCAAGTATAATTTTTAGGAAGTGCTAAGGGTATGATAATTTCGGCGTACATCGTTTGGGGTGCAAAAATACACTATGATTTTGGATACTTTCTATATCTTCTCATGCCTTGGTCCATTTTTTCATAAACTAAATCTCGCAATTGATCCATTTGGTCGATGGTATAGTGAGCTACTTCAATGGTTTCAAGATAAACTACTCGGTTTTTGCCAGGAGTTAATGAAAATAGGCTATCAAAATGCATTCTATCCACTGCATCCACCATTAATATTGGTTGTATGGGTATGTTCATTTCGATGGCCAATTTAAAAGCACCATTGTAAAAAGATTTTAATGGTGTTTCAGTGGTCATGCTAAAAGTGCCTTCTGGAAAAATAAAAATGGAAACTTTTTTATGTAAAGCGGCTTTTAAATTTCTTAAACTTTGCGCTCTTTTTGCAGGGCTACTTCGGTCTACCATTATAACTGCTGCTCGGTATACCCAACCAAATATGGGAATTTTTGAAGATTCAAATTTACCCAGTGCTCGAATGGGTTGATGTTTTAATTGAACTATAGGAGGAATGTCCATATAGGAATTGTGGTTACCAACAAATATATGAGGGCGATTAAATTGATGATTGGCTTCATAAATTTCTTCATGTCGGAAGCCAATAAAAAAGTAAAAACTTTTGGACCAATATCTACATACGAAGTAAACGCGATTGCCTAATTTCTTTCTACCAAATGGCAAAAGGAATATTAGGGCTATTGCAGATAGTATGGTAAGTAGAGAAAATACCAATAGTGCATATAAAGAATAAAGAAACTGAATGGCTTTTATAAATGCTTTCATGTAGCACTAATATAATAAAAAAGGTCCGAAATTTCATTCGGACCTTCACTTGCTTTCACAACAGCAAGAAAACACATATAAACTATGCCTTTAGGGGGTTTCTGCCATATTTTTCATCATGTTGAGTAGCGTCTAATCCCAATTCTTCGTCTTCTTCAGTCACTCTCAATGGCATGATAATGGAAATCAATTTAAAAATTAAGAAAGATACTGTGAAGCTATAAAATACAACAATCAACATGGCTTTAAGTTGGATAAAGAAAAAGCTTGGGTTGCCATAAAACAATCCATCAGCACCAGCTGCATTTACCGATTTTGAAGCAAATATTCCAGTCATCAACATACCTACCATTCCCCCAATGCCATGACAAGGGAATACATCTAGGGTATCATCAACTCTTGACAATTTGAATACATGACTTGCAACATTTGAAATAATGGCTGCAATCATTCCAATAAATATACTTTGTGGTATCCCCACAAAGCCTGCAGCAGGAGTAATGGCTACTAACCCTACCACGGCTCCAATGCAAAATCCAAGTACAGAAGGTTTTCTTCCTTTTAAGACATCAAAAAACATCCATGCTAAACCAGCAGCTGCAGCAGCAGTATTGGTGGTAGCAAAAGCGTTGATGGCTAAACTATTTGCACCCAATGCAGAACCTGCATTGAATCCAAACCAACCAAACCAAAGTAAACCAGTACCAATTAATACATAAGGAATATTGGCAGGAGGAATTTCTTGTTGTTCCAATTTAGAGCGGCGAGATTTTAAAACAATCGCGCCTGCTAAGGCAGCGCAACCAGCACTAATATGAACTACTGTTCCACCCGCAAAATCAAGGGCACCCATTTTTAATAAAAAGCCATTTGGATGCCAAGACCAATGTGCCAATGGAGCATATACCAATATGATAAATAGAACAATGAATAAAATGTAGGAAGTGAATTTAATACGTTCTGCTACAGCACCAACGACCAATCCTGGAGTGATGATGGCAAACATCAATTGGAACATAGCAAATAATAATAAAGGGATGGTCATTGCAGTGCCACCTTGTAGGGTAGGTGCGCCATTGACTACTCCTTTAAAAAACAAATGCGTCATTGGATTGCCAATGATGCCATGAATACTTTCGCCAAAGCTTAAGCTGTATCCAAAACTGATCCAAATAACAGAAACAATACCAGCCGATACAATGCTCTTAATCATCGTAGAGATGATGTTTTTGCGGTGAACCATTCCTCCATAGAAGAAGGCCAAACCTGGTGTCATGATAAAGACAAGTGCTGTTGCAACCAATATCCATGATATATCAGCACCACTGTAAGTGGTAGCATCCCCTTGAAAGCCAGGTAGCTGTGGTACAAATAAGGCTAGAATGGCTACAATGAGCAAAAGAATAAAGGGCGCAAACTTTTGTACGGTTTCGTTTTTCATGGTTGTTATTTTAGCATTAATAAAATATTATATATGAATTTTATTATCCAAAAATACATTTATTTTATAAATTTTGAATTATAAATAATATATATAAATTAATATTATATAATGTGAGAAACGAATAATCTTGCTAAGATTCCTACTGATATTGGATTTCAGTAAGAAATTAGAATAAAATCAAAAATTTTGTTGTGGATAAATTTTAGTAAAATGCCCCAATAAAATAAATTGGAATCGACTATACCTGTTGAACAAATAAACTACTATCCTTGGAAGCCAATAAGGAAGATCCTGTTAAATAGATGTCTACTTTACGAGCACACTCCCTGCCTTCACTAATAGCCCAAACCACTAAAGATTGTCCTCTGCGCATATCTCCAGCAGTAAATACCTTGGCAATATTGGTTTGATAGGCTTGTTCTGTTGCTTTTACATTTCCACGCTCATCCAACTCAATACCTAATTCATCTAATAGGCCTGTGGGTTCAGGATGCAAAAATCCCATTGCTAGTAGTGCTAGTTCGCAAGGTATTTCTCTTAAGCTACCTGCTTTTTCTGTGAACTTACTTGGTCTACCATCGGCAGCATTGGTCCATTCTAAATCTACTATTTGTAATGCTTTTAAATTTCCTTTTTCATCACCAATAAATGCTTTGGTAGCCACCTCCCAAATCCTGTCCGCACCTTCTTCGTGAGAAGTAGTTGTTTTCAACAACATAGGATAGGTAGGCCATGGCATATAATTGGCCCTACTTTCTGGAGGTTTGGGCAACAATTCAAATTGCGTAACTGATTTTGCTAAATGTCTATTAGAGGTTCCAACACAATCGCTGCCTGTATCACCACCGCCAATCACCACTACATTCTTTTTTGTAGCTAGAATATCAGTTTCTTCTATAGACAACTCACTTACTCTTTTATTTTGTTGTTTTAAAAATTCCATGGCATAATGAACGCCTTTTAAATCTCGTCCTGGAATATTTAAATCTCTTGGAATGGTCGATCCACCCGCCAATACCACTGCATGATAATCACGCATAATGTCATTGACTCTTACATTCACACCCACATGGGCATTGCAAATAAATTGTACCCCTTCTTCTTCCATTACTTTGATGCGACGTTCAACAACTGTTTTCTCTAATTTAAAATCAGGAATACCAAATCTAAGTAAGCCTCCTGGCTTGGGATCTCTTTCATAAACGGTCACTTCATGGCCTGCGTAATTTAATTGCGCTGCAGTTGCTAAACCTGCTGGGCCAGAACCTATCACAGCAATTTTCTTGCCTGTTCTTACATTCAATTTCCTTGGAACTACAAATCCTTTTTCAAAAGCGATTTCAATAATATGTTTTTCAATTTCTTCAATGGTTACTGCGGGTTGGTTAATTCCCAATACACAGGCACTCTCACATGGGGCAGGACAAATTCTTCCTGTAAATTCCGGAAAGTTATTGGTGGATATTAATATTTCGTAGGCGTCTTTCCATTCTTTGCGATAGACTGCATCATTAAATTCTGGGATGATGTTTCCTAAAGGACAGCCACTATGACAAAAGGGTACACCGCAATTCATGCAACGTGCCGATTGTTCATTCAATTTCTGTTCAGGCAATAAAGAGACAAACTCTTTATAGTTCGTCTTTCTGTCCTTCACAGGTAATTTAGAAGGAAGTTCTCTCGTAAATTCTTTAAATCCAGTTGGCTTGCCCATATGCTTTATTCAAAAAAATGAATGATTATTTTGCTGTTATTAATTTTGCTTTTTGTTTTTGTAATGCCTTTTTGTAATCAGTTGGAAAAACTTTTATAATATGTTTTAACTGATGTTCAAAATCGGCCAATATAAATTTAGCAACCGCACTACCCGTTTTCTCAAAATGCTGTTGAATTAACTTTTTTAATAGCACCTGATCTTCCTTGTCTGTCGCTTCCAACGCTACCATTTCTTTATTACACAAAACTTCAAAATGATTCTGCACATCATATACATAAGCAATACCGCCACTCATGCCCGCTGCAAAGTTTCTACCTGTAGCGCCTAATATAACAGCGATGCCTCCTGTCATGTATTCACAACCATGATCGCCTATGCCTTCTACTACCATGGTAGCTCCTGAATTTCTTACTGCAAATCTTTCGCCGGCTTTTCCTCTAATAAAAGCAGTACCACTGGTGGCACCATAAAATGCTACGTTCCCTATGATGATATTTTCTTCTGGAACAAAGCTTGCTTTTTTATCAGGATATACGATCAATTGCGCGCCACTCAATCCTTTGCCAAAATAATCATTGGCATCCCCTTCTAATTCTAAAGTAACCCCTTTGGTATTGAATGCGCCAAAGCTTTGACCAGCAGTTCCATTGAATTTAAAATGTAGGGTATCTTCTGGTAAGCCTTTTGCTTTGTACACTTTGGTAATCTCATTAGAGACGATGGTGCCCGTAGTGCGGTCTGTATTTTTTATTTCAAATTGAGCGCTTACTTTTTGTTGACCATCAATAGCAGGTTTGGCTGCGGCTAATAATTTCCAATCCAATACATCGCTCATCAAATGATCCTGTGTTTCTGTTTGATACAAGCCCACACCTGCTTCGGCAGGCGCTTTGTACAACACATCACTTAAATCTAAATTCTTGTACTTCCAATGGGTGATATTTTCGCGCATGGTCAATGCATCTACTTGTCCCACCATTTCATTGATGGTGCGATAACCTAATTCGGCCATGATTTCACGAAGCTCTTGCGTTATGAATTCAAAAAAGTGAACCACATGATCGGGATCTCCGGCAAAACGTTTGCGTAATTCAGGGTCTTGTGTAGCCACCCCCACCGGGCAGGTATTCATATGACACTTGCGCATCATAATACAACCTTCTACGATTAAGGCAGCAGTGGCAACGCCCCATTCTTCGGCACCCAATAAAGTAGCAATGGCAATATCACGACCCGTTTTCATTTGGCCATCGGCTTGCACTACCACACGACTACGTAATTTATTTTTTACCAAGGTTTGATGTGTTTCGGCCAATCCCAATTCCCATGGCAAACCTGCGTGTTTGATAGAGCTTAGTGGAGAAGCACCTGTGCCTCCATCAAAACCTGCAATCAAAACAACATCGGCTTTTGCTTTGGTCACACCAGCAGCAATCGTACCAACACCTGCTTTTGAAACTAATTTTACATTAATTCTGGCAGCGCGGTTGGCATTTTTTAAATCAAATATGAGTTGAGATAAATCTTCGATCGAATAAATATCATGATGGGGTGGAGGAGAAATTAATCCAACACCTGGAGTAGCGTGTCTTGTTTTTCCAATCCAATCATCTACTTTATCACCTGGCAATTGACCCCCTTCGCCTGGCTTAGCACCCTGTGCCATTTTAATTTGTAATTCATCTGCTTCAGATAAATAATAACTGGTAACTCCAAATCTTGCACTGGCCACTTGTTTAATAGCACTGCGCATAGAATCACCATTGGGTAATTTAGTATAACGTATTTCATCTTCTCCGCCTTCTCCAGTATTGCTTTTTCCACCCAAGCGGTTCATGGCAATAGCCAATGTAGTATGTGCTTCCCAAGAAATGGATCCAAAAGACATAGCACCTGTGGCAAATCTTCGGTAGATCGCACTTGCTGGTTCTACTTCATCAATAGCTATAGAAGGACGGGTTGGTTTAAAATCAAACAAGCTTCTTAAGGTGCAAGCTTTTTCGGTTTGATCGTTTACCAACTTGGAATATTTTTTAAAACTTGCATAATCATTTGCTTTGGTGGAATGTTGAAGCAGATGAATGGTTTGTGGATTGAACAAATGAAATTCACCACGACGTTTCCATTGGTAAACGCCACCTTCTGTCAATCGATCTACAGGAGAAGATTTTTTCGCGAAAGCCAAATCGTGTTTGGCTAAAATTTCTTTTGCAATTTCATCTAATCCCATTCCGTCAATGCGAGAAATAGCACCCGTAAAATGTCGGTTGACTACTTCTTTATTAATGCCTATAATTTCAAATATTTGTGCGCCTTGGTAAGATTGTAAAGTAGAGATACCCATTTTAGAGAATACTTTGTACAACCCTTCGTTCACCGCTTTAATATAATTCTTCTTTAATTTTTCTGCGTCATAATCGGATTTGATTTTTTCTTGCAATTTCATATCACGAATGGTAGACAATGCCATATAGGGATTAATGGCTGTAGCGCCAAATCCTATTAAACAAGCGTAATGATGTACTTCCCAAACATCTCCTGCTTCCACAATAATGCCTACTTTTCCTCTAAGTCCTTTTCTAATTAAGTGATGATGTACACTTGCGCAAGCAAGCAGGGTAGGAATGGCTGCATGTTCAGAATCTATAGAACGGTCCGTTAATACAATCACTTCAAATCCATCTTCTACTGCATCTACAGCATAACGACACAAGCGATCCAATCCTCTTTTTAAGGAACCTTCTTTTCCATCGGCTCTAAAATAACATTGTAAAGTTTTGGCTTGAAATACACCCGTATCAATACTTCTTATTTTTTCTAATTCATGGTTGTTTAAAATAGGATGTTTTAAAGCAACACAATGACTTGCCATAGGATCTTCGGTCAATAAATTTCCTTGGCTGCCCACAAAAGTGGCTAATGACATCACCATTCTTTCTCTAATAGGATCAATAGGTGGGTTGGTTACTTGCGCAAACAATTGCTTAAAATAGCTTGTGATGTGTTGAGGTTGATCACTCAATACTGCCAATGGAGTATCGGTGCCCATAGAACCAATGGGTTCCTTGCCATCCAAGGCCATAGGGGCAATAATATTTTCTAAATCTTCTTTGCTGTATCCAAATGCTTTTTGGTATTTAAAAATTTGGTCGTGTTCTAAATGTGTAAATTGAATTCTTGGTTCTGGTAATTCTTCTAAACGAATCTTATATTTATTTAACCAATCACCATAAGGTTGTTGCGCGCAAATTTTTTGTTTTAAATCGGTATCGCTAATAATTTTACCCGCTTCCATATCTACCACAAACATTTTTCCAGGTTGCAAACGACCTTTTTCAACAATGGTGGATGGATCTACTGGTAAAACACCCGTTTCAGAAGCCATGATAACTCTGTCGTCATTGGTGACGCAATAACGAGAAGGTCTTAACCCATTTCTATCTAGCGTAGCGCCAATTATTTTTCCATCTGTAAATGAAATCGAAGCTGGTCCATCCCAGGGTTCCATAAACGCTGCATGAAATTCATAGAAAGCTTTTTTAACCGGGTCCATTAAATCATTGCCATCCCAAGCTTCCGGAATCAGCATCATCATTACATGAGGCAAGGATCGACCAGATAAAGTAAGCAATTCAATGAGGTTGTCCAAGCAAGCTGAATCAGATTGTCCTGAGGTAACCACCGGTAATATCATTTCAATTTCTTCCTTTGAAAAATAAGGAGAGAAAAAACTTGACTCGTTGGATCTAAGCCAATTTAAATTTCCTTGTAGGGTATTTATTTCGCCATTGTGTGCGATGTAACGAAATGGCTGTGCTAGTTTCCAAGAAGGAAAAGTATTGGTGGCAAAGCGAGAGTGTATCAATCCAAAAGCAGACACCACTCTTTTCTCGCTTAGGTCTGGGAAGTATGCTCGAACTTGACGACTGGTTAATTGGCCTTTGTAAACAATGACGCTTTGTGATAAAGAAGACATGTAAAAACCAATGGCTTCTTTTTTGATAGCGTTGTTGATGGTATGTGAAGCGTAATTTTTTAATACAAAAAGTTTTCTTTCAAAATCCTCCGGATGGGTAAGGTAATCAGGCTTTCTAACAAAAACCTGCTCCATGATGGGCTCTACCGATAAAGCAGAAGGACCAATAGAATCTTTGACTACAGGTACTTTTCGATAGCCTATAATTTCTATGCCTAATTTTTCTGCGGCACGTGCAAAGATGGCTTTGCATTCTGCTAATATAGATTTGTCTGTAGGGAAGAAAATAAATCCAACACCATATTCATTTGAGTCGGGTAAGTGAATGCCTTGTTGTAATAATTCGTCGAAAAAAAATTCATGTGGAATTTGAATCATAATACCCGCGCCATCTCCCGTATTGATTTCACAACCACAAGCACCGCGGTGCTCCATGTTTTCTAAAATAGTTAACCCATCGATGACGTTCTGATGCGATTTTACTCCTTTGATATTGGCAACAAATCCAATGCCACAAGCGTCGTGTTCATAAGCAGGATTGTACAATCCTAAGTTTTCATTTTTCGTCATGTATAACCAGTTGAATATTGGGTACTTCTAATCGGGTAACGATTCGTGGAAAATTACGAAAAAAGTAGGGTTTTTAATAGCAGAATTGCAAGAAATTTACCAACCATTTGATAATTAATAATAAACTTAATAATTAATTGAATAATATCAAATAACGAACGTTAGCCTTTATAAATTTTGAAATAAATCAAATGAGATCCATTTGTAATTTGTCAATGGAGGGCGTAGCATTCCATGTGATCCCTTTTGGAAATAGACCAAATAGAGAGCTGCCCGAACCACTGAGGCTGGCATAGAGGGCTCCTTGATGGTATAAATCATTTTTTATCTGCAATAAAGTAGGATGGGCATCAAACACTGGTTTTTCAAAATCATTGATCAATTCATTTTTCCAAGTAGTAATAGGTTGTTGGATGATTTCGGCGATGGTTTTTTCTTTTTTACAAGGTTTAATTTGTTGGAAAGCCCAGCCAGTTGAAATAGAAATGTTTGGATGAATCAACGCAATGGTATAGTGTTCTAAATGAATAGGAATGGTTTGCATGATTTCGCCTCTTCCAGTTGCATGACAAGCTTCGTTTAAAATGAAAAATGGACAATCGCTGCCCAGCATGGCAGCATAATCCAGCAATTGATTTTTTGATAAGGATAATTTAAACAAATCGTTTAGCATGATAAGTGCATTTGCGCCATCACTGGAGCCGCCTCCTAAACCAGCACCTATGGGTATTTTTTTGTGTAAGTGAATTTTTACGGGAGATAGTTGTGGAAAATCTGCTTTTAGAACTTGATAGGCTTTGACACATAAATTGCCTGAAACATCACCTGGTATTGGATTTCCAGAACTGGTAAATTGAACCATTTCATTTTGATGGCCGCTGGTAGCTGTAATTTCAAGGAGATCATTTAAAGCAACGGGGTAAAAAATAGTTTCTAATGCATGAAATCCATCTGTTCTTTTTTCTAAGATAGATAAACCTAAATTAATTTTACAATTGGGAAATTGAATCATTCTTTAGGATTTCTTTTGCGCATTTTTTTTATTGATTTCATCTCTAATATCAATAGCGCGTATATAATCTTCTTGTTCTAAAACTTCTTGTAATAATTTATTTAATTCAACCAAGGACAAGCTTGATAAATCATTGTTGGTAGGCGCGGTGACGATGTTCGTTGGGGGAACCACTTTTTCGGCATTTTCATTGGCCAATCCTGCTTGTTCTAAAATGTTATCGTACACATAAATGGGACAACCAAAACGAACGGCTAAGGCAAGGGCATCGCTTGTTCTACTATCAATTTCTATGGTGTCATTGGAGGTAAAGCAAACTAATTTTGAATAAAAAATACCTTCCTGCAAATCGCATATATATACTTCTTGTAATTTGATATCAAAAGCGGTCATAAAATTTTTCATCAAATCGTGTGTCAAAGGTCTTGAAGGATGCATATTTTCTAAAGCAACTGCAATGGCTTGCGCCTCAAATCCGCCAATGACAATGGGTAGTCGACGTAAACCATTCACCTCCCCTAATATAACTGCATAAGAGTTAGATTGGGTAATACTATGTGATAAGGCTACTATTTCTAATTCAATTTTTTGCATATACTAATTGGTGTTTCAAAGTTAATTAAAAAAACAAATCTTTTAAGGCCTATTTTTAATAGAAGCAGTAAATTGTGCATATTAAATAATGTCTATGAAACCAATTCAATTGTCTGAAATTAAGCCGGTTACTTTATGTGCTGGCTTTGAGTCTAAATTAATACATAGTAATTCCATGACTTGGTCCTTTGTACATTCAAAAGCAGGACATACTTTACCAGCGCATCAACATCTTCATGAACAAGTCACCCATATAGTTCAGGGAGATTTTGAATTAACGGTGAATGGCACGCCGCATCTGTTATCAGCAGGCGCTGTATTTATTATTCCGTCTAATACAGTTCATTCTGGAAAAAGTATCACCGATTGTGACATCATAGATGTGTTTAATCCTGTTAGAGAAGATTATGCAAAACTGAGTGCCCAATAAAAATAAAAAATTGAACATGTATAGTTTACAAAATAAAGTTGCATTGGTAGGGGGAGCTTCGCAAGGACTTGGGGCGGCCTCGGCACATGCATTGGCAGCAGCAGGTGCTACCGTAATTGTGTTTGCAAGAACCGAAGAAAAATTAAAAGCAGTGGTAAAATCTTTGCCCACACCCTTAGCGCAAACACATCAATATTTGTTGATTGATACAACCAATTTATCGGCATCGAAAAAGACCTTCACTCAATGGGTAGAAAAAATAAAAACGGTTCATATTTTGGTCAATAATACAGGAGGTCCAGCTGCTGGTTTATTGCATGAAACTAGTATAGAGGATTTAAAAGCCTCTTTTGAATCACATTTATTGCATGCGCATCAATTGGTTCAGCTTTTATTGCCTGGCATGCGTGAAGCCAAGTTTGGTAGAATTATCAATCTGCTATCGGTATCCATTAAAGAACCAATTGATGATTTAGGCATTTCTAATACCATACGTGCAGCAATGGCCAATTGGGCAAAAACCTTATCCAGAGAATTAGGGCCTTGGGGAATCACGGTGAACAATGTATTGCCGGGCTTTACCAATACAGAAAGATTAGACTATTTATTTTCTAATAGAGCTTCAAAATTGGGTGTATCAAAAGAAGAAATCACCAAAGGAGTTGAAAATAGCATTCCTGTCAAAAGATTAGGGGAGCCTAAAGAATTGGCAGCAGCAGTTTGTTTTTTATGTAGCGTAGAAGCCAATTTTATCAATGGAATTAACTTGCCAGTAGATGGCGGACAAATTAGATCGCTTTAATAATTAAAATATTATTAGTACTAATATTTAATTAGCAGCTTTTGCTTTTTCTATTGCTGCAGTTAATCTTGGCACTACATCAAAAGCATCCCCTACCACACCGTAGTCGGCTGCTTTAAAAAATGGAGCTTCGGGGTCTTTATTAATAACCACAATGGTTTTGCTTCTATTGACACCTGCTAAATGTTGGATGGCTCCTGAAATACCAATGGCAATGTATAAATTGGGTGCAATTTGAATTCCTGTTTGTCCAACGTGTTCGTGATGTGGGCGCCAATCGGCATCTGAAACAGGTCTACTGCAAGCAGTAGCTGCACCCAAAGCTTTGGCCAGATCTAATAGTATGCCCCAGTTTTCAGGTCCTTTTAAACCACGGCCCCCACTTACCACTAAATTGGCTTCTGTTAATGGAATATCGCCTTCTATTTTTTCTACTTTAGTAATTTTAATTGAAGCGGGAGGGATGACCAAATTAATTGCTTCAATGCTTGCCGCGTTATCGTATGCTACTAGGCCAAAACTATTTTGATTGATGGCAATTACTTTTATAGCTGTTTCAATTTTAATATTGGCAAAAGCTTTCCCAGAAAAAACGGTCTTAGTTACTTCAAATCCATTTTGCATGTTGGGTAAACTACAAGCACCAGTGACAATGCCCGCATCTAATTTAACAGCAACAGCAGGAGCGATGGCTCGTCCATTTAAGTTGTGTGCAAATACCACTATGTTCGCGTTGAGTTGCTTTGCAGCAGCAGCTACTAAATTGGAATGCACTTTGACATCCATGGAATTTAAAGTTTCATTTTTTAATTGATGTACTTTTTGAGCGCCATTTTTTCCTAAATCTGCAAGGTTGTCTTTGACCGTTCCAAAAACCAATGCTTCTGTTGCACAACCCAATTGTTTTGCAATGGCGGCGCCATAAGACAAAGCTTCTAAAGATGCTTTTTTAATTTGTTGATCGGCTTGATCTATATATACAAGTACCATAATAATAAAATTGTAGAGGTTTAAATAACTTTTGCTTCTTCTTTTAATAATTTAACCAACTCGTCCATCTGCTCTGGATCAATAAGCTTTACACCAGATTTAGCAGGAGGTAAGTCGAATGCACTGATGCTGGTAGTTGCAGCTGATGCAACAGGAGCAACTACTTTTAAAGGTTTGGTACGCGCAGCCATGATACCACGCATATTCGGGATTCTTTGTTCGGCCATTCCTTTTTGGCAACTCACAATCAGAGGAAGATTGGCCTCGCAGGTTTCTTCACCACTTTCTATTTCTCTTTTAACGGTGGCTACTTTTTCGTTTAGCTCAAGATGATCCGCCAATGATATAAAGGGAAGATCTAGTAGGGCAGACAACATGGAACCGATGCATGCACTATTGTAATCAATCGTCTCTTTTCCTGTTAATATTAAATCATAAGCGCCTTCTTTGGCAACGGCTGCAATTTGATTTGCAATGGTAAAAGAATCATGGCTGGTACTATCAATTCTTATGGCTTCGTCTCCGCCCAATGCCAAAGCTTTTCTAATAATGGGTTCGGTATCCACGCCGCCAACGGTCACTAAATGTATTAATGTAGCAGGGTCTTTTTCTTTTAATTCAATGGCACGAACTAGTGCATACCACTCGTCGTAAGGGTTAATAATCCATTGTATGCCGCTTTCATCCAACTTTGTATTACCTTCGATAAAGGCAATTTTAGCAGTGGTATCGGGGGTTTTACTGATACAAACTAAGATCTTCATGATAGCTAATTTTGTTTTGTAATAGTTAGTTGTTTATGCAACTAATGCAAATATAAGCCAAGATGACACGAATTGAAAGAATTATTGAATTTTTAAATCAACAACCTAAGGATAACTTTTTAAGACATGCTTTGGCCTTAGAATATATTAAGTTAGGAGAGGAGCAAAAAGCGCTGGATCTATTTGTAGCATTACTTACCGACGCTCCAGATTATATTGGGTCTTATTATCATTTGGCAAAATGTTTAGAGCGAAAAAATGATAAAGAGGCAGCGATTGTTTGGTATGAAAAAGGGATGGCAGCAGCCAAAGCGGCCAAGGACAATCATGCTTATAGTGAGTTGCAAGCAGCTTATGAAGAATTGGTCTATTAAAATCTCCAAAAAATTAAGTAAGCCGCTGATTGATTTTGGTATCAATCAATTGAAAAAAATCCTCCGGTTTGTAGGTTCGCCAGGCACTAATCTCCATGAGTTCAATGTACCTATTTAATTTGCGTAATAAAAAATCGTGTTGTGCAGCGTTGTGAAAATTAACTAAAACCGCCCATCCTTCTTCTTCGGAAGTTTGTTCATACAATTCCTCATAATAATCTTTGTCGCCACTGTGAAAATTAAAAACGCTTTCGGCGATTAAAATAAATTTATAAATTCCTTCTTCCATCAATTTGTCCAGCACTTCTCTTTTGAATTCCATGATATCATTTTCAATGGCGTCGTTCCATTCTCCAATCATTTCAATGATGGCAAATTTTAAATCATAATCAACGAATAAAATTTTTAAATACAGGGTCTTGCTTCCAAATTCATCCCATTGTGGATGAATGTAATAATTGTAAACCGTTTGAGAAAATTCAAATTCGCTGTAAGTGCGACCAAAAAAAATAGATTTTGGATCTTCTTCTGCCATGTACAAATGGCGCCAATGATAATGAGGTTCAATTTCATGCATACACAATCAACGAATAGTGTTTTTATTGTTTTTTGTGAAAGGCAATCAACCCTTCCATGGGCGATTTAATAATATTGCCCAATTCGATTTCATAGCTTAAGGCCAATTGCTTTATAATGTCTTTAAAAGCAAATGCAACACCACCCACAAAATGGATGGGGTGAATCCAGGATTCATTCATTTTATTGATGTGGGTAAAAAAGAAATCATTCAATCCATCTTCAATAATATTTTCAATCATATAATGACCTCGATGCTCTGTTAAGAAAGGAGCAAATGAGGCAAGTGTTCTATTGGGGAAAGGGCTTTTGTAAATACTATTTAAAATTGCATCTTTGGTAAGGTGGAATTTTTTTTCAAAGGCTGCCATCAATTCTTCATCAAAGGTTTGGTATAAAAAATATTGAATTACTTTTTTTCCTAAATAAGCGCCACTGCCTTCGTCACCTAAAACATAACCTAAGCCAGGGCTATTTTTTGCAATTTTTTTTCCGTTGTAAAAACCGGTATTAGAACCCGTACCTAAAATACAAACGACCCCTTTTTCATTTTGACAACTGGCACGAGCCGCGGCCACTAAGTCGGTCTCGATAGAAAGTTTTGCGTTTTTAAATACTGCTTTTAAAGCTTTTTTTAAGGATAAGACATTGTCGGGATTGCTTAACCCAGTACCATAAAAGTAAACCGCTTCTATTTTTGTTAGACTCGTCTTTTTTGTAAAGGCTTTCTCAAGTAACGCAATCATCTCAGCAGTAGATAAAAAATAAGGGCTGATACCAATGGTATTCACCGTGGTTTTTTGGTTGTTTTGGATCAGGGTCCAATGGCATTTGGTAGCACCACTATCGGCAATGAGGTAATTCTTTATCATAGCTTGTCACTCTTGTGTGTGAAAATAGCCATTTTAGTGTAATTTTAGCCCGAATAAAATATAGCATGCAAGAAAATAATAATCTGAATTGGGTCAAACCTCTGTTCTATGGCTTTTTGGTCATTGTTGGCATTTTGATTGGCGTCTTTTTTAAAGGAAATTTTAATGTAGGGTCTTTTACAAACAATGGCCAACAACCCATTCAGGAAATGATTGATTTGGTTAATTCGAAATATGTAGATTCAGTTTCCAATGATAGCGCAGGCATAAGAGTGGCGAATTATTATTTGGCCCAGCTAGATCCTCATTCTGTATACATCCCACCTGCCGATTTAAATGAGGTAAATGAGCAATTGCAACCTAATTTTAAAGGTATCGGTATTGAATTTCAACAATTCAGAGACAGTGTTTTTGTAGCGTATGTAATGAAAGAAGGCCCAGCAGATAAAGCCGGTTTAAAAATCGGAGACATTCTTTTAAATGCAGATGATAGCATACAATTGTCTGGGAAAAAATGGGATGCCGATGACATTCGAAAAAAAATAAAAGGGCCAGCCAATAGCAAAGTTAAATTGTTGGTCAATCGTTTGGGAGAGAAAAAATCTTTTGTCATTACCAGGGACCATGTTTCCGTTTCTTCGGTAGATGCGAGTTATATGATAGACAGTATTCTTGGTTACATCCGTATCAATAAATTTGCAGACCGAACGTATGAGGCATTCATGCAAGCATTGGAGCCTTTGTTGAAAAAGGGCATGAAATCTTTAGTAATCGATTTAAGAGGCAATGGGGGTGGATTGTTATCGGAAGCAGTAGGTATTGCCGACGAATTATTAAGTGGAAATAAATTAATCGTGTATACACAAGGGGTGCATTCACCACGCGTAGATTATTTTAGTAAAAGAGAAGGCCTGTTTGAGCAAGGGGGGTTAACTATTTTAATGGATGAAACCGCTGCTTCTGCAAGTGAGGTGTTGGCTGGTGCATTACAAGATTGGGACCGGGCAACCATTGTTGGGAGGCGTTCTTTTGGAAAAGGATTGGTGCAACAACAATTTAAATTGTCCAATGGAGGTGCTTTGCGATTGACCACAGCAAAATATTACACACCTCTAGGTAGAAATATACAAAGGCCTTACGCGCAAGGCAAGCAGGAATATGAAAATGATTTTATTACAAGATTGCATGAAGATGCATTGGGGAAGCAGGACTCCAGTTTTAAAGGCCCTTCTTTTAAAACTCCTAAAGGACATTTGGTTTATGGAGGAGGGGGCATTTATCCCGATAAATGGGTCAATGGTGTATCCATTCAAATGGATACCAATTATAAGGTATTGTGGGAAGATGGCCTGTTGAATGATTTTGTATTGCATTGGTATGTACAAAATAACAAAATGATGGAGGCGCAAAAAAATCCTATTGCTTTTTTGAAGCAGACAGCGTCCTACAATTATTGGGGTGCATTGTACAACTATGCAAGTCCAGTGCAGAAAAATAAGTTAAAAGCCCTCGAAAAAAATAAAGGCTTTGTTGAAAATCAAATACGTGCCTTGGTTGCAAGAACGCATTGGTACAAACAAGGCTTTATTGAAGTGCAAAATGCATTGGATCCTAATTTCAAGCAAATGCTTCCCTAAAACTGATGAATATCAGTTTTTAAAATGACGCCACTCAGTAATGATGTAACCTCTTTGAATCATTTTTGTTGTAAGCATGTCATTACAAAAATGTTATCACTGTGGGCTGGAATGTGATTCTAGCATTCTTTTGCAAGACAAATTTTTTTGTTGCAATGGGTGTAGTATGGTGTATTTGGCATTGACATCGGCATTGGCCACTCAAAGTGTAATTCATGGAGGGTTGTTAATGATATTTTTTGGAATGGGAACTGTTCCAGCATTAATCATGGTGGCTTTAGGAGGACAGTATTTTGGTATCGTTTTTAGGCAAAGGTTACAATCTATCTTACCTCTATTTATTTTCAGTATGGGACTACTGCTAGTTCTTAGAGGGATGAATTTGGGTATACCTTTTATTAGCCCACATTTAGGTATTGGCATCAATGCGGTGCATTGCCATAATTAATTGGTTATGAACAAAGAAATTGTGTTGCAAGAAATAGAATCATTAGTAAGGTCATTGGACTTTATACAGGAGGAGCAGGCCTTTATTAAGAGAAAGCTTAGCAGCCTTCTGGAGAATATGGTTATGCATGATTTTATCGAATGGGCCGAAGATTTACAATTACAAATCATTAATAGAGAAACTGCCATCAAATTATTAAAAAGTGATATAGTGGCTTTGCGAAATAAGACAAAAGCAACCAAATCAATCAATAATATAGTCGATGCTAGTCTAGTACTTGATTTTAAAAAGTACAAACAACAAGTGGTTTACTTGGAAAAGCAATTTATGATTTGGAAAAACGATGTCAATGAAAGATTTGATACTACTCTTATTTAACAAGTCATTTCTTTCTGAGGGAAGAGGATTAATCAACTTGCTAATTAAATAAGTTAGCTAATTTCTTTTCGTCAAGGATTACAATTTTACCTTCTTTAATTTCAATTAATTTTTCTGATTTAAAATCGCTTAGGGTTCTTATTAAACTCTCCGTAGCGGTTCCGGCAATATTGGCTAAATCTTCTCTAGAGATGGAGATAGAAAAGTTTTCAGTATCATTTTCTTTTGCATACTTCTTTTTTAAGGTAAGTAAAGCATCAGCGACTCTTTTTCTTAAACTATGGTAGGCCAAAGCAACCAATTGCTGTTCTTTTTCTGAAATATTATTGGCGAGCAGTTTAATTACTTTTAATGCGACTTCTTGGTTATGGGTAAGTAGATGTTCAAATTCCTTTCTTGGGATTACTCTAATAGAGGATTCTTCTAATGTTTCTGCAAATTCTTCATATACTGCATTTTCAATGAGTGGGATATGTCCAAAAAAGTCACCAGGGGATAAGAGTCCAGTGATTAATTCTTTACCACCGTCACTAGTTTTGTACACTTTAATTTTCCCAGTTTCTATGTAATAAAGTTTATTAGGATGTTGTCCTTCGGAATAAATGATTTGTTTTTTCTTATAGTCGATAACATCGTGTGATTCTAATGCTTTATACATTTCATCTTTATTGCCTAATTCGGAAATGATTTGGTACCAAGCTTCAATGCCGTGGCCACCCACGTTTTGTTGCATTTTCACTTTTTCAATACGTGCACGAATGGCATTAATCAATTCCGAATCAGAAAAGGGTTTAGTTATATAATCATCAGCGCCCATTTCCATGCCTTTGCGTAAATCATTTCTTTCGCTTTTGGCACTTAAAAAAATAAAGGGGATATGTTGTAGATCGGCGTTTTTACTTAAAATTTGAAATACCCCATATCCATCTAGTACAGGCATCATGATGTCGCACACAATTAAATCGGGAGGATTTGCCATGGCCATTTCAACACCAATTTTACCATTTTCGGCAGTGCTTACTTTGTAATTGGCCAAGCTGAGAATTTCTGCAGTATTTTCTCTTAATGCTTCGTTGTCTTCTATCAGTAAAATTTTTTCCATATTAATTTATATTTTTTAATCAAAATCGTTTGTCATTTTAGTGGGCAATTGAATTTCAAAAGTGCTTCCTTTTTCAAATTCACTATAGTAATTGATCGTACCTTTTAAAATTTCTATGTACCTGCCTACTATATGAAGTCCAAGTCCAGTCCCTTGAATGTTGGTGACATTGGTGGCTCTAAAAAAACGTTCAAATAAATGAATTTGGTCACTTGCTGGAATGCCAATGCCATTGTCAGTAATTTTTATAGTAGTAGTATTTATAGTAACCTCCGTTTCTATGGATATTATTGAATTTTCAGGGGAGAACTTGATGGCATTGGAAATGAGGTTAATCATAATATGTTTTAGTAAGTTGCTATCAGTGTAAGTATTTATTAAGCCTAATTGCTCGTATTTAAAATTTTGACCTGATTTAAGTAAAACAGACATTTCATTAATAGTGTCATTGAAAAAGGCAGTAATGTTAAATTCTTCAGCTTTTACATCTACTTTTCCTTCTTCAATTCTACCTAGGGATAGAAACTCATTTAAAATATCGGTAAGTGTTTTAACCGAGGATTTAATTCTGTCAATATGTTTGTCTCTTTTGTGTTGTTCTTCGGTAGAAATGTATTTAGAAAGTAAGGAGATGGAAGAAAGAATGGTACTTAATGGCGTTCTAAATTCATGAGAGGCCATTGAAACGAATCTTGATTTTAGGTCGTTGACTTCTTTTTCTTTTTCTAAGGATAGCGTGAGCTCTTCTTTAGAAGTTTTTAGTGCATTCAAAGTAATCTGAAGTTCATTGGTTCTTGAATCAACCGTTGCTTCCAAATTGGCATTTAGCTTTTTCATTTCTTCATTTACCAATTCCATTTCAGCCTGTTGTAGTATTATCTTTTCTTCACTTTGTTTCCTTTTAGTAATGTCTGCTATATAAGCGATAGCAAATTGTTCCAGGCCAGTTTTAAAATGACCCAAGCTAATTTCAACAGGGAATTCAGTTCCATCTTTTCTTTGTGCCGAAAGCGTCATGCCTAATCCCATAGTACGGGCCTTGGGTTGTTCTATATAATGATTGCGGTGACCGACATGATTGTGGTGGTAACGTTGAGGAATTAGTGTTTCTAACAATTGTCCCACCATGCTATCATTCATGTATGCAAATAGGGAATTAGCATATTCATTGGCCATGACAATCACGCCTTGCTTGTCTACTACTATAATAGCCATAGTAGCAGAATTGAAAAGGGCTTCAAATTTGATATCGTTGCCAGCGGCTGTGGGTTCTTTATTTGGCATAATGGATAACTAAATAGTCACTATTCTCAATTTACGATTTTTTCTGCTATTTGCCTGATATCTAATTAATTAGATTATTTAGCCATCATTTTTTGTTTGATGATATATACTATTAGAAAATAGATACTTAAACAACTATCAATATATAATATTAATTAAATAAATATATATATCAAAGTTTCATAAAATACAAAAAATTAGTTAATTTAGCATTATTATTTTAAATTAAATATAAATATAATATGAATATATTTTTCATAAAATATTGAAAATGAATAATTTATTATAATAATTATAAAAATGCATTAATATGATATTAAATTAAAAGTTAAAATAACTATTAATTATTATATATATAATAAAATATAATATAAATAATTCTACCCTACAAGCTATGAAAAAAGCAATGTCATTATTATTAGGCCTTATGTTAGTTATTGAATCAATGGCTCAAGTGGATACTTCAAAAATGTTGCCAACTGCACTAAGCAGTTCGACCACCTATACTTATTATATAGATGGTTATTATAAAGGCGACTTTGCTAGTAAATCGGAAAATAATAAAACAAGCTTTACCAATTCTAGCAACGCATTACAATTAGGGATGGCTTCTTTTAAAGTAGATAAAACTTTGGGAAATTTTGCGACTACCATTGATTTAGGAGTGGGTAAAAGAACGGAGGAATTTTCTCACAATGATGTTGGGGTGGCAACGATGTTCAAACAGGTATTGATAAGTTATTCACCTAATTCAAGCATCAAGTTTACCGTAGGAAAATGGGCTACCCATATTGGATATGAATCATTAGACGCTTATTCTAATAGAAACTATAGTACCAGCTATGGATATACCTATGGTCCTTTCTTTCATACAGGTATTAGAGCAGATATCGCATTAGGTGGTAAGTCGGCCCTGATGATTGGAGTGGCGCAACCCACTGATTTTGTAAGTACTTCTTCCCCCAATAAAATGCTCATTGCTCAATTTAGTACTGGAACTAGAGATAATCAATTAAAAGCTTTTTTGAATTATCAAGGAGGCAAAGACAAATCTCAATTTGATCTGGTATTAAATGGAGTGGTGACCAGCCAAATTGGAATTAATTATGACGGTACTGTTGCTAATATAGCTGGCGCTAACTGGAGCAGCCATGCGTTTTATGTAAATTATGATCCAGTTTCAAAATTTGGGTTTACTTGGAGAACGGAATTTTTTGATGACACCAAAAGCGCTGCAGGGGTGGGGACCTCTATTTTTCAAAATACATTTTCTGCAAACATTCACTTTGCAAAGTTGACTTTAATACCTGAAATAAGGTTTGATAATGCTAAAGACAAGATATTTATAAATAATAACAATCACTTAAATCCTTATGCTGGCAATTTCTTACTTGCTGCAGTGTATCGGTTTTAAAATTTAAGTTTTTTTATAGTTCAGGTTTATTGGTTTAAGCAAGCAATCGTTAAAAATCAGGGCCCCATTTCTATGGGGCCCTCTTTATTTCAAAAAATCAGTAAATTATATAATTAATCTTTCCAACGCCATTCGCCAGCAATTTGTAAGGGCTCTTTTAAATTATTTTTAAGTAGGAAATTTTTGGTTTCTTCATCCGTAAAATGTTTTGATTTAATTTCTGTGGCGTCTGCGATACCATACAATAACATCGAACCAAAGCGAACGGTATTTTTCATACCATTTTCTTCTACCAAACTAAATACATCACAATCTGCATGATAGCAGGGCCCCGCATTTTTAGGAAGGCCACCCCCAGCAGCACCGCCGGTAGGAACGCCTTGTAGCATAAAGGGTTGGTTGTCGCTGTGTAAGCCAGCACCTACTCTAAATAGATTCGTAAATGAAGTATCAATTGAATGTGCAATGGCGCCAATGCCACTGATTAAATCTTTACTGTCTTCTGCACTTGTTGAATATCCTTTAGGGTCATTGGTCATGTCAAAATTGAGCATGTATCTGATTTGATCTATGCTTTTATTTTTAATCGCCTCCTTTACATAAGCTCTTGAGCCTAGCAAGCCTTCTTCTTCTCCCATAAACATTACAAACTCAACGGTTCTGGCTGGGTTTAATTTTAATTTTATAAAAGTGCGTGCCATATCTAAAACAGAAAAAGAACCAATGCCATTATCAATAGCACCGGTAGCTAAATCCCAACTGTCTAAGTGGCCACCTATCACCACTTTTTCATTGGGAATTGATTTGCCTGTTATGGTAGCAACCACATTGCGTGCTTTAATCATACCTGAAAAATTATTCATGGTAATATGACTAAATAATTTTCCATTGGCAAGTTGCTCTCTTAAGGCAAGGCCATCTTCTTTTCCCACGCAGATGGCGGGAATAGGAATTAATTTTCCAGTAACCGAAGCAGTACCA
This sequence comes from Chitinophagaceae bacterium, assembly GCA_947380905.1. Taxonomy (GTDB): domain Bacteria; phylum Bacteroidota; class Bacteroidia; order Chitinophagales; family Chitinophagaceae; genus Sediminibacterium. The sequence continues at coordinate 23,867 of CANCSS010000002.1, read as the reverse complement.
GTTAGTAAGACGCCGTTGGGTGCAGTATTAATAATGATCATGCCTTTGGCACCATATTTAGTTGCCAATGCAGTTTTTTCCGAGCGGTGTAGTGAGGGGGTTCCTGCTTTTGAGTTAGGAAGTACTCCTAAATATACCAATGCAATTTTTCCATTTACTTTAGCTGGGTTGGCTATATAATCATCTTCCACTCCGTTGCCCATATCTATCACTTCTAGGCTCACATCTGCATTTACAGGAGAATGAGCCAAGGTAACAGATTTAATATCGTGTTGATTTTGTAGGTCTGCTCCAATGGTGACATGAATTTTTCCACGACTCCAGCTTTCTACTTCAAAAGGTTGGAAACGCAAATTGGTAAAGCCATATGATTTTAATAAATCAAATGCATATTGTTCTGCTCTTTTGCCATTGGCTGAACCTGTTAAGCGATGCCCGATGGTTTCGGTAGCAATTTTAAGGGAGAGGTAAGCATTGGAGTTTGCAGCAACTTCTTTATTGATGTTTTTGAAAACATTGTTCCAGTTAGGGTTGCTTTGTGCATCTAGTTTGTTTACTACAAATAAGAAAGCTAAACTTAAGGCAAAAATTGATTTTTTCATATGGAATGTAATTAGGCTACTAATTTATTCAAAATAAACCAAATGGAGTGCGATAAAGCAAAATAAGCTGTACTTTTATATAGACAAATTTGTCAATCCAGGGTATTTTACTAGGCCCTTTTTAAATCAATTTTTATGTTATTTATTATTTTAGGGATTGTTTTATTTTTTGCAGCGGGAGCTGTCCAAAATCTTAATTTACCAGTGGCCATTCCAACTGGTACCATTCGAAGTATAGGACTTGTAGTCATTATAATAGGGGTACTTACTTCTTGTATCAAACAAATTGATGCAGGACAAATAGGAGTTAAATCCATGTTTGGAAAAGTACAAGATGACGTAATAACTAGTGGCTTGAATTTTGTAAATCCATTGGTGCAAGTAAATACCATAGATGTTAGAACACAAAATTACACCATGAGCGGAGTGCATACCGAAGGGGAAGTGGCAGGAGATGACGCCATTCGTGTTTTAACTGCAGATGGATTAGAGGTAGTGATTGATTTAACTGTTTTATATCGAGTACAATCTTCTGAAGCACCAAAAATTGTAAGAGAAATTGGGTATGATTTTAAAAATATAATTGTAAGACCAATTACCAGGACTAAAATTAGAGACAATGCAGTGTATTATACTGCGGTTGATTTATATTCTGTTAAACGTGACGAATTTCAAAGCAGAATATTTAAAACCATTGAAGAAAATTTAAAAATAAGAGGTTTGGTATTAGAGCAATTATTAGTAAGAAACATAGTTTTGCCAGCTACTGTGAAAGCGTCCATTGAGGATAAAATTAAAGCAGAGCAAGATGCGCAAAAAATGCAGTTTGTGTTGCAAAAAGAAAAACAAGAGGCAGAGCGTAAAAGAGTAGAAGCGCAAGGGATCGCCGATTATCAAAAAATTATAAGTTCAGGATTGGGAGACAAGCAATTGCAGTATGAGCAAATTCAGGTCATGAAAGGCTTGATTACCTCTCCAAATGCAAAAGTAATAATTATGGGCGGTGGTAAAACGCCTGTTATTTTAGATGCCAAGTAAAATTTATTTAGTAAATAGAAAGCTGCCAACATGAAGTATACAATTGGGTTGGCATGTTTTATTATTTGTTCACTTTGTTCTTGTGGTTATGCTACCCAAAAAGGCATGGCATCTTTTTATTCAGACTATTATGAAGGAAGAACTACTGCCAATGGGGAAATTTTTAGGCACAATAAAAATACAGCCGCGCATAAAACACTTCCTTTTGGAACCAAAGTGGAGGTAACCAATCTTAAAAACAATCAAACTGTAGTTGTGCGAGTAAATGATAGGGGCCCATTTGTGCAAGGTCGTATTATAGATTTAACTAAAACGGCTGCCAAAGAGCTTGGAATGATTGGAGATGGGGTAACTAAAGTTAAAATTAGATACAAGAGAAAATAGGTTTAAAAATATTCAGTATATTACATAAAAATTAATGAATCAAAATTAGTGTATGGAACATTTATTAGGCCCTATTGATTGGCTGTTTATCATTTTATATTTAGCTGTTATAGCTGGAGTAGCTGTTTGGTCCATTAAAAAAAGTAAAGAATCGCCTTCCGATTATTTTTTAGCCAATCGTAATTTAGGTTGGTTTGTAATAGGGGCATCTATATTAGCATCTAATGTCGGTTCAGAACATATTGTGGGTTTGGCAGGTACGGCTGCAAGTTCTGGAGTAATCATGGGACATTATGAATTGCACTCTTGGATTATTCTAACCCTGGGCTGGGTTTTTGTTCCTTTTTACATGAGAAGTATGGTGTATACGATGCCTGAATTTTTAGAAAGAAGATTCAATGCAAAATCGCGCATCCTTTTATCCATTATACAATTACTAAGTTATATTATTACTAAAGCATCGGTAACCATATTTGCGGCGGCAACCGTTATTACCATTTTCTTTCCAAGCATTGATTTTTGGACTGCTGCAATTATATTGGTCATCATTACTGGGGTGTATACGGTGTTTGGAGGTTTGCATGCAGTAATGTATACCGAAGCCATCCAAGCGGTGGTGTTGTTAGCTGGATCTGCAATACTTATGTTATATGGTTTACACGAAGTAGGAGGTTGGAACAGTTTAATGTCTTCCATTCCTAAGGAAAAGTTGAATATGTTTCCTCCATTAAGCGATCCAAATTTTCCATGGGCAGGTATACTATTTGCTTCACCTATTGTTGGTATTTGGTATTGGTGTACCGATCAACATATTGTACAAAGATGTTTAGCAGGTCGTGACGAAAAACAAGCACGTCGCGGTACCATTTTAGCAGCGTATTTAAAATTATTGCCATTTTTCATTTTTTTAATTCCAGGATTAATCGCTTATTCATTATCTCAACAAGGGAAATTACATTTAGTAGATGCCAATCAGGCTTTCCCAACTTTAGTGCGTGATTTATTGCCTGCTGGTTTAAGAGGTTTATTGGCTGGCGGCTTGTTGGCAGCATTGATGAGTTCTTTGGCTTCAGTATACAATGCATGCTCTACTTTATTTACCATGGATATTTATCAAAAAATTAAACCTACAGCTAATAATAAAGAATTGGTTAAAGTAGGACGTATCACTACAGCCATCGTAGTGGTGCTTGGAATGATATGGATACCGCTTATGTCTAAAATATCTGGTGTATTGTATCAATATTTACAAAGCGTCCAATCTTATTTAGCGCCACCTATTGCAGCTGTATTTTTATTAGGGGTATTCTCAAAGCGAATCAATGCAAAAGGGGCTTTTACTGCCATGGTCGTTGGATTTTTAATAGGTATGTTGCGTATTATTTTAGAATTGAACAGAGATTCCTTAACTGGATTTGCACATAGTTTTGCCACCATTAATTTTTTATATTTCTGTATCATATTATTCTTGGTATCCATCGCTATTTTGATCATAGTAAGTTTGTTTACGGAAAAGCCATCAGACGAACAATTGAATGGGCTTACTTTTGCGACTACCGTTAGTGCAGATAAAGCAGCATCAAGAGCCAGTTGGAATGCGACTGATGTTTGGTTGTCAACCATCGCTATTGTTATCTTAGTGGGAATATTTATTTACTTCTCCCCATTGGGCATTGCCGGATAATAGGGTTTTGTAATAAGCTATAAAATACCTTATTGAGTTGATACTCAGTAAGGTATTTTTTTTAACATATCAATAAAAATATATGTCATAACTTATATTCAAATTAAAAAAAATGAAAAAAGTTATTCTCTTTCTTTTTATTTTTTCAAGCTTTCAGCTAATGGCTCAAAACAATAAAATAATATTGCCAGGGCATACCTATAATTTTGAAATAAAGGACGGCAGCAACAGAACAGGAAGGTTAGATAGTGTTACTGCCGACTATTATTATATTAATAATCCAGCAATAGGTCCTGATCGTATCAGAAAAATGGGAGTATCTAAAATAAAAGAAATACAAATAACCAAGGATGGCACTTTTGCCAATCCACATTACAGTAGGTATTTGTTTGGGCCATCTGCCCTGCCCCAAACCAAAGGGGAGGTTTATTGGAACAATGTTGATTTTGAGTACAATACCTTGCAAGTGGGGGTCACTGAAAATTTATCTGTTGGAGTAGGCGGCTTATTGTTCACTTCTTTATTTTCAGGGTCTGTATTTTTGATGCCTAATTTTAAATATGCATTTAAAATTGATGAGCAATCTCATATTGCATTAGGTAGTATATTTTTACTTGTAAATGGTGGTAAAAATTTTGGTTCTAATGTGTCTGCATCTTTGCCGTTTATGGTATATACCTATGGCAACGCTGAAGGTAACTTTAGTGTTGGTGCTGGTTGGGCACATTCAGGAAGCGGTTATGGTTGGGCGCCAAAGCCCACTGGTTATATGGCAGGGATGAAAAGATTTGCACGCAATTGGGTATTCCAGGGGGAGGGCTATTTTTTAAGCAATAACACTGACAATACTATTTATATTGCCACTTTTAGAAATATAAGACCCACTTCCAGTTGGGACTTTGGGTTTACGCGCTTTCAAACTGGAGGGAGTGTTTTTGCCTTACCAATTGTAGGGTATACCTTAAAGTTTTAGCCAATAGATTAAGCTCTGTAAACATCTGCTTTCCAGTTGTTAATCAATACTTTAATTTCTTTATTGGATAAATTTTCAGCAACTGCTTTGGCTGTTAATGCAACAAATTCTTCTTCAGATGCAAAACGTAAAGCAATAATTTGACCCATTTTTAATTCTTTTGGAAATACTTTTCCTGTTGCAAGGTAATGTCTAAAATTTTCTTCTGCACGAATGGCCCTATCCTGTGCTTTTAATGCAAAGCCTCTTGTATACCAAGCCAATAAAACAAGTATTACTGAAAGTAAACATAACATAGCGCCTAGATATTTATTTTCAGCAGTGCCTTGAATTAAATAATTTATGGATGCTATAAGAAAGACTAGAATAGCGGTAAGCGTTACATAGTGGTATCCAGGTACCATTTTAGCATGGTTTTTAAAATTTTGGTCTTGCATGATTTTATATTTTGCTCAATTTAACATCTATTTTGGTAGTATTTAAAACAAATTGCATTTATATTTTTATATTGTGTAGGGTTGTCTTTACTTTAATGCTAATTTAATAAGTGACTTTGTAACTGGAATTATTACAAAATAAAAAATAACAATATAATGGGCAAATCCATTTTCTTAGTATTTCTTTTTTCTACTTTGTATTTTTTTGCCTATACCCAAAATTCAATACCTACTACACAGCTCGTATTATTAGGCACGGGAACACCCATTAGCAATCCTGAAAAATCAGGGCCCTCTTTGGCAATTGTTATCAATGGAGCGTCCTATGTAGTGGATTGTGGTCCTGGTGTAGTTCGTCGAGCATCAGCAGCCAATGAAAAAGGCATAACTGCTTTAGCTACTAGTAAGTTAAAAAAACTATTCATTACTCATTTGCATAGTGATCATACAGCAGGTTATCCAGATTTTATTTTTACACCAGCAGTTTTACATCGCAAAGAGCCCTTAGAAGTATATGGACCAGTAGGATTACAAAATATGACCCAACATATTTTAGAAGCCTATAAAGAAGATATAGCCATTCGAATTAATGGGTTAGAAAAAGGAGAACCTGAAGGGTATTTGGTAAATGTGCATGAAGTGAATTCGGGTATTGTATACAAAGACAGTAATATTACAGTAAAAGCTTTTCAAGTGAATCATGGTTCTTGGAAATCGGCTTTGGGTTATAGGTTTGAAACTGCCGATAAAATTATAGTGGTTTCGGGGGATTGCAGCTACAGTGAGCAACTTATAAAAAATGCAATAGGTTGTGACATATTAGTACATGAGGTTTATTCCGAAAAGGGACTTGCTACAAAGGGCAAGGATGACAAAGCTTATTTTACTTCTTTTCATACCTCTACTACAGAATTGGCTAAGATTGCCAATTTGGTACAACCTAAGTTATTGGTATTAAGCCATCAACTTCCACTGGGTGTAAGCTTGCCAAGTTTATTAGAAGAAATAAAAGTTAAATACAAAGGAGCGGTAGTGAATGGTAATGATTTAGATGTGTACTAATTTATTCTATTTATTAGTTTCTAATATAAAGCAATTTGTTTATCTTAGTACAAACCAAAAATTATCCAAATGAAAAAAATCTTTTTCGCATTTACAATGCTTCTAATTTCCATGATTTCTTTTTCACAAGCCGAAAAGAAAAATGGCACTATTTACATTACTCATCCTTATATTGATGTAGTAAACAAAGCTACCAAAGGCTATGTAACAAAAGATATAGCGATGTGGAAATCTTGTTATGCAGATACCGCTAAATTTTCAATTTCTGGGGTTGATAAATCCATGAGTTTGAAAGAGAATCAAGCGTCTTTGCAAGCTGACTACAAATTTTTTGATAATATTTCAGTAACTACTGTTGGTTACCCAGACTATTTACATTATGACAAGGATAATTCTAAAGTGGTTCAATCTTGGTGGAAGTGGAGTGGAAAATCCAAGAAAACTGGCAAACAAGTAGTCACTTATTTTGTTGAGTTTGATTGGTTCAATGCTGCAGGAAAAATTACCATGGAGCAAACCTTCGGTGATTTTTCAAAGGTATTTGCTGAAGAAGTTGTAAAGTAGCATTTACTTAATAGACCTTATAAAAAAGCCCATCCCGAATATAAGGGGGTGGGCTTTTTTATAAGACACAATGTGTTTTTGATAATTTAATATACAAATGAAAGTAAAATTGCATAACTTTAAAAAATATAATAAACATAAAACTAATAAAATGAAAAAAATTATCCTATTAGGATTCGTAGCAACTATGATGGTTGTTGGTTGTAAACAAGAAGCTAAAGATGCTCAAGTTGGAGCTTACAAAATTGAAAAACAAGTAATCAAAGGCGACAGTTCTGAAACTACTTATCTTGCTTCTGATGGAAATGTGCAGTATAAAATTTATACGCCCAATGAATATTTTTATGTTTCGGTTGGTAAAGACTCATCAGTAGGTTTTGGAGTTGGTACTTATACTAGCAAAGATGGTAAAATTGTAGAAACCAATATTTACAACAGTGGTGGATTGGATACTGCTGCTAATTTTAACTTGGATATTACAAAAACCGAAAAGGGATATACGCAGGTTTTAAATGAAATTACCATGAGAGGTCAAAAGTATAAATTGACCGAAGAGTATACAACCGTTTCAGTAGCAGCAACTTCTGCTTTAGATGGTGTATGGAAGCAATCAAAAGATTTAGTAGTAACAGGAAAAGATACTGCTGATAAAACTTACAATGAATATAAAGTTTATCAAAATGGACATTTTGCTTGGGCTGCACACAACAAAGCTGATTCTACTTCAACTAAATACACTACTTATGTTGGTCATGGCACTTTCACTTTAAACAAAGATGCTTTAACAGAAACTTTAGATTTATCAAATATTTCAGGTGGAGCAGGTATTTATAACATTGTAGTTACTTTTAATGGTACAGATGAGTTTACTCAAAAAACGGTTGATTCAGTTAAAAATGTAGTAGATTTCAAAACCTATAAAAAATTGAAGAAATAGAATTACACATTTAAGTTTGGTATCAATACAAAAAAGAAGCCCTAGGAATAGGGCTTCTTTTTTGTAGTAATTTGTGTAAATCAACCAGGGGGCTATTTTGAACAAATTAAAAAATAGCGTAAATTAGCTACTATGAGAAAAGTAATAGGCGTACTCTTGTTTTTAATACATGGGACTGTTTTTTCACAAACAAGGCCCAATATTGTTTTGTTTCTGGTAGATGATATGGGTTGGCAGGATTGTTCTGTTCCTTTTTGGAAAGAACTTACGCCACTCAATAAAATATATCATACTCCTAATATGGAAAGGTTGGCAGCGGAGGGAATGAAATTTACCAATGCTTATGCTACACCGGTATGTACACCTACTCGATCTAGTTTAATGAGTGGCATGAATGCAGCACACCATGGAATTACCAACTGGACATCTCCCAAGAAAAACAACAGTACCGATGATACGGATGCAGAGATGCAACCGGCATTATGGAAATTAAATGGATTAAGTCCGCAACCAGGTATTGAAAAAACAACCTATGCTAATACTTTCCCATCTATATTAAAAAAAGCAGGTTATTTCACGATACATGTTGGTAAAGCACATTGGGCATCCATGGGAACTCCAGGAGCTGATCCAAAGAATATGGGTTTTATAGTAAATATTGCTGGTCATGCAGGAGGGCATCCTCAGAGTTATTTAGGAGAAGACAATTATGGTAATATGCCTGGGAAGGCGCAGCCTCAAGCAGTTCCTGATTTAGAAGCTTATTTTGGTACAGATACTTTTTTAACAGAGGCTTTAACAAAGGAGGCTTTGAATGCATTGGATGCGCCCATTCAAAACAAACAACCTTTTTTTATTAGCATGGCACATTATGCAGTACATACACCCATCATGTTGGATAAAAGGTTTGTACAAAAATATTTTGATGCAGGCATGGATTCGACAGAAGCAAAATATGCTGCTTTGGTGGAGGGCATGGATAAAAGTTTGGGTGATTTGATGAATTACTTGAAGCAAAAGAAAGTGGATCAAAATACCATCATCATTTTTATGAGTGACAATGGTGGATTAAGTTTATCGCCACTAAGAGGGGGTGCTGCACATACACAAAACCTACCATTAAAAGCAGGGAAAGGCTCCGTGTATGAAGGGGGCATTCGTGAACCCATGATTGTTAAATGGCCAGGTGTGATAAAACCAAAAACCATCGCCAATCAATATATTATTGCAGAAGATTTTTTTCCTACGATATTAGAGATGGCGAAAGTGACTCATTATTCCACCGTGCAAACCATAGATGGTAAAAGTTTCTTACCCATATTAAAAAATGACAAGTATACGGATACTTCCAGAATTTTAATTTGGCATTACCCCAATAAATGGCAATCAAAAGATGGCCCAGGAATTAATTATTTTAGTGCCATTAGAAAAGGGGCTTGGAAAATGATCTACAGCATGCGAACTGGCAAAAAAGAATTGTACAATCTTGCAGAAGACATTGGAGAGCAAAAAGATCTTTCTAGTGCCTACCCTCAAAAAGTAAATTCGCTTTCTATACTCCTTTCCAATCAATTGAGAAAGTGGGATGCTCCAATGCCTTTTTTAAAATCGACGAATAAGAAAGTGCCAATGCCAGATGAATTACATTAAGCTACTAACAGCTTTTGTAAAATACCGGAGGATTTTCTTCGAGTAGGGCTTCTATTTTTTTAGCGGTGCTAGTAATAGATAAGCCACCCAAGTTGGTACATCTTAAAGTGTGGTGAATTTGATCGCCAACAGCTTTCATAGTTTCAATGACCTCGTCTAATGGAATTAGATGTTCGTAATTAGACAAAGCCATATTCGCGCAAGAAATTGCATTCGTAGCAGCCATTACATTTCTACCCAAACAAGGGGCTTCCACTCTATTTCCAATTGGGTCACATATAATACCCAATGAATTTTGTAATGCCAAAGAAGCAGCAGCAATAGATTGGTTCAAACTTCCACCATTCATCTCAACAATAGCCGCCGCAGCCATTCCACCACCTGAACCAGTTTCCGCCATACATCCACCCACTTCGGCAGCAAATGTGGCATGTGCTGCAATAAATACACCAATTAGTCCTGCAGACAGCATGGCTTTAATAATGGCATCTTCATTGTTGTTAATACAATGGGCAGTTCCAAATACAACGCCTGGCAAACCTCCACAAGAGCCAGCCGTAGGTGCCGCAACAATCACTCCCATGGAACTTTTCACTTCCATAATCGCCGACACATACATAATAGTTTTATTAAGTACGTCACCACCAATTAATAAGTTGGATTCCAAGCTTTTTTTATATTCGGGCGATTGACTCCCTAAAATTCGATCCTTGTAAGTAGTACCTTTTAATCCAGTTTCAATTGCATTGCCCATAATATGAATAATGGACTTCATTTTATCCAGGACTGTTTCAGGGCTAATATTTCCTCTAATACTTTCGTAATCAACTGCCAATTCCCAAAGCGCTTTATTTTTATCTTTATTGTATTCCAACATTTCATTGCAAGTAATGAAGGGCACTGCTAGATCTTTTCTTGCCATGATGGGGAGTACTGGCTTAATACTTTTGATGGCAGTAACCGAATTCATTTGCATGATCTCTGAACAAATGACAGCTGGAATATTATTTTGAGATTTAATTTCTATGAATGATTTTTCCCCTTTATGAAATAGAAGCTCATCGAAACTGAGGGTTGATTTTAGATAGGGGATAATAGTAGCTGCGTCGTTACAATAAATAAGTGTTTCATAATAATCACCCGCTATAGAAACTTTATTACCATCAATATTTATTACTTCAATCATTCCGCCACCAGTTGAAATAGCAATCAATGAGCGCGTTTCTTTTTCGTTAGTTAAAGTTATTTGATAAGTATTGGGATGTTTTTCTTCTAACGTGCAAATTTGAATGGAATAATTGATGCCAGCCGTAGCCAAATATTTTTCTGATTCAGGTAAGCGTTCGTCATAAGCTTCCCAGCCTAAAAATCCACCAAATAAACCCATGTCTGATCCCTGGCTTTTGTGCGTAGTGGCCAAAGAGCCGTTTGGGTCAAATTCAATTAAAATTTCTTTGATACTTTCCTCCATTAAGTCACGACCTATTCGAGCAATACGAAGCGATGCAGCACAATGAGAACTGGATGGCCCTCTCATCACTGGACCAATGACATCGTTAAATATACTTGGATAATTAGGCATGGTTAACTTGTTAGCTGTATTAAATTTACAAAATATACGGTATCAAATTGTAATTATTTGTTTTTTATCGCACTCCAGAACATGGTAATGGAGGTATATAAAATAATACAAAGTACCAACCAGCGAAGCGTATCTAAGGGCAGTGATTTTACAATAAAAGCCGCAATTAGTACAGCAATGATACTAGGAATGGCCATGCCTATAGCCGCTTTTCGATTATAAGCCCCAGATTTAATAAATTTATAAGAGGCTGGAGGCATTAAAAATGCGCAAGATCCCATCATAATCGGGAATGCTACTTGAGGGGATAATCCCAATAAAAAAACCAAAGCCATACATGGTGCATACAAGCCAACACCTGCTGTCATCATTGCTCCCAAAATAAAATTAACTACAGCGGCAATTACTAATTTCCAACCATGAATTCCAATGGCAACTCCTTCACCGTGTATTAAATGTAATTTATTAGCAAGCATAAATCCGGCCGTAATTAACAAAGCAATGCTCATCGTTAATCTAATTTTGTTCTCCGAAAGTTTGGCTACGATGCCAGCACCTATCATGGCTCCACCCATAGCCGTTAAAAACATTACTATTAAAGTTATGGGCTCTACTTCAATTACTTTAATGAATATAATAGCTTGAATTAAAACAGGAATTGTATTAGCAACATTCATGGTTCCCGGAATCAATTTATCTGAAGTTTGTTTTGAAAATTTTAATAAGGCGGTTTGTGGTGCAAATGCACCAATGCCTAATACATCAAAAAAATTAACTAAAAAACCAATCAGTCCAGTTTTGATCCAACTAACGTCTTCTAATTCATTTTTGTGTTTTAGGTAATCGGTCGTTAAGATGTAAATAAACCAAATGGCAAACAATACTAAAATGACCCAGATGAAATTGACCATGTTTTTATATTTGTAGGTTAGTTTTCCACCCCTTTTATTATGGTAATAAATATACTATTATTTTGCTTGGTTTATAAGAATTTTATTAGAACTTACAACAGCGATTTGGGTTAAAAATGCGCTTATCTTCCTTAAAATAATTGAATGATGTCTAAATTTATTTTTACTACGAGTATTACTTTATTTAGTTTTTTAATGCATGCTTTTGCACAGCAGGAGCCTTCGCCTTTAATGAGTTCCTTTCAATCTTATCAAAAGATGAAGGAGACAACTAAATTCAATTTGAATTGGATTCCATTAGGACCCACTGTGAACAGCGCCAGAGCAGATGTTGTTCAAGTAGATACGGCCAACCCAGGAACGATGTATGTGGGGTATGGTTCTGGGGGGCTTTGGAAAACAATTGACAATGGGCTCCATTGGAATTCAATTTTTGAAAACCAAGCAAGTTATAGTATTGGTGATTTTGCAATAGCGCCTTCTAATGCTAATATACTTTATATAGGTACGGGAGAGCATCTAAAAAAACCTCGAAATTTTACTTTGCCTGGTACCGGCATGTATCGTTCAGAGGATGCAGGTAAAACATGGCAGCATATAGGATTGGACGATTCCTGGTCAATAGCAGAGATTGCTGTTCATCCTCAAAATCCAAATATTGTTTTAGTAGCTGTCATTGGGCATTTATGGACTAAAAATAAAAACAGAGGTTTATACAGAACAGAGGATGGAGGAAAAACATGGAAGCAGGTATTGTATGTAAATGATATGACAGGTGGAAATGATATTGTCATTGCTCCTTCTAATCCACAAATAATGTATACTACTTTATGGGAGGTTTATCCAGGGATAAGTGGTGAGCAAAGTGGTGTATATAAAAGTATTGATGCAGGTAAAACCTGGCTGCCTTGTAAAAATGGGTTGCCGAGTGGCCCAAATGTGGGGAGAATAAGTGTTTCAGTTTCCTTTTCGAATCCTGCGAAAGCCTATGCACTCGTTGATAATTTAAGCAATGCCAAAGACCAAGCTGCAGAACTTTATAAAACAATAGATGGAGGTATTACCTGGACAAAAACACATGCAGGGCCTTTTAAAATATTTTCATTGTATGGCTGGTATTTTACGAATGTATATGTCAATCCTAAAGATGATGAAGAAGTATTTTGCTTGGGTATTCGACTTGCACATAGTACAGATGGGGGAAAAACATTTTCATTTATAGGGGGAAAAGTAAATCACATGACGCCAAGTATGGCCCAGGGATTGCATCTAGATCAATCTGAATTATGGATCAATCCCAATAATCCCAAGCATTTGGCTTTAGGAAATGATGGAGGTTTGTATGTGAGCATGGACAAAGGATTGTCCTGGATGCATTATAACAATATTCCCACTGGTGAATTTTATGATATCGCTATTGATTCATCTACTTATACCATTTATGGAGGAACGCAGGATGATGCAACAGTATACGGCCCAGCGAAAGAATTGAATACTGAATTTAACGATCCCTGGAAATATCTTTGGATTGATCCTTGGGATGGAGGAGATGGTTGTGTGACTCAAATAGATCCTCGTGATAAAAACTTCGTTTATTATAGTCAACAACATGGAGATGCTATCAGACTTGATAGAGCCAAGGATAAAACAGTTACTATAAAGCCAAGATTGCCAAAATCAATTCATGATACTTTAAAATTTAATTACATCACCCCTTATTTTATATCCACCTATCAAAATAAGACTTTGTATCATGGCGGAAATTATATTTTTAAAACGACAGATAAAGGAGATACATGGCATGTAATTAGTCCAAATATTGCTATTTCATCCAATCCTGATAAAATGTCGAATGCGGCCGGAGCGCTGGTAGAATCCCCCATTAAAAAAGGGGTATTGTATGTGGGAACAGACAAGGGGGCATTTTGGGTTTCAAAAGAGGATGGCATGCATTGGGAAGAAATGTCTTCGGGGCTTGCCAATCAATACATTCGAAGCATAGTGGCTTCTAGGTTTAAAATTTCAAGGGTGTATTTGAGCATGACTGGCATCAACAATGATGATTTGCATCATTATATTTATGTATCAGAGGATGATGGCGCTCATTGGAAAAGTATAGCCAATGGCCTTCCTGATGAACCCTTCAATGTCATTAAAGAAGATCCTACGAATGAAAATATTTTGTATGCTGGCGGATTAAGAGGCGTATTTGTATCCGTGAATAGGGGTAACGATTGGTCTTTGTTGGGAAATAATTTACCACAAACTGCTGTTGCAGATTTAGAGATTCATATTCCAACAATGGATCTGGTGGTGGCTACGCATGGACGGGGCATATATAAAACAAGTTTAAAACCTATCCAGGAATCCATGCATCATCAAATTAGGAAAGTGGAGAATCGCTTTTTTGAAATAGATACGTTAAAAAGACCTTGGTTTAATTCCAATGGGGGAGAGCCATTGCAACAGAGTATTGAAAAAAGTAGTTTTACATTTTGGCTAGCCCAAGCACAGCCCATAACGCTATCTATTCGTGATAAAGCAAATAAGGAAATTTGGAAAGTGGACATGCAAGGCCAATCCGGATTTAATACTTATCGTTGGAATTTGGTACTAAGTAAAAAAGAAAGTGACGAGCCTTACTTTGTTCATTATGACAAGTTTATTGAAGCCGGGCAATATACTTTAATCGCCACTTTGGCCAGCGATCATTTTGAAAAACCAATGGTGGTGGTGAATGGGAAGTCTCCTTATGTCAATTAACTCAAAATCACCTATATTATCCTATTTGGTATAGTCTATTTTGTATAAATTACATTATGAAAATAGCGCTACTAGTTGTTATAATGTTTTTCATTTCTTGTTCACCCTACAAGAAAATAATTATTACTATGAGCGAAATCCAGACCGATCGTTGGGTGAATAAATCAGAAGAGGAGGTGGTTTCGAAATTAGGAGACTTTAAAAGGAAGGAGAAAGTAGAATTAGGGTATAAATTATTTTATGATTTTAGTACTTATAGGGTTCCTAAAAATATTCAATCAAGTTATATTGGTAGTGTGCAAAATAGTAATATAGTTGATAAGCAAGGCCGATTAATGGTATCAAGAACAGATGTTCCAGCCAGTCCAAATCGAGCAAGTACATTAGGCCCATTATTTGAAGTAGCCAATTTAAAAACTTTAGAGTTCTTTTTTGATGCAAATAAGAAAGTGAATTATGTTTTCGCATCGGGGTATCCTGATTCTATTCGATATGAACTTAGAAAGAAATAATTAGTAGATATATAGTAAAGTAAAATGAAAAAGATTGGTTCGATTGTTTTTTTAGGGACTTTGATTTTTTTGCAAGCATCATCACAAGACAACACAAAAAGTCATAGGGCGTTAAAACCCAATATCATAATCATCTACGCGGATGATTTGGGTTATGGTGATTTGAGTTGTTATGGGATGAAAAAAATTCAAACACCTAATATCGATCATATTGCTAAGGAAGGACTTTTATTCACCAATGCACATACTACTTCTGCTACCTGCACTCCTTCCCGATTTGGCTTGTTAACTGGAAGGTATCCTTGGCGACAAAATGGAACAGGGGTAGCGCCAGGAGATGCAGCATTGATCGTTCCATTAGATAGAGGCAACTTGGCTTCCACTTTACATACGGCAGGATATAAAACTGCAGTAATTGGTAAATGGCATTTAGGATTAGGCACCGATGAAGGGATTGATTGGAATACGCGAATCAAGCCAGGTCCTAAAGAATTGGGTTTTGATTATTCATTTATCATGCCTGCCACCCTGGATAGAGTGCCCTGTGTATTTTTAGAAAATCAAAGGGTAGTGAACTTAGATAGTAAAGATCCCATAACAGTAAGTTATAAAAATAAAATAGGCAATGATCCGACAGGAAAAGAAAATCCTGAAATGCTTCGTTATCAACCTGATCCTACGCAAGGGCACAATCAAACGATTGTAGATAGTATTAGTAGAATTGGATGGATGAGTGGTGGGCATAGTGCATATTGGAAAGATGAAGACATTGCAGCTACCATCACGGATAAAACCATTCAATTTATGGAAAGGAATGCAGCTGCACCTTTTTTCGTTTATTTTGCCACTGGAGATATTCATGTACCACGTTATCCCGACAGTAAGTTCAGAGGTAAAAGCGGTATGGGTATGCGGGGAGATGCCATATTGCAATTGGATTATACAGTTGGTAAGATAGAAGAAGCCTTGCGCCATCTGCACCTGACCGATAATACTTTGATTATTATAAGTAGCGATAATGGACCAGTAGTGAATGATGGTTATTTTGATCAATCAGTTGAACAATTGGGCGATCACAAACCAGCTGGTGATTTACGCGGAGGTAAATACAGCATTTTTGAAGGAGGAACCAGGGTGCCTTTTATTGTAAAATGGCCTGGAAAGGTAAAGGCGGGCGAAAAAACGGATGCATTGTTAAGTCAAGTTGATTTATTTGCATCGCTGAATGCTTTGGTTGGGCAAGGATTGAAAGAAGCAGATGCGCCTGATAGTTACAATCAATTGGAGGCCTTGCTTGGTAATGATAAAAAAGGGAGAGACTATGTAATAGAGCATTCGGGCGGATTCGCAATTACTAAAGGAGACTGGAAATATATTGTACCCAATACAATGCGTGCATACAATAAAGATGTGAACATAGAAACCGGGAATGATGTAAAGCCTCAGTTGTATGATCTTAAAAATGATAGGGGTGAGCATTACAATTTAGCAGAAAAGTATCCTGCTCTTGTCAAAAAATTAGCATCTTTAATAGAACAATCTAAAGGAGAAGTGAAAACCAGGAAATAGCCATTTTTAAATTATGAAAAAGATTTTTTTATTTTTTGTATTTATTTTAGCATTTTTATTAGTGAATGCACAACCATTTAAAAAAATGGATGAGTATAAAGCATATCTTCTTAAAAATGCCAATACGCTAGATAAAATAGAAGGAATATGGGAAATAAGTAAAAGGGTAGATATTGGGGAAAAAACAATGCCACTTTATTTGGTAGCTATCATAAAAATGGCGCCTAAATCGTTCAAAATTTTTTCTGTAAATGAAACAATGGGAACAATTATTGAAGATACTGGCTCTTGCAGTCCTTATTGGTTTAAATCGAAACATAGAAAAGGGCACTATGAAATTATCAATAACAGTTCTTGTAATTTTGATGATGAAGATAAAGCCATTATAAATGCGGAAGGGTTATTGCAGTTTTCAGGGAAATCAGAAACCATTGAAAATTATGCTACACCAAAAGGTAATGGGGAATCAAATGCATTTGAAGGGAAATCTAATTTGGTGGATGCATTACAAGGAAAACTATCTGGCGTTCAAATTACCAACAATGGAGGACAAGTTGGAAGTGGGAACGCCGTCGTTATTAGAGGATACAATTCTTTAATTGGCAATAATCAGCCTTTGTATATAGTAGATGGGGTACCCATTGATAATACTTTAGAACGTGGGACTTCCAATCAAAATGGATTTTCATCTGCCAATAGAGCCATTGATATCAATCCAGATAATATTGCAAGTGTCACAGTTTTGAAAGGAGGAGCTGCCACTGCATTGTATGGAATTCATGCTGCCAATGGAGCCATTGTTATCAATACTAAATTGGGTAATTTAAATAAAGATTTTAGTCGCAGCATTTCATCTTGGAATCATTTTAGCATTCAAGCAAGAAAAGTATTCTAAGCAGTTGAATTTCAATTGGGTAGCGTATAATTGGATGGACAAGCCCCAATCCCATTTATCCATTTTATTGAAGGTAACTTTTATACAGAAATGGTATATTTTATAATAATATCATAAAAATTATTAATTTCAAAAAGAAACCAATAGTTTTATAGCTCATTTAAAAAAAAATTATATGAAAAAACTATTCATAATTACTGCTGCAATTATCTTGATGGCTTCAAGTGCTAAAGCCCAAAAAATCGTAAAAGCGGGTAATGTAACTGAATCAAATACAGCCTGGTATTTTGCCAATGACAAAGAATCAGAAATCGTATTGAATGTCATAAAAGCTTATAACAATTTAGACGCAAAAACTTATTTATCTTATTTTGATGATAAATTTGTAAGAGAGAACAAAGATCGTGTGGTAAAGGAATTTGATATGTACAAGACGGTAAAAAGAGAAATTGTTAGTATTCTTCCAATGAGAAATGACGGGAAAAGTTGGAAAGGTCAAACAGTGGTTCAAATATATTCACATTTAACTAAAGAATGGAAGAATGGGTCTAAGCATAAACAAGATGAACATAGAGTGTATTTTGTTAATGATACTACAAAAAAAATATCAGGTTCATGGACTGGTATCAATTTGAACCAAGACAATGAATTTGGTTTACCAAATGGGGGTAAATTTTATTCTAAAAATGATACTTCTACTATCACATTTTCCAATAGAGGAGAAGTGGAAACTATTGAAAGTTTAGTTAAGGACTGGAATAAAATGGATGGCAAAGCCTTAGGAAAATATTTTGCTGATACAGTAAATATTACTACTAATGAGGGTCGCAAATTAAAAATTGCAAATAGTCAATGGGCAAATATGTTCGACGACGTAGCATCCATTGAGTGGAAGCTTGGTATGATTAACCCTGGTAAAATAACCAATACGGATCCTGAATCTGGAATTATAGTTCTTTCATCTTTTAAGGAAAAGAAAAAAGACGGAACTACAAAGTATGTAAATGCTTACCATTGGTTTATGTATAATATCAATAAAAAAATTACAAGTATAAGTTGGATGGAAAGACCAATTTTACCAAAGTAAGTCGTTCTTAAAAACTTACTTACAAAAAAGGCCCCTAGCATTAGGGGCCTTTTTTGTAAGATTTCGGAGTTTTTGATTTAAATCTCTTCAAAGATTAACAGAACTACGTTATTTTTGAACAATGAAAAAAATGAACCTTTTATTAAACTATTTAGAAACAAATGCTAATAATTATTCAAAAATAAATTCAACTGTTTCAGATGCAAGTGTTGGTTGGCACATTATTCATTGTTGCTTAGTCATCAATAGTGTTATCCATTCAGTAGTCAAATCAGACCCAAAAAGTTTTAAAAAGAAATTTAGTTTCAAGGCTTTTATGGTATTGCTTCTTAATAAGTTCCCTAGAGGAAGAGCAAAAGCGCCTTCGTTTACGATGCCAAATGAGGACATCAATACAGATGTTGTTTTCCAAAATATTAATGAATCGCGTAAAAAACTTGAACTACTATTAGCTGCAAATGAAAATCAATATTTTACACATCCTATTTTTGGTGATCTAAACTTAAAACCTACCATTAAGTTTTTAGGAGTGCATACCAATCATCATATCAAAATTATAAAAGATATTTTGAAGTAGGGTCTAATTTCTTAAATAAGTTGTAATCTATTTTCATGAAAGTTAATTTTAAAAAAGTACTATTTTATATATTCCCAGTATTATTGTCAATTATTTTAATAGTTAGTAATAAAAAATTTGATAAAAAAAATATTACCCTAAATAAATTAATTCCTAAAATTGAATATGTAGTTCATCCAGTAAATGATAAATTAACCAATGTATACGTTCGAAAAATTAAAAATGTTACTAATTATCAAGCCTTTTTAAAAAGCAACCAAGAGCTTACAATAATAGAAGAAAAAAGAGGGGAGCAAAATAAAGCACTTGAGCAGGACGGACCTGACAAAGCATTTGAACAGGACTTTTATAGAACCATGAATCTTGACCTTAAAAGACCTACACCAGAATTACTTCCAGATATCATTAATCAAAACTATTTTAAATTAAAATCAAATAATAAAGCCTTTGCTATTCCAGGATCATCATCAAGTGCGCCATGGGTTGAATTAGGTCCCAATAATGTTGGAGGTAGAACTAGGGCTTTAACCTGGGACCCCAATGATAGTAGTGGAAAAAAAGTATGGGCAGGGGGAGTTGGCGGTGGCTTATGGTTTAATAATGATATTACTAATTCAGCCTCTGTATGGAATAAAGTGGATGACTTTTGGCAATCACTATCTATCAATAAAATTGTATTTGATACATTAGACAAAAAGGTTGCTTATGTGACAACGGGGGAGGGGTATGGAGCAGCTGCTTCCATCGGAGCTGGTATTTGGAAGACCACCAATGGAGGAGTTAGTTGGTCGCAACTTACTTCAACAAAGAATTTTCTATATTCTAACGATATGGTTATTAGGCACGAAAATAGTGAAACTGTTGTTTATGCTGCAATTGATGCCAACTACTATATGGGTAAATTTACCAATACAGAAAATCTTGGTTTATATAGATCAGAAGACAATGGATCAACATGGACACAAACTTTACCTATCATTGATTCTTCAAATAAGTATCTAGTACCATTTGTTCCAGCGTCTATCCAAATAAGTAAAAACAATACCATTTGGGTTGGGACAAAACAAAGTCCAATTTCAAATGCAAATAGAGGAGGAGGTTATATATTAAAATCACTTAATGGTATGGATTGGGTTGTAGTAAAAAAAATCAATGTAGGAAACGGATACGGTAGGGTTACTATTGCAGTTGCACCATCTAATGAAAAAATAATATATGCGTATGTTGAAAATTACGGTAGACTAGAAAATTTATATAGATCAGATGATGAAGGGTTAACCTGGACTACCTTATCTAAGCCTATTGATGCTGATATTGGGGTTCCTTCAAATGATTTTACCAGAGGTCAAGCTTGGTATGATCAATCATTGGCAGTTGATCCAAATAATCCTAATGTTGTTATTGTTGGCGGGATAGACTTATTTAAAACAATTGATGGAGGAATAACATGGAGTCAAATTGGAAAATGGTATAATTGGAATGCAAAATATTCCTATGTTCATGCAGATCAACATGTGGTAAGCTATAAGCCTGGCTCCTCTAATACAGCATTATTTGGAAATGACGGAGGTGTATTTTATACAACCAATCTGCAAAATGCTGATACACTAAATGTCATAAATAGTAGAAATAATGGTTATAATGTAACTCAGTTTTATGCAGCTGCTATTCATCCAAATGCTGGAAAAAACTTTTTTTTGGCTGGCGCGCAGGACAACGGCACACAAAAATTTTTAAGTCCAACTTTTTCGGCTAGTAAAGAAGTGACTAGTGGGGATGGCGCATTTTGTTTTATTGATCAAACGAATCCTAAATACCAAATCTCATCAAGTAAATACAATACCTACTTTTTATCAACTGATTCTGGTGTTTCATTTAGTATAAAATTAATTGATACCATTTTGGGATCATTCATTAATCCTGCTAGCTATGATCCAATCCAACATATTTTATATTCAAATTCTTCAAGTAATTATTTGGTAAGGGTCAAAAACATAACGGGAACTCCGAATATGGAAAACGTTTCAGTTCCAAATTTAATAAATCAAGTTACAGCTTTAAGAGTTTCACCATACAACCACTTGTCAACCACTATTTTTCTTGGAACCAATTCGGGACAACTATTAAAAGTGGTTAATGCGGATAGTATTCCAAGTAGCACTTTAATTGGCGGAGCTAGTTTTCCTGCTGGAAGTATATCTTGTATTGAAATAGGTGCAAGTGAAAATGAACTCTTAGTTACTTTTTTTAATTATGGGTCAAAAAAAATATGGTATACTTCAGATGGGGGTAAAAATTGGGTTGATAAAATGGGGAATTTCCCAGATATACCTGTGCGTTGGGCTTTATTTAATCCAAATAAAATGCTTAGTCAAGTGATACTTGCTACGGAACTTGGGGTATATGCTACAAACAATTTTGAAACTGCAAGTCCAACTTGGGCACAATCAAATAATGGTTTTTCAAATGTTCGAACCGATATGTTGCAATTAAGAAGTGCAGATTATGCAGTGATCGCTGCCACCCATGGCCGAGGTTTATTTTTTAATAGTTCATTCTCGGAGGCGAAACCTCCTGAAATAATTTCATTCACACCAAAAATTGGACTAAATGGTACAAAGATTAGTATTAAGGGAACTAACTTTTTAAATGCATCTGAAGTCCGTTTTGGAGGATTGCCAGCACTTTCATTTAAAGTGGAAGCGGATACCTTAATCACTGCTGTGGTTGGTATCGCATTTCCAGGGTATGTAAATGTAAAAACTACAGGAGGAATTGCTGCTTTATCAGGATTTTCAACAAGTCCGCCCAAGTTAAATTCATTTTTACCAAAAAGTGGTGGTAATGGAATTCCTATTACAATAAGTGGAACCAATCTAACAGATATAACTAAAGTAATAATTGGTGGAAGAGTTGTAAAAAGTTTTACTGTTGAAAGTAGTTCAACAATATCTACTATCATACCAGATTCTACCACAAATGGCAATGTGGTTATTTCAAATGATTTTTATACAGATTCATTAACTGGTTTTGTTACTTGTGCCACACCAACACTATCTAAAATTAATGATACTTCATTTTGTAATGGCAATGTATTACAAATTAGTGCTTCTTCGGCTAGTCAGTATCAATGGTTAAATAATAATACAAGTATTGCGAATGCAATTAACCAATCTTTTAAAATAGTTACTACAGGAACTTATCAAGTAAAAACAACAGACAATAGTTGTTCAGCATTATCAAATCCATTCAAAGTAACTGTCAATGCTTTACCAACAGCTCCAATTGTGAAGGATACATTTTATTGTCAAAATTCAAATATAACAGACACTTTTAAAGTAGGTTTTTCGACCGGTAATACTTTACTATGGTATGGAATTGATACTGTTGGAGCAGCCGCTAGCAGTATTATCCCCAAACCTAACAGTGCTAATATAGGATTTCAGAATTTTTATGTAAGTCAGAAAAATACTAAGACTGGATGTGAGGGGAGTAAGTCAAAAATAATTGTTGAAATTAGACCCATCCCAGCTACTCCTTTAATTTTTAGAGATACGTCTAATTATTTAGTTTCAAATGTGGCATTAAAGAGCCTATGGTACAAGGATGGTGTTACATTAAATGATACTACTCAAAAATTAAAACCTAATCTAGCTGGTTCTTATTCCGTAAAATCATCCACACTAGGATGTAATAGTGTAATGAGTGCTGCTTATTATTATTTAGTGACAGATATTGTTAATCTTAGCCAGGATGAGTTCATTAAATTAGCTCCAAATCCATTCGTAAATCATTTAAATTTTGATTTTGTTGTTAAGGGGTATCAAAAATTAAATATGGAGGCATTTGATTTGGCAAGTGGAACTAAAGTTTTAAGTATGCCGAATCTTACACCAGGAATCCCAATATATGTAGGGCAATTATCAGCAGGTACTTATTTGATTAGAGTGGCTTCGAATGATGGCAAGATCAACTACCAATTTAAAATGGTCAAGTTATAACAAGCTTTCTGTAATATCTTTAATTAATTCTTGTTGCGAGGCAAATGCCTTCCAAATAGATTCACACCAGCCATGAATTAGCTTATCTCTTTCTTCTGCGTCGGTTATTTTGAGAACATCTGCTATGCTAATTTCACCTCTGTTTGTAGGGAGTATTATTTTGGGAAATACTTTTGATTTTTTCGACATTTCAACATGCGCCACTTGCACTTGTTTTCCTGTGTATCCTTTTTCTATATGTAAATAGATCCCTATTAATGCGTAAGTGATTTTAATTGGCTTAGTATGTTCATTAGCAGTTTGAATTGCGAAGGCGTCTACAATATGCTGATGAATAAAATCTTTACCTTTATGTGATAAAGTGTAATAAGCTAGTTCGTTGTATTGGTCATCAAGGTTCATACGCAAACAAATGTAAGGGATTGTCGGCTTCACTTCGTTCCGCCGACATCCCTGAATGGCGTCCTTACCCAAAGCTTGCTTTAGTATCATAAAAGCTTTTTTCTTGCCTATCTGCTCAAGAAAGGTCTCGCTTCGCTCGTTCAATTTAAATCCTTGTCTGTTTATAATAGCAAGCTATTAACACAGCCAACTCTTTAAATTTCCCACTTCGTGGCTTTCTTTCGCGTCTGCGCAACA
>CANCSS010000001.1 GCA_947380905.1 Chitinophagaceae bacterium | reverse complement strand
AAAACTACTTCATTAAGGAAAGAGCTACAACAATTTCCAGAAGTAAATGGGGTACTTTCTCAGGTAGGAAGAAGCAATGATGGAACTGATCCTAGCGGTTTTTATTATGTACAAATGCAAGTAAATTTAAAGCCCAAAGAAAAATGGGGTAGAAAAATATCCATGGATGATTTGGTACGAGAAATGGATGATTCTTTAAGTAAATATCAGGGAATCGGTTATAATTATTCACAACCCATTATCGATAATGTTGCTGAAGCAGTAGCGGGTATCAATGCATCAAATGCAGTAAAAATTTATGGGGATGATTTAGATAAGTTAGATGAAATAGCCAATCAAGTAATCAAACAAATCGAACATGTACGTGGTATCAAAGATGTAGGTATATTAAGAAATTTAGGACAACCCGAATTATCTGTTATTTTAGATCGCGAAAAAATGGCAGCATACGGTGTAAAAGTCGCTGACGCGCAAGCGGTGTTAGAAATGGCAGTTGGAGGTAAGACGGCAACAGATAAATTTGAAGGCGAAAAGAAATTTGCGGTAAGAGTTAGATTTCAAGAAGAATTTAGAAAAAACGAAAAAGACATTGCCGAGTTAAAAGTGCCTACCATGCAAGGGGCGAAAATTCCTTTAAAACAAATCGCAGAAATTAAAAAAGTAACCGGACCTGCTTTTATTTATCGTGATAATACCAAACGTTTTATAGGCGTAAAATTTTCAGTAAGAGATAGAGATTTAGGAGGAACCATTGCTGAATCACAAAAAAATGTAGAAAACAATATCAAATTACCAGATGGTTATTCTATTGGCTGGACGGGTGAGTTTGAAAATCAAGTAAGAGCCACTGGCCGTTTAGGACAAATGGTTCCAATAAGCTTAATTGGTATTTTTGTTTTATTATTTATTTTGTTTGGTAATGTAAAAGACTCCCTATTGGTTTTAACAAATGTGCCTTTTGCTATTATTGGAGGTATTATTGCATTGCATCTTACCAGTATGAATTTTGGCATTTCTGCAGGCGTTGGGTTCATTGCCTTATTTGGTATATGTATACAAAATGGCGTTATTTTAATTTCGGAATTTCATAATAATTTGAAGCTAAAATTTTCGTTGAATGATTCCATCCTAAATGCGGTAATCGTTAGAACAAGACCAGTAGTGATGACCGCTTTAATGGCTTCTATTGGGCTGATGCCTGCTGCCATAAGCACTGGTATAGGCTCGGAATCACAAAAGCCCTTGGCCATTGTTATTATTGGAGGGCTGGTAACTGCTACGGTGATGACCTTGCTAGTATTCCCTATCATCTTTTGGATCTTTAATAGAAATACAAATAAGAGCACTTAGATTAAGTATATATTTTGCTTCTAAATATCTTACTCCGTCTAGTAGATTTATATTAATTTGCAGCCTTATTTAGCACCTTAATTCAAAATACTTATATGGAGGAACAAAAACTTAAAAAGCAAGCCAATATCCGCAAAGTAGTTATTAGCGTTTTATTGGTCGTAGCCCTTTATTTTGGAGGCAGAAAAGTGATTTTTTCAATTACGCATGAAACCACAGACAATGCTCAAATTGAAACGTCCATTGTGCCGGTATTAACCAGAATTGGCGGCTATGTAAAAAGCATTTCTATCAAAGATTATGATTCTGTAAGTCAAAATCAATTGGTAGCAGAAATTGATGATGCTGAATTACAAATGCAATTGGAAGAACAAAAAGCCGATTTAATGCAATCTTCTGCCGAAGTATCCAATGCAAGAGCGCAATTAGAAAATGCCATCTTGTCTTTGAAAAATAACAAAGGAGTGATTGATTTAAAAACAATCAAACAAAAAAAGACTACTACGGATCTAGCGCGCGATCAAAATTTATTTAAAGAACAAGCCATTACCAGAAAACAATTAGAGGAGACCGAATTTCAATTGTCATCTTCTAATCAAGAATTAAGTAATGCGCAAACTGAATTGGCTACCGCTAATAATAGAATTGCCGTTTTAAAAGAAAATGTGAATAGAGCCTTGGCTTTAATTGACATGAAAAAATCTAAAATTAAAGAGACGGAATTAAAATTATCTTATACAAAAATTACGACGCCTAGTACTGGGAAAATTGGCAAGAAGACCATCAATATTGGTCAGTTTGTACAAGCCGGCACTCCCTTGTTTTCTATTGTTAATGATAGCAGTTATTGGATCGTCGCTAATTTCAAAGAAAGTCAATTAGAAAGTTTACAAGAGGGGAAAAAAGTTAATATTCGTGTGGATGCTTATCCAGACCTTGCTGTAGAAGGCACCATACTTAGTTTAAGTGATGCTACTGGAGCAAAATTTTCATTATTACCTCCAGACAATTCTAGTGGAAACTTTATTAAAGTAACCCAAAGAATTCCAGTAAAAATTGCCATTAACAATCAAGCTGCTTTCAAAAATAAATTGAGAGCAGGCATGAGTGTATTTATCACCGTTGACAAATAGTTTGCATGGCAGCGCTTAAGGGCTTAGCAAGAACCATCATTGTAATTACCACTGTATCGGCTGCCATTATGGAGTTGATAGATACTTCTATTGTCAATGTTGCCTTAAACGATATTTCTGGAAGTTTAGGAGTAAGCATTGAAGATGTGAGTTGGGTGATTACCTCTTATGCGATTGCCAATGTGATAATTATTCCTTTAACTGGATTTTTAGCAGAATACTTTGGTCGTAAAAATTATTACATCGTCTCGATGATTATTTTTACAGCGGCCTCTTATTTATGCGGGCAATCGGATAGTTTAATTGAATTAATTATTTGGCGATTCATACAAGGTATTGGAGGTGGCGCGTTGTTGTCCACTTCGCAAGCAATTTTATTTGATGCCTTTGAACCCAAGGATCGTCCCATTGCAGCAGGAATGTTTGGAATGGGGATTGTATTAGGTCCTACATTAGGCCCCACTTTGGGCGGCTGGATTATTGAACACAATAGTTGGCCTTTAATTTTTATGATCAATATTCCTATTGGGATCATCGCTACTTTTTTATCTTTTACTTTCATTGAGAAAAGAGTGGGCGAGGGGAAAGGGAAAGATGCCATTAAGATTGATTATACCGGCATCATGCTGCTCATGGCAGGCATTGGATGTCTGCAATATGTTTTAGAGAGGGGAGAATCAGAGGAGTGGTTTAATAGTGAAACCATTCGTTATTGTTCTGGTATAGCAGTACTTGGGCTTATTTCATTTATATTGTATGAGTTAAATATCAAGCAACCTGCGGTGAATTTGCGGGTATTAAAAAATAGAAATTTAGCTTTCACCACCATCTTTACTTTTGTGGCAGGCTTTGGTTTGTTTACTTCCGTATTTGTTTATCCAGTACTGGCGCAAAGAATTATGGGATATACTGCCTTCGAAACAGGCATTTCCTTATTGCCCCCTACTCTGGCAGGGGTCATTATGATGCCAATAATTGGTAAGTTAATGAGTAAGGGGGTTACGCCTATTCCTTTTGTTATTGTTGGCTTTAGCTTGTTTTCGGTATATGCTTTTTATAGTGCGGCCATGCCATTGGATGCTGGTAAATGGGATTTCTTTTGGCCTTTGTTGATTAGGGCCTTTGGTATTTCTATGAGTCAACTTCCTTTGATTAATCAGGCCGTAGTTGGATTGGCACCCAAAGATTATGCAGCAGGTATTTCATTAAACAATATGATTCGTCAATTGGGGGGTGCTTTTGGAATTGCCATGGCCAACAACTATGTCGCAAAACAATACTTTCAGCACCGCACCAATTTAATAGCTCATATGCCTTCCGATGGGGCAGCTTGGCAAGAAAGGGTTACGGCGGTAACGCAAGGCATTGCTTCTAAAACAGGTGATTTGCCTGGAGCGAAACAAACTGCCCTTAAAATGATAGACATGTCAGTGGATAGACAAGCCTATTATTTATCTTATTTGGATACATTTAGGTTGGTGGGCATTTTCTTTGTAGTAGTTATTCCTCTTGTGTTTTTTCTTCGAACCAGTAAAAAAATGGACAAAGCAGCAGCAGAAGCCGCCGCAGAAGCACATTAAAAATATAAAGTTGTTACACTTTAAAGTAAACGAGTTATGAAAAAAATAATCTTATTGTTGTTGACTGCTGTTGTTTACAGCGGTTCTTTTTCGCAAAGTTTAATCAATGGAGAGCTTAAAAACTTATTGAACCAATCTTTGGTTTATTTTCCAAAAGTGAAAGAAGTTCAACAGTCTGTGCAATTGGCCGAAGACAAATTGGCATTAACAGAGTTAAATAAATATCCAGATTTGACCATAGATGCAAGCTATGCTTATGTGCAACCTAAGATTGAAGTAGCATTTGGAGACAAAACATTTCAATTTGCCCCTGAGCACAATGTTTCAGCTGCCATCAATGGATCTTATACTTTATTTGATTTTGGCCGATTACAATCCAATATAGAGAAAGCCAAACTAGAATTACAAACTTCTAAACATGTTGCCGAACAATTAAAGCATAGTTTGTTTTATCAAATAAGCCAATTGTATTATCAAATTATATATGCAAAAAAAGCCATTGAAATTCAAAATCAAGTAATTCAATTGCTTACAGAAAATAAATTGGTGGTAGATGCACAATTGAAAAACGGCAATGCCATACAATTAGATGTATTAACGATTCAATCTAAAATAGACAATGAAATTAATCGTAAAATAGATGTAGAAACGAATTTACAGAAGTTGTTAAATTTATTAAAATACGCAACAGGCGTTGGTACTATTCAAGCGGGTCAATTGTCGATTACACTTAAAAACTATACCCTAGACGAAGCCATGCAAATGGCCATACAACACAATCCTAGCTTGGCTATTGCCAAAGACAAGGTGAGCGTAGCTAAGGCAGAAGTTGCTATCACAAAGCTGAATGAACTCCCTTTTGTAGGTCTAAAAGCTGGCGTAGGTTCTAGAAATGGATATTTACCACAAATCAATGATCCTCGTTTTAATTACAATGCGGGCATTGGTCTTTCGGTGCCCTTGTTTAATGGAGGCAAGACAAAGCAACAAGTTAAAATTCAAGAAAGAAGTGTTGCTTTAAATGAAACCAATGTTGCTTCCCAATTGCATGATTTTGAAAAAGACATTCAAGCTGCTTTAATTGATATCAAAAGCAATGAGAGCAGAATAAAAAATGCAGCTTCTCAAATTGAGCAAGCTGCATTGGCACAAAAATTAAGTGTAAGTAAATTAAAGAATGGTACTACTACTCCCATTGAAATTACCTCTACCAATGCCGATTATCAAAGAGCCTTATTGAATCAATTACAATATCAATATCAACTTTGTAATGCGCAATTAGAATTGGTTAAATTAATGGGTGTTGAATTGGTCGATTAAAAATCGGCATAATCGCGGGCACTCATTAAGATGGTTTCGTTTCTATTCACTGTCTTTAGATATTCTTTTGCTACAGATATTTTTTTCCAAAGCGGATCTTCTGTGAAAGATTTCCAATGGGCATTACGATCTTCCATATTGTTAAAACTGGTCATGTAAATTAAGTTGGGCATTCTGCTTCCTGCAATCACTTTTGAATAAAAAATAGGGTTAAAGTTAAGTCTGGCAAATAAATCTACTTCTCCTCCTTCGTTAAACATGTGCACTTTTCTTAAATGCATATTCTCCGTGGGACTTTCATAACTTCTGTATTCAAAAACTCGACTGCTTGATTTAGTTAAATTTGATTTGGTTACATATTGCGTTTGAAACTTAAAGGCGCGCGTTAATATTTTTTCAAATCTATTGTAAGGCAAACTGCTATCGGCATTTTCTAAATGAATTACGGCATCGTTTCCCATGGGGTCTAAGTTTTCAATTTTTTGATCTAATGCATCAAGTTCATTAATTGATTTCAAAGGTATCCATACATATAAACGCTTGTCCAGTGCAGTATCATTGGCAATAGGAGCAAAAACCCCCACTTTAGCAATGCCATTTTGGTGTAAATAAGGCAGTAGCGTATTTTGCAAATAGGCATCAATATTTTCTATCTGTTTGGTAGAAGAACAATGATATATTTGAATCAAGTAATAATCGCGAGGAGTATTTTTTGATGGGTTGGCAAAATTGACAAGGACTAAAAGCGAACAAGCCATCATCATAAATAATTTTTTCATGTTGGTAGTGGGTTTAAAAAATTTGTGTGTTACCAAAATTAAGCGTTTAAGTTCTTTAAATGGGGTGGATGCTGGTATTTTTTGATTAAATGTAATAGATAGATTATATTTAATTATAATTTAACGACTATGCAAAAATCCAAAACAGACTTAATCCCTTTTATATTAATTACTTGCTTGTTTTTTTTATGGGGCTTTGCCAATAATTTAGTTCCCATTTTGATTCCTCATTTGAAAAAATCTTTTACGCTCACGACTACTCAATCCACTTTAGTAGATTCGGCTGTATACATTGCTTATTTTTTTATGGCTTTACCCGCTGGGTTGATCATGAAAAAAATGGGGTATAAAATGGGCATCATTATAGGTTTATTATTATTTGCAATGGGAGCTTTCTTATTTGTCCCTGCAGCCAATAACCAATCCTATATTTATTTTTTGTTTGCTTCTTTTGTTATTGCATGTGGACTTACTATTCTCGAAACAGCCGCTAATCCATACGCATCTGCTTTAGGTGACCCATCTTCTTCTACTCAAAGATTAAACTTAGCACAATCTTTTAATGGCCTTGCTGCCTTTCTAGCGCCACTCATTGGTGCGAAAGTTATATTTACGCAAGGCAATTCACCTGAGACATTAAATGCCATGTCGGCCTCGGTTAGACAAGCGGCATTGGCCTCGGAAGCCTCTACTGTTAAAACACCTTACACGATACTGGGTGTGGTATTATTAATCATTGCCCTCTTATTTTATATCGTGAAACTGCCAGATATAAGAGCCAAAAATACGCAATCTAATAAGGCCACTGTGGCTGGAACTTTTAGTCATTCACATTTAAGATGGGCCGTGATTGCTCAATTTTTTTATGTTGGTGCCCAGGTATGTGTGCTTAGTTTATTTATTTTATTTGCAACTGAATCTGCAAGCATCAACCAATTTCAAGCAGCAAAGTTTTTAAGTTTTGGTACGCTTGCCTTCTTGATTGGTCGTTTTACGGGTACTTTTTTAATGAATTACATTGCGCCTACTAAATTATTAACTGCTTATGGTATTCTAGCTGCCTCACTTTGTATGGTGGCTATTCTTACCCATGGCATGGTGACTATTTATGCCTTAATTGGAATTTGCTTTTTCATGTCAATCATGTTCCCAACTATTTTTTCACTGGGCATTAAGCAATTGGGAACGGATACCGAAATGGGAAGCAGTTTAATTATTATGGCCATTGTTGGCGGTGCTGTATTGCCGCGCATCTTTGGTTTAATTAGCGATGCCACAGGAAATATTCAAATGGGCTATCTAGTACCTATGATTGCTTTTGTTGTGGTAGCCTTTTTTGGATGGAAAGGAAGTGCAATAAAAGAATAGAAAAGTATTTTTTATTTGTGTTTGTATACTTTTCCATCTTTCATTACCCAATCAATATTTTGCAAAGCACTAATGTCTTTTATAGGATCTTTCTTTAGTGCAATGATATCGGCAAAACTGCCTTCTTTTATTTCACCAATTTTACCTTGCATACCCAATAATTCTGCTGCAGTGGTGGTGGCAGTTTGTATGGCTTGAATTGGACTAAGTCCCCAATCTACAAAATAAGTAAAGTCCTTGGCCTGTGCCAGGTTCCAATCATAACCACCAATATCGGTTCCGTAGGCCAATTTAACACCCATTTTCATGGCTTTTTTAAAAGTAGCTTGAATGGATTGTTGAAAATAAAGATTGATAGGGCTTCCCAATTTGGCACGACCCTCTGCAACATATTCATTTACAAATAAAGTGGGGCACCAATACACTCCTTTCTCAACCATTAAGTGCATACATTCTTCATCCATTCCGCTGCCATGTTCAATACTAATTGCTCCTGCATTGATAGCCGCTAAAATACCATCTCTCGTCATCGCATGCGCTGCTAATTTTTTTCTACTAACCAAAGTTTCATCGCCAATGGCTTTTATTTCTTCATTGGTAAAATTAGGTATCGATCTAAAGGATCCATCCGCCAATCGATAATATCCACGATCGGCATAAATTTTAATCCAATCAGCCCCTTGTTCTAATTGTTGTCTTACGGCTTTTCTAGCTTCGTCTGCCCCTGTAATTTCTATGACTCCTTTTGGTAAATGTAATTCCCAAGCATAATCAGAAGCTTTCAATGGGTAGTGACCAGTGGTATTCATTGCCAATGTTGAAACAAACATTCTTGGGCCACTAACAACGCCTTTATTGATTGCTTTTTTTACATCCACGTCCGCAAATCCAGCACCTTCTGTACCTAAGTCACGAATGGTGGTGAAGCCATTCATCAAAGATTTTTCGGCACTTTTGGTAGCTCGTATGGTCCTATAAGGAATGGATTCTTTTAATACTTGTACATCGTAATCTTCTGAAGTGATATCCCCCTGTAATAGCACATGGGTATGGCAATCAATCATACCAGGCATCACAAAATAATTACTTAAATCAATCATGGAATCTGCTGGAGAAAACACATTGCTAATAGAAACTACTTGATTGCCTTTAATAAGAATATTTTGTTTTTGTGAAACAATACCTGTTTTACAATCTAGTAGTTGACCACATTTGATTAAAATAGTTTTTTGTGCAATCAATGTTGAACACAAAAATAATCCCAAGCTAAGAATTAGATATCGCATAAGATTTTTTAAATTAGAATTAATTAATTATTTTATTTTTTTGCATCCATTGCTTTAGTAAATCTGGCCAATACACTTCGCTCGTTGGATTTTTCATTCCAAAGCCGTGGCCTCCTTTTTCATACAAATAAATTTCGGCAGGTACATTATTTAATTGCAATGAATTGAAATAGCTGGTTGAATTAGATACAGGTACTGAAGTATCATCTTTAGCGTGTACTAAAAATGCAGGAGGAGTATCATGATTGATATGCTCTTCATTGCTGTAATAATGAATGGCTTCTTCACTCATCAATGGCCCAATTAAATTGTTTCGAGAACCAGCATGTACTTCATTATTGAAAGATATTACTGGGTAAATAAGTATTTGGAAGTCGGGTCTTAATGAAATATTTTCTGGGTTGTTAATTTTACCATCCTGATAACGCGTGGATAAGGTAGCAGCCAAATGACCCCCTGCAGAAAATCCCATAATGCCTAATTTGGCTGGATCTATACCCCAATCTGCTGCATGTAAACGACATAAATAAACAGCTTGTTGTGCATCTTGTAATGGTGCAATAGACTTGTCTATTTGATTGTCTGCATTGGGCAGGCGGTATTTTAATACGAGTGCATTTATCCCCATAGCATTCAATACTTTTGCTACATCAGAGCCTTCATGACTAGCTGCTAAAGCTCTATAACCTCCACCAGGACAAATGATAACACATGGCCTTTTTACATTATCATTAGCGAATCTATAATATTGATATGCGGGTTCTGAAACTTTCTCAATACTTAGTTTGCCCGAAGTTGGATTAATAATATTAGTTTCTTTGTTCTCTTGCTGCTTAAAGTTAGGAATGGTAGTGTATAAAGGTTGAAATTGTCCCATCGTCAAATTCATTTTTAAGATTAATACAATAAATAATAGCCCAGTTGTATTTTTTAATTTCATAAAATATTATTTTGAACCTTGAATTAATAAACTATAAAAATTGATGCATTTTTGATAATCAGTTACCAACATACGTTCATCTATTCCATGGTAACCTTTGGCATTGGTAATGGGCGTAAAATTAATAACGCCATCACTTACGTCTCTGTAGTTTCTAGAATCAGTGGCACCTACCATCAACATGGGCGCTACGATAACGTCGTCTACAATTTTATTAATAACAGCTTCTACTCTTTTAAAAGCTTTGCTATGAATGTCTGTAGTGGGCGAAGGCAAAGTGCTGTAATTGTTATAATAGGTAATTTTTATATTCGTATCATTGATTGTTTTCTCTACAAAATTGTAAACATCTTTTTGCGTCTCTCCTGGTAAAATTCTACTATTGATATAAGCAGTCGCAAAAGTTGGAATTACATTGTCTCTTACTCCGCTATTGACAATAGTAGGTACAATGGTGGTTCTAACTAATGCATTTGTTGAAGGAGCTTCGGATAAATTATTGATAACTTGTTTTTCAAAAAGCCACAAATTAGACAAAGCTATTTTTTTACTAAAACTTTCTGTATACCCACTGATTCTTTCTAAATAAGTTTTAATTGGAGCAATTAATTTTGCAGGCATTTGCTTTTTTCTTAGTTGGTACAAGCCTTTGCTAAGAATATCGATGGCAGTAGTTTGGCCAGGAATAGAGGAATGGCCTCCTGCTATTTGAGCGGTTAAAATTAAAGTCACATACCCTTTTTCTCCAACGCCAATAGAAGCTATAGGTCTTTTAATGTCTTTCATTTCCTCCGTTGAAATTTCACCGCCTTCATCCACAACGATATCAAATCTCCTATTCTTAGATTTAAAATATTTCACTACAGCGGTTGCACCATTGCCACTTGATTCTTCATCTGCACCAAAACACAACAAAATAGTTTGTTTGGGTTGGAATCCTTTGGCTAATTGCGCTTCTGCTGCTTCTAAAATACTTATCATACTTGATTTGTCATCTAATACGCCCCTTCCCCATATATAACCTTCTTTCACTTCACCTCCATAAGGTACAGCATGCCATAATTTTACGGCCGAGGCTTCTACAGGAACTACATCATAATGCGCCATTAAAACCATAGGCAATATGCTGGTATCAGTTCCTTTCCATTCGTACACATAATTAAAACTATCTATGATGGTACGTGGTAAATTTTTATGAACCAAAGGGTAGGACTTCTCTAAAAATTTTCGATAGGTTAAAAACGTAGTTGTATCAAACTCCAAAGCATCATTGGGGGTTTCGGTTTTTATTTGAATAGCCTGACTCATATGGTTGATGGACTCATTTGTCAAGGGCTCTAGTACACTGCTTTTTTGATGTGCACCTGGGGCATTAGAAATTGTTTTAGTTAAAACAACAGCGATGATGATTAGTACAATCGCTCCAATAAACACGACAACTTTTTTCATAAAATGACATTTATTATACGCTGTAATATACGGAAACTCGGCTATAAAATAAAAGTGCCCCGGTATTTAACCAAGGGCACTTTTATAGTTATTTGAGGCGAAAGAAATAATTAGAATCCCCTTCTTCTATTCATTTCAAAGTGCATTTGCCTTAAAAATTCTCTTTCTAGTTTTAAGGCGTTATTCACCCTTTCATCTGATTTTAACACGGGTTTTAAATCGTTTTTATATTTTTTTCTAGCATTTAGCATTGCTTCTTGAAATACAATTTCATCCTCTGATTTAGATTGTAAAATTTCATTTACTGCTTTCTTATGTTCTTCATAGACAGGCCAGAAGGTCTCGGCTTCTGCCTTAGTTAAATCTAGTTTTTTAGTTATAAATTGAATTTTAAACAATTCAATGCGCTCTTTACCCTGTTTCGTATCTCCCCGTCCAAAATGAGGCCTTCTTTTTTCCCCTAGTTCTTGGTCTTCTCTTGGTGGAGGTGGAGGAGGCCTTCTTTGGGGATCTGGTTGTGCATATCCGCTTGCTAAGAGCAAAGCAAATAAACTACTTAGTACTATTTTTTTCATAAAAATAATTGAGTATTGTATTATTAATGTATAATCGCTTTTTGAATTTTTTGAATTTCTATTTCGCCTAAACTTTCTAGAGCGGCATTTTCTTTATTAATAGCAAGGTCCAAATCCAATTCTGCTAAGGCTTCGTTGTTGTTCACGTAATTTATTATTTCCTCATTTGGAATTTCTTGCATTGATACTATTTCAATATTGGATTTTTTAATGCTTGCATTATCATATAAATATAAACCACCTACTAGTAAAATAAAAGTTGCTGCAACTGCTATTTTAGCATAATGGTTTAAAAATAATATTTTAAATGCCGAATGCTTTGTATTATTTTTTTCTAATTGTATTCGCGAAATTATTTTTTCAGGGAAGGACTCAAAATAATTGAAAGGCGCGTCGGTATGAGTCAAATTAAATCGATTCAATTCATTTTTTTCCACAATAGATTCTACCCATTGTTGGTCTAGTTGTAACGATTCTTTTTCCTTTTCTTGATTCATGGTTTTAATTTGATAGTCAATTGGGCTTTAGGTTTAAAGCTTTTTTATAAATTTCTCTATTTTTTTGACTGCTTGATGAAAATTGGCTTTAGCGCCCCCCACTGTGGTGCCCATAATCCCCGCAATTTTTTCATAATCATAACCATCAAAATACCTCAACATAAACACAATCCTTTGTTTTTCAGGGAGTTGCTTGATGGCGCTGTCCAATGCAATTTGGATTTCGGTACTTTTTGGCTCATCACTGCTGCCAGAGGCGTTTTCATAAGCAAATAAATCGTCATTTGATAGCCGGGTGCTTTGCTTTTTTTGTTTTTGTAGGTAATTTAAGGTTTCATTGTAGGCAATTCTAAATATCCAAGTACTAAACTCGCTTTCCATTTTAAAGCCATCTAGTTTATTCCATACTTTAATCCAAACCAATTGAGCAATGTCATCTGCATCTGCATGTTCCAACACCATTCTTTTAATTTGATAATATACTTTTTGTTGATGCTTACGCATTAATTGAGTAAATACCTCTTCTTTATTGACAGACTGCTGAAATTGAATTATGAGTTCTTGATCACTTGACATATACTGCTAATTTAAACAATAGTTGGTAGGAATGCCTAAATAATTTAAACGATCATTTTTAGGGCTTCCCTTAAAAGTGGGCACCATAAAAAAAGCCATCTCAATTATTTGAAATGGCTTTTTTATACAATTGGATCTTTTATACTTTTGATGCCATTATTTTATGGAAGCTAGTGTAGGATACAATCAATAGTCCAAAAAATACAATGGCCATGATACTATTAGCAATAGGGTCATTTACAGAAAGATGTGCATTTAATGCTGTTAAATACATAATGCCAAATCCAACATAAGCCCATTCTTTAATTCGAGCAGGTACAGAAGGGACAATCAATAAGACCAATCCAATTAATTGTCCAATACTTACTTCTAATCCAAGGTAATGCGGAATGCCTAAGTGCGTTGCCCCATCAATGGCCATTTTAGTGTTCATAAATACAGCAGTAGATGCAAATAAACAAACAATGCTGGTGGTAATCCAATAAATGATTTTAGTACGCTTCATAAATATTTATTGTAAAATTAAAAAATATTTTAAATACTTTCAAATTCTCCCCTACTTGTATTTTTAATCACTTTGTCTGCTTCAAATATTTTACCATTCATGGCAATGTAAACACCTGCAGAAACAACCTGAACATAGGCAAGGGCACTCCCTAAATTAAAAAGCCCATCAGAGCTGCCAAATTTATAAGGGACCATTGCGCCAGTGAGTACAATCGTTTTATTGGGGCAATGTTTGGCCAAATAAGATGCAGTAATGGTCATTGTGTCTGTACCGTGCGTGATTACTATTTTATTTTCATGGGCAGCATTGCAAGCGGTAGCAATAAGTGCTCTGTCGGCATCTTCAAAATCCAGGCTGTCTTTTAACATTAAGGTATGAATCGAAAGATCTAAGCGGCTTCTTCCAAGGGTAAGCATTTCAAATAAATGAGTTTCATTAAAGTACAAGGTTCCATTTAATTCATTGTACTCTTTGTC
Source organism: Chitinophagaceae bacterium (assembly GCA_947380905.1). Classification (GTDB taxonomy): domain Bacteria; phylum Bacteroidota; class Bacteroidia; order Chitinophagales; family Chitinophagaceae; genus Sediminibacterium. Next base: position 120,866 of record CANCSS010000001.1, on the reverse strand, counting down.
AAAAGTACCCCCTGTAATAAAAACTTTAATTTCTGCTTGCATAACTGGGTATGATTTAATAGTTGTCGTCGTTAATTTCAATCCAATAGCCATCAGGGTCTTGCACCCATATTTGATGAATGCCATCTACTCTAGTGGTCACGGCATCTTTTGTGCCTTTTAAATCTTCATAGGGCCAATTGGCCGCTTTTAATTTTGCAATAAACGCATTAAAGTCGGGTACCGTAAAACAAGTGTGTTGATTTTTATAGTATTCCTTTTTTTGAACGGCTCCTTGAATCACATGCAACATCGCATGATCGGCAGTTTTATACCAAATATGTTTTCCGTCATGAAAGGGCTCAGGTATCGAATCTATGCCAATAATTGTGCTATAAAAAATACCTGATTTTGCTACATCAACAACATAAATAGCGGTGTGATTTAAATGAACTTTTGTATTTTTTTGTTGTGCTTGCAAGTTTAATGCAAAAGCAAAAAAGAGTAAAGTGTAAATAACTTTCATGATAAAATTCTTTTGAAATTCTAAGGTACTAAAAAGAAATCTTCACACTTAAATTATTTTGTGCGTGTGTGCGGCGGATGATCAAACATATCATGCCTGTCTAAATTTCGATTGTCAGAAATGGCTGCCGCTTGCGCTAGGTTTCTAATTATTTTTTGACTTGGATGGGTACTATTGGATTGATAAGCAACGGCACCAATCACATTTAATGCTGAATTGAATAATGTTTCATAGGGGTCGCCCAATAATTTATAAGGTAAAACATTGTCAACCACTTGGTAATTAGGAGTAAATCCATTTACAGTGCCATAATCAGATTGATCCAGTGAGTTGACAATCTTAAATGTAATGGGTTGTAGTCCATAATTCCATCTATTTTGGTCATCTGTAATCGTAAAAGAGCCTACATTTTTTCCATAGGTATGTTCTCCCACCAAAATAACATTCATGAATGGCCTTAAATTATTAATAATAAGTTCACTTGCCGAAGCGGTATTGTTGGAGGTGAGTATAAAAACCCTGGATAAATTTCCAAGGTTATTTGCTTCGTTTTGAAAATTTGTAACAAATGGATTACTGCTTGATTGCTTGGTTAAAGTTTGAGTGTAAGCATCATTGTATGTTTTTTTATTCATTACATTATTTACATGCGAACCCAAGTCTTTAACTATTAAATTGGTAAGCAGGTCGGAAGAGCTCACATAGCCACCACCGTTATACCTCAGGTCTACTACCAATTCATTGACACCCTTGGATTTAAAACGTCCAAATACGGCTCTTAAGCTGTCATCGTAGCTGTTTAAAAATTGAGTATAGGAAAAATAGCCCACTTTTTTACCGGACCAATTGATCACCGTATCCATTAAAATGGGATTGGTTTGCAACTCCACTTTTGTAACCGTTAAAAATTTTCCGTTGTTGCTAAAAGTATTATTGACAAAATTGCCAAACCCTAATTTTAAGGTTGAATTTTGTAAAATCGTATTGTAATTTTTTGCATTTACAGTTTGATCATCCACCGTTAAAATAATATCACCTCTTTTGATCCCTGCTTTTTCTGCAGGACTGCCTTTTATAACATAAGCAATCACCATTGCAATGTCTCCGTTAGGTTTTGTATTGTCTACAAAAAAGGAATTAATTTTTATTCCTAAAACTTTATTTACACCATTAAGCTGGTTGATTAAATTACTGGAACTACTATCAATCCATGAAAATCGATCGGTATTCCCATAATCGTATAAAATGGAAGTAAAGTAATTCATGGGATCGATGGTCAAATTTGTTTTTGCTATGGTTGGCATTTTTGTTGACCACAAATAATAGGTATTCATACTTTGATAAATCCAATTGTTTACATCTGTACTTGAAAAAGTACTATTAGCTCCATTTCCTGCCACTTCTTTTTTACAAGAAAAAATGACGACTGAAATTAAAAAAGTAAATATGATTTTTTTAAATTGCATTTTAAAAATTCGTACTCCTAAATTAAATAAAAACTAAGATTAATTCCATTTTTAATATTTTAAGCTTATCTAAAGGCCTCTATTTTTGAAAGGCCAGTTAAATAGCGTAATTTTACACGCTACTATATCTAAGTGGTCCAAAACTGAATTACATGAAAAAATATTTATTTCTATTAATATTGATGGCTGTTTGTACTGGCCTTTTTGCTCAAGGGTCCAATCTCTATGTTAAATCAATCAATGATTGGCATGCCAAAAGAGAAAATGAATTAAAACAACCCAATGGCTGGTTAAATTTAGAGGGTCTTTTTTGGTTGCACAAGGGAGTAAATACATTTGGTAAAGCAGCAGCGAATGATTGTAAATACCAGCATCGTGAATTCGCAGATTATTTAGGTGCATTTTTATTTAATGGAGATTCTGTGGAATGGGTAAATAAAAATAACAACCATGTCAACATTGACAATAATGAAATAAAAGGGGAACAACCTATTACTGTGTATAAGCAACATGGGATTGCAAAAATCATGGATTGGTCTCATTTTAGTTGGTCTGTAATACAGCGAGAAGATAAAGTGGGCATCAGATTTAGAAATTTAAAAGCCGCAACACTAACTGCATTTAAAGGCATCCAAAGATTTCCAGTTGATTCTAATTGGCGTCTCAAAGCCGTATTGGTACAACCTGCACAAAATTTATTGATGATCACCAATGTATTGGGTCAAACTACGGCTCAAAAAAGTGCAGGACGTCTTTTATTCAATATAGATAATAAAGAATACACATTGGATGTAATTGATGAAGGAGGCCCCAATTTATTTATTGTATTTGCTGATGAAACGGCAGGCAAAACAACTTATGGTGCAGGACGCTTTATAGACATTCCAAAGCCAGACGCGAATGGTAATACAGAAATAGATTTCAACAAAGCTTACAACCCTCCTTGTGCTTTTACTGCATTTGCCACCTGTCCTTTACCTCCTGCTCAAAACCGATTAAAAGTGAGTATTACTGCTGGAGAAAAAAATTATGGTCATCACTAAGTAGACCATTAACTTTGGTTTGAAATGGACAATCAACAATTTACATTTGATGCTATTGCTGTGATAGGATTAGGCTATGTGGGCTTGCCATTGTCCGTGGCATTGGGTAAAAAATACAAAGTCATTGGGTTGGATATTGACGAAAGTAGAATTGAATCTTTAACAAAAGGAGTGGACACTACTTTGCAATGCACTCCTGAAGAAATACAATCCACCCAAGCTTTGGCTTTTAGTCATACATTAAGTGACATAAAACATTGCTCAATTTTTATTATCACCGTACCAACACCTGTAGATGCGCTAAAACAACCCGACCTAAGGCCCTTGTTAAAAGCTACTGAGATGGTAGGATCGATATTAAAAAAAGGAGATCTGGTCATTTATGAAAGTACAGTTTATCCAGGTTGTACAGAGGAAGATTGTGTTCCAGTGCTAGAAAAAGTAAGTGGATTAAAATTCAATCAAGATTTTTTTTGCGGGTATTCGCCTGAACGAATCAATCCAGGTGATAAAATTAATACCCTCACTAAAATCATTAAAGTGACTTCGGGCTCTACACCCGAAACTGCCAATAAGGTAGATGCCTTATATGCTAGCATCATAACAGCTGGCACCCATAAAGCGCCCAATATTAAAGTAGCAGAAGCTGCTAAGTCGATCGAAAATGCTCAAAGAGATATTAATATTTCCTTTGTCAATGAGTTGGCACTTATTTTTGACAAAATGAATATTGACACACAGGATGTATTAGCTGCTGCCGCAACCAAATGGAATTTTTTACCTTTCAAGCCAGGATTGGTAGGTGGACATTGCATTGGCGTGGACCCTTATTATTTAGCACATAAGGCAACCAGTTTAGGTTATGATCCACAAGTTATTTTATCGGGTCGTCATGTAAACGATCAAATGAGTGCTTTTGTAACCAATAAAGTCGTTCAATTGTTAATAGCCAACAAGGTGCAGCTAAAAGCTGCAAAGGTTTTGTTGTTGGGTGTTACTTTTAAAGAGCATTGTCCAGACATCAGAAATTCAAAAGCGTTTGAAATTTATCATTTACTAGAACAGCAAGGTTTGGAAGTATTTGCATTTGATCCTTTTGCCAATGCAGCAGAAGTGCTCGAAAAGCATCAAATAAAATTAACCAATGAATTAACTACTTATGACGCTATAGTATTAACCGTGGCCCATGATTTTTTCAAATCATTGAATTTTGCAAACTTGAAAGCTTCTAGTCAAACGGTTATTTATGATACCAAGTCTTTCTTAGATAAAAGTATTATTACGGCACGTCTCTAAAAAAAATTTTATTGCGCAAGCACTTATTGAGGATGGTAAATACTTTCCGCATTTTTTAAGACCTCTTCTTTATCCAAAGTCATTTTTTTAACTTGTTGTGCTTGATACATGGCCCTTTGATCGGCATAATGTTTATTTCCTTTTACCGAACTGGCACCAAAAGTATTCACCGTTTCAATGAGTGGCAAACTTCCATTTTTAGGAAAGCGAACAAACCCTATATAAGCATCTCCACTATTCATTTTACGTTGTGCTTCGCCAAATTTTTCTGTATGAACCGCTGCCAATACATCGGGCATACCGCTTTGTGGCCAGTTTTCATCTCCTCTTACCAAACGTTGCACTTCTCCTAAACTCACATCTAAACGTTGGTAATTTTTCATTAAGAATTGATAGATGTATTCATAGGTAGCTACCGCTTCTGTGGTAGTCAAGTGCTCAAATTTATGGTCTTTCATTATTTTAGGTACTTGATAATAAGCCAAATTATAAATCAGTGCCCCATTGCTTTCGGCAACAGCTTGATGGTCCCATTTCTTTAAACTTAGAATTAGAGGTGCTAAATGTGGATACTTATTTTCATCCAACATAAATAAGGTATCTGCTGTAAATTCATAAGGATATAAAATTTGTGCAGGAAGTTGACGGTCAAATTTGATACGTTTTAAATCGGCATAACTAATTTTATCTAATTGATCTATTAAATCTTTAGCACGACGACTACGATTATTATGCGTTAATTCATATCCATCGTAAGTATCAAAACTGGCAGGATTTAAATTTTCATTTTCGGCTGTTGCTAAAAAAGGAGAATGATTGGTATTAAACAAGTAACCACTTTTTGGATTCAGGTATTGAGGTAAAGCACTTAATGGTTTAAACTTTGTCCAAAGGGTTGCAAGCGTATTGCCAGGTAAAGTTGCATTCCAATGGTAGCTGGTATCTGCATTGCGATAGGGCATTTTCCCATTGGAAATATAAAATATAGTATCGCTTTTATCGGCGTATACAATATTAAACATGGGTAAATGGTTCTGTGTTAAAGCCGCTTTGAATTGGGTAAAGTTTTGTGCTTTGTTCATGGCGTACCATTGTTGAACCGCACCTGCATCCATTAAGGAAGGCAAACGCATCGAAAAATATTCACCATTTGGCGAGGCTGCAGTAGGCCCGTAGATGGAGGTATAGGCCGTTTTATAAATAGGGAATGGAATGCCCTTGATACTTAATTTTATTTTTCTTTTTTCAAGTGTGAGCCATTCACCATCTACTTTATATTGTCCTGGATGTTGCTTATCGGTTTGCAATTGATATACATCTATTTTATCTTGCAAGTTCACCGTATGTGCCCAAGCCAAGTTGGGGGTAACACCATGGAATATCAATGGTGCACCTGGAAACAATCCTCCTAAAATATTCCAGCCTTCTTCACTTTGAAGATGTGCTTCATAAAAAGCAGTAGCCCCTTCAATAGGTTGATGCGCATTAATAAGCAACATGTTTTCGCCAGAAGCAGATTTGCTGGAATGAACTGCAATAGAGTTGCTGCCTTCTCCTTTTAAACCAGGCAAAGCATCCATGGTACCATTTAAGATTTTTGGCAAAGCTTTATCCACACCACAAAATACAGCGACTGAAAAAACAGTAGCGGATAAATATTCTTCTATCGTAATTGGAAATACATTTTTATTAAGCAAGTCATTAGGGTGTGCTTTTGCATAAGCTTCTAAACCTAACAAATAGCCTCTTACCAATTGTAAAAAAGCAGGGTCCATTTGATCTATCTGTGCCATTACAATTGCTTTGGTATTGAGTAATCCTACTACATAATCAATTGGTGCTCCTTTTTTTCCAAGATAGGTAGCCAATTTTCCTTTACCAGTAAGCAGGAGGGTTTGAATGGTCGTAAAATCATCTTCGGCATGTGCCCAAGCCAATCCATAGGCTACTTCTGGGTCGGTGGGGGCGAAAATATGGGGTACGCCATACGCATCACGTGCTATGGTAATTTTATCGGTTCTTATTATTGGGTTATTTGTTATTTGTGCAGAGGCGAATTGAAATAGGCATACAAAAAGCGATAAAAAAAAGTATCTCATGGTGGAAGGGTTAAATTTGTTCAAAATTTGAAAGAGGCTGTGTTTTTAACAATGATTTTAGTGGTCAATAAAATGAAAGCTGTAATTTATAGAAACTATCTAAATTTGCCATAGTTAAATACATTTAAAATACATAACAATGATGGAGTCTAAAAGGTTTGGTTCTAAGAAGGCATTGGTTGATATTGATGAAACCATCTGTTTTTATTCAGACAAGCGGGTATATGAATTGGCCGAACCCAATTTTGAACATATAGCTAAAATTAATAAGTTATTCGAGGAAGGCTGGCATATTACTTATTGGACGGGTAGAGGGGAAAGCTCAAAAAGAGATTTAAGAGCATTAACACTTACGCAACTCAATCAATGGGGATGCAAATTCAATGAATTAATAACAGGCTATTGTCCTAATGGAGGTGCTACCAAACCCAATTTCGATTTGGTCATAGACGATAAAGCAAAAAGAATTGAAGAAATCTAGCCTTTAATTTGAGCAGTGCCTTTAATAAGGCCGCGGCACTTAGGCGAACCACAATGGCAGTTAAAAGGTTCCATGGTTTCATCTAAGAAACTACCATAATCTAAAGTAAGCTCTTCTCCTTTTTTTATGTCTCTATTGACATATAAATTCAATCCTTTGTAAGTACAATTGGCGTCACAGTGATGATTTTGTGGAGACCATTCTTCGGGTTGTAAATCCCATAAAATATATACTTCGGAACTAATAGGGTAGGCGTATCTTCTAAAATTTAATTTTTCTCTTTCGTCCCAATTTTCATCTACAAATTTTTTACTTACAATACGTTGTGATTTTTCTTCTCCTTTAAACAATAAAGTATTTTTTGGCAAATCTCTTTTTGCATACATGCCATAACCAGCAATAGCGTTGCCTTTGATGGTAAACAATTTTTCTTTTCTACGATACCTGGACATACCCTCAATAATAATTCTTTCTAAGAAGCCTCTTTGTCCAATGCCGTCGTGCAGTAAAATATAATCTGCTGATCCTTCATATCCTTGCGCATAAAAAACAGAGCAAGTAAAATTTATTTCAAGAAAGAAAATTTCTCCTTTATCGTTCATTCTAAAATCCATTCTTCCATAACCAACTCCATTAAAAGACATAAAAACTTGCTCTGCAATACTTTTTAATTTATTGGCTAAGGCAGTCTCAGTAACAGGAATATTTGCAGTTGGATGTAATTCGGAAGTTTTTAAAGCATAGGTTTTAAAACTAAACCCCTCGGGGAAAATATATTCGACGGGCACAAAACTGGTACAGGTTTTACCATCTGCATTGCCACAAACCAATACTGTAAATTCGCGACCAGCAATGTATTCTTCTACCAAGGCAGATCCAAATTCGTTTACTATATTCTTTACCTTCACCAGTAGGTCTTCGATGTTGTTTGCTTTAGAAGCATCATCCACGCCTAAGCTGTCTCCGGCTTTCGCAGGCTTAACAAATAAGGGAAATTTTAAATTACCTGGCAATTGATGTAAGTCTTCCAAAGATTCTATAAGTATATGCGCTGGGGTAACAACATCCTCACAAAATGCCAAGTACTTCATGATGGTTTTAGGCGGGTCATATAAGTTGGCATTGGGCCCGGTATAGGGCAATCCTAATAAATCCATGCTTATAATGACATCAATAGAAGGCACTTCCCATTCCAAATAACCTTCACATAAGTTAATATAGATATCGTAGTTTTTATCTTTTAATTCTTTTAGCTGTTGGTAGGTCGTTAACTTATTTAGATAAATATGAGCGATATCTGCTTCGGGCATAATAGCCGACAAGTCTCTTTTGGGATCGTAATATTGATAATCAACTTTAGAAGTAGTGTAGTCGGGTTGAAGGACGCAAATTTTTAAGTCTTTAAAACTTTCAGGATGATTTAATTGGGGAAGCGGGCGCATAATTTTATTTTTTTCTTCTTGCAAATGCGTCGTTAATAATATGTACTACCAATTCGGTAAAACTCTGATTCGCATATCTCAAAATGGCACCAATAGAAGTAAAGTTTTCATCTTCACTGATACCGCATTGCGCATTTACTTCTAATACATAGGGGATACCTGTTTTGTTGTCAATTCGAACGTCTACCCGGGTATAGCCTGTACCATTCACAGCTACATAGGCATCCCAAGAAATTTTTTGAACCGCCATTTGTATGGCTTCGTCGCCTAGTTGGTATTGATAAAAATTTTCTTCTTCAGGCATTGGGGTTTCTTCTTCATATATTTCCCATAAGCGATCAAAGGATAAAAATTTTTCTTTTTCAGGAAGTGAGGCATGAAAAACTCTTTCAATGGGAGGATAAATTTTTGCATATTCTGGATGGGTATGACTTCCTACAATCATCACCGTATATTCAGGCCCTTCAATAAATGATTCAGCTAGAATTCCGTCTGTCACTAAATTCCAGCCTCTATAACCCTCAAACATTTTAGTTAATTGAGTTTTTAATTCGGAGGGCGTTTCTACTACATTTTTTACACCAACCCCCAAGCTTCCACCAGAAACAGCAGGCTTGACAATTAATGGGCTACCTAAATTTTTAAGCAATTCTTTTTCATTGATGTCATTGGTTCTAATGGCTTCCCATTTTGGCGTAGCTACACCTGCTAAATCAAAAGCTTCTTTCATAGGAATTTTAGAAGTAGTGATATCGTAAAAATAATCGTTGGCACCAGTATAAACCAATTGCTTAGCATCTAATGCTTTTATAACAGACACGCCAGGCGCACCATTTATTTCGTCTCCGTCACATAAATTTAAAACCACAGGAAAATAAATTCCTTTTTCTCTTTCATGTGCAATTTCTTGTACAATGGTTTTGTAACTATTTAAAGAAACAGGTTGCCATTTCCAAGGCAATTCTAATTGTTCAAAAACTCGTGTATATTCTTCAATACTTTGACTAAAGTCATAATAGTACGCCAAGTTAGGATCCGGATTGTCCAAGGCTGGGGCAAGTACCCACACTTTCAAATGTCCTACTGGAACAAAAGGGTAAAATAAGTTACGAATTGATGACAACGCTATGTAAAGGGGTTAGTATAATATTCAATAAAGTTATATAATATATAATACTAACAAATAATTATAAGGTTTATTTAGTAACTACTTGTTTCTATCATTTTGATGTCATTTCCTTCCACCCAATGCTATATTAGAAAATACGTGAATGGGCTGAATTACCATGATTTTAAACGCCATTTATAAAAGATATTAACTTGTATATCAATAGGTTATAAAATTATTGTTTTATTACAGTATCAATCATCAAATCAATTATGTATGCAAAGTCAAGTAATTATATGCGATCAACAAAATGTATATGCCATGGGATGTGGCTTTCTTATTAAAGAGAATCCAATGTTAATGGGCTATCATATCATTAAAAGTTTAAAAGAATTAGATGATTGGTTGGAAAATGAGCAAAGCCAAAAAGCATGTTCCTTGCTTTTAGTGGTGGACAGTTCTTTATTTGATTATGGTCATTCCGAAGCCATGGCCCAAATACGTGCACTAAGGGAAAAGATGTCGATTATGGTAGTATTTAATGAGCAAGACGATGCCCATTTGTATCAACTCATTGACAATGGTATAAATGTTGTTATCTCTAGAAATGTAACAAGACAAGAATGGTCCAAAGCTTTAGAAATGGCCCGACTCAATAAAATATATTTTTGCTCTATCATTTCAGACAAAGTGTTTGCCATGGTCAATCATATGGAGAAAATTAAATTGACCGAAAAAGTACATCAACTTCATACTTATGATAAGTACATCTTAGTGCGTATTTGCGAAGAAGCTTCTAGCAAGCAAATTGCATATGAAGTAGGGCATAGCAAAAGAACCATTGAAGGTCATCGCACTAAAATGATGCAAAAGTTAGAAGTTAAAAATTTAGCGGGTTTGGTAAAAGTGGCATTTATCTCAAAGTTGTATGATCATTACCTAGTGAATCCAGGTTTGTATGATATTACTTCATGTGCTAAAACATCGTCTTTGTAAAAGTGAATGGTTTTAAAATCACCTGCAATATACTTTTGAGCTTGGTCTGTGAAATGAGTTGAATTGGCAAAACGACTTTGACCTCCAGTAATAATTGTTTTTGCTTCTAGTTTTTTTCCAAAACTAACTGCTGCAATAAAACTACTTCCAGAGTAACCGTATCTTTTATTGGTATTTTCTTGTCTTTTACTTTCAAATGCAGGCAAAGTACCCCATTTGGAAGAAGCTTGACCCACAGCGATACTAGGCATTTGGTCATTAAATTTTTCACCCGGGTTCACCCTTTGATATCTATTGATGCTGCCCCAAGTAATTTCCCAAGAACCATATAATTTTTCAATTTGAGTCAATGCTTTATTTAATAATTCTAATTTTTTTTCATTGGAAACGGCAGTAACCATTCGTTCATATTTTTTCCATACATGCGTACTTGTTTCTTCTGTTGGAGCTGGCGGTAATTCTTTGCTCCATTCGGTAGCCCACTCTATTGCAATGGCAGTTGCAATAGAAGCAGTATCTCCATCATGATTCCAGTTACTTAAATATTGAATTGCTTTCTTTTCTTTTTCATTTAATGAAACTGTTTTTGCATAGGCTAAAAACGAAGGAAGTAAAACATCAAAGGCCGACATGTGCCTGTTGTAGCCAATGCGTATCAAATCATCTAAACTTATTTTATCTATTTTTTCTAATAATGTAACTGCTGTAATGCCTCTTCCATTTTCCCCATCTGGCGCCATATAAGATGGATAATTTTCGGCTTTAGGGCTTTGGATACCCGCCACAGTAAAGGGAGTTGCATTGCAATTTTGCAACCAGCCATTGGATGGATTAATACTTTGTACAATTTCATTTAAGGGGTGCACCCCATTCCAATTGGTACGCTTAATAGATCCGTCTACAGGCAAACTATAATTGTATGTGGGATTTCTTTTGGGCATAAAATTTCCATGCCAATAGGCGATATTACCGTCTCCATCAGCGTAAACAGTATTGTTGCTATTGTTGGCTAGTAAAGACAATGCTTTTTGATAGGATTGAAGATGCGTGGCTTTGGTTCTGGTCCAACATTCCAACAAAGCGTTTAAAGAACGATTGTTTTCTTGAAGACTTAACCATTTCCCATTTTTACTTCCCATCACTGGTCCGTGAATTGTTTTATAAGTAATAAAAGACTTTGATTTTATTACGCCCCCTTCTGTATATTGTAAGCGGATGTTTCTTTGTACTACTTTTTTTTCTTCATTTTCGTAGATGGAGACCCAACCTGTAGTATTTTTTTTCATTTTTTCTTCATATACATCGGCCACATCGGCATAGCTGCTGGTATGCATCCATCCACAATGTTCATTAAACCCTTGGTAAATAAACATTTGACCCCAAGTAACAGCCCCATACACATTTAATCCTTCTTCACTATTCATATGCATTTCAGATCTAAAATAAAAAGGCACATGTGGGTTGATGTACAACAATGCATTTCCATTTTTACTATGCATGGGTGCAATGGCAAAACCATTGGATCCCGTACTTATTTTTTCTTCAAAATTGGGAAGGGTATGAATGGCTAATTTATTTTTATCGCCATAAAAATTAGCTACGTCTTCGGTTTTGATACCTCCAGTTCTTGTGGGAGAAACACTTCCATCGGTCCACATCAAATGATACCAGGGCTTAAAATAAGTAATTACTTTAGGATGTATTTCGGGGTGTTTGTATAAATAATAATTTAAACCATCTGCATGCGCTTGTAATAAATTTTTAAACCAAACGGGACTTTTGTTAAAATCTTTAATGGCTTCCACGCTGTCTTGTATTAAACGCATCATTAAATCTTCATAAATAGCATTCGCTCCAGCTACTTCGGCAGTTCGACCAAGCATTTCTAAATAGTTCAATTCAATTTGAGCAAAATTTTCTTCGCATTGGGCATACATTAAACCAAAAATGGCATCGGCATCGGTCTTTCCATAAATATGTGGAATATCCCATTCGTCTCTTATAATATTTACTTGCTTTGCGTGTAACTCCCACCGTACTTTATCTGCAGCTGTAGCTGTAGTTTGTTGACCTTGTAGATTACTGGCAAAAATGGCAACCATCAAAATAGTAAGCAAGCTAGTAAGGGTATTTTTTTTCATATTGGTAAAATTATATCAGCAACAAAATAGTATTTAAAGTTACACATAAAAAAAGCACAAACATTTTCGGTTTGTGCTTTTATATACAGTGTAATATGTTTTAAATACCCCAAGTTTTTATAATTTCTAGATTTTTTTTAGCGCATTCAAGTGGTGCAAGTCCTTGGTAAGACTCTTGTTCAATAATAAAGTGAACAGCGCCGCCCATTTTTTTAGCCAACAATGCAATTGATTTTGGATCTACAACACCTGTGCCTAGAATGGTGCTTTCGTATCCATCATTCATTTCTCCTTTTTCTGCTTTAATTTCATCTTTAATATGTAAAGATTGAAAACGACCAGGATATTTTTTAACCCAAGCTGCTGCCCTTCCACCAGCACCATACATATTGCCAAAGTCTAATTGATGTATCACTAATTTTGGGTCGGTATGTTGTAAAATGATGTCATAGAGTAAGCTACCATTCATTTTTTCTTTAAATTCGAAATCATGATTGTGGTAACCAAATTTCATTCCATTTGCTTTACACAATTCTCCAGATTTATTAAAGATGTCTAATTGCAACATCAATCCATCATAGGTGCTTCTTAATTTATCATCTATTGAAGGACTAATCACATAGGCCTGACCTAGTGTGGCTGCATCTTCTACGGTGTATTTCCATTCTTTAGTAAAATCTTTGCTACTGTTGTCCCAATGTGCCGAGGTCATTACCGTATGGCCACTTGGCATTTTTAAACCTAAGCCATCTAATACTTTCTTAAACTCTTTGGCCGTCCAACCATACAATTTACGATCTATATAATTGGCGTGTTCTACATATTGATAACCCATTTTTGATAAAGCAGTCAATGTTGCCAATGGATTTTTTTTCATATCCTCTCTCACAGAATACAATTGAATGCCAATCAATCTATTGGCCTCTGCTGGTACATTTGACCACAAGAAATTGGGTTTTAAACTAGCTCCTACAATGGCAAGAGATGCGTTTTGAATAAATTTTCTTCTGGTGTTTTGCATAACAATTGGTTTTATAAATAAACTTACAAAATATTGACGAATTGGGGCCTAAAAAGGATACGGCAGTTTGGGATAAAAACCATACCCATCTTTTGGGAGATTTATATTTATCTAGCTTTATTGAATACATTAAACCCAAGGTGCCAAAATGCATCAGAATAATATGCGCTCAATAACCCCTGTTGCCACTCATCCTAAACTAGTTAGTTTTCCCAAAAAAGCCATTTTAAATGGTATTTTTGGTATTCAATAATGACCAAATTACGAAATACATCGTACTTATAACCGAATGACAAATATGAATATTTATAGATCCGTCTTACTAATAGCTGCCTTTTTGATAGGTTTTGCGGGCAAGGCTCAGAATTTTCAAGTACAAGGCAGTATTGTAGATAGTAGTGCAAAAAGAGCATTGCCTTATGCAACCATTTCCTTGGTGAGAGCAAAAGATTCTTCCTTGGTTTCCTTTACTAGAAGTGATGATGACGGAAAATTTACTATTAAAAATATGGTGGCTGGTAAATTTTTACTCTCTATCTCCTATGTGGGGTATCAACAACAATGGGTAGCTTTTAAAACTGGCACCAATCCAACCATCAATCTTAATAAAATTTATTTAGAAGATGCTAATAAGATAAGTACTGTTACCGTTACCGCTCGCAGGCCTCCAGTAGTTATTAATGGTGATTCTATAGAATTTAATTCCGAAAATTTTAAGACGGTACCCAATGCAGTGGTCGAAGACATGTTGAAAAAAATGCCAGGCATAGAAGTAGACAAGGCTGGTGCGATTACTGTAAATGGAAAGTCTGTAACAAAAGTATATGTAAATGGGAAAGAATTTTTTACAGGAGATCCTAAAATGGCCACTAAAAATTTACCAGCAGATGCCGTAGATAAAATTCAAGTATATGATCGCAAATCAGACCAAGCGATGTTTACGGGAATCGATGATGGAAATGAAGAAACTGCGATTAATATTAAAACAAAAAAAGATCGCAAGCAATCTACTTTTGGTAAATTAAATGGCAGTGGCGGCGTACCTGGCCGATTTGATGGGCAAGGGAATATCAATAGAATTAACAATGACCAACAGTTTTCTTTAATTGGAACTGCTAATAATACCAATCGTCAAGCTTTTACCAATGGAGATGTGTCTAATTTTTCAGGTGGCGGCGGTGGTGGCGGCAGAGGTGGCGGCGGAATGACGCTTAATGTTTCAGGCGGCGGTGGCGGTGGTGGATCAGATGTAAGTTCTCAAGGCGTTGCCAATACTTACTCTTTGGGAGGTAATTATTCTGATGTATTGAATGATAAAAAAATGGATTTTAACACCAATGCCAATGTAAGTGATGTAGAGCGCAATAATATTAGCAATTCCTTTACTCAAAATTTAACACCAGGTAATTTATTTAATAGAACGAGTAATTCAAATAATACCACTAGAAACCAACAAGAAAGATTAGGCATGACGATTGACAATAAGGTTTCTGAAAATTTTTCTTATAAGTATACCCCCAATATATCTAATCAACACAATACTTCTTATGGGGTGTCATCTAGTAGCACTTTGTTGCCCGATGGTACAGTAACGAATTCAACCAATACCAATTCAACCAGTGTGTCGGATGCAGTTAATATTTCTAATACCCTTTTATTAAGAAAAAAGTTTACCAAAAAAGGGCGTACTATTTCTTCTACCCTCACGCAAGGGTATAATAATTCAAGTGCCAATAGCAGTCAATATACCGATCAACTTTATTATAATTATGGCATTAAAACCAAGGACTCTATTTTAGATCAAAAAAGCACCCGCAAAGGATTGACCGAATCTTATTCTGTCAATATCGTATATACCGAACCATTGGGTAAAAAATCCTTGTTGGAATTCAATACTTTTTTAAATAAAAACAATGGCAACACCAGTAAAAAAGTATACGATAAAAACGCAACCAATAATTTATACGACGCCTTAAACACAAGACTTACCAACGAATACAATAGCGAGTATACTTATGCGGGTGGTGGATTGAACTTCCGTTTCAATCAAAAGAAGTATAATTTTACAACAGGTTTTTCACTACAAGATGCCATATTAACTGGAGAAAATACAAGTGTTCATTCTTCAATTAGTCATGATTTTAAAGACATCTTGCCTTCGGCTGTGTTTGTTTATAATTTTTCACAAACACAAAATTTTAGATTTAACTATCGTACTTCTACCAATCAACCTTCTTTAACGCAGTTACAACCTGTTTTAGATCAAAGCAATATCAACAATCAGACCATTGGTAATCCTGACTTAAAAAGAAGTTATACGAACAATATTAATTTAAGTTATTTCTCTACTAAAATATTGGCACAACGCAATTTCTTTGCTTTGGTAAATGCACAGATCATCAACAATTCCATTGTGAATTATGATAGCATTCTTCCTAGTAGAGCCATTCTTTCTAAACCGGTCAACGTTAATGGAGGCTACCGAGTAAATGCCACTGCCAACTATGGATTTGGGGTTAAACAAATCTATTCTAGATTTAATTTTGGTTTAAACGGGTCCATCAGTAATAATATTTCCTATACCAATGCAGTTCTTAATACCACACTTATTAAATCAGTAGGTCCAAGTTTTACCTATACCTATTCTTTGGATGAAGTGTTGGATGTTAATTTAACGGCAAGACATACGTATAGCAATACGAACAATGCGCTTAATGCTGCATTAAATACCAACTACCTTACCAGAGTTTATGGCGCAGATGTGACCAATTATTTACCCTTTGATATGGTGTTAAACCAGACGTTTAATTATACTATCAATGAGGGTCGTGCTGCTGGTTTCAATACCGCTATCCCTATATGGAATGCTAGTTTTTCTAAATTTTTCCTACAAAACAAGCGAGCAGAATTGAAATTTAGCGCCTTTGATATTTTAAATAAAAATGCTGGAGTATCTAGAAACGTATCACAAAATCAAATTGTAGATCAATTCTACAATGTAATTAATCAATATTTCCTGGTTGGCTTTACCTATAGTTTACAAAAATCTGGCTTAGCAACAGGAAAAAATACCGGCGGGGGTCAAAGAATGATGATTAGAATGTAATAAATTGCATCATAAAAAATATTTTAAAGAGTAATTATGAAAAAACTTTTATTTCTATCTGCTTTAATTTTTGGATTAGCAACCATTGTAAGCGCTCAAATGAAAGAGGGCAAGATTGTCTACGAGCGAAAAATAAACATGTGGAAAATGATTACCGATCCGGAAATGAGAACCAGGATCCCAGAATTTAGAACCTCTCAATTTGAGTTGTTGTTCAATGACCAAGCCAGCTTGTTTAGAACGGTTCCTGATGATGAGGCGCCCGATCCTTTTGCCAACAATGGCGGAGATCGTGGAGGCGGGCAAAGATTTATGTTTAGAATGCCTGAATCTGCTATCTATACTAATTTGACATCACAAGTTCAATTTGAATCAAGAGCCATGTTTGAAAAAACATTTTTAATCATTGATACTTTAAAAATGTTGAAATGGAAGGTTTCAGAGGAAACAAAAACGATCGCTAAACATTTGTGTAAAAAAGCAACTACCTCTGCTCCCATGCAAGCTTTGAATATACGTATGGGTGGAGGCAGACAAGGTGGTGGTGCTGGAAGAAACAATGCAGATAGCGCATCAAGAGCACCCATAGTAACTAAAGAAACAGAAGTTACTGTTTGGTATACCGAAGAAATTCCTGCTTCTGTTGGTCCAGACAATTACTTTGGATTACCAGGCGCCATTTTAGAAGTAGATATGGACAATGGAAATACAGTTACAACCGCCAAAGAAATAAGTACCAAATATCCAAAGAAGGAATTGGTAGAACCTACCAAAGGAGACAAAATGAATAGAGCTCAATTTCAAGACAACATGAAAAAAATCATGGAAGACATGCAAAGATCAGGTGGTGGTTTTAGAGTTCGTAGGGACAATTAAAAAATACAATTATATTTTCCTAATAAAATAAGAAGTCTTTTAGACTTCTTATTTTATTAAATACCATTTCCAACCAATCGTTACAGTTCTAGGATCTCCAATATAATAGGCGTAAGCACTATTGCCACTAACACTAAAATTTTTGGTAGCCATGGTAGAATAATAACTATTGGTCGCATTTAAAATGGCGATCCAGCATTCTGATTTTTTAAATTGATAGCCGGCTCTAATATTAAAAATAGTAAATCCAGGATATTTGGATGCATTGGTTTCATCCATAAAATAATTGGATTGATTTTGCCATTCTAAAGAGCCGTGAAG
This sequence comes from Chitinophagaceae bacterium, assembly GCA_947380905.1. Lineage (GTDB taxonomy): Bacteria > Bacteroidota > Bacteroidia > Chitinophagales > Chitinophagaceae > Sediminibacterium. The sequence goes on along the minus strand of CANCSS010000001.1, from coordinate 102,965 downwards.
GGCTATGGTAGGCTTCCAATACAAAGCCATATTGCTAAAAAATTGCGGGGCTGCGGTCATTTGATTGCCATCTACAGTGACCCCTTTGATTTGGGTATGGATATAATTGTGTTTTGCATTGGTAGCATTCCAATGCCATTCCCATTGATTATTTATTTTATATTTTATTTGGTACTCTATTCCTATATGTTTTGTACTACCCGAATTTTGATTCAGATTCACGCCATCGGTCTGTCTGACTGAAATAATTTCATTGTCTCCATTCAATTGATAGATAGAAAATTCTGTGTATAATTTAGACCATTGATACCAAGCACCTACTTCTATATTAGTGAATTGCTGAGGCAATAAATAAGGCACTCTTACCGTATTGTATATTTCTGTGATCTGAGGTGGAACAAATCCTTCACTGTAATTCATGTAGCCACCCCATTGGTTTTGATTGTAAGTGAATCCCAGCTTAGGTGCCCAATTGCTAAAGTGATTGTTGGAGGAGGGCGTTCCGTACTTTAATTTATTGGTAAATAAATATTCAAAATCATCATAACGCAACGCCATATTCCAATGCAATGTTTTAGACAGGTTGGTGATGAAATTTACATACATCGCTTTATTGTTTATTTGGGTGGCGTAAGAAGTAACCAATGAATCCACCATAGGGTAACTGTATCTGGTGTATTTGCCAATGGCAGTGTCTTTAAAAATATCAATATAGTGGGCGATTAAATTTTGTTTTGTCATGTCTAAGTATCCGCCAATAATCAATTTGCTTTTAAGTTGATTTAAGTTCCATTGATGCTGAAGGTCTAAAACATAAGCATCGAAATGATTGCTATTTACTTGACCTTTGTATTTGGTAGGATTGGCCGTGGAGGCGATGGAATAGGTAGGATTTTGGTCCATGGTATTGTTGCGATACATCACATTAAGGGTAGTGCTGTTATTTTCATTCCATTGGTAAGCTAAATTTTGTCTAAATCGAAGCGCATTAATTTGTCGAAAAGTGAATGATTGCTGACTACTTAAGTTTTTTTGTGCAAAGTGAATGCTGTCTACTGATCCAATCATTTGTGTATAATAGTCAATGTAGTTAAGGGTTTGGTAACCTGTCCATTTCCCTTTTATTTTAAAATCCCTTCTTATGGTAATGGTTTTTTTGTTGTAATCTGAATAATCAACAGGGCCATTTTTTTGATCTGTATAAGAACTATTTATCATCCAACCTCCAGTGGTGGTGGGGGTACCATATTGTAATTCTACTTTTTTAAATCCTCCGTTACTCAACTGACTGCTCAAATTCAAAAGTGTTTTTGATGGAACAGGGGTAGATAAAAAATTGACCACGCCACCAATAGCTTCCGCACCATACAAGGCAGAAGCCGGCCCTTTAAGAATTTCAATGGAATGAATATTGCTGGTATTAATTTCAATCAAAGCATTGCTGCTGTATAAGCCACTGGTTCTAATGGGCATGCCATCTTCCAAAAAAAGATACAACCCTTTTAATGAAATGGGTTGACGAATGGCCATCATATGCTGTTCATTGCCAATGGTTGGCATGTAAACCCCACTTACTTTGTTCAATAAATAATCTATTCTTTGGGCTTTGGCTTCATCAATGATTTTAGGGCTTAATACGGAAATGGCTACAGGAGAAGCCGTTCGTTTTTCTTTAAGCTTATTGGCAGATACAATGATGGTGGTTAAATTATTATAACTAGTATCCTGTGCGAAGGCAGCGGAACTCCCTAAAATCAAAATACCAGCTATAAATTTTCTAAAAAAAACCATAATTGCAAATTTAGTAGTTATTTTAGGTATTCGGATTTTAGTTTAACTTATTTTAAATCAAAGCAACTTATGCGTAAAATTTTACTACTGCTCACATTACATTTTTTTATAGGAGCCAATGCGCAAGTGAAATCTTTGCGCGTGCAAGCCGAAATCATCAATGATGTTTTAGCCGATCGTTTTAATAATTTATTGCCTACGCTAATGGACAATGCCAATATGGATTGTTGGGTATTGATAACGCGCGAATACAATGAAGATCCTATTGTTAGGACCATGTTGCCTGCCGAATGGATTGCAGCTCGTCGTAGAACCATACTTGTATTTTATCGTAACAAACAAAAAAATAGCCTTGAAAAATTTGCTGTAGCAAGATATGCGGTAGGGAAGGAAATTAAATCGGCCTGGGATGTGGAGGCATTTCCCAATCAGTATGAGGCACTTGTTGCTTTGTTAAGAAAACTAAATCCAACAAAAATTGCCATTAATACCTCAGTAGATTATGGTCATGCAGATGGCTTGGACCATACAGAATACGCAGAGTTCATGCATGCATTGAATGCAAGTGAGCAAGCCAAAGTGGTTTCTTCAGAGCCTTTGGCTGTAAGTTGGTTAGAAACAAGAACTAAAAAAGAAATGTTGCTGTATCCCACTTTATTAAAAATTACACATGCTATTATCAAAGAAGGATTTAGTAATAAAGTAATTAAACCCAATGTGACTACCACTGAAGATTTAGTTTGGTGGTTTAGGCAACAATTAAGCGATAAAGGATTGATTACTTGGTTTCATCCTTCTATAGAGATTCAAAGAAGAGTAACCAATGAAAAAGACGAAGTCATCAGACCCGGTGATTTTTTACATGTTGATTTTGGAATTACTTATTTAAGATTGAATTCTGATGTGCAAGAGCAAGCCTATGTATTGTTACCAACAGAAAAAAAAGTACCTCAAAATTTACAAGCTGCACTTACTAAGACCAATCAATTACAGGATTTTTTAACCCATGAATTTGCTATTGGGAAGTCGGGCAATGAAATATTAAAGCAAGCTTTAACCAAAGCCAAAGCTGCAGGAATCAATCCAAGTATCTACACGCACCCCATTGGATTTCATGGCCATGCAGCCGGCACTACCATTGGAATGTGGGATATGCAAAACGGAGTTCCTGGCTCAGGAGATTATACCATGCATGCCCATACTTGTTATTCCATTGAACTAAATGCTACCCATAGCATTCCAGGTTGGGATAAACCAGTAAGAGTGGCGCTAGAGCAAAATGGATTTTTTAATGGAACTCAATTTGAATACATTGATGGGAGACAAACTATAGTCCATACCATCCAGTCGAAATAGCTTGGTTAAAAAATAAACGAATAAAAAAAACCTGCACAGATACATGTGCAGGTTTTTTTTATTGAAAGAGAATTTTTTATTTTAAGAAATAGTGAACAATTAAATAAGTAACTGCCGCCAAAATGCCACTTACTGGGATGGTTAAAATCCATGCCCATAAAAGGTTGGTGGTGACGCCCCATCTTACCGCACTTAATCTTTTGGTTGCACCTACCCCAATAATAGATCCCGTAATGGTGTGCGTGGTGGAAACAGGAATACCCATTTGACCTGTGAAGAACAAGGTGAATGCACCCGCTGTTTCAGCGGCTACCCCTTCTAATGGTGTTACTTTAGTTATTTTAGAGCCCATTGTTTTTACAATTTTCCAGCCTCCGCTCATGGTACCTAGCCCAATGGCTAAATAACAAGCTACAGGTACCCAGCTAGGCAATTGACTAAATTCCTGCATACTTCCATTGGCAATTAAAGCGGCACCAATAATACCCATTACTTTTTGCGCATCGTTACCGCCATGTCCAATACTAAAGGCGGCAGAACTAAATAATTGTAATTTCTTAAACATGTAAGCGACGGAATGTGCAGTAGGTGTTTTTATTTTCTCCACATATACATATACAATCATGAATAATAGTGCAGCACCTATAATGCCATATACAATAATTGAATTATCTGCTTTATCAATTTCGCCAGCAAATGCTTTTTCAATATTAAACTTGGTGATTTTTGCTTTTATGTTGTCGGTATTTTTGTCGGCAATTGGGTAAATTCCATTAATGACAATTAAAGCAGAATCTAAGTTTATTTCGCCAGCTAAATACAATTTTAAAGGTGCTTTGTAACCTTCTGTTTTATCTTTAGCAATCGTATATTCTGCTTTAGCTATTTTGTCTTCGGGTGCTTTTGCTTCTAATACTAAAAAATCATTCGCGTTTCTAACAGCATCTTTTAATTTACTTACAGCAACACTTTTTAACCAACCACTGTCATTCGCAATAGCGGCAATTTTATCAGCGCTTAAATTATCAAAATCAGATAAAAAAGGAAGTAAGTGATTATAGGTACTAGTTGCTTTTTCTAATTTTTCTTTGTTTAAATTTAATGCTGCTATTAAACTACTATCTTCTTGTTTTTTTGTTAGTTCTTCGTTGATATTTGCAACTTCTTTTTGATATTTATCGATGCTATAAAATTTTTGTACATTTTCTTTAATTTTTGTATCCTCAAATTTATCAAACATTAAAACGGTTCCCGCAGTGGCAATGACAATAATGGCAAGACGCCACCAAATATTGCGCATAATGGTTACAATGGATATAAAAATAGAAATGATAATTCCAATAATAGGGGCTAAGAAAATAAATAAAATTGTTTTAACAATGGTATCGCTATCAACTACTTTAGCCCAAGAGAAATCAATTCCTTTAATCATCAATGCGTGTGCAATAGCAGCACCTGCAAACCCACCTATCAGGGTATGAGAAGAAGAGGAGGGAATGCCATACCACCAAGTAAGTAGGTTCCAAAAAATAGCAGCGAGCAATCCAGAAAAAATTACTGGCAAAGTAATAAAATCTTTATACACTGTTTTGCTAATAGAGTTGGCTACGGCATGGTCTTTAAAAATCCAAAAGGCTACAGAATTAAATAAAGCAGCCCATAGCACCGCTTGAAATGGCGTTAAAACTTTTGTGGAAACCACGGTAGCAATGGAATTGGCTGCATCGTGAAATCCATTGATATAGTCAAATATTAGCGCAAGGGCTATAATGATAATTAATAAAGTCATCTTGAATAAATTAAGCGTACTTGATAATAATGGATTCGATTACATTAGACACGTCCTCAATTTTATCGGTGGCAATTTCAAGTACTTGGTATATCTCTCTTTTCTTAATTACTTCTTTAAAATCGTTCTCTTGTTCAAATAATTTTTCAATGCTCATATCAAAGATGTCATCTGCTTGATTTTCAATACTGTTTACCTTAATCATGGCTTCGGTCATCTCCTTAATATTTTTCATATTGCGTAAGCCTAGCACCGCTTTCTTCGTTTCTTGTGTGCCTTGTAAAATGAGTTCTGCTAATTTATGAATCCCAGTATCGTTCGGATTTACTTTGTAAAAATTAATTTTTTTAGCAGAAGCATATATATAGTCGGCAATATCATCTAAAGAAGAGGCTAGATAGTGAATGTCTTCTCTATCAAAGGGAGTAATAAAATTTCGCCCTAATTCTGTAAATATAGAATGGGTTAAATCATCATTTTTATGTTCCAAATTTTCAATCTGCGCTAAAATATTGGCTCTTACATCCGCGTCTGGCTCATTCACCATTTCTTTTAATTTAATCCCCATTTCATATACGTGCTCAGCTACTTCTTCGAATAATTGAAAGAAAACTCTATCCTTTGGTAAGAAGATTTTCATGATTGAATTAAAGTCCATAATAAGCGTTTTATTGGTTTAATAATGCAGCACAAAAGTCCCATTTTGAGCCCAAAAGGGGGGTGGCCCTATGTTACCAAATTGTTACCAAATGACCTCTTTGAGCGGTTTGTCCGAATACCCTCATTTTACAGCATTGCATAAAAAAAGAGGACCAGTAAACTGGTCCTCTTTCATAAATCCATAGCTTTCCCCCAAAAGCTAATTAAAATTGCATTTTTAAGTTAAGATAGGAGTTTAAATAAGTTACGAATTATGTTTCCTAATAGGTTATTTCCTATATTTGGGTATTAATCATGTTTTAACATTAAGTTAATTACCTATTTTTAAATTGATTATCAATGATTTATAAAAAGTATCTATTTTTAAGTATTTTTTCCTTATTTACTATTGCAACCGTAATACATGGGCAGAATACCGATCTTCCAAATCAAATTTTTATCCCTAAAACTCCATTTTTAAACAAAATTCTTAGTTTAAAGGACCTAAAAACCAAAATATTTCTTTCTCCTAGTAATATAATTATTCCTACGACTGGGACTATTTTTAGTGGAACTGTTCAAGAGCTGATCAAGTCCAATGACAGTGTCTTTATTCTATTAGAACGCAGTGGAGTGGTCTATTTATTGGATCCGGTGTTGGATAGTAACAAAACATATGGTTTTCATAGGTTGGATCATACGATTAACATCAACTACAATATAGAAGCCAACAACTTTTTATACCAAAATCACTTGTATAGTTATGGGGGCTATGGTTTTTGGAGATTGAATGGACAATTAAGGGCCTATAATTTTACAGATAAAGAATGGGATATTGTTCCAACGAACGATGAAATTATTTCTAACGGCTATAATTGGGTGAGCAAAAAAGAAGGTAAACTATTTGTCCCCTTTCAAACCATCATGAATGCGAGCATCAAGGTGACTCAAAATTCGCTAAGCTCAAGATTGTATGACAGCTATTATCTAGATTTAAATTTATTGGAGTGGAAAAAAATTGGAAGTTTCACATCAAAAGCGAAAAAATTAGTTGTTGATAATAATATTATCAATTCTTTTTTATCTACAGACAAAGGGTTTTTGTTTTTGCATAACGACGAAGCTTATTATTTTGATTTTTTAAACAATAAAATATTTAAATCAAATAACAGTGAATTAAACCAATACTTAATTAGAAGAACCGCCAATAATGACATTTTCTTTTACAATGATTCTTTATATAGCTATTCTACTTCCACAAATAGTTTTGATCAAAGAAGTTTATCCATGAAGGATTTTGGTGAATTAGATTTCCCTATATGGGGCTTGGAAAATGATTATTATTATTTAGCTATCGCATTAATAATGGTATTTGTATTATTTTTCTTTACCATTAAAATTTATAGGAGGAGAGTTAAGAAAAAAGTTCAGCAATCGAGTTTGAAAATATTAAAAACAAAAACTGTTGGAGAAGTTTTTGTGGGAGTAGAATTGTCATTGATACAATTGTTGATAGCATCTGCCAATAGGGATAGTCATGTTGAAATAGCAGAAATAAATCATGTATTGGGCATCAAGGATAAAAATATAGGGCTGCAAAAAAAGGTTCGAAGTGAAGTGATTAACACCATCAATGAAAAATATGGCATCATTGTTAACAATGAAATTCAACTTATTTCTAGTATTAGGAAAGAAGAAGATAAAAGATATTATGAATATTTTATAAATGAATCGGAGTTAAAATCCATTAAGAAAATACTAGATCGAAAATGATTTGTCACACCAGTGTCAAATTTTATCTGTTTTCATTACATTTCTAAATCAAATTCAACATTGCTACTATTGAATCATTGAGCTTTGCGGCTCGATGACCAAACTATCTTTTATATTTTTTCTAGTAACGCTATTTTTTTTCTCCAATAAGCTCTTAGGTCAGGTAAAATTGATCAATGATACCTTGTATTCTAATGGAGATAGCGTTGTGGTAACAGCTACCAGATCAGAAAGAAAATTAGGTAATATTACCGTTCCAGTGACCATTGTGAATGCCAAAATGATTCAACAAAATGGATCTTTACGACTCACCAACATTTTAAGCGAACAAGCCGGACTTACCCTTACCAGTGGTTTTGGTGCTGGGGTGCAGTTGCAAGGACTCAATCCAGATTATACCATTATACTCATCAATGGCGAACCCTTGGTGGGAAGAACTGCGGGTGTATTGGACTTGAATAGAATTGCCTTAGGAAATATTAAGAAAATAGAAATTGTCAAAGGGCCATCCTCAAGTTTATATGGAAGTGAAGCCATGGCGGGAGTGATTAATATTATCACAGATGCAAGTACCACAATTCCATTCAATGCTTCCTTGAGATATGGTACTTATAATACTGCAGATGCAAGCATTAATAATTCATTGGCTTCTAAAAAATTGTTTTATCAAGGGTTTTACAATTATTATACTACTGATGGTTACAGCATTAGACCTAATAGCAACAATAGACTCACTACTCCCATTACTAGCATTTCTACTAACCAACAATTTAAATACCTGCTAAGTGATCATACCCAATTTGTATTTAATACCAGGTTCACCGATGAAAATATTAAAAGTGATATAGCTGTATCTAATGGGGGTGTCACCACTAATTCAAATGGCAAAGAACACAATACCGACATAAATCTTACCGGTTCCTTACATCATCAGTTTTCTTATAATTTAAAAACAAGTTTTAGATCTTATTTGACCAATTATATTTCTAATCAGGATTTGATAACCTTATCAGGAGCTCCCTATAACGACTTATTAAATCATTTGTTTCAACGTTTTGAAAATCAAACCGATTGGACTGTAAGTAAAAGACTCAGTGGTATTTTTGGTGCAGGTTCGGTATGGGAGGGTGTAAAAAGTAGTAGGTATGACAGCGAAAAAGTTAGAAAAAATAATACCATACAATATGGTTTTACCCAATGGGAATGGACGCCCATCAATAAATTTATTTTAATTGGAGGGGTGCGTTTTGATCAAAATGCACAATACGCATCGGCTTGGAGTCCGAAGCTATCTATGTTGTACAAAATAAATCTAAAACATAAAATTAAATTTAGCATTGGCCAAGGGTTTAAAGCCCCTGATTTTAGACAGTTGTATTTAGATTTTACCAATGCGGCTGCAGGCAACTATAGTGTTTTTGGTTCTGCCGAAGCGCAAAAAGTAATTGGGCAATTAAATGGTTTGGGGCAGATTGGGGCTTTGTTCAGTAATTTTTATTCATTAAAATCATTACAGCCAGAATCTTCTACAGGGATGCATCTTTCATGGGACTGGCAACCCAATCAAAAAACATTCATCAGTGTTCAAGCATTTAGAAATGACATCAAAAATTTAATTCAAGTAGAGCAAGTGGGTGCCTATATAAGTGGTGCACAAATATTTAGTTATTTAAATATTGGACGTGCATTTACGCAAGGTGTAGAGCTTGAAACAAAGTATCAATTTAATTCGCAATGGTCTTGGATTGGCGGCTATCAATTTATTTTAACAGGCGATAAAGATCAAATTGCTCAAATAAAAGCGGGTACGGTGTATACTCGAGATGCAACTGGCATGAGTAGTCGATTAGGCATAAGTGATTATGTGGGCTTACCAAATATTAGCAAGCACAAAGCGCAGATTAAATTGAATTATGTCAATGCCAATGGATTTTTTGCCAATGTTCGCTTGGTGTATAGAAGTAAATGGGCGGTTACGAATACCAACGGAAATGAAGTGTATGATAATGGCGACAGTTTTGCAGCTGGATATGTTTCCATGCATGCTTCCATTGGAAAAGAGTATGCCAATGGGATATCCCTACAAGTTGGAAGCGACAATATGACCAACTATGTGGATGCTGTTAACTTAGCAAATTTACCGGGCCGCAGTTCCTACTTTTCAATTAAATATCAAATCATCCATAAAAAAAAGTAAATCATGAAAAAAGAACTCACTCAAATCAACATCGTATTGTTATTTACTATAGGATTATTTTCTTGTACAAAATCAACGACCACTTCGGTTACTCCAACGGCTTCGGTAACCACTACCTATAAAGATTTAATGGCCGACACCGTATTGGGAATAGATCCTAACAGCGGTATGCCATATAGCGCAGGAAATTATACTTACTACAGTATTGAAAAAAATGCAATTATACCAAAAACGGATAGTGCATCCAATAAATGGGATTTGGCATTTATGTCTACTAGGATTTTAACGAATGGCGGTACCAGTGGCGGTGCACTAGGTGGTGCATTTATTTATACCGGATTATTTGATGACTTAAAAACGATTGCTACAGATTCTGTTTTTAAAACAGACAACGCACCTGTATCTTATGCCATCACAACAGGCAGTGGAAAAGGTTGGTATATCTATGATGGAATGAACAATTTAATTACTCCAACTCCAGGAAGAATTTTGGTAATAAGAACAGCTTCTGGCAAATATGCCAAGTTGGAAATTTTAAGTTATTATAAAGGAGGGGTTACTTTATTGCCCACAGCAACCGATGCAGAAAAATTAACTAAGCAACGCTATTATACTTTTAGATTTACTTTTCAACCCAACGGAACAAAAATATTTTAAGAAAAGTAAGACATTTATATCTTTGATGGAGTAAATTTCCCCCCAAAAGCTCCCTTCTGACAGCCCCTTTTGGGGCTGTTGTTGTATTTGAAGCAACTACTTTGCTTTAAAACTCCAAGTAAAATTAAATTCAGCAACTACTTCACCAGCTTCATTTTTACCAATGGATTTACAAATTATCGTTTTTCCTTCTTTAGTTGCAATGGCTTCATCCACTGCCGTTTGAATGGCCATCCCATCCTCGCAAGAAAATAATAAAACGCCCGTTGCTTTTTTTACAAAAGCTACTTCCATCTTCACCACCAACATACTCACTTTAGGGGTACGCTTGTATACCTGAGAAAAAGCCAACATGCCACTGCACATTTCTGCCGCCATAGCTTCTACTGCAAAGTAAACCGAATTAAAAGGGTTCATGGTAAACCAAGAATAGCGAATGCGCACTACACAGCTATCTGCATCAAAATGTTGCATTCTTAAACCTGCAAAAAATGCAGCAGGTAATTTCTGGAATAAGAAAAAACGAAACTTAATGGGGTTGGTAATAAGCTGCTTGAATATATTAAAGGAGTGGTTCATAGGTTAAATAGTAAGTTTTATAAAATTAGCGAAAATAGTCCAAACATGATTTCAATCATCAAAATCAGTGACTAGGGTCATACTATGCAATTTAATTCCGAGCAAATTTTGCAGTTGGAATTTTAACACTCACTATAAATGATTATTGTATGAAAATTTTTAAAATCGTTTCACTCTTTAGTTTCGTAGTACTATTTTTTATGTACTGTACAAAAACCGACCAAGTAGTTGTTTCGACTGCTTCAAAAAATACAACGGATTTACTTTCACTCAAAATAACCTTGGCACCTACGATTGATGGAGTCATTGATGAAAGCTGGGCAAAGGCTTCAAAATTAGAGATTACACCAACAGTTCCAGATCCAGGCAATGGCTTATTTGCTGGGTATATTGGTGATAAATATTTGGACACTTTAAGGTCAATGTATGACGATCAGTATATCTATTTTTTAGCAGAATATGTAGATAAAGATCAAAATCAAAAAGTAGCACCATGGTTTTTTAATCCTACTACGCAATTGTGGACTAAAGAAAGTAGTGGAAATGTATATGATGCCAATGGCGTTTTAACAAGACAAGGATTTGGAGAAGATAAAATGGCTATGCTATGGAACATTGACAATTCTACACCTAAATTTATTACCCAAACATGTTATGCCAGTTGTCATGTATTTACACCTTATTATGATTATTCAACCGTAGGAACCTTGGTTGCTAAGGTTGGCAAAACTGCTTTGGATAGTTTGGTTACCAACCCCACTTTTAAATCTAATGCTGGAAGTGGTAATCATTATACCAATGGACCCAACGAAAAAATTGACATGTGGTGGATGCAACCTAGTAAAGGTTTAAGTTATGGTAAGATGGATGACAATTATCAAGACTATGCAGGCGGACAAGCCGTAACCAATTTAACAGGTGGCAATGCCAATGGAAGGCACGTAGATGATTTGATTGTGGGAAGTACTGCTACAGTGTGGCCTTTTAGACCGGTTTATACTGCTGACGCTACGCAAGGATCATTTGCAAATACACAAAATTTGAAATTAGATGGAACAGGCGCTACTGTTGCAGTTCCATTGTATGTAATACCTGGTTCATCTAGTAATTATATCAATATTGCTGATACTACTTCTAGCGGTGCTGCGAAAAAAGTAACCGCAGTTAGTTCAAAAGGGGTACTTACTTATACTGGAGGTACGTTAGATCCAAATACAGGAAGTGATTATCAAAGATTGGGTACAGATGCGTATAGTGAAATTGGTGCAAAATGTATTCCTTCTGTAATTGTGTCTCCTTTAAAAAATGGACGTGCTGATATTGATTGTGTAGCAGTATATACAGGGAAAGGATACATTGTAGAATACAGAAGAAAACTAAAAACCGGGGATGTATTAAAACAAGATATTGATTTTACAAGTTTACAAGATCAACCATTTGGTTTTGCTATTTGGAATAGGAACAACAATCAACATGCTATTCAACCTAATTTGATGCTTAAGTTTCAAAAATAAAATGGGTGTAAACGATAAAATGTAAAAGTATGTTAACCAAAAAAATAGCCATAATATCAGGTTTCGTTACCCTTATGATGTTTGCTATTACAGGATGTTATAAAACTTCAACGATTGTTGTAAATCCAGGAAGTAGTATTACACAAACCATGAGTTTTAAAACCGATATTATTCCCTTATTTACTACAAGCTGTTCAAAAGCAGGTTGCCATGTAGCTGGAGCTAAGAATCCAGATTTAACCGAAGTGAATGCTTATAAAGCTTTAGTAGATGGAAGTTATATTAAAGCCAATGATCCTGATAATAGTGTTTTGATGTTGTGGTTGACAGGTAAGAAAAGTCCAGTGATGCCAATGGGTGCTGGTCCTGATGAAACAATCAATGCAAAAATTTATGCATGGATTAAACAAGGAGCAAAAAACAATTAAATTAATTCAAATGAAAAAAGCAATATCCTATACATCCATAGTTAGCTTAATTCGACTACCGCTACTTATGTTGGTGCTCGTTTTAAGTATTAATTCATTGATTGCACAAGACTCTACACAGGCCAATGCTCCTGTAGTGAAAAAGAAATCTTACGTCAAAAATACGTTTGAAGGAAACTATATTATAGACAATCAAACTGTCATGGTGCCCATCAAGGGAACCTTTGAATTTGATATCCAGCATCGTTTTGGAACCATAGAACATGGCTGGAAAGATTTAGGTGGCTTGTTTGCGAGTGCCAATATGTTATTGGGCTTTAGTTATGTTCCTGTTAAAGATTTGCAGGTTGGTTTTGGAAGTACCAATGACAGAATGCAGGTGGATGGAAATGTAAAGTATGCATTGCTAAAACAAACAAAGAATAATAAAATGCCGGTGAGTGTAACATTTTTTGCTAATTCAGTAATGGATACCAGAGCAAAAAGTAGTTCCTTGCCCATTGTAAATTTGCAAGATCGATTCAGTTTCTTTTCACAACTAATTATTGCTAGAAAAATAACTGAAAGTTTTTCTGTACAAGTGGCTCCAAGTTATTCTTATTTTAATAATGTGGAAGGCTATTATGATGACAACAAGGTTATTCAAGCAAAAACAAATAATGGGCATATAGCAGTCAGTGTAGCTGGTAAATATAAATTAACCGAAGGGCTTTCTTTAATTGCGAATTATGATCAACCCATTACCCAACATCCAATGAACAATCCAAATCCGAATATAAGTATGGGATTGGATATGAAAACAAGTGGACATGATTTTCAAATTTTTGTGGGTAACTATGGATATATTTTGCCTCAAAATAACAATGTATACAATCACAATGATTTCTCAAAAAGCCAATTTTTGATTGGGTTTAATATTTCAAGACTTTGGAATTTTTAATAGCGTGTTAAGGAAAAGCGCCTGCCCTTCTTTTGCAATGGCAGGCGTTCTTATTTTAGGCCATTTTTCCTAATTCGATAATATGACCAAAGTCATAATTTCTGCTGATAGGCATCATTTAACACAAACATTTATCAAACCAACTTTGTATCCTATTCAAAACAAAAAATTGTAACCAAATGAAAAAAATTCCAATCCTAACTTTACTCATTGTATTTATTACAAGTGCAAGTTTCACTTTATTACAAAATAAACCATGGGTAGTTCCTGATAAGGCTGCTAAAACTGCCAATGCGGTTAAATCTGATGCAGCATCTGTGGCTGCTGGAAAAGTATTATGGGGGCAACATTGCTCCTCTTGTCATGGTAAAACAGGTTTAGGTGATGGCAGTAAAGCCGCACAATTAGAAACCACTCCACCCGATTTTAGCAAAGCAGCAGTTCAAGGCCAATCCGATGGGGCTTTATTTTTTAAATCATCTGAAGGAAGAGGGGACATGCCAAGTTTCAAAAAGAAAATACCAGATCAAGAAGACATTTGGAATTTGGTGAATTACATGCGCACCCTAAAAAAATAGTCAACCATTATAACAAATTTTATGTCAGAGCATTATCCTATACCAAAAGAAACTGCAATAAGAAGAAAATTAATCGCAGGGCTGGGCGTTTTAAGTTTATTTCCCATTTTGAAATTTGGCTGGTTCAATAAAAAGAAAGAAGTTATTAGCTGTGCTCCTGAAAAAGGCCTAAAGACAATAAAATTTTTAACGCAGGATGGCACCCTAGTAGAAGTAGATGCGTCAAAAATAAATATGGGGAAAGAAAAAATATCTAATAAGCAGTTACAGTCTTGGGTAAAAAAAGAACTGTAATCAAAAAATAGTTGAATGAAAACAAATCAAAATTCAAGAAGAGATTTTTTAGCGACTTCATTAATAGCAAGTGCTTCTTTGGTAGGCTGTGCTACAAAAAATCCATTTACAGCCGAAGAGCTACCTGATGTAAAACCTTCGGGAGAAATGGTAAAATTGTTATCGGTAGATGGAGAAATAATTGAAGTAGACAAAGCATTTTTAAAACCTGTACCTGAATTGCCAGCGGTAATGAATACCGAAGCAAGAGAAGGTATTACGGGTAAGAAATTTGTAATGGTCATTGATTTGTCAAGATGTAAAAGTGTCAAAAAATGTCAGACTGCTTGTAATCACATGCACCATATACATCCAGGACAAAACTGGATAAAGGTATATCCCATGCAGGAAGCAGAGCATACAGCACCCTATTGGCAACCCACTACTTGTATGCATTGCGATGAGCCACCTTGTGTGAAAGTATGTCCTGTGGATGCTACTTTTAAAAGAAAAGACGGGATTGTATTAATTGATAGTGATAGATGTATAGGTTGTCGTTTTTGCATGGCGGCATGCCCTTATTCCACTCGGGTTTTTAATTGGGAACAGCCTGTTTTAGAAAAAGAAATTGCAGAAAAACCTTATTCCTGTGAAACAAGTGTTCCTCAAAAGAAAGGTACGGTAGGCAAATGTGATTTTTGTCCAGATATGGTGCGTCAAGGCAATTTGCCACATTGCGTTTCGGCTTGTCCCAATGGTGTATTTATGTTTGGTGATTTATTAGAAGATACGGTTACCAATGGTGCAGAAACTTTTAGATTTAGTGATTTAATAAAAGACAAAGCTGGTTATAGATTAATGGAGGATTTGGGAACTAAGCCGAGTGTTTATTATTTGCCACCAGTAAATAGAAATTTTCCTTTTGAAAAAGAAAAAGGGCAATAAAGTTTGAGTAGGTAAGCATTAAGTTATATTAAAATTATTCAAAGTGGATAAGTTAAAAGAAAATCAAATTATCGAAGATTTATTACCACAGAAATTTGGTAAGCTTGGACGAATTTGGGTAGCAAGTTTAATTGCCGTATGTGCCTTAGGTGCTTTTGCATATGGTCGCCAATTGTATTATGGGCTAGAAGTAACTGCTATGCGAGATTATGTTTCATGGGGGATATACATTTCCAACTTCGTATTTTTTGTAGCCATCAGTTTGGTAGGCTCTTTAATTACTGCTGTGTTAAGATTAACCAATGTTAAGTGGAGTACACCACTTACTAGAATTGCAGAAATTATTGCGGTGTCTGCTATTACATTTGCTTCTTTGATTATTATTGTAGATATGGGACGCCCAGAGAGGTTTTACAATCTTTTTTTACATGGACGTTTACAGTCTCCCATTATTTGGGATGTAATTGTAATTACTACCTATTTCTTTATTAGTTTATTGTTATTGTATTTCCCTTTGCTACCAGATTTGAAAATTCTTATTGCATTTAAAGAAAGGAACGGAAAGTGGTTGCAAAAATTATATGTTTTTTTAGGTTCCTATTGGAAAGACAAACATGCACAATTTAAAATTACCGATAAGGCTATTAATATATTAGCCATTGCTATTATACCCGTTGCCTTCTCTATTCATACCGTCACATCTTGGTTGTTTGCTACTACTTACAGACCAGGTTGGGACAGCACCAACTTTGGTGCATATTTTATTTCAGGCGCTTTTTTAGTAGGGGCTGGCGGAGTAGTGGTGGCCATGTATATTTTTAGAAAACACTATAAGCTCGAAAAATACATTACAGATGATCATTTTGATAGAATGGGAAAGGTATTGGTGATGTTGGCATTGCTGTATTTGTATTTTAATGTGAATGAATTTTTAGTGCCTGCTTTTAAAATGAAAAAATCAGAAGAAGAACATTTATTGGGATTGTTTACTGGAGAATTTGCGCCTATATTTTGGTTTGCCATTTTTACAGCGATGTTTATTCCCATCTTTATATTGTTATTTAAGAAAGGCAGAAAACCATTGCCTGCATTCATTGCTGGAGTTTTGGTAGTGGTGGGATCATGGTTTAAAAGGTTTTTAATTGTAACGCCAACCTTATTACACCCTTTCTTGCCCATGCACGATGTGCCTGCCAATTATCATCATTATATTCCAACTTGGGAAGAGTGGGCCATTGCTGGCGGCTCTTTAGCAGGTGCATTATTAGTCATTACTTTTTTTGCCAGAATATTTCCCATTATTCCCATTCATGAAACCATTTTAGAAACAGAAAGCCAAGAGAATGAAAAACATTTTTAAAATAAGTTTATTACTATTCGGTTTAATACCAACATTTTCAAATGCACAAGCCATAGAAAAAAAGACTTTGGTGCTTGGCGTAAAATATTACAATGACAATAATATTTCTCAGCATTTAGTTATTCAAGCCAAGTCTAAAGTGGATGGTAAATTTCAAAAAATTGGAAACATTCCAGTTAAAGTATATATCAACAATGAAAACGATAAAAATAATTTTATTGGGACGGGTACTACAAGCGAAAGAGGTGAGTTTTTATTATTAATACCTGCAACTGCAAAAACAGCATGGACCAAGTCGGCCAATCAAAGTTTTGTTGCAATCAGTGCTGAAAGTAAATTGTATGAAGAGGCTAGAGGCGAAATTGCTATAACAAAAGCAAAAATAAAAATGGATACGGCAGATGGGAAAATAGTTAATGCAAAATTATTTGTTTTGACAGATTCTATTTGGAAACCAACGGCTGGTGTGGAAATGGTGCTTACAGTAAAAAGGTTGGACGGGAATTTAAATGTAAATGAAACGGCTACCTATACTACTGATACAGCTGGGGCAGTGACAGCGGAATTCAAAAGAGAAAATTTACCAGGAGACAATAAAGGCAATTTGATTATAGTTGCCAATGTGATTGACAATGATGCTTATGGCAATATTATTGCTGAGACAATTGTACCATGGGGAAAGCCATTGGTATATACTACTAATTACAATCATCGCAGTTTGTTTGCACGAAGAGGGCATTCTCCTTTCTGGTTAGAGTTTTTGGCTTATGGCATCATTGCTGCGGTATGGGTGGTCATTATTTATTTAGTATTACTAATAAAGAAAATTGTTAAACTAGGTTTGGAATAGAATCGAGGTTTGGTTTTGATAAAAAAAGGCACTCCAAAAGGGTGCCTTTTTGAGTAATTGACCTAAATTTAAGACCAAAACCTAACGACTATGCCAAAAGGACTTCAAACCTATGATTACCTTGTTTTTATCCTGTATTTTTTGATCATAGCCAGTTATGGGTTTTGGATATATAAAAGAAAAAAATCAGCCACTGCAAATTCGACCGATTTCTTTTTAGCAGAAGGTCAATTGACCTGGTGGGCGATAGGGGCGTCTTTGATTGCTTCCAATATATCTGCCGAACAATTTATAGGAATGAGTGGGAATGGATTTAGATTGGGCATCGCCATTTCTGCCTATGAGTGGATAGCAGCTGTTTCTTTGGTGGTAGTGGCAGTATTTTTTATGCCAGTCTATTTAAAAAACAGAATTTATACCATGCCTCAATTTTTAAAAACGAGGTACAATGAAACGGTAGCAATGATCATGGCAATATTTTGGTTGTTCTTATACATATTTGTGAATCTAACTTCTATTTTATATTTAGGAGCCATAGCCATTAATAATTTAACAGGGGGAGCCAATTTTCATTTAATCATGATAGGCTTGGCAGTCTTTGCGTTATTTATCACCTTAGGAGGAATGAAAGTAATTGGTTATACCGATGTTATTCAAGTAATAGTTTTAACCATAGGAGGATTAATTACTTCTTATATTGCCTTAACAGTCGTAGGAGAAAAATTTGGTTATGGAAGCAATGCGCTTGCAGGGTTCAATCATTTATTAAAAGTTGCGCCAGATCATTTTAAAATGATTTTTGACAAACCAACAACAGGGGCTACTCAAAAACAAATTGATGATTATTCAAGTTTGCCAGGGTTGGCGATGATGGCTGCGGGTATGTGGATAGCCAATTTAAATTATTGGGGTTGCAATCAATACATAACACAAAGAGCATTGGGCGCCGATTTAAAAACAGCAAGAACTGGAATTTTATTTGCAGCCTTTTTAAAATTATTGATGCCTATATTAGTCGTGTTGCCAGGTATTGCTGCTTATGTATTGCATCAAAATGGGGAGTTGCAACAACAAATGTTAAGCAATGGCGCTTTGAATCAAGACAATGCCTACTCTTCTGTGGTTGGATTTTTACCCATTGGCTTAAAAGGCTTGTCCATGGCGGCTTTGACAGCTGCGATTGTGGCATCATTAGCAGGCAAAGCCAATAGTATTTCAACCATTTATTCTTTAGATATTTATAAAAAATATATTAATAGAGCCGCGTCCGATCATAAAATAGTTGCAACAGGACGCATTATGATTATAGTTTCTTTAATTATTGCCATTGTTATTAATTGGCAAGATGCATTGGGTATTGGAGGCAAAGGAGGTTTTGAATTTATACAAAAATATACCGGTTATATATCACCTGCTATCTTCCCGGTTTTTTTACTTGGTTTCTTTTGGAAAAAAGCAACATCAAAAGCGGCCATTACTGGCATCATTGTAGGGGTAATCTTATCTATTGTATTTGATAAGCTTATTGTGGGATGGGCAGGACATGAAACCATTTTATATACGGCTTATTCTAATGGTCATGGTGGATTTGAAATTCCTTATCTAATTCAGATGGGATTGGTATTCGCCTTTACGATGATTACCATGGTATTGGTTAGTTTTATAGATACCAAAGGACAAACACACGAAAATGATTTAGTAGAAGATACCACCAGGTATAAATTATCCAATGAGCATTTGGCCATGATCATTATTGTATTGGGTTTGGTAGCTGCAATGTATATTCGATTTTGGTAAGACTTAATTTTTTGTAAAAAAAACTACGCAAAGTGGTTTACTAAAATGGCATCACATGAAAACGAAATGGGTTCATTTTTTTTCCTTCTTATTTGTTTTAACAGGGTCTTTGGAATTAGCTGCTCAAAATAAAAACCAACCTCCAGAAAAAACACAATTAATTACCCATGTGCAATTAATTGATGGCACAGGGAAGCCTGCCATACCTGCGTCGGTAAGAATTAGCGGGAAAAAAATAGTTCAAATAGGTACATTAACGCCTGTGAAAGGGGAAGAAATCATAGATGGACAAGGTTGGATATTGGCACCAGGTTTTATTGATTCACATAGTCATCATTTTGGTGATCTAGATACGCACCCAGAAGCGATACCCACTAACAATCAGGGTATTACCACTATTATTATTGGACAGGATGGAGAAAGTTTCCCGATGGATACGATTGCGGCAAGAATGAAATTTCAGCCTATCGCTATGAATGTGGGTACTTATACTGGACAATCTTCTTTGAGAGAGGAAGTGATGGGTGAAAAAAATGTATACAGGCAAGCTAGCCAATTGGAAATAGATAAAATGAAAATTATTTTAAAACGTGAATTGAAAAAAGGATCCTTAGGTTTATCTACTGGATTAGAATACGAGCAAGCTTTTTTTTCTAGTAAAGATGAAGTGATACAATTGGCAAAAGTGGCAGCTGCAGAAAAAACCAGGTATATGAGTCATATTAGAAGTGAAGATATTAGAATGACAGATGCGATTGATGAAATTATTGAACTAGGTAGAGTTACAAAAATGCCTGTTCAGATTTCACATATTAAACTTGCTAAAAAAGATGACTGGGGAACTGCAAAATTATTAATCGCAAAATTAGAAAAAGCAAGAGCGGAAGGAATCAATATTACTGCAGATGTATATCCTTATACGTATTGGAATTCTACTTTAAGAGTGTTATTCCCAACCCGTGATTACAGCAATCCAGTAAGTGCAGAATTTGCAGTGAATCATACTTTTGATGCGAATGAATCTTATTTGGTAAAGTACGCACCTGTTGAAGCCTATAGAGGTAAAACCATTGCTGCTATTGCAGCAATGAGAAATGAAAAGCCGTCTACAACGCTGATGGCATTGATTGCCATTGCTTCTGATTTTAAAGAAAAGAACCCCAATTTTAAAGGAACGGTAGAGGCCATTGCTGCCAAATCGATGATTGAAAAAGATGTAGCTGCATTTATCGCCTGGCCCAATGCCAATATTTGTTCTGATGGAAATAATACCGGTGGACATCCCAGAGGACAAGGTGCATTTACAAGAGTATTAGGTAAGTATGTTAGAGAAGATAAAATAATTTCACTTGAAAATGCGATTTATAAAATGACTGGCTTATCAGCAAAACATTTGGGCATTAAAGATAGAGGCGTGATAGCAGTGGGCAATTATGCCGATTTGGTATTGTTTAATCCAGCTACTGTAAAAGACAACGCCACCATTCAAGACAGTAGGGCTTTATCATCGGGTATAGAAATGGTATGGATCAATGGTCAAGTCACTTATAAAAATCAAAAAGCAACGGGGAATTATCCAGGCGTTTTTATAAAAAGATAAATTTAAATAAAAGTATAATAGTAGAAAGATGAACAATGCAATTGTATTAACCAATGGGTTATTAAAAGTACTAGATGCGAAAACGGCACATGGTTTAATTAGAGGTACAGAAAGATTTACCATTAAAGGGGTTATTGATTGTGCGGAAACTGCAGGGCAAGATGCAGGTACTTTGTTGGATGGAAAACATAGGGACATCCCAGTCTTTGAAAATTTTAATACCGCAGCAGCATTAAAAGACATCCAGTATTTAGTAATTGGAGTAGCTACTGTTGGAGGAAAATTGCCAGGCGATATGTTAACTATTATCATAGAAGCCATCAACGCTGGTATATCGATAGTGAATGGTTTGCATGAATATTTAAATGAGAAACCAGCAATAGTGGCTTTGGCGAAGGAAAAGGGAGTGCAATTGATTGATGTAAGAAAGCCTAAAACAAGGGAGCAGCTTAGCTTTTGGACGGGGGATATTTATAATGTGACCGCTCCTATTATTGCCGTGATAGGTATGGATTGCGCGATGGGTAAACGAACCACAGCAAGAATGTTAAGACAAGCTTGTGAAGCCAGTGGCATGAAAGCACAGATGATTTATACTGGACAAACGGGTTGGTTACAAGGCGGGAAATATGGTTTTATATTTGATTCTACTTTAAACGATTTTGTATCGGGAGAATTGGAAAACGCCATTGTTACTTGTTGGAAGGAAGAAAAACCTGATTTTATATTCTTAGAAGGTCAATCCTCCTTAAGAAATCCAAGTGGTCCTTGTGGCATTGAATTATTGATTTCAGGGAATGCTAAAAATGTAATATTGTTGTTTTCACCTAAGCGAAAATATTTTGACCACGATGAAAAATGGGGCAGGATACCAAGTGTTGAATCAGAAATTGAAATCATTGAAAAGTTAGGATCAAAAGTAATTGCAGTAGGTATTCATACCGAAGATTGCACTACCGAAGAAGCTTTTGCTTTTCAAAAGCAGTACGAGCAAAAATTAAATATTCCTATTTTGTTGCCGATTCAAGAAGGCGTAGATAAAATAATTCCCACATTAAAGACTTTGGTAAATAATTGAAATAATCTATCATGAAAATAGTTGCTGTAAGATCTTATTTAAAAAAAATGGCTTTGACCAAGCCTTACACCATTGCTTATAGTACATTTTCAGATGTTACTTTGGCGTTTTTTGAAGTGGAATTGGCCAATGGCATGATTGGATATGGATCTGGGAGTCCTGCTGGAGAAGTAGTAGGAGAAACCGCCGACCAAACTGCCGTTAATTTACAAACCGATTTTGTAAAAAATTTCGTAGGAAGAGACATTCGACATTTTCAACAAATGATTTATGAAACGAGGAAGCATTTCGATCATTTGCCCGGAACTCAAGCTGCGATTGATATAGCAATGCATGATGCTTTTGCAAAATTCATAGGCATCTCGGTAGCGGATTTTTATGGTCAAAAAATAAAAGCATTGCCTACCTCCATCACCATAGGCATTAAAAGCGTACAAGAAACATTAGAGGATGCGGCTGGTTTTTTAAAATTAGGTTTTAAAATTTTAAAAGTTAAAATGGGGTTGAATGTAGAGGAGGACATTGAAAAAATTTGCAAACTTCATGAACAGCATGGCAATCAATTTATAATAAGAGTAGATCCCAACCAGGGATACAGTTTGGCAGATTTGAATAAATTTTTGGGTGCTACCAAACATGTTGGGGTTGAATTGATTGAACAGCCATTGCCGGTAGGAAAAGAATTGGCATTGTTGAATGTAGAACCTGCTTATCGAAAAATATTAATGGGGGATGAATCTTTAAAAGACCCTCAAGCGGCTTTAGAATTTGCCATTAGTAAACCATTTGGCGTGTACAATATTAAATTGATGAAATGTGGTGGCGTTATGGGTGCGATGGAAATTGCCACCATTGCCAACAATGCCCAAATTAATTTATTTTGGGGTTGTAATGATGAAAGTATTTTAAGCATCACAGCAGCACTTCATGCTGCATATTGTTGTGCCAATACCAGATACATTGATCTAGATGGAAGTTTTGATTTAGCAGCGGATTTAGTGACTGGCGGATTTGAGTTAGTAGATGGTTATATGCACATCAATCAACAACCAGGTTTTGGCATTACAAAACTTTAAAGATATTTATTTAGAATACACTAAATTGTAATATGGAAGTATTAAAACCCAAAATTGGATTACGCGGTGCTACCTTTTTAGTGGTAAGTGTAATCATTGGTTCGGGGGTTTTTAAAAAAATTGCGCCAATGGCGCATGAGTTGGGTTCTCCTTTATTGGTTATTTTATGCTGGGTGTTGGCTGGGATCATTAGTTTGGCAGGGGCACTTTCCACTGCAGAAATGGCAAGTATGTTTCCTAATTCAGGAGGGGAGTATTTTTATTTTCAAAAAGTGTACGGACGTTTTTTCTCCTTCATTTATGGTTGGGCAAGTTTCACTGTTATTAAAACAGCTGCTATTGCTGCCTTGGCGTATATTTTTTCACAATCATTGAATAGTTTATTTCCTTTCCCAGTGTATTCGTCGGATGCTAGTTTTTTAGGCATCGCCTTATTGCAAAATCTATCCATCAAAGTAGTCGCCTCTATATTAATTATTTTACTCACTTTGCTTAATTACAGGGGCGTGCAATTTGCAGCCAAATTAAGTAGCTTCTTAACCTATTTGATGTTGATAGCTATTGTAGTATTTATTGTTGTGGGGTTGAGTTCTACCATTGGAAGTGTACAAAACCTTACTCAAAGCAGTCGGCTTGCATCAGCACCTACTTTACATGGATGGAATTTAATGAAAGCCTTATTCGTAGCCAGTTTAGGAGCATTTTGGGGATATGAAGGCTGGAATAATATTGCCTATATTGGGGAAGAAGTTAAAAGTCCAAAACGCAATCTTCCTTTGGCTTTAGGAATTGGAACTTTAATCGTCATCGTTACGTATGTATTGTTAAATGTAGTTTTTGCAACTATTTTACCAATTGATTATTTCATGCAATTAAACAGCACGCCTAATAAAATAGCGGCTGTTGAAGTAGCAGGAAAACTTAGTGGACATCTTGGGATGGTATTAGTGGCCAGCTTAATTGTAGTAACTACACTCAACTCAACCAATAGTAGTATTTTAATGTCCTCCAGAATTATGTATGCCATGGCTAGGGATAAATTGTTTTTTTATAAAGCAGCTTCTGTTCATCCCAAATACAACACACCTGATGTGGCTTTATTCATTCAAGCTTTCTGGGCCATCGCTTTGGTATTTTCTGGCACTTTTGATCAATTAACAGATATGCTTGTTTTTGCTTCCTTTATTTTCTATGGAAGTACGGCATTAGGTGTTATTATTTTAAGAATAACGCATCCAAAAATAGAAAGAAAGTACAAGGTAATTGGTTACCCATTGGTACCTGCTTTCTTTTTTATCTTTTGTGTGGCCTTATTTGTAATGACCATTATCAATCAACCCTATGAAGCCATTTGGGGCTTAACGCTTATTGCTACTGGTTTTCCGGTGTATTGGTGGTTGAATCGTAAATAACTACTTTTTCCCATAAGTGTTCATAATTGTTTCTAAATTCATCATGCAAAGGATGAATTTGATAATGATCTTCTTCTTCGATAGAATCAAAAATACACAACAAAGAATAAGTGTAATCACTTACTACCACCTCTCTTTTGGAAATGGAAGGGGTGCCAATATGTAATTGTTGAATATGCGGGATTTTAGAAAGTAATTCAATGCCTTCTAAAAATTTATTTTTATCTGCTTCAGCATTCGGGTTCTTTAAATAAAATAGTACATGATGTACGAAAGTATTTTTTGGCAATATTTTGGTCATACGTTTTAAGGTTTAATTTTCTAAAATATGTTTTGCATACTCAAAACATTTTCTTGTTTCTTTTACCGCATCAGAATTAGCAGGAATGTCATATTCTAATTCAATTGAAACAGGGATTTTATATTTTTTATTTTTCAATAAAGTTAAAATTTCTTTGATCGGGGTATCTCCTTCTCCCCAAGGCATATTTTTTTCACCATTTACTTTATTATGTCTGTCTTTTAGGTGCATACTAGAAATACGATCATGCTTGGCTTCAATTAAAGCCAATAAAGTTTCCTTGGTATTGGCTCCTCCACCAGCAATGTAGTGGCCGCAATCTAAATTCATCGCATTGTAAGGAGATTGACTTAAAGCAATATCCCAAGCGGTATCGGTCGCTTGCAAATGTGCATGGTATCCTACATATACTTTGTGCTTTTTACCAAACTCACCCAATCTTTTAGAATGTTCGATATCGGTTGGAAGTTCAATGTTAACAGAACTGGCTCCTAAAGCTTTTGCCGCACGCATCGCATAATCAATTTCTGCATCGGAGCTCTTCATTCCCATAGCGGCTTCTGGTTTAAAAGCATAAATGGTTATTCCAGCATCATTGAACATTTTTCTTAGTTCCACAAATTTATCCATGGAAACATTTTCTCTCCAGCTTCTTGCTTTTGCACTTCTCTCTTCCATCATCTTTATAAATTCTGGAGGAGGCACCATGGGTTGTGCCTTTTGATTGGATGAAGGTGGAGGAAAGTTCATAGGAGGCAATACTCCAACTGGGCTGCCTGCAAAGGCTTCTGCAGGATCTCCCATTAATTCAATACCGCTGATGCCAGCACTTATACAATATTGAAGTAATTGTTCTACACTGCTAGGCATGCTTCTAAAGGAATAGGTAATGGTTCCCAATTGAACACCATTTATTTTTGAGTTTGGCTTTTCTCCAATATAGCCAAAACGTGAAGATGCCAATCCTGTTTTACATAAAAGAAGTAAACCCATTGAAGTCAAAGTACTTTGGTATAAAAATTGACGGCGGGAATTAGATTTGTTTTGGTTGTTTGAATTGGACATAGTAGCAATATTTTATTTGAATAAAGGTTTTATTAAAGTCAAGCAGGGTAAAGGTCAATTAAATTTTTATTAAAAACTAAAATTCCATCCACTAACTAGTGAAGCTGAATTATCTTGCCTTGTTCTGGGTAAAACAAAGAAAGACCAAGCAAATTGGCTTCCATCAATTCTTTTTTGATGTTTGATTCGCAATTGGCACAAGGTTTGATGTGGGTTACATAGATAGGCGTATTTTTTAAAAGTCCATCAGCGTATTTATTTAAAGAAATCATTTCTTGCATCAACAAACGGGGTGTCAAATGACCAAACAAGGATTTATCAGGGATGCTATTGTCAAAAGACACTTCTATAAAAATGGCTTTTAATTGTCCTGCTTTTATCTTTTCAGCTATGGCTTGCCATAATGCATCTAATTGTTTGCTTTTTTCAACTACATCTGCACCGGTATCTCCTAAGTATAAAACATAATTATTTTTATTGCGAATTAAAAATGCGGTACTCTCATAAGGTTTTACATGACTTAATACAAATGGGGTTACTGTAAGTTCTGTATTGGGTAGGTCTATTGCTTTGTTATTATTAACTAGCTGGTAAGTATATTTATTTAAAATTGGCAAATCACCTTCACTCCCAAAATTGGCCCAGCTTTTCCAAGTGAAATATTGGTTTTTTAAAACATCAATAACAGAAGGCAGTGCATAAATAGGTTTTGCAATATCATTGGGTGAGTTCATAATTAAACCAGCTACATGATCTAAATGCGCATGAGAAATGAAGTAGGCTTTGATGTATTTTTTTTGAATGTCTTCTGCATTTGACCCATAAAATAATTTAGAGGCTACTATTTTTTGTAATCCAGCGTTGATGGTGCCAGCGTCCAGACAAATATAATTGTCCGAACCTGCAGCAGCTATCATATAGGCCGAAAGGTTGGATTCGTCCAATCCTCCCTTCACCCCAAGTGGTAGGATTGTAAATGAATTTGCTTTTTGAGCAAAGGGGTGTGTAAAAACGGCTATGCTAAATAAAAATGTAAATAGTGGTTTCATTATTTAAAGTTCAATTTTTTGATAGGGAATTCCAACAATTTAAAGCATATTTTTTTAAAATAAGAATAATTACATAAAACGAAGGGGCGTTAAATAATTTTAAATAATAGTAAGCCCAATCGGCCTTATTATTTCTTAGAAGCTTTACTTTTACAAGTATGAAAAAGGGTTTGTTTTTATTTATGTTGCTTGCTTCCTTGAATGGCGTTGCTCAATCGCAATATAGTTGGAATGAGAAGGTACAAAAAACCTATGAGTCTATTAGTTCATTAAGAATTCCGGAAGCCAGAAAAGTAATTGACAAAGAATTAAACAACCATACCAATAATCTTTTTTATTTATTGTTAGAGAGTGGAGCCGATTTGTATCAATCTTTTTTTAATGAAAATATAGCAGAGTATAATAATTTTTATCCACGCCTAGAGAAAAGAATAGATCTAATAAAAGCAGGCCCTAAAAATACGCCCTACTATTTATACAGTTTAGGATTATTGCATTTTCATAAAGCGATATTGGCAATAAAATTTGATAAAAATATAGAAGCTGTTTTAGACTTTCGGAAAGCCTATATGTTGTTTAAAGAAAATAAAGATTTGTATCCAAAATTTAGTCCCAACAATTTATACTTTGGACTATTAACTACGGTCATTGGGGCCGTACCCACCAACTATCAATGGATGTTAAATATTTTTGGTTTTAAAGGAAGTATTTCCAAAGGCAATGAAATGGTATTGGGATACATTAATAGCAAAGATGAGTATTCAAAAATGGCCATGAATGAGGCCTTGTTAATTTATCCCTACTTGGTTATGAATTTTGAAGGCAATACAAAAAAGGCTTTTGATTTTATTGAACATACAGGCTATGATTTTAAGAAGAATCATGTACATGCTTACATGGCTACCAATTTATATTTAAACCATCAACAACCCCTTAAGGCATTAGACATTGCTACTAATATTGAACAAGGGGATGCCTATTTAGCCATTCCATTTTGGCATTATGAATTGGGCTATGTGAAGTTCTATGAAATGAAATTAGACCATGCAGAAAAAGAATTTACTCAATTTGTAAATAGCTTTAAGGGTAATTTTTATGTTAAAGATGCGTATGAAAAATTAAGTCTCATTGCGTATTTGAAAAACGATATTAAAAAAGCCAATGAGTATAGAGCAGAAGTACTGAAGCAGGGAAATTTAATATCGGAAGCCGATAAATTAGCCTATCAAAATGCAAAATCAAATGGATGGCCCAATTTATTGTTGTTAAAATCGCGCATTTTTAGTGATGGGGGTTTTCAAGTACAAGCATTAAAAATTTTAGCTGATAAAACCACCCTTGATTTTACTACCGAAGATGACAAAGCAGAATTCTCCTATCGTTTAGCCAGAATATATGATTTACTGGGCGACAAAGAGCAGGCGATAAAATTTTATAAATCAACCATTGAAAAGGGAAAAAATTCAAAACAATATTTTGCTGCTAGGTCGGCGTTGCAAATTGGTTTCATTTATGAGGATATGAAGGACTACACTACTGCCATTGTATTTTATAAAAATTGTATGGAGATGAAAAATACAGCTTTCAAAAATTCTTTGGATCAAAAAGCCAAATCTGGAATTTTAAGGTGTCATAAATAGCATTGTTTTGGCTATCTTTGCAAAAATTGATTTCTAATGAAGAAGGCCTTGTTACTGAGCTTATTGACGATGATTATTTTGACAAGTTTTGCTCAAAAAACAGAACGAAAGGGAGAATTTTACTTTTCTTGGGGATACAATAAAGACTACTATACCAATTCTAACATTTTTGTCAATCAACCCGCTTTAAACAATAATTTTAATTTTAAAAATACGGTTTTAGCGGATCATCCGGGTTGGGATGAAGGGTTGTTTAATACTGCTTTAAGCATTCCTCAATACAATTATCGTTTCGGTTATTTTTTCGATAAAAATAAAGATTGGGCATTTGAAATAAATTTTGATCATACCAAGGCCTTGATTAAAGACAATCAAACCATTCACATGGTGGGCACCTATCATGGCGCTGCCATTGATTCCAGTTTTATTTTTTCAAAAACTGGAGAAGGCACATCCAAGAATTATTATTATTTAAACAACGGTGCTAATTTTTTATTATTCAATGTGGTAAAGAGAGAGCGGTTTAAAAGTTTATCTACAAAAAATATTACCATTGATGGTCTCGCTAAGTTCGGCGTTGGCCCACTTATCCCACACGTACAAAACTCTTTATTTGGGAAAGAGAACAACAGCAAGTTTCAATTTGGCGGATGGAATACTGGCGCAGAATATGTACTAAGAAGTACTTTTTATAAAAAGTTATATCTAGAATTTTCTGGAAAATTAGATTATGCTATGTACTATAACTTAGATGTGTACCAAGGCAATGCGCGTCAAAATTTTGGGACGCTTGAATTCATTTTAAGCCTGGGATACAATATACCCATGGGTGCTAAAATTCCAGTAGCATCACATTAATCTAATTCGACCATAATTTTAATCACTTTAGCGGCTGGTTGATAGAAAGATTCGAAGACACTTTTTAATGCTTTGAATTTCACCCTATGTGAAATATAATTTTCGGGATGAATGTTTCCATTTTTAATATTTTCTATGACCCATTCAAAATCTACTCTGTTCGCGTTTCTACTACTCATTAAAGTAGTTTCTCTTTTATGAAATTCGGGGTGACTAAAAATAAGCTCCTCTTTTTGTAAACCAATTAATATATATTTTCCACCGTGAGCGAGGTAAAGCAATCCATTGTTAATGGCTTTCTGATTTCCAGTGGCATCTACTACCACGGTTGGCATTTCGTTGCGAGTAATAGATTTTAATTTTTCAAATACATCCTCCTCTTTTGGATGGATGGTATGTTCTATATTTAAATATTTTTTTGCAAAATCAAGTCGAGTCGCATCCATTTCCATAGCAATCACATTGGCTCCATGGATTCTTGCATATTCCATGGCACCCAATCCAATGGCACCTGCACCCATGATCAATACATTTTCTCCTTTGCGCAATTGAGCTTTCCGCATTCCATGCGCACCAATACTAAAGGGTTCAATCATCGCTAAGGTATCTAAATTTAAACCCGTGCTTTTGACAATACTATTTTCTGGCACCACAATGTATTCACACATACCGCCATCCATATGAACTCCAAAAACTTGTAGATGAACACAGCAATTTTCTTTATTACTTTTGCATGCGACACAATTGCCGCAATTAAAATAAGGGAGGATAGTTATTTCCTCCTCATTGGCACATAAAGAAGAGCCATTATGGTCTTTCACTACGCCTGCTAGCTCGTGACCTAATATTCTGGGATAACTAAAATAGGGCTGGGTGCCTTTATAAGCATGTAAGTCGGTACCACAGATGCCCACTCTTTTTACCTGTACTAAAACATATCCCTTTTTTAGATCAGGGATTGATTTTTCTTCGTAGTTGAATAAACCAGGCGATTTACAAACAAGTGTATTCATTTTTTATCTAGTATAAAAGATTTCTATTGATATAAATTTAATCAAAATTATTAGCAATAATCTGTAATTGGAGTGTAATATTTTTATTATATTCATTAAATAATTTAAGGAGACCTACGACCGAATTAACTAGTATTGAATCACTCATTTTATTCAAAAAACGCCACTATGCAAAAGGTTAAATCTATATGGAGAAGTCTGGAGAACATATTATTTCTTGGTTTTGCCATTTCTATTTTATATGTTACTATTGGTTCATTTATCGATGGCAGTATCAAAAGCTTTATGGGCATGGGCTATTTAAATAATATGGCCGATCCCATCCAGAAAAAAATATATTATCAGTCGGTGATGGCCTTGCTTTCGATGCTAACTACTTTTTTCTTGTTGGTAGAAATAATCAGATTGTTTGTAATCATGAATCCTTTTAAAAATCTAAAGCTCAAGTTAAATCAATTAAAATTAAACTTACAAGGGCATCCATTTAGCAGTCAGCTCTCCATCATTTTCAAACGCATTCAACAAACTACTTTTATTACAGAATTCTTTAGAAGGTATAAATCTAATTTTTTAGCCAAAGTTTTTAATCAATATTTATCTAAGCTCATCATCATTTTTGTTTACATTGAAATGATGCCGTTTTTTCAAAAATTTGCTTTGTTCACAGTACAAAAAAATTGGTATGGTTGGTTGTATGCTTATTTGATGTGGGAGCTTTCCTATTGGATTTGGCATTATGCAGCACATAGAGTAAGGTTGTTTTGGTGTTTGCATTCTCCGCATCATGCACCAGCCGAAATGAATTTAACGGTGGCATGGGTGCATTTTTTTGCAGAAGGATATTACACAGCAGCCATTCAAGTACCTATATTAATGATCCTGGGCGTAAGACCCGAAATGGTAGCTATTATATTGGTGATTGATGGTACTTGGGGCACTTTCATTCACGCAGGCGAAGATGCTTTTAAGAATGGGAAACTTGGGATACTTGAAAAAATATTTATCACGCCTTCTCATCATCGGGTGCATCATGCAAAAAATCCTTTGTACATGGACACTAATTTTTGTGTGCTCTTACCATTTTGGGATTGGTTATTTGGCACTTTACAGAATGAAAAAGACGAAGTGAAAATTGAATATGGTATTACAAGACAAATGGATGTAACTAATTTTATTGATTTTTATTTTGGAGAATGTATTTGTTTGTATAAGGATTTAAAACAGACCAAGGGATTAAAAAATAAATTAGCATTGGCATTCATGCCTCCCGGTTGGACACCAGAAAGTAGAGAAAAAACATCTATTGTAGTTAGGCAAAATTTTTTAGTGGGTCAGGAGCAATTAGGTAAAACAAGCAGAGATTATATTTTAGAGAAGCTCAAAGCCTAAAATATTTTATGCTTAAATTGAAGCTATTGATACAATCTCACCCAATCTACAATCATGCGTGTAGGCAATTCTTTTGGGTTGGTTACTTTACCAGGCCAACTACCTTCTAATTGTTGGTCAATAATTAAATAGAAAGGCTGGTCAAAGGGCCATTGATAAGTGCCAGCTGATGGCACTTTGGGGTAAGTGATGGTTTCAATTCCATTAATGGCATACACTAATTTATCTGGGTACCAACTAACACTATATACATTGTAGTCATTGGTATTTATTTTAGCGGTATTGAATTTTTTTGGCACTTCTTTTTTTAGGGTAATGGTATAATGATTGTGTGTCGTTTGATAAGCAAAGGCATCATGGTTTAATTTTTCCATGATATCCATTTCTCCATTGTGTTGGTTGGGGTAGATTTCTTTTTCAGACATCATCCAAATAGCAGGCCAAGAACCATAAGCTGCATCTAATTTGGCTTTGATTTCGATACGGCCATATTGAAAGGCAAATTTATTCCAGCTATAAATTCCACCTGTAAGCATAGGACGAGGGTCGCCATTAAGGGTGTCATTGTTGACTATCCCACTTAAGTAAATATTTTCTTTATCAAAATAGACGACGCTATCATTGGTGGAGGAAATGTACCTAAAGCAGCCAGTAACCTCTCTCCATTTTTCTATGGGCGTTTTCCATTTTGGGGTAGTAAACAAGCCAATTCTACTCCAGTAATTGGTATCTAAAGTAGCTTTGTCAAAATTGTCTTCCCATACCAGTTTCCATTTTGTGGTATCATTTCTTCGTTCTTTTTTTTGAATAAAAATATAATTTTCATCTTTTTGAAATGGATCAAAAAAAATAGCTTTAAAACTTTTGATGGTAGGTTTTTTAATGGCTGCAGTAATCGTTAATTTACATGCATCTACTTCTACGGTATTGAATTGTTGAATTCGTTTGTGACCTATAGAAATTCCTTCTACTACTTTTTTCCAAACTCCTTTTTGCAAAACCTCAACGGTGTAGCCTTTAATATTTTCACCCTTTGAAATATCTTCACCTATTTCAATTTCATTAATTTTTGTAGGCTTCTTAAAAGTAATCTGGTGCAAATTGCCCATACCAGTTAAAGAATCGATGGTGGCTTGTTTTCTTTTTTTAAGTTTATCACCAAAAGCTGCAAATACTTTAGCATCCGCTTCGGGAAACCGTCCAGAAGTATCGATACCCATTCCTATTAGCATATTGGTATTGTTGCCTACAGATGTATAATACCTGCTCATTAAATCATTTGCAGTAAAAAGATATTGCTCTTGATTGGCTCTCCACAACCAACCGCCATTCCAAGCGCTTTTATTTCTATTGGGAAAGTCTGCTTCAGCACTTACCCAATATTTGCCATTAGGATCGCCAGGCCCATTCACAATTTCTTCCTGTCCTTTATTATTGATAACAGAATTGATTCGGCTCCAAAATGGGTAGGGAGTTCTTCCGTCTTCATTTTCAACCCATCTTAAAATATTATTCATACCAGGAGGACCTTGAAACAGACAAGCGTTGGGTTGGTATTTTTTTAATAGTGTTTTTACTTTATCTGCAATGCCCGTTTTTTTATCTGACATGATGCCACCATCAAACCAAATTTCGTACAAGGATCCATATTCAGACCAGAGCTCTTCTAATTGTTGATATACTGCTTGATTGTATTTTAGCCTATCTGCATCAGACATGGGTTTGTACCCAGCATCATAGTAGGTATTCATATTGGTATTGTAATAAACCCCCGGTTTGATACCATATTTTTTACAGGATTTTATAAAAGCAGCCAGTACATCTTTTTTTATAGGGGTATTGCCTGTGTGGTATTTGTGCACTTTAGTATTCCATAAACAAAAACCAGTTCCATGTTTTGCAGTGAGTACTGCATATTTAGCGCCAGCGGCTTTGGCAGCCTGAATCCATTGGTCTGTGTTTAGTTTGGAAGGATTAAACGCAGTTAAAGGAGGAAGGGTTTCTTTTTTTTCGTAGTTAAAAGTTTCAGGAGCAAAAATATTAATGTCTAAATGGATAATCACACCAATTTCATTTTCTATCCACGCTTGTTGTTTTGCACTGGGCAATACTTCTGTAATTTGACCATGACCTAATTGGAATAATCCTACAAGAAGGCAAGTTAAAAAAATAGGTTTCATAGGGCGTATTTAAAAATTATAAATTATTGGTCAGTATAAATATATTACTTAAAATACGAATTAATAATGTAAATCGCAGCTTTAAGGGTAGTGTGTTAATAAATTGATAACTCCATTCGGTTAGGTTTGAATAATTATTTTATTGAATTTTATTTAACGACCTTTGTACTATCAATACGTTTAAAATGGAGCACTATGAAAATTAAACTCATCAAAAATAGATCTGATATTGGTGCGGGCACCAGGGGTTCAGATATGGGCATTGATGCCATAGAGATTGCCGCCATTAATTGCCAGAATGATTTTTTTCACAGACATGCCTATCAAGATGTTGAAACACATAATGAAACCATTTATAATAAGGTCAATAATAATTTTGCTAAAAGAATTGAGCATGTAACGGAGCAATGCGAGCGTGTTTCAAAAGTAGTAGCACAAAATTTGATCGATGGTTATTTTCCGATTGTTTTATCTGGCGATCATTCTTCTGCATTAGGTACCATCAGTGGAATCAAAGCTGCTTACCCAACTAAAACAATAGGGGTTGTATGGATAGACGCACATGCCGACTTGCATTCACCCTTTACTTCTCCTTCGGGCAATATTCATGGCATGCCTTTAGCTGCTGCATTGGCGTTTGATAATTTAAATTGTCAGATCAATGTACCTGGGGAACCTACGCAAACGCATTGGGAACATTTAAAAAATATTGGATTGCCTGGACCAAAAATTACCCCCGATCATTTAGTTTATTTTGGCCTGCGAGATTTTGAGCAAGCCGAAGAAAAAATAATCCATCAAAACAAGATTCAATTTTTTAAAGTAGAAGAAGTGCGAGTTAAAAGTATATTGGTTTGTATTAACGAAGCCATTGAAAAATTGAAAAATTGCGATCTTATTTATATTTCATTTGATGTAGATTCTATGGATTGTGATTCTGTTTCCTATGGCACTGGCACCCCAGTGCCGGTTGGATTTTTTGATGTTGAAATTATAGAAATTATGGATCGTTTTATAGCGACTCAAAAAGTAGTTTGTATAGAATTTACAGAAATCAATCCTTTGTTAGACAATAAAGGGAATAAAATGGCCGAAACTGCTTTTCAGGTTTTGGATCATCTAGCTGCACGGTTAATGCCCCAATAAATTTCAGAATTTAGGCTTCGTGAAAATCGATTATTTGAGTATATTTAAGGTAGTATTTACCAAAGCCTAATCACATGTTTAATTCCCTTAGAATTGCCTTCTTTTCTTTGCTTCTTCTAGGTACCATCGGTACCAAGTCTTATGGTCAAACAAACAATACGCCAAAGCAGCCCAATATTGTTTTCATCATTTCTGATGACCATGCCTATCAAGCGATTGGAGCTTATGGCGGTAAATTAATGACCACACCCAATATTGACCGCATTGCAAAAGAAGGGGCTATATTTCAAAATTCATTTGTGACCAATTCCATCTGTGGTCCAAGTAGAGCTACCCTGTTAACTGGAAAGTACAGCCATCAAAATGGGTATCCTTTAAATGAAAAAAAATTCGACGTCAATCAATTTCTTTTTTCACGCTTGCTTCAAGAAAATAATTATCAAACAGCTTGGGTAGGTAAATGGCATTTGGGAAATTTGCCACAAGGTTTTGATTACTTCAACATATTAAGAGGGCAGGGCAATTATTATAATCCAGATTTTATTAGTAGCCATAAAGATACAATTCAACAAAATGGATATGTTACTAACATCATTACCGAAAAATCTTTAGCGTGGTTAAATAGTAGAGATCAGAATAAACCTTTTTGTTTGGTGGTTGGAGAGAAAGCAACGCATAGAGAATGGATCCCAGATTTACCCGACTTGGGCGCTTATGACGCCATCCAGTTTCCTTTACCGACTAATTTTTATGATACCTATGAAGGAAGAGATGCAGCTATGCGCCAGGATATGACCGTAGAAAAAACAATGCGCATGAATGAAGATGTAAAAGTGCATATGGATTATAAAACAGGGGACTTTAAAAGACTCAATGACGAACAACGCGCTGTGCTAAAAAAATATTACGATGGAGTAACCAAAGAATTTGATGAAAAGAAATTAACCGGAAAGGAGTTATCTGCTTGGAAATTTCAACGTTACATGAAAGATTATCTTGCCGTAGCAAAATCTATGGATAGAAATATTGGTAAGATTCTTGATTACTTGGATAAAAATAATTTGGTTGAAAATACGGTGCTAATTTATGTATCAGATCAGGGATTTTATTTGGGTGAGCATGGCTGGTTTGATAAAAGATTTATGTATGAAGAATCATTAAAGACGCCGTTCTTAATCAGGTATCCGAAAATGATTAAGCCAGGTACCAACATCACCAGATTTGCTTCTAACATAGACTGGGCACCCACTATTTTGGATCTAGCACATGTGAAGATACCTGCCGAAGTACAGGGGATATCGCTGGTACCTTTATTAAAAAACAATCAAATTAAGCAATGGAAGGACGAGCTTTACTATCATTACTATGAATATCCAGAGCCACATCATGTAAGCCCTCATTTTGGCATACGTACTACACAGTACAAATTAATTCGATTCTACAATGCTACTACCACCTGGGAATTTTACGATTTAAAAAATGACCCAAGTGAAATGAAAAATGGAATTGATGAAAAAAAATATCAATCTACCATCGCTAATTTAAAAACGAAGCTTAATCTATTGATAGATAAATATCAGGACAAAGAGGCAAAAGCTATTTTAGAAAAAGAAAATCAATTAAAGAAATAATTTAAAATAAATACCATGCGTATTAATAAAGTAAAATACATTTTTATTTTTTGTACCCTACTCATTGCACATGCAGGGTTTTCACAAAAAAAAGAATCAGCGCCCAATATTGTCTTGGTTTTGATGGACGATTTGGGCTATGGAGATTTATCCTGTTATGGGGCCTTGGATATTCGTACCCCGAATATTGATCAATTGGCATTGGACGGAATTCGATTTACCAATTACTTAACGCCGCAAGCCGTTTGTAGCGCTTCTAGAGCTGCCTTACTTACAGGATGTTATGCCAACAGGGTTGGAATTGCTGGCGCATTAGGTCCAAGAAGTGAAACGGGTTTGGCACATAGTGAAGTGACCATTGCAGAGATGATGAAACAAAAAAAATATGCCACAGCTATTTTTGGCAAATGGCATTTAGGAGACAATAAAGAATTTCTTCCATTGCAACAGGGGTTTGACGAATACCTTGGTATTCCTTATTCAAATGATATGTGGCCTATGGAATATGATGGTACCCCTGCTAAGCCAGAAAATTTTAAATCAAAGCATCCTGTTTTACCTATCATCAAAGACAATGAAAAAATAGCAGAAATAAAAACATTAGAAGATCAATCTACTTTGACAGGGTTATACACGGATGCAGCCATCTCCTTTATTAAAAAAAATAAAAACAAACCCTTCTTTTTATACCTAGCACACAATATGCCACATGTTCCTATCAATGCATCAAAAAAATTCAGAGGCACAAGTAAGCAAGGCTTGTTTGGGGATGTTATTCAAGAAGTGGATGCAGGAATAGGCCGTATTCTGGAAACTTTGAAGTCCAATGGTTTGGACAAAAATACCATTGTCATATTTACAAGTGACAATGGACCTTGGTTGAACTACGGAAATCATGCAGGCAATGCAGGTGGCTTTAGAGAAGGCAAGGGTACTAGCTTTGAAGGAGGGCACAGAGTCCCATTTATTGTAAGATGGAAAGGAAATATTAAAGCCGGTCAAATTTGCAATCAATTGGTTTCTGCGATTGATATTTTGCCAACCATCGCCAGCATCTGTAAATTAGCATTGCCCGAAAATAAAATTGATGGGGTAAGTTTGATGCCTATTTTTAATGGGGACATGAACGCAACACCACGCAAAAATTTTCTTTATTATTACAGAAAAAATTCTTTGGAAGCTGTTAGAAGAGATAATTGGAAATTGGTATTTGAGCATCCTTCTAGATCGTATTTGAATCAAGTGCCTGGTAAAGATGGATATCCTGGCAATACCCCTGAAAATATTATCATGCCTTATGCTTTGTACGACTTAAGAAGAGACCCATCGGAAGCATATGATGTGAAAAATCAAAATCCATCAATAGTAAGTGAATTAAATAAATTGGCCGAAGAAGCAAGAAAGGATTTGGGAGATGATTTACAAAACAGGGTAGGTGAAAATGTAAGACCTGTTGGGAAATTGGTAAAAAAAATTAATTAAATTGAATTACACTTTGAAATATTTTAGTAGAAGGTATAAAATAGTAGTAAGTGTTGCTGCGCTTATTTTATGTATCATAGGCAATGGCCTAATGGCGCAAGCAAGTACAAAAACCAAAGATACGGTCCCTGCATGTTGTATGAAAATACCTTCTAGATTTTCTATAACCCATGACAGTACCGTATTTCATATCAGTGAAGTTAGTTCTACCCAAGGGATGGCTTTAATTCCTGCCGGTACATTTAACATGGGCGGAGACAATGACCAAGCGGATAGAGATGAATTTCCTAAACACAAAGTAACTGTGCATTCGTTTTATATAGACGTAACCGAAGTGACCAATGCGCAATTTAAAAAGTTTATAGATGCCACTGGATATATTACTACTGCAGAAAGAAAACCAGATTGGGAAGAATTAAAAAAATCAGTACCACCCGGTACGCCCAAGCCTGCCGAGGAATTATTAGTGGCTGCTTCATTGGTATTTAAATCGGCCAAAGGCCCAGTTGATTTAAATAATTACAGTCAATGGTGGGAATGGATGGCTGGTGCAGATTGGCAACATCCAGATGGCCCTAATTCTTCCATTATTGGTAAAGAGAATTTTCCTGTAGTGCAAGTAAGTTGGGATGATGCGAACGCCTATAGTAAATGGGCTGGAAAAAGATTGCCAACCGAGGCCGAATGGGAGTTTGCATCAAGAGGTGGGCTTAAAGAACAAATTTATCCATGGGGTAATGAACCTATCAATGAAGGCCAACCTAAAGCCAATACTTGGGAAGGAAAGTTTCCTTACCTGAATGAAAAAAAAGATGGCTATGAACTTGCTGCACCCGTTAAAACATTTTTACCCAATGGGTATGGCTTATACGATATGGCTGGGAATGTTTGGGAATGGTGTAGTGATTGGTATAAAAATGATTACTATACTTCCTTAAAGGATAAAGAAACCATTGACCCTGCAGGTCCAGCCAGTAGTTATGATCCAGACGAACCTTATACGCAAAAAAGAGTATTACGTGGTGGAAGTTTTTTATGCAATGACGCTTATTGCTCTGGATATCGAGTTTCAAGAAGAATGAAGAGTAGTCCTGATACTAGTTTAGAGCATA
This sequence comes from Chitinophagaceae bacterium, assembly GCA_947380905.1. Taxonomy (GTDB): domain Bacteria; phylum Bacteroidota; class Bacteroidia; order Chitinophagales; family Chitinophagaceae; genus Sediminibacterium. The sequence goes on along the minus strand of CANCSS010000001.1, from coordinate 63,467 downwards.
CTGGATTTAGATGTGTACAGGATTTAAAAAAATAAAATTATAATTGGTTACTAGCTTCCTTTTTTTTATTAAATTTAGATTATGAAAACCTTCAACACCCTATTTATCTTTGTATTTATTCTATTTGCAGCAGTTCAATACAATGATCCTGATCCTTATTTATGGGTCCCTATTTATTTGTATCCTGCCGTATTGTGTTATTGTGAAGTAAAACAAAAGCCAATCAATAAAAAGGCCTATTGGGCTGGCTTCTTAGTATTTGGGGCTTATGCCATTTATAAAATGTTTGATACCAATGGTATCATAGACTGGATAAAATTTCACGATGCAACAAGTATTGCCTCTACCATGAAGGCCGAAAAACCTTGGGTAGAAGAATCGAGAGAATTTTTTGGATTGGTGATTATCTTAGGGGTGATGGCCATTAATTATTTTAGAGCCAAACAAAGAAAATAAGGAGGCTTTAATTTTTCTTTTTTGATGTAGATTAAAAAATAGAAGGCTCCGTCTTTGTTATTAGGTACATTTTTATCTATCTATTTGAAGCTTTTTTTATCGTTTCTGATTAAATATTTTATTAAATTTATTGTCTACTACTTAAAGATAAATAGATTGGGCAATTTCGTATATAGATTTATTTTAATATTTTTAATATTCTCGAAATCCCTTTCGGGTCTAGGTCAAGATTTTTCAAACAAAGGAAAAGAGTTTTGGGTGGGGTATGGAAGTCATGTTAGTATGTATAATGGCAAAGGCACTGAGGATACCATCACAGGAGGTACTCAAAACATGGTTTTATATTTCACTTCGGATCGAAATGCAACTGTCACTGTAGAGATCCCTAATACTTCTCCTGTTTGGAAAAGAACCTATCAAGTAATTGCCAATAAAGTTACGGTTTCTGATACGATACCAAAACTAGGTCCTGAAGATGCCAGGCTTACAAAAGAAGGAAAGTCTGGGAAAGGCATTCATGTTTTATCTGATGCCAATATTATTGCCTACGCGCATATATACAACGGAAGTATTTCAGGTGCCAGCTTGTTATTTCCAGTTACAACATTGGCGCGTGATTATTATTCAATCAATTTCACTCAGGTTTCAAACAGTCCATATTCGTATTGCTATTCTTATGTAATTGCCACAGAAGACAATACCAATATTGAAATAATTCCTACAGCTAATACAATAAATAATGCAAAAGGAGATACCATTAGAGTGGTATTAAATAAAGGCGAAATTTATAATATTTTCGGTAAGTTAACTAGTTTAGTCAATCCTTATAAAGGGGAAGATTTAACAGGTACTAGAATTAGATCCGTGGCTACTGCTACTAGCCCGTGTAAAAAAATTGCTGTTTTTTCAGGTTCCGGAAAATTAAGTTTAACCTGTACTGCAAATTCTGGAAGTGCTGATAATTATATTCAACAAGCATTTCCAGCCAATGCATGGGGTAGAAAATATTTGACGGTCCCTACTAATAAAATGCCAAATAATTATTATCGTATAGCGGTAAGTGATCCTAAAACTGTTGTTAAGTTAAATGGAGTAGTGCTTAATAAAACTACTTTAATTAATAATTTCTATTATGAGTTTACAAGTAATACGGCCAATTCAATTGTATCAGATTTGCCCATGATGGTGGCTCAATACATTACTACTAGTTCAAGTTGTGGAAACACAGGCTTTACTATACCAGGGCAACCTCAAGTTATAACTACCAATGGAGATCCTGAAATGATTTACTTGAGTCCTATTGAGCAGACCATAGAAAAGGTCACCATCAATGCTACAGGCAATGCAGCCATTTATGCTCACTATGTAAATATTGTCATTCCTAAAAATGGAGCCAACACATTAAAAATTGATGGGGTTGCTTTAAAGGGCGGGGTTGCACATCCTGCTGATACAAATTATGTCTACTTTCAACCTTCATTAACCACTGGTTCACATACTATTTCTTCTGATTCTGGTTTTAACGCGATTGCTTATGGATATGGTAGTGTTGAGTCATATGGTTACAATGCAGGTACCAATGTAAAAGATTTGAATCAGCAATTAACCGTTGTGAACAAATATGGTACTGTTTCACTTCCCATCACCTGCAGAGGAACCCCTTTTAAAGCATCCATTACCTTACCCTATGAGCCCTTGTCTTTAAAGTGGATTATTCCTAAATATGATACAGTCCAAGATAATAAACCAAAGGCAGATACGTCCTATATTGCTGTTACTGGGATAAGAATTTATAAGTACAGCTTAAGCACTTCGCTCATTTATGATTCTGTTGGTACTTATAATATTGAAGTAATAGCAAATAACCCAACAGCAGATGGATGTAGTGGGGAACAGGAAGTGAATTTTGATTTAATAGTAGCAGGCCCACCTAAGGTTGAAAATGAAATTATAACAACGCATTGTATTTCTGATTCTATAACCCTGAATGATAAAACCGTTCTATTGGAAGGGGATAGAAAAATAATAGGTTATCAATGGAATTTAGGAAATGGGGTAGATACGAATGCGAAGTCAGTTACATTTTTACCAACAAAGTCTGGGAAATATGCCATAAAATATTTTGTAATAACCGATATTGGTTGTTTAAGTGATACCATTACTAAGGAAATATTAGTAGATAGTTTGCCAAAGGGTAAGTTTGGTTTTTCTGCATTAAATTGTCAACATAAAGAAATATCTTTTACCGATTCTTCCTCATCAATTGGCACTTCTGTATTAAAATATTGGGCCTGGAATTTTGGAGATAGTTCTGTAACTGATACCCTACAAGTTGCGCACCAAACGGTTACCCATGTATTTGATTCATTAAAGAATTATGCAGTGTCTCTAGCCGTAATCACAGAGAATGGTTGCATAGCTAAAGTGAATCATATAATAAAAAATAATCCAAACCCACAGGTGGGATTTATTTTACCTAAAGTATGCTTATTAGATGCATTCGCTCAATTTAAGGATACTACTAAAATTGTTGATGCCTCCAATAAATTTAAATACAAATGGGATTTTGGTGATGCCTCCAATACCCTGGCTTCGAATACAGACACCGTTGCTAATCCTAAGCATAGGTACAATCAAACTGGCGATTATAAGGTAGCACTAGAAGTTACAAGCAATGCGGGTTGTAAATCGAGTGATACTTTACAGTTTACTGTTAATGGTTCTATTCCTAATGCAACATTCAAAATCATGAATGATACTGGATTGTGTTCTAATAGAGAAGTAGCTTTTGTTAATAAGTCTGTTGTGGATATTGGTAGTATTGGTAAATTAATTATTTTCTGGGATTATGAGGGGAATATGTTAGATACCACTGTAGATGAAAACCCAGTCTTTGATAAATTGTATAAGCATTTATATAAAAACTTTTCATTTCCTAATAAAATGAACTTTACGATTAAAGCATTTGCTTATTCCGGTGGAGCCTGTTCTGATGATACCCTCACCAGTATTACTTTGGTAGCTCCTCCCACTGGGACAACTATCTTTTCAAATAAAGATTATGTTTGTTTGTATGATACCCTTTCATTTAGCGCTGCTATGCAAGGTGGAGTCCCCCCTTATTTTTATGAATGGAAAACAGATAACGCAGCTGCTGTTTTTACAAATGAAATAGTAAAAGGGGTCATACCTGGCAATGTAAAAATAGCTATGACTGCTACAGACGCAAAAAAATGCACCTACGATTATGATAATTTAAAGGGGATAGAGGTCAAAGACATCCCAAAGGCAGTTCTAAAAGCAAAAGATACTGTCATATGTAATAATGATCCCATCACTTTAATGGGGGACGGCAAATATTTATTTACCTGGTTTTTAAATGGAGCTGCATTGGCAACTAGTAAAATTGATACATTTTCTACCTTATTAAATGGGGTGTATAAATTAAAAGTAAATGATGGGGTATGTAATTCACTTTTGTCAGACTCTATTTTTATAAAAAAACTAATTGTACCTACTTATACCTTAAGTTATAATCCCTCCATTTGTATCAATACTCCTTTGCAGTTAAATTCAAATGCAGCTGAGGCAAAAAATATATATTTTAATTGGGATTTTGGTGATACTAAAACTTTTGCTAAAGCACAAGCTGTAAAACATACCTATACTGCGGCTGGCTCCTATAGGATAAAACTGGCTATTACAAATGATTATTGTCCGAAATACGAACAATTTTTAAATGGGGATTCTGTCAAGGTAGTTTTGCCTGTATCACCTACAACTTTCACTTTGTTTGTATTGACAGATGTTGATTCTGTTTTAAATCCATTAAAAAAAGATCCAGGATATACTCAATATGAATGGTTTCCTAATACTTATTTAAACAATGGATTTATAGAGCATCCAGTTTTTAATGGAAATAAATCAATTACTTATACCTTAACAAGGACAGATGTAAGTACATTTTGTAAAGTAGATGATATATACATTATGGATGTTTCTAAAGAGGTGGTTATCTCTATACCCAAAGCTTTCACACCTAATGGCGACAATTTAAATGACATACTTAAAATTGAATATGGCGCAGGCTTAAAAACGTTTAATTTTTTAAAAATATTTAATAGATGGGGAAATATTGTTTTTCAAACAACCAATGTTAGTGAAGGTTGGAATGGTTTAACCAATGGTGTTCCACAGGAAATGGATGCCTATACTTATTTTATAAGTTATACAACTTATAAAGACGAGCCTGTTTCTAAAACTGGTTCATTTATTTTAATAAGATAAATGAAAATAAGCAAAGCCTTACTAACAGTTTTTATTTTGCTATTGATTCATCTAGTAGGAAATACGCAAACGCCTTATAACTCACAAGGATTTATGTCTACACAATATTTTAACCCAGCTGCAGTAGGCTTTGGTTTGACAAATAGATTTCAAAGTTTTTACAGAACACAGTTTGTAGGAGTTGGACAGCCCTTTTATACTGCTGGTGTGGCACTCGATTTTGGCTTTGTTAAAACCGATGATAATTTATCCAATAGTCTTGGGTATGGGATTCAAGGTGTTTCGGATAGGGTACTGAATGGAATTTTACAAACCAACTCTATTACGAATAGTTTGGCGTATCGCGTTTACTTCAATGAAAAAAAATCATCCTACTTTTCATTGGGTATTGGGTTTTCTGTATTAACTAGAACAATAGATGCTTCTAGTTTAACTTTTGGGGATCAATTTTATTCTGGTAGATTGTTTAACGCTTCAAGTTTAGAAGCTATAAAAAAATTCCCCACAAAGTATACGACAAATAGCGGTTTTATGTATGGGTATCAATCTGAGAAATGGTATTTGCAATTGGGAGCAAGCGCTTATTTTATAAACAGAACCACCAATTCAGATATCAAAGAAGATGCTACCCAAAACTATCAATTTTTATCCATGCTTAATATGGAGTATCAATTAGAAGACCTTAAAACAATTCTATTTCATGCAGAATATCAAAACAGATTAGAGAAAGAATATTTTTATCTAGGGGCTGCGGTTGGACTTCCCATAAATGATGAAAGGAATAGACTTTATGTAGGTTGTTTCTATAGAGATAAGGATGCGATCATACCTTATTTCGGTCTGATATACAACAAGTATAAGATGGGAATCAGTTATGATATTTATAGCAATAAACTTACTTCATCCAACTTGCGACCTCAGACTATAGAATTTTCTTTAACGACTACCTTGGGACATCGTTTCTCTGAAAATCTGAAAAGCTTATTTGATTAAGATGTTATGAACTGAACCTATAGCTGCTTTAAATATAAGTTACGGTACTCGACTTTCATAAAAGGCATTACGTGCACTTGCAAACCTAGTAAACCTTTCATTTTACGTTTAACAAGATCTTCATCAGTGACATCACTCATTAGTATACCATTGATATAATGCTGCATGTGATTGTTGTTTACAATAATATGAACCTCATTCCAATCACCTACTTTTATTTTGCTTTTTAAGGAATCCGAATTACCTATTGAGCCAGTGATGGTGGGACTCTTGTCAGTTTTTAATAAAGCAATTTCACCGCGCTTGGCCAAAAATCCTCGGCCACGTTCTTCATAATTTTGGCCTGTATATACATTGCCCCCGTCAATATCCGCTTGGTATCCTTTTAATGCATATTTGATATCTGGTAATTCTTCGCTTCGATAATTAACGCCACTATTTCCTTCTGGACTAATTCTATAGCTTGCCTTAAATTCAAAATTAGCAGGTAGGCCGCCTCTCCAAATTAAAAAAGTATTGGTTTTAATGGGTGTGGAAGGCGTTACCTCTCCTACAAAACTATGGTCCTTTACTTTCCAAAAAGTGGTATCCGCGTCCCAACCTTTCATAGACTTGCCATCGAATATTTGGACAAAGCCTGCTTTGTTTTGTGCTTGTAAACAAAAGACACTACTTACCATACACAAAGCGATGGCGAAACGGGATATCAATTTTTGGTTCATATAATTTTTTATTAAATTTTAGCTACTATATATTTATTTATAAAACGCCACAATCTTTCCAACTGCGTGAAGCAGCTGATTCTGCCACTGCATGACAAACTTTTTGGGTGTCTAATGCTTCCTTAAAAGTAGGAGAGCAAGGAGCTCCTGTTTCAATACTTTTTAAGAAATCAGCCACTTGATGCACAAAAGAATGTTCGTATCCAATGCTTAATCCTGGCACCCACCATTTATCCATATAAGGATGATCGCCATCGGTAATATGAATGGTTCTCCATCCTTTTAATTTAGACTCATCTGCATTGTCATAAAACTCAAGTTTATTTAAATCATGTAAGTCCCAACGAATAGATGCATTGGCCCCATTGATTTCAAAAGTGTACAAAGCTTTGTGCCCCCGTGCATAACGAGTAGATTCAAACAAACCTAAAGAGCCATTGTTGAAGTGACATAAAAAGGAACAAGCGTCATCAATTTTTACGGCTTCCACTTTTCCTGAAAGTTGATGCATACGTTCTTTAACAAAAGTTTCAGTCATCGCAGATACATCTTTGATTCCCCCGTTTAACCACATGGCTGTATCAATACAATGCGATAGCAAGTCACCTAGTACACCCGATCCAGCTACTGCAGCGTCCATACGCCATAGTCCTTCGCCTCCTTGTGGTAGGTTTTCATTGATGGTCCAATCTTGTAAAAAATTAGCACGGTAATGAAATATTTTTCCCAATTTTCCTGAATCAATAATTTGTTTTGCCAAAGTCACTGCTGGCAAGCGACGATAATTGTACCATACGGTATTTTTTACACCCGCTTTTTCGATGGCATCCACCATGCCTTGTGATTCTGCTAAGTCACGTGCTAATGGTTTTTCACAAAGAATCATTTTTCCTGCTGCAGCTGCTGCAATCGCAATTTCGGCATGGGTATCATTGGGTGTGCAAATGTCTACTGCATCAATATCGGGACGCGCTATTAATTTTCTCCAATCTGTTTCAAAACTTTCATAACCCCATTGTTCTGCAAAAGCTTTTGCTTTTGTTTCATTTCTAAAGCAAACTGCTTTTAATACAGGCGTATAAGCAAGTTCAGGAAAAAAGTTAGGAACGCGGCGATATCCATTAGAATGCGTACGACCCATAAAGCCACCACCTATTAAACCAATGTTAAGTATTTTTTTTGTTGACATATTTTTTAAATTAGATATTGTTATTAATTATTTATTCCGCTTCGTACCAGCCATGTTGATCACGCACTTGAATCATAGCAGCTAAGATATCATTCCATGTTTGTTGTTTGGTCATTACTTCGTTCGGGAACATACAACCATCCCAACAAATATGTTTGAATGCTTTGGTAAGTGCTCCATCTTCGTTGCGCAACCAAAAGCCAGCATGCTTGGCAATGTTTAATTTACCATTGGGATCTGTTGCTTGGCAGTGGCGTCCTGTTTTATCATGTGCACCGGTTCCATGCACAGTACCATCATTTTGAGCCACATGAAAATCAAGGGTCCAAGGACGTAAAGCATGGGTTAATTTTTTTAATCCTTCATCTAAAGTAGTTTGATCGCTCCAATCAAAATTTTCTGGTAAAATACGATCCTGAGGACTGTTGTAACCTAATAGATATAATAGTGTGTGTGCCATGTCTGCTTGAAAACCAATATTAGGACGATTCACCGCTTCTAATGTATCTATCATAGCAGTCCAACTGTGCATACCGCCCCAACAAATCTCACCTTCGGCTGCCAATTTTTCACCGAAATCGGCTGCTACATCACAAGCTTCTCTAAAAGTTTGGGCTATTAATGCAGTATTGTTGGTAGGATCGGCGTTCCATGCTTCTGGTTTGCTTGCAGAATCGATTCTAATAATTCCACTAGGGCGCACGCCATACTCTTTTAGTTTTTGTCCAAAACGGCAAGCTCTTTTTACCATGTCTACAAATACGGCACGATCTTCCTTGGATCCCATCGCAGGGCCACCCCAAATAGGCGCCACTAAACTTCCAATATTCAAATTTAATTTAGCTACTTTCTCTGCTAATTTTTTAATGCCATCGTCTGATTCATCAATATTAAAATGCGGCTCAAAAAGGCCAATATCGATGCCATCAAATTTTACACCATCTACTTCGGCATTGACAGTAAGTTCTAACAATGTGTCAAGACCAATAGGTGGTTCTGAATCCGGGCCTTTTCCTACAATACCAGGCCATGTTGCGTTGTGTAATTTTGGATAATTGTTTTTCATATGGTTTCATTTAATTGTTTTTTAATAAAGGACAAGCCATTGGTAGCAATCTCCCAAGGCAAGGAATATTCTCTCCATACATTAATGGCGTTCGCAAAATCAGGATCGTTCCTCGAAAATGCTTCAATGGTAAGCCATCCGTTGTAATTAATTTCTTTGAGGGTTGAAAAAGTTTCCTTCCATTGCACATGACCATCACCAGGCGTACCACGATCGTTTTCGCTAATGTGCACATGTGCCAACAATGGGGCTATATTTTTTATGGCAGTATTATTTTTTTTCTCTTCGATGTTGGCGTGGTGGGTATCGTACATGGCTTTTACATTTGGATGATTGGCCATGGTCACTAATTTTTTTAATTGATCTGTGGTGTTGCATAAGTAACATTCAAAGCGATTGAGGGCTTCTAAGGCCAATGTAATACCCGCTTGAGCAGCATGTTCGCCAGCAGCGTGGAGTAGTTGGGCACAATGCGCGTATTCTGTTTCTTGTGGAGGTTGTTTTGAAAAAACACCATGGGCCGAATGAAAAGGACCGCATAAAACAGTCGCCTTCATATCATGTGCTCTATCAATGCCCCACTTGATTCTGTCTAGTGCACGAGCACGGACCAATGAAGATGGATCTACGGGGTTATTTTCTTTATCCACCACAAAAACAGCCGTCGTCTCTAAACCTATATTGGCTGCATGCGCACCAAAGCGCTGATAGGCTTTGTCATCGGGCGCTCCAATAAAACACTCCACGCCATCGTATCCAATTTTTTTTAGTTGATCAATGATGGGAAATAAATCATCCGACACCACCGCCGACCATACCAGTGTATTAAAACCAATTTTATTCATGCGCTAATTTTTATTTAATTGAAGAAGCAACAATACCACGATAAGGAACATTGATGTTGATTTTACCTGCCCATTTTTTTGGAATTTCTTTTCCTGCGGCCCAATGAATTCCATTGATGACTAAGTGTTGAAATGATTCTTGGTTAAAATCATCTGGATGTCCAAGGGTGGTAAAGAAAAATTTAGCTCCAAAACTATTCACGCCTGTCCAAACTACTGGATTGTCGTAAGCTGAAGCTGGAGATGGATTAATGGGATGACCCATTAATAAGGCCACCGATCCTTTTATTGGGTAACTAGGTAAGACCTGATACAACCAAGACCTGGCATGAAAATTATTATCTACGCCAGTTAGGATGGGATTTTTTGCTTCTGACTTTATAATACTTACATCGGTAGAAGACTCGTGTCCATAATGTGTATGATTGGCTACGCCGCCCCAACCTGGAGGGGAGTTAAAGGTAAACTCGCCAAAAGCATTCCATTTTTCTAAAGGATGTCCTTTAGGATAGTTGAATGCATGGGTGGTGGTACGAAAGCCTACTAAAGGTTTTCCTGTTTTTAAATACGCTTCAATGTATTGAAGTTGTTCTGCAGGAAGTCTGCGCCAACGAAGAAAAAATACAGCGAGGTCTGCTTCTTTTAAAGCTTCTAGGCCTGGAATATTTTCTTCGGCATTTTGATCGGGAAAAGCTTTTAATACTTTAGTGCGGAAGCCATAATTTTTTTCTAATTCGGCTGCAATAAATGGAAGTGTAGATTCACCACCATATTCATGATCGCCTGTAACAAAAACTACCAGCGGTTTTTTGTTGCCGTTATTGGTTTGACTGAAGCCCGCCAATGCAAAAAGAAGCAAGAGCAAACAAAACAAACCTGGTTTCATCGCGTTAAATATTTTCATAAAAAAAGTTAAAAAATGATAAAATAATAAATTGTATTTGAATTGATTTTTATTTTTCCATTGGGTGTACTAATAATAATTCATCAGGAGCATAAAATCCAACTTTATTTTTAATAGCAGCACGTACTTTTTTTACTGTACTTTCTTCCACTGCCGGTGCTTTATTCCCAAAAGAATTGCGCACATAGGTAAGTACGGCAGCTACTTCTTTGTCATTCAACATGCCACCATAAGGCGTCATCGGAACTTGACCTGGATATTTTTTTCCATTGACAACAATAGGGCCATAGATACCTCTTAATACAATTTTAATAAGACGCTCTTCATTGCCCAATACCCAATTGGATTCACTTAGCGGTGGAAATCCAGCGGCCGACAATCCTTTTCCATTGGGTTGGTGACAGGTAGTACAAAAACCATCTCTTAAATAAATTTCCTTACCGGTTCTCATCACGCCACTATTCATATCACCTGCTTTAGCTTTTTCTACTACTGGTTTTTCTACCACCACATTGTGTCCCTCTAAATGCGCTACTGCAGTTTTGTGCGCTTTTACCATCCAACTATCAAATGGTTTTTTAGCAGCTTCTTTTTCAATAGGGAGCCCTTTTTCTTTAGGCAACCAAGAAGCGGCAACGATGGCTTCCAATCTAACGCGGCTATTTTCATCTTTGGCAGCATTCATTAATAAAGCAGCTTGATCGGGCAATTGCTTTTCATTGAAACGAACTACTTCTACTGCGGCAGCCCTTACTCTATAATCTTTTGCATTTAATAATTGGTGAAGCAGCGGTTGGTCAATTTTATTTTGTCCCCAGCTAACCCATAAGGCTTCCATGAGGAATTTTTCGTAATTAGGACCAGACTTATCAAGTTGAGCCATCCATGTTTTTAATTTTGGCAACACTTCACTTGCAGGATGAGCGCGCAATTCACGACGCGTTCTATACCTGGTTCTGTATTCAGGTAAAGTAAGATTGGCTAATAATTCTTCCACGCTAGCACCCGCCACTTTGGAGGGAACTACGAGTGGACGAGATGGATACGTGATGCGATAAATACGACCATGCTCATGATCTCTTAATGGATCGCGTGCATTGTGTTGCATGTGACCAATTAAAACATTGTGCCAATCTGCAATGTACAAGGAGCCATCGGGTGCAAATTCTAAATCAACGGGACGAAAATTAAAATCAGATGAAATCACGATGTCATGACGAAGTTTACTTTTATAACCTGTACCATCTTCAAACATTTGATGTTGCTTGGTTCCTAAAAATCCAATCGTATTATTAATCAACAAATCGCCTTGTACATTGTCTGGAAAATGTCTGCTAGAAACAAATTCAATACCTGAAGTGGGTCTCACCATTTGGCTTTCTTCGATAATATTAGCAGCTTTAGGAGTGGCTTCGCCATACCTAGATTTAACGGTGCCTGGCATCATCCAAGTAACTTCGGGTCCGGATGTTTCTGCATAAAAAACCTGACCCCACTCATCAAAAGCAATGCCCCAAGGATTGGGAATAGAAAGTTGCGCAATGCGATCTAGTTTTTTATTTTTTGGGTCGTATCTAAAAAATCCGCCGTTGGTTCCGCGAACAGGACCATAAGAAGTTTCAATATCATTTACTAAAAAAACGCCTTCCCCCATATAGATAGCGCCGGATGGATCGGTGGTATAAGCATGATGTGCATGGTGTGTATCATGGTCATCAAATCCACTTAATAAAATTTCTTTTACGTCTGCTTTGTCGTCGCCATTGGTATCTTTTAAAAGCACCAAATTGGTTCCTTGTGAAAGATACACTCCTTCTGGTGCCAATTCAAAACCAAGTGGAAGTTGAAGATGATCTGCAAACGTAGTCTGCTTGTCTGCTACGCCATCTCCATTGGTATCTTCTAAAATAATTAATTTGTCATTGGGTTTTGGATCCCCTGGTCTCCAATGTGGATAGGTAGGCATTACTGCCACCCACAATCTTCCTTTGTTGTCAAAAGATATTTGAACAGGTTTTGCTAAATCTGGAAATTCTTGTTCAGAAGCAAAAAGATTTATTTTATAACCTGGTGCCATGGTAAATTTACTAATGGCTTCTGGTCCATATAAATATTTGGGTACTTCTACTTTACCGGTGGGTTTAAAATTGGTTTCTACAATAGGAAGTGCAGAAGTTTTTGCATCCGCGGCTGCCAGATCCATTTGCTTTCCTTTCGCTGCCATCCAAATCGCTGTATCGCGAATCAGTGTCATCTCTCTTATTTTTTTTAATTCAGCAGGATAATTGGCAGGACCAAATGGGTCGTATCTGCGACCAAATACGTGCACTCCGTTGGGCGCTTTAAAATCGTTGTGCCACATCCAATCTTTTTCAATTACTGCTTCCAATACCTTGGCACGATTAGATTCGGCAACAGCAGGTGCTTTCCCAAAAACTGCGTCCACTAAAAAGGGCGCAAATTTTTTGTAACCTGCATCATTTAATTGAGAGCCATCAATGGTGAAATCAGAACTTGGATTTTCCATCCAAGCTTTTGTAGGTGTGAAGGCGTCAATAAAATGCACTCCATTTTTCATGGCCACTTGTTTCATGGCATCTTTGTACAATTGAAGACGTTGGTTCTCGATCTTTCCATTGGGAAGATCTAATTTAGAAGACAAATCTTCAAATGCAATGGGAGAAACAATGGCCAATTGAGGCGTGGACTCGCCATTGTATTTTTGTTTTAAAGTATGTTTGATAAAAGCGTCTAATTCTGCTTTGTAATTTTCAAGACCAGCTGCTCCTTGAAAAGATTCATCAAAACCAAACATCGCTATAATTATATCTGCTTTATGGGTGGATATCCAAGCATCGGGATAGGCTAAGAAGCCTTCGGTATGAGGATCGTTGGCCAATTCAGTTTGAAATTTTTCGGCACCTGGAAAAGCCCAAGGAGTAGGACGACCAGAGTGCGGCCTAAATCCGGGTGTGTTACCGCCATCACACATATTGCGAATGTACAATTCGCTATTGGGGTATCTCACTTGTAGTTCGGTTTCAAAATAACCATAGTTCATCATTCGAGAACCTAGGTTATTGCCCACTAAAATGATATGAGCTCCTTTGCCAATTTTAAGTTGGGTGGGAGGCGTGGGTGTAAACGCTAATAATACTAACCCTACAAAACCTATGGCAGAGAATATTATTTTATTTAGATGCCAATTATTTTTATTCATAGGATTCGTTTGGTGGTGAGTTTAATTTTTAAATTTTATAAAACCAAGTCTGGATTAGCTGGGCCAAAGTGTTTTAAAATAACAATAGGATCGGTACTAGAATGATTGATGATTTTTACACCTTCTTTTGCTGCAGATTCACTGATAAAAAATTCATCGTTGGTTAATTGACCATATCTAATTAAAGCAGGCGTTTCAATATCCCAAACGCCCATCTTGCCATGTCCTTGCATTACAATGATGCCATAGGCAGCGTTGTCTTTGATGGTCACGGTTTGTCCGGGTAAGACAGTCAATTCTTTTGCACTAAAATCGTTTGACTTGTAACAAATCCAATTTTCAATAAAGCCTTCTGCTTTCATTTTATTGATATCGTGAACAGGCTTAGGTGCCATAAAACGATTTTCCATGGTATTGGGATCTACATTTAATTCCCAATCCAATACATCTATTAAAGCGTCGTAGTCGCCAATACTTTCTTTGGGCGTTCCGTTCCATAATAATTCATCAGGGATAATGGCTTCGTTTACCAGAGATTGATACATCGCAAAAACATCCGATGCTTTTTGTGGCTCATAAGTACACATACTTCCCGGTGCGTGTAACAATCCAGGAGGCACATCCCATCCAGTACCTGGTTCTAGTTTGTATGCTTGTGAGTAGTTGGTAATTTTATTATCGCCTTTTGAAAAGTTCACCAAGCATTCTTTGATTTGTTCTTTGGTCGTACCAGGAGCGATGCCAATAAAAGTGTAAGGGAAATCACCACCATGATTGTTTAGTTGCGGAGGAAAATAATAGGCTTCTGGTTTTCCTTTTTGACCAATGAGTGCTGCTTTTTCATCGTTGTGATGCACATGGTGTGGGAGCGGTCCCATATTATCAAAAAATTTAGAATACATGGGCCAGCTTTTATATGCATTCCATAAACGATCACCTATGAGTTGACCTTTTAATTCATCAATGGCGTCTTTTAGTAAAATTTGGTGTGTGGTAGCACCTTCAGTAAAAACAACAGGACTCAAACCTTCGTTTTCGCCAGTGAGTGGTCCGTTTTTCGCAGGCGTAGTGGAAGACAACCAGCGTTCATCAATACCACCACGTACACCGCCTAAAACATAATAATCATCGGGATGTAATTTAATGCGTCGGCCTGGTACACAAAAAGATCGTGGTACCCAAGTAGGTGCCAATCTTAAAATTCCTTTTCCTTGTTCAAGTGCTTTTTGAGCGATGCTTTTGTTTTCCATATTAAAATTGGTAAGATTTTTTTATTGTAAAGTTGTTTGTTGCAGTATATTTTGGATGGCTTCTGGATTGTTTAAAATATCAATCTCTACATCATAGCAGCGCGTTTCACCTGGTGACAAAAAGATAAGTGAGCCTTCGGCGCGGGCTTTAGTTTGGCCAATGGGTGGATGCGTTCCAGGTTCAATGCCAGTTACATATTCTCCTTTAGACCAATGTTGCCAATTGGTTAACCAAGGCAATTGTTTTTTTGGAAATTTTAGCACCGCGGCCAATCCTATTTTTTTATTTTCAATGCCACATACACAAATGCCTTCTTTATTGGCAGCGCTATCGATAAAAAAAACATCCTGACCAGGTCCATTGTGTTTTTCATTGATGGGAGGGCAGGTTTTTGTAGCTTCTCCGTTACAAAAAATTTGAGCGCCTTCGTCTGCAAGTGGCCAACCAAAATTGCAATGATACAAAAGCATATGAGGTGCTGCTTCGTTACCGCAATTGGTAATTTCATCATGAAGCTGAATGGTGGAGCTTCCTAAGTTGGCAGAGATGGTTCTTTTTAATGTAAGGCTTGGGCCAAAAATTTGCGTTTGTTTTATGACACCTGTAATACTCATTGAAAAAATACCGCGTGCTGGATCGGGTTGAATAATAGAAATAATTTCGGAAGGAATATTGCTAATCATTCCATGCAAACCGCGGTCTCCATGTTCATCTTTCTCTGGTCCACCCACATGAGAAAGACCACAAGTAGTAACCAATCCTCCGCCAAAGCCATTCAACCAATCGGTGCCCTTTTGTGTAAATGGTTGTGGTGCTACCACACCAGGATGGTTAAGCCAAGTGAGACTGTATTGATTAAAAAAAGTATCTGCAATGTCCATTGCACGATCAATCACTACTTTAAATCGAAGACCAGAACCAGTATTGATCCAAGCAATGCGCACCCCCTTGCCAAGCCCGTTGTCTAAAACGGAAGTTTCAATGCCACCCACTTGGGCAACATTGGAAACTTTATCACTCCATATGGCGCTGGTTGATTGCATGCTTTTAAATTAATTTTTCTTAGTATAAATTGGGTGGTTTTTATTTCCACCAGATTTTAAATACGCAATCAGGTCACTTAATTCTTCGGCGTTTAAACCATTGATCATACCAGGAAGCATAGGGGAGGTTTCAGAAACACGCGTGCGCGCTACTTCTTTTTTAGAAAGTGTTCTTATGATATTGGTAGCAAACGGATTTTGAGAAATATAATAATTAGCATTGTCTTGGCGAATCAGTCTACCCAAAACAGAACCTCCTTTTTTCAAAAAGAAAACGGTAGAACCAAATTGATCTGAAATGGTTTTGCTTGGTTCTATGATAGACTCTAAAATATCTTTGGTGCTAAATCTAGTACCTAATTGAGAAAGATCAGGACCTGCCACACCGCCTTCGCCTTTGATTTGATGACAAGAAGAACAAAGTGTAGCAGCAAACATAGATTTTCCGCGTACAAAACTTCTTGTACCTGTGCTTGAATCAACAGCGTCTACTGCTTGTTTTGTTTTCCAATTTTTTCCTGGACCCTTAGGCATGATGGTACCAACTGGTACACCCGACCAAGACAGAGATACAATAGAATCTCCAGAAAGTTTATTTAAATAATCAAATTGCTCTTTGGGTGCATTGGCAAGTGCAGTTTTGCGTGCACTATTTATAAAACCAACAAAACTCACGCCACCCTTGTAACTAAAGGCTTTGTAAAACCATTGGAAATACTTTTTTTGTAATGCAGGCGTCCAACCGTTTTTGGCTTGGCTTAACACATTCGCATACCAAGTTTGTTGTGAAGGAGGAATTCTAGCAAGCATCGCAGCAATATCCATTCCGTATTGAGGATTGCGTAAAATTAAATCAGAAGATTCTGAGATAGATTTTTGTGCAGGTGCATCGTCTTTAGCAACGGCCATAAGTGCCATTGTTTTTTCAACTGCATGAGGTGCATCTATGTACACCAACATTTTACTTAGTTCTCTGTTAAGGCTATTTGTTTTAGCAGGATAAAAAGGATTCAAAAAAGCAGCCACTTCTTTTTTAGTTGCAGTATTGGGCTCGCCTAATCGAATAAATATTAATTCAATGGCGCGAAGCAAATCAAGTTGTTGTGATTCAGAAAGTTTTGAAAAATCAACTTTAGTTAATTGAGTCACTACTCCGGTTCCAGCTCCTGCACTGCCTTTGTGAGCAAGTGCAATAGCTGCTTGAGTTAAAGCAATTGGATCTTTTTCGGCAAGAATTTTATTGTACCACTCATCGATGGGTTGATTTTCAACTGCAATTCTTGCTGCATATCTAATGTACCTGTCGTTGTCTTTTAAATAAGGCCAAGAAAAATTTACAGCGTCTGCATTTTTAGTGCCATGAAAAGCTTCCAATTGACGGCGCGTTTTTACAGCACTGGTAATTTCAGCAACAGGAAGTGGGTCGTTGCTTAAAGTATTGTCACCATAATAAACACGATACAAGTCAGATTCAAGTCGGCGACCACCTGTTAAAAAATACAAAGCACCATCAGGTCCGATGGTACCATCTGTTAAAGGAAGTGGAGCACCCGAAATAAATTCTTCTCCAGTAGTTTTGTAAGAAGCGCCATCTGGTTCATTGTGCACGGCGTAAATAATTCCAAAACTCCAATCAAAAGCAAACAAGGACTTGCGATATTTTAAAGGGAAGCGTGCGTTGGCTCCATAAATAAGATTCGTAGGAGACCCTTGTCCAACATTGATAACGGCAGGAAGGTTGTCGGGATATTTAGGAGACCATTTATCGGTACCCGGTCTCCAACCAAATTCTGCACCACTGGTTACGTGCACTATTCTTGTTGGGCGATACCAAGGGGTTCCAAAATCCCATTCCATATCTGAATCGTAGGAAAACAATTCTCCTTGATCATTGAATGCAATATCAAAAGGATTTCTAAAACCAGAAGCAATCAATTCCCAATTAGCACCTGTAGAATCCATGTGTGCAATCCAGCCACCATGTGTTTGAACGGTATTGTCGTGCCCGTTAGGATCTTTAATTAAAGGAAATAAATTATCAATTTTACTTTCAGGGTAGTTGCGATAAGAATTTAGTTTTGGAATTTTTGTAAAATTTCCTGCAACAACATAAATAGATTTTTTATCTGGTGATAATATAACACTGTGTGGTCCATGTTCCCCCTCGCCATCAAGCGCTTTTATTAAAGTTACTTTATCAAATTGGTCATCTCCATCGGTATCTTGTAAGCGATACAATCCACTACCTCTTTTAAAATTTTCACTTGAGGTATTATTAATCATTACATACAAACTATTAAAAGCCCAAAGTAAACCATGTGCATGGCCCATGGTAACGGGGGCTTTAGTAGAGCTACTATCGGTAGTAATTTTTAATTCTTCAATTTTTACTTTATTGATGGCATCACCTATTTTAGGAATGATTAAGCGATACATGGAACCATATTGATCAGAGGCAATCATGCGTCCTTTGTTGTCAAAGGTCATCGACACCCAAGAACCTTCTCCTTTCGCAGAAGGGCCATACAATCTTTCTGCATGAAAACCTTCTGGCAATTTTAAGTTGGTTATTTTAGGATCTTGCGGAACCTGCGCAAAAATGGTACTGGATTGGGTAAAAGAAATCAACAACACCATAAAAAATAGGGTGTTTAATAAATTTCCAATTCGGTGGTTGTTCTTCGTCATTTTTTTATTTTAATAGTATATAAAATCGGCTTTCTTTTCGTGTATGAAAAATTAAGCTATATGCCTCAAATAAAAAAGAGGAAAGGGGGTTATTATTTGGGTTTAAACCAAGAGGGCAAAGGTTTTTGCCAATTAAAAAAGGGAGAAAAACCAAAAAGCTAATGCCCGTTAGTTATTCTCCCTTTTTCAGCCTCTTTAAGCTTGAAATCTGATACTTATTTTACTGTCCTATTTGATGGATGGTATTTTGAATGAGTCCTTTAATTGGTTGGCCATTTTCATCCATGAATTGAAAATTAATTTCCATGATTCTCGTAGGCTTTATATCAGGGATGGAGAGGAATAATTCTTTTTTATCCTTACTTAAAGTAGCACTGGTTACTAAGAGCGTTTTGGTGTTGTAATGATCTGAACCATATTTTCTTGCTCTTTTTAAATCCCAGGTTTGTACTTGGAAAGATTTTATATTTTCAACATCCTTGCTATTTAATTCGTGAGAGAATCGAATTTTAATTCCTTTGGTTTGAACATGTAGTCCAAGTGGGATGGTTGCTTTTTCTCCATTGTATCTGATTCTATAAAAACCACCTAACTCAGGCTGCGCCGAACCCCAAGCAGATAAACCACAAGCGTACAATTGACCATCTGCAGCATTAAAACGGCCACGCATCACACCTGTAGAAAACGTAGGAATAGGTAATTCAAAAACGCCCCCTTGAATTTGGTTGCCCATTTTTTCAAAGGGCACCACAAAAACTTTTCCATAGCCATAAGAAAAACTAAGTAAGCTTCCATTGAGTGGCCCCCATGTTTTGCTATCTACCCAAAGTACTTCCGAAGGAGAACGATCAATGTCTTTTTCAATCCAGGTTAAAGGTTGTTCCATCGCATTGTCACTACTGTCTTTAGCTGCATTGTATGCAAACATATTTCCATAAAATCTATTGCCTGGTTGAATCCAGTTGATTCGATTCATGGGTGTCCAATGACCTTCTTGATCTGTTACAATAAAACTGCCATCTGGGTTGATACATACGCCATTGGCAGCTCTAAATCCATGTGCAATAATGGTGGTGGTTTGCCCGTCTTTGCTCACTTTCAACAAAGTACCATGTTGCGGCACCAAGGAACGTCTTGCATGTCTTGCGCTTTTAGCGTAATAAAAATTTCCTTCTTTATCAGTTTGTAAACCCATCGCAAATTCATGAAAATGATTGGTTACTTGATGGTCACTATTAAAACTTTCATAAAAATCTATTTCGCCATCTCCATTTACATCATGAAGTTTAACAAGTTGGTCGCGGCAAGTCACAAATATTTCTTTGTCAACAATTTTAATTCCTAGTGGTTGAAACAATCCAGAAGCAATGCGTTTCCAAGTTAATTTACCGGTGCTTTGAAGAATGCCTTCTACCAACCAAACATCTCCATCGGTCGAACAAATCACTGCTTTATTTTTATCCTCTAAAAAATCAATACCACTTAATCGCATTTGATTTTTCCAAGGGCTTTGATAAGGCAGTTCCATTCGGTCTACTTTAAAGGCTCCTTTTTGTTCTCCCTTGGTAATATTGGTTGTTAATTTTTGTGCATATTGCGGTGCCCCTCCTTTTGTATAAGCCAAAAGATTTTCAGGTTTAGAAGCATTTTTTGAAATCAATTCAAAATTTTTCACTTTGGCGTTAGCAATTAATATTTTAACATTCACCGATTTGCCTGCAGGAATATTTAAAACGAAAAATCCATTTTCTTTTTTGACTTGAGCTTCCTCACTTATAATGGCAACAGCAGTTTCAAGTTTTGCAATTCTCATTTTTAAAGCAGTGGCAGAAGGGCTCATATTTAAAGTGCGCGTAAAAACAGGCATATCGGTGGTTCCTTCCAATCCTAATTTTTCTAAGACATTGGCATTGCCCACGGTATAGGAAATCACCTCTTGATCTTGATAATGGTACAAGCCTTTGTATTGGGTCCAGGTTCTAGGAAGTGGACCAAATCTTCTTTTATCAACTGCTTGAAAACGAGTGTCAGCAAAGGATCCATTGAGTGGATTGGCCCAACTAGGTTCAACCGGTGTTGAAAAATGAAGGTCCCCAATGGTTCTAGGAGAAATATTATGTTGTCCATTAAATAAGATGCCTTCCCAATCAATAAAACCTTTTCCGGTCCAAGCACCAGCTACACGCATTAAGTCGTGATCAAAAATCATCCAAGCTTTACCAGCTGCGACACCACCTTTACCTGAGTCAACTCTCACCGCAATTCCTTTGTAAGCAAAATTCGCATTCACTAAATTTTCATCTGCTAAGGGAGCGGTACCGCCAGAAATTTCTCTGGGTTTTGCATTCGCATCCACCAACTCATAAGTGTTCATTAAAAAATTACCATAATCCATTTCCAACCAACCTTCTTTATGAATAGCAGCAGGCCCTTTTGATTTTCCTTTTGGAAGGCTCGCTAAATAATTCGAATCTATTTTAAAATAAGCTTCTTTGTTTTGTTTGGCTACAAATTCTTCTCGGATGTATTGAATGACATTGTATTTTTCAACGGGCGTCAAAGTTGTTTGTGCGGGCATAGCACCATAGCCTCTGGTTAAAGTTTGATAAATAGCGTAGGGATCTTTTCCTACTTTAAATGCATCTTTCCAATATTTAAATGCTGTGGGAATGGAACCTTCTTTTTCGGGAGTGCCATGACAATTAATGCAATTGCTGGTGTAAGTTTTTTTACCATCCATGTAGGCTTCCTCTTGATTTCTTAGAATCGTATTTAAAATGCCTTTGTGGTCAATGTCTTTTTCGTAAGCAGGCAACATGGCTTCGTCCATGGTGAAACTCACTTTGGGAGGATTATATGCATTTTGATTGTTGCATGCAGCAAGCAACAGTATCATTACCATTAAAAGGACATTATTTCTGTTTAACATGGCAGGATCTTTTTAGCGTGAATTGATGCAAGAGGTAAATTCCTATCAATAAATATACTGATTTTACACTTAAAACTAATTCGGAAGGGGTGCCCCTTCATTGGTTTTTTGGAGATAGGCTTCCATATAAAAATCCATTATATTTGTTTAGTACCTTTTAACCTTATTAAAATTAGCGATGGAATACCGCAAATTAGGAAAGACAAATCAACAGGTCTCTGTTTTAGGATTTGGAGCTTCTCCACTTGGTAATGTATTTGATGTTGTCGAAGAGCAAGCAGGCATTGATGCGGTTCATTACGCCATCGATCATGGTGTTAACTTTTTTGATGTTGCTCCTTTTTATGGGATCACGTTGGCCGAAACCAGATTGGGTAAGGCCTTGTTAGGAAAACGCAAGGATATTTTTTTAGCCACTAAATGCGGACGATATGATGTACGTGCTTTTGATTTTTCTACAAAGCGAATTCTGGCAAGTATCGATGAATCGCTGCAAAGGTTACAAACCGATTATGTTGATTTATTTCAATTGCATGATATTGAATTTGTAACCAAGGAGCAGCTACTGAATGAAGCGATACCGGCGATAGAAAAAATAAAAGCATCGGGGAAGGCCAGATTCATTGGGATTTCGGGTTTGCCTGTTCGTTATTTAGCAACCATTGCAAAAGAAGTAGCACTGGATACAGTTTTATCCTGGGCGCATTATAATTTACTTCAAGACGAAATAAACAATGAATTAGTGCCCTTGTCGAAAGAAAAAAATTTTGGGTTGATGAATGCTGCACCCTTGTTGCAAAGAATTTTATCAGACGCCAAAGTGCCTGAATGGCACAATGCACCCAAGGAAATGATCGCGGTGCAACCTGCTTTATTAAAAATTTGTCAAAAATATGGTGTTCGATTAAGCGATGTGGCGATGCGCTATGCCATGGATCATCCAGACATTGCTACCACCATAGTAGGCATGAATAGTTTGAGTAATATTGAACAAAATTTATCCGCAATAGATTTTAAAATTCCTGCAGGCATTTTGGAAGAGATGGAAATTGTGATTGCGCCTATTAAAAATTTAATGTGGTTTGAAGGGCAACCAGAAAACAATATACCAAGAACTTAATATTTATATGAAGGCATTATTTCTTACGGCCATTGGCCAAACAGAGCTTAGAGAAATTGAGAAACCCCAACCAGGGCCGGATGAAGTATTGTTGAAAATTGGTATGGTCGGATTTTGCGGTGGAGATTTAAATGGGTTTAAGGGACTTTTTGAATTACAAGAATATCCAAATCTATTGGGCCATGAAGTAGGAGGCACGATAGAAGCAATGGGAACGAAGGTACCTACTACATTTAAAATTGGAAATAAGGTGACAGTGTATCCTTATTTAAATTGCGGAAAATGTATTTCCTGCAGAAAGGGTCGGAGGAATGCGTGTCAAGACAATAAAACAATGGGCGTAAGACGACCAGGTGCCATGACAAATTACATTGTTATAGCATGGCAGGATTTATTTGTTTCTTCGCAACTTTCTTTAAAAGAGTTGGCTTTGGTAGAACCATTGACAGTAGGTTTTCATGCTGCTGCTCGAGGTAGGGTAAGTAGTCGGGACCGAGTGGCAGTAATAGGTTGCGGCATTGTGGGGATGGGGGCAATAGCATCAGCTGTGAACAGAGATGCCGAAGTGATTGCCATTGATATTGATGATTCTAAATTGGCCATTGCAAAAAAAATTGGCGTAAAGCATACCATTAATACAAGCAATGAAAATTTACATGAGGCACTCCTGCGTATCACGAATGGAGATGGGCCGGATGTAATTATTGAAGCAGTAGGAAATGCAGCAACTTATAGAGCAGCAGTAGATGAAGTGGCTTATACGGGTAGGGTAGTATGTATTGGTTATGCAAAATCTGCAGTGGAATTTAATACAGGAATTTTTGTTCGAAAGGAAATTGAAATTTTAGGATCTAGAAATTGTACAGATGAATTTCCGGAAGTGATTACCTATTTAGAAGCAGGTAAGTTTCCAGTACAGGAAGTGATTTCAAAAGTAGTTTCACTCCATGATGCAGGAGCAGCCTTGGCAGACTGGGCAAAAGATCCCAAAGGAATTACAAAAATCATGGTAGATTTTAATTTATAAATATGATCAAATCTAGTGCAACGATTGCTTTGGTGCCTGCCATTAAATCTGGTCCCTGGATTTATTGGGATGATTTGGAACAAAGTATGGCACATGCATCTTTTTTGGGATTTGATGCAGTAGAATTATTTACTGCTTCAGCGGATGCGTTGGATACAACCGCTACCAAACTGTTGATAGATAAATATCAACTACAAATAGCTGCTGTAGGAACGGGTGCAGGCAAAGTGATGCATGGTTTGACATTGACAGATCCAGATGTAGCGGTAAGAAAAAAAGCAATTGTATTTATTGAAAATATGATTTCTTTTGGTGCTTCATTGAATGCCCCTGCTATTATAGGATCAATGCAAGGAAGTGTAAGTGTTGGAGGTGATAGAGAAAAATCTTTGGAATGGCTTGCAGCAGGATTAAATTATTTAGGAAAGCATGCCGCTTCTTTGGGTGTAAAATTAATTTACGAGCCCTTGAACAGGAATGAAACTAATTTAATCAATACCCTTTCAGATGGAGTTTTATTTTTAAAGAAAAATCAAATTAATCACGTGGGTTTATTGGCCGATTTATTTCATATGAACATGGAGGAAGCAGATATGCCAGCGAGTATTAGAGCCTGTGGAGATTTTATTGTTCATGTGCATTTTGCAGACAGCAACCGACGACCAGTGGGCAATGGGCATACCAACTTTAAGGAAGTCGCCAAAGCCTTACAGGAAATAAACTACCAAGGTTATGTTTCTGCGGAGGCATTTCCTTGGCCCAATTCGCAAGAAGCCGCAGCCCAAACCATTCAATCCTTTAAACAACTATTTAAAAATTAAATTATGCAAAAATTTTGTTTGGCTTTAGACTTAATTGACGAACCTGAATCCATTAAAAAATACGAATACCATCATGCCAAGGGCAATGCATGGCCCGAAGTAACGCAGCACGATATTGATGCGGGTATTTTGAATATAGAAATATTTAGAACAGGCAATAGAATGTTCATGATATTAGAAACAGTAGACGAGTTTACCTTTGAAAAGAAAGCTGCTTTTGATGCTGCCAATCCTAAGATTGTAGAATGGGAAGCCTTCATGTCAACTTTTCAAAAGCCACTGCCATGGGCAAAGAAAGGAGAGAAGTGGGTTTTAATGGACCGCATCTTCAAATCATCTTATTAATTCAAAAAATCTTTTTTGAAAAACAATAAATTGATCTTCCAATAAACTAATTCCTTTTTCTTGACTTGCAGAAAGGGGTTCTAGTCCATTGGCAACACTAAAATATAAATCACTCACCCTTCTTCTGTATTTAAATTCATCAAAGAAAATTGATTTTCTATTTAGTTCCACAATTTCTCTTTTAAACAAATCCAGTTGTTTTAATTTTTCTTTGATTGATGGAACCGTGGTATCTCCTTTAGAAATTATTTTAACGGTATTGTCTAAGGAATCTATAAGGGTATACAAACGCTCATGCAAATTATACAATCTCATACTTTGCTTATTCAATAAGTTGATTGTACTTGCATCAAGTCCTTTGGCTGGGTTAGCTTCGATTTGAATATTTTGCGCATATTCTTTTCCATCTGCCTTCACCACTATTTTGTACTTGCCAATATCCACCTTAGGTCCAATAATAGAAGAAAACAATACCGAAGACTGAGCGATATAGCCACCTTGTGCCACTTTTGGCGGGTTGATGGTTAGGTCCCAATATATTTTATTTAATCCTTTGGTACTTGAGCCATTGATGTCTTTTATTTTTTTATTGGAAGCGTCATAAATTTCAATTTTTACGCCGCTATTGCTTCTTTCTTTTAAATAATAGTAAAAAGTTGGTGCGATGACTTTGCTTCCTCCTTCCCATCCTGTTAGGTTGGACGCAGGCTGAGGATATTGAGGTGCATATTCGTATTTGAAATTTTGAATGGGGTAAAATAAGACGGGTTGAGACAAATCAGATTTTACCATTTCTCTTAAGGGTTGAATATTGTCTATAATATAGATCCCTCTACCATGAGAAGCAATTACTAAGTCATTGTTTTGTGGTTGTATCTTGATATCGCGTACCATGTTGTACCAAGGCATATTTTGGTACTTGCTACGCATCCAATTGTTGCCACCATCCAATGAAATAAACAATCCCATTTCAGTTCCTAAGAACAATAATTTTTCATTCACAATGTCTTCTCTAATCACATGTGCAAATCCTGTAAATTCTGATGAACTAAATTTTTTCCAAGTATTGCCTCTGTCCGTACTCATCACTACATAAGTATGCATGTCACCATACATGTGGTTATCAAGGGTTACATAGATTCTTTTTGAATCCAAAGCAGCTATTTCAATACTGCTAATCCAGGCGTTTTCAGGCACCCCTGTTTTCCAAATACCAGCTGCTTTATTTTGCCATGTTTTTCCGCCATCGGTAGTTAATTGCAAATTTCCATCATCAGTTCCTGCCCAAATGATGTTCTCATTTTTAGCATCTTGTGTGATGGTAAAAATAGTGCAATGATTTTCTGCACTCGTATTGTCTCCGGTAATGCCCGCATTTTTTTCGGCTTGATTAATTTTATTGGGATTATTGGTCGTTAAATCTGGAGATATTCTTTGCCAATTTTTACCGTCGTCATTTGATTTAAATACATATTGCGCGCCGGTATATAAATTATACAATGGTTTTCCTGCTGCATTTTTTTTAGCCGATGCACCAACCACTATCGGCGTATTCCAATTCCAACGATGTTCCTCATCGCCTTCTAATTTTTTAGGCCTTACCCCATAAGAAAGTCCAGTAGCCAAATCTACTTTTGTAATTTCTCCACCTTGAGATTCAGAAAAAATAACTTTTGAATTGATTAAACTTGGTTGCACCCAAAATCCGTCTCCACCATTGATCCATCTCCAATCAACTGCAGTAACGCCGCCTGGTGCCGAACTTGGGGCCATCCAACTATTGTTGTCTTGCAAACCACCATACACATGATAGGGTATTTGGTTGTCTGTAGCTACATGGTAAAATTGACCTACAGGAAGGCTGTTTATAAATTGCCAAGCGGTTCCTTTATTGGTACTCATATAAACTCCGCCATCAGTTCCTACAAACATCATATCTGGATTATTTGGGTTGATCCATAAAGCATGCATATCCGCATGTGGTGCTAAACCACCAATGATGGTGTTGTTCCAAGAATAACCACCATCATTGGAATATTGAAAGTCAAAAGCGGGTCGGTAAACTCTTTTTGGATCTTTAGGATCATAGACCAACGTACTAAAATAGAATGGGCGAGCTGTTAAATTATCAGTGGAGGCTAATTTTTTCCAAGTTTCTCCTTCGTCTTCAGAAATAAATAAGCCTGGTACTTTTGCTTCAACGATGGCAATCACTTCAGCGGGTTTAGAAGGGTTGATGGTAATTACAATTCTACCTAAATCACCTTCTGGTAACCCGTTGGTAATTTTTTTCCAATTTTTTCCACCATCAATTGATTTATACAAACCACTTCCAGGCCCACCAGAATTAAAAGCATAGGCCTTTCTTCTGAACTGCCACATGGAAGCAAATAAGGTCCCTGATTTATTTGGATGCATAGCGATGTCTGCGCATCCTGTTTCTTCGTTGATGTATAAAATTTTATTCCAAGTTTTTCCACCATCTAGTGTTTTGTACAATCCTCTGTGTGAGGAGGCATTCCACAATGGTCCTGGCGAAGACACATACAATGTTTTTTTATCTATCGGGTCAATTAGAATTTTACTAATTCTTTCAGTACTATCCAATCCAATTTTTTGCCAATTGTTTCCGCCATCAGTAGTTTTATACATTCCATCTCCATAAGAAACTGAATTTCTAGTATTGCTTTCTCCAGCACCAGCATATACTACTTTAGCATTACCAGGTTCAATGGCGAGGGCGCCAATGGACTGACAATATTTGTCAAAAATGGAAATGAATGACAAGCCACCATTTTGGCTTTTCCAAATACCACCACCAGCAGTACCTACAAATAAATTAAGTTGCCCATTCGCAGTTATTCCATCAATCGAAGTAATTCTTCCGCTCATGGTAGATGGGCCTAGGGGCCTGGCGCCCATTACTTGGAAATACGAAGAGTTAATAGAGGTTTGTGCATGGGTAAAAAATACCAATAGCAAAAGCAATCCTGTTAATTTATTTCTTAATGGCATAAAAAAAATTGAGATAAAAAAAACTACTATCCACGCTGCTGGATGTAGCGAATAATAGTAGTTTTTTTTAAGTTTGAATATTAGTTTCCGTTGAAAATATTTTCGTCGATGGTTGGGTTGATGGTAATTTTTTTACTAACCATCATCATTTGACCTTGATCTTGTTTGAAAGGAATTTTTATTCCGTATTCTATGGTTTGGTAGTCTAATAATTTGGTAGCAGACTTAATTTCTTGACCTTGTTGTTTTACAATAGACTCTACTTTATATACCAAATAAGTTTTGGTATCAAAAAAATAGGTTTTTTCGTTGTTGTTTTTGGTAGTCATTTTAATTTTGAAATACTCGTTTCCATCTTCTTCATCTTTGCCTAAAAATTCTATTACAGAACCTTTTGCTTTGTAATCAATAAATGAGTCTTGAACGTCTAAATCATCTAATTTTTGTTTTAATTCATCTTCTGAAATAGGACTAAGCTTTGCTTTACCTGCCAATGGATTTTGAGCCCATCCTTTGGTTGGAGTGGTAATATCAATAATTTTATTTCCTTGGAATTCTGCATCTAATCGTACCCCTTTCATTTGAACACCTTGCATGGTATAAGGAATTTTAATTCCTTGCACTTCAATTTGTCCTTCCATTTTTATGGATTGTACTTTAGACCATTTTTCTGCACCACCTATTTCGGTGATATACTTTGCAATTACTTCATCTGCACTCTGTGCATTCGCCGTAAAAAAGGCTGCTACTACTATCGTAAGGGACAATAAAACTTTTTTCATAAATTATTTTTTTTAAGACTATAAAAATAGGCATTTAAATAGCATTTTTTATTAAAATATTAGATAGACGGCTTTATTTATGGACTACTGGACTACCAAGACAATAGTTGCTCCTACAGTGGCTTAAGGCCCATTTTACCTTCCTTCATTATAAAATATATAGAGCCCATCTTTTCCTGCCACAATTATGTCCTTTCTTCCTGTGTTGTGTAAATCTGCAATCGAAAAAAAGATGCCAGTGCCTTTGCCTTTACCAAAAGGGCCATGGCTAATTATATTTTTTGTAAAAGATTTTCCATTCCATTTAAAATAACAAAGTTCAATGGGGTCATTGCTGCCCGGGTCGTTATCATTGTGTGCGCGATAACGCTTACCGGTAATCAATTCCATTTTACCATCTTTGTCCACATCTGCCCATTCCATGGTATGGTATTGCGAGTGTAAAGTATCAATGGCATGTTTTATAAATGTAATCTGGCCTCCTGCTTTTTTTTGCTCATACCAATCAAGCCCATAGGAGTGACCATGACCCACTATTAAATCATTGAGTCCATCTTGGTTCACATCTGCTACAATAATAGGAACACTGCCATCTTCATTTAAAATAAAATCATGGTGTAATATCCAAGGTTGATTTGATTTTTCTTTTGGGGCTTCTAGCCAACCATTGGAAACAATAAAATCTCCACGTCCATCACCATTGATATCACCAAATCCCAAACCATGTCCATGCTTTTCTGCTACTTTTGTTGCCACAAATTCTCCCGTAGCTTTATTATTTTTATCTCTTTTGAGTGAATAATAAATTAAAGGACTCCCTGGCGTGTTGGGTACAATTTCATTAAACCCATCTCCATCTACATCCCAGGCCCTTGTACATTCTATGTTTCCAGTTGCTGCGATAGTATGCATTTTCCATTCTCCGTCGTTTCCTGGATTTTCCTGCCAACGTAAAGTTTTACCAAACCATCCGCCCGTGATAAAATCCATTTTACCATCGCCGTTTACATCCATTGGTATGGTTGAAAAATCATCAAAATATTCACCCACTCGAACACCCTGACCAATGAAGTGCCTTTTTAAAAACCCTGGCCCTTCATACCAATAACTACCAGAAACAATATCTAAAAAATGATCGTTGTTTACATCCAATATGCCCACCGATTCTGCACTTTCGGCTGCAATTAATTGTGGTCTAAATTTTTGCTGTGCCAAGCCATGAAAAGGCAATATCATAATGATACCTGCTATCAATTGAATATACTTTTTCATTGGAATACTTTTACTCAAAGTAATAAAAAAACCAGTAGCAGGACTGATTTTTTAATACATTGACAATCAATAATTAACAGTCCAAGATCAAATGTGAAACAGAAAGCTTAATTTTAAAATACACAACGCCATCAACTTTAAAGAATGAATATAAAAACCTCACTACTTGTATTTATTTTACTTTCAAGCAAAAGTATTTATAGCCAAGATCTTGCTTCCAAAGAATTTTATTTGGAAAAAATTAAAGTAGAAATGAAGCTAGCATGGCCAAAAAATAGAACCATCAATTTAGTGTTTCATGGCCATTCAGTTCCAGCAGGCTATTTTAAAACGCCAATAGTTAACACACTTGCATCTTATCCATATCTTGTTTTAGATCAAATCAAATCACAATATCCATTTACGGTAGTAAATATCATCAATACTTCAATTGGAGGTGAAAATTCAGAAAGTGGTGAAAAACGATTTGAGTCAGAAGTGCTAATTCATAAACCAGATGTGGTATTTATTGATTATGCCTTAAATGATAGAGTGATTGGATTAGCACGCGCAAAAAATGCATGGGAAAAAATGATACTTGCGGCTATAGATAAAAATATTAAAGTAATTTTATTAACGCCCAGCCCAGATCAAACGGTTGATATTAAGGATGATCAAACTATTCTTGACCAACACGCAGCTCAAATAAGAGCGTTATCAAAATATTTTAATGTGGGGTTAATTGATACTTACCAACTTTTTAAAAATAAAACTAAGGAAGGTTTTGATTTAGTCAATTATATGTCTCAAGTGAATCATCCAAATGAGAAGGGCCATCGTTTAATAGCCGATGAAATTATGGAATATTTTAAATGATAGGGGGCTATTATTAAGTATAGCGTTATTATTATTTGAATTAACGTTCACTTTTATCTAATAGTGAATGTTAAGTATTAAATTAGAGCAATAATATGCAAAAAAAATTAGTTCATTTTTACACGTTAGTGGCGTTACTTTTTTTCTTAGTCACCTTTTCCTTTGCCCAAAATGCTAGCCCTACTAGAATTCAAGACAGCATTAGAAGAAAAGAAATAGCTGATAGTATTAAGATGGCTACAGAAATAGACTATCAAAATATACTTCAGCAGTTAAACATAAAAGCAGTTCGTCCAGGGGCCAATGGCAATAATCCTAAGGCGCCCAATGCGGCGAATTATGATGAGGCAATAGCAAATCCATATCCTAATTTACCTAATCCATTGCTACTAAAAAATGGGAAAGAAGTGAATTCTAAAAAGGCATGGTTAACACAAAGAAGAGGAGAAATTGTAGAGGATTTTGATCGTGAAATTTACGGCCGTATGCCAAGTAAATTACCAAATATTAATTGGGAAGTATTGAGTACAACATATGAAAAAATGGAAGGCGTTGAAGTGATTGCCAAAAAATTAATTGGGCATGTAGACAATAGTTCTTATCCTTCCATTAAAGTTGATATTCAGTTAAATGTTACTGTTCCTGCGGCTTCTTCAAAACCGGTACCTATTATTATGGAATTTGGTTTTGTATTTCCTCCGGGCATGAGAATGCCAATGATGAATCCCAATCCAAATGCTAAGCCAGAAATAAGTTGGCAACAACAGGTAATCAATAGAGGTTGGGGGTTTGCTATAATTATACCAGTTTCTATTCAAGCAGACAATGGAGCTGGTTTAAGACAAGGAATTATAGGATTAATGAATAAGGGAGCAAACAGAAAACCAGACGACTGGGGATCGCTAAGGGCTTGGGCCTGGGGTGCAAGCAAAGCACTTGATTATTTTGAAACAGATCCAGCAATAGATGCTAAAAAAGTTGCCATTGAAGGCCATTCCCGTTATGGAAAAGCGGCCTTAGTTACCATGGCGTATGATACAAGATTCGCTATTGGTTTTATAAGTTCATCGGGCGAAGGGGGTGCAAAATTACACCGTCGTAATGCTGGGGAGATAGTAGAAAATGTAGCTAGTTCTGGAGAATATCATTGGATGGCAGGTAATTTTATTAAATACGCAAGTACACTTACTTGGAATGATTTACCTGTAGATGCACACGAACTAATTGGCTTATGTGCTCCAAGGCCCATATTTATTAGTGCAGGCGAAAAGGGGGATGGATGGGTAGATGTGAAGGGAATGTTTTTAGCAGCAGTTAATGCAGGCCCAGTCTATAAATTATTAGGTCAAAAGGATCTAGGGTCAACTGAATTTCCAGCTGTCGAAACTGGTTTTTTCACTGGTGAAATTGCCTTTAGGCAGCATACATCTGGACATACGCCTACTCCTAACTGGCCATTCTTTTTAGATTATGCTCAAAAATATTTTAAATAAAAAATTATGCAAATGGCATCAGAAGCAACGATTAAATTTATGTATATCAAAAAAATAAGTGTGTTATTATTTTTTATTGCAATTAGCTTGTCAACTTCTGCAAACAATGGATATGACTTATGGCTTAAATATGAAAAATTTAAGGATATAAAATTAATTTCAGCCTACCAAAGCAAACTTAAATCAGTTTCAATCAGTGGAAATTCTGCCACCATTCAAAAAGCAAAAGAAGAATTAGCATTTGCTATAAAGGGGTTGCTAGGTAGTAATATAAAATGGAAAAACGAAGGCATAGAAAACAATTCACTTCTAATAGGAACGCCCTCATCCAATAAAATTATCGCTGGTCTTGACATTAAGGAACTTGCTCAGATTAATACTGATGGTTTTATTATTAGCAGTCAAAATATCAAAGGGGCCAATTGTACAATTATTACCGCTAATACAGATCTAGGAATTTTATATGGCGTATTTAATTTTATTCGATTATTGCAGACAGCTCAAAATATCGCTTCATTAAATATAGTCTCCTCTCCTAAGATTAAATTTAGAATGCTAAATCATTGGGATAACTTAAATAGAACAGTTGAAAGAGGTTATGCAGGATTTTCTATTTGGGACTGGCATAAATTACCAGACTATATAGATAAAAGATATGTGGATTATGCAAGAGCAAATGCTTCTATAGGGATTAATGGCACACTTGTTAACAATGTCAATGGCAATGCCACTATTTTAACCAAACAATTTTTAGAAAAAGTAGCAGCGCTCGCAAATGTATTCAGACCTTACGGAATAAAAGTATACTTATCTGCCAGGTTTAGCGCGCCTATGGAAATTGGAGGATTAAAAACAGCCGATCCTTTAGACAGCAATGTTAGGGCCTGGTGGAAACAAAAAACAAAAGAAATTTATTCGCTCATTCCAGATTTTGGTGGTTTTGTAATAAAAGCCAATAGTGAGGGCCAGCCTGGTCCACAGGATTATCAACGAACACATGCCGATGGTGCCAATATGTTTTCAGAAGCCATTGCACCCTACCATGGTCTTATTATTTGGAGAGCTTTTGTATACAGTCAACAATCCAAGGATCGATTTAAACAAGCCTATGAAGAATTTATACCATTAGATGGAAAATTCAATAGCAATGTAATTGTACAAGTTAAAAACGGACCTATTGATTTTCAACCAAGAGAACCTTTTTCTCCTCTGTTTGGAGCCATGAAAAAAACAGCAGTTGGAATGGAGTTTCAAATCACGCAAGAATATTTAGGGCAAGGCACCCACTTAGTGTATGAAGCGCCTATGTTTAAGGAAGTATTAGATGCAGATACCTATCAAAATGGAAAAGGGTCCACAGTTGCAAAAATAGTAGAAGGCAATCAGTTTTCAATCTCACTTATGGCAGGCGTAAGTAATATTGGCAATGATATTAATTGGACCAGTCATCCATTTGCACAAGCCAACTGGTATGCATTTGGACGATTGGCCTGGGACTATAGTTTAAGTATTGAGACCATTGCTAAAGAGTGGATCGAGCAAACATTTAGCAATGACAAAGAATTTGTGCGTACCACACAAAATATAATGTTACAATCACACGAAACCTTGGTTAATTATATGACACCACTTGGACTAGCGCATATGATGTATAACGGGCATCATTATGGGCCTATGCCATGGGGGAATACCTTAGGTAGACCAGATTGGAATCCAATCTATTATCACAAAGCCGATACCAATGGGATTGGTTTTGATAGAACAATAAATGGGACCAATGCACTTGCACAATACAATGATGCGGTTTCTAAAATGTGGTTAGACAGTAACACTTGTGATGAAAAATATTTATTGTGGTTTCATCATGTTTCCTGGCAACACAAAATGAAATCGGGAAATACTTTGTGGGAAGAACTTTGTTATAAATACAATATAGGAGTGGATAGCATTAAGAAATATGAGCAGCAATGGGCCCTGCAAGAAAAAAATGTTAATCCAGAACAGTTTAATCAGGTGAAACAGTTTTTACACATCCAAGTAAAAGATGCAGAATGGTGGAGAGATGCTTGCTTATTGTATTTTCAAACGTTTAGTAAATTGAGCATACCTGCGAAGTATCCTCAACCTACTAAAACATTGGAATATTATAAAAGCTTAAGATTCCCCTTTGCTCCTGGTAATTAAAATGCTTTGTGTTCTAAATAGGTATCCAACCATCTTCCTTGCTCCCAAAAAAAATGCAATACGTTTTCCTTGGTTTGCCAAAAAGTACTTTCTTCATTTTGGAAACCAAATTGCGTTAAGGTACTATTGTAGGCGCCACTTCTTGCAATACCTACTTTAAATAAATTACAATGTGCAAGTAATTCTAAAAAAGTTTTATTTTCTAAAACAACGATCATTCCAGAAATTAAGATTCCCAAGGTTTCTGCGGGTTTTAAGAAAAGAGTTGTGGTGCAAAATTTGGTGCAGATTTTATAGAAACGTACCCCAAATAAAAAGGGTCTACGCTTTTGAAAGCATAAACCCTTGATAATGTAGCCTTTCGGCTGTGGGCCCACCAGGGCATGATCCTGGGACCCCCTGATTATGAGTCAGGATACCCCCTGAATAGGGTAAAAAAAATATTATGATGTAAAATGCACTAAATCAGCTTATTGTGTTATTTCCAAGAATAACAAATGGCTTTTTTTTGGACTTTTTCCCCTATTTTTGTGGTGCAAATTGTGGTGCAAATTGGTTTTGTGGTGCAAATTGTGGTGCAAATTTTAAGACCCCTGACTATTATGGAAAAGCCAACATTAACCTACCTTTTTGATACCCGTTATAAGCTTTTAGACGGTAGCTATCCCCTTAAACTAACTGTTTATTATGGTCGTCAAAAAAATCGCTACAAGACCCCCTTTAAGGCCACACAAGAAGTATATGACCGATTGCTTTCTAATAGACTAAGAGATGAGTCAACTAAGTTACTAAAACGTCAAACAGTTTCCTGGTTGGACAGGCAAGCCCAAATTGCAGAAAGTATAGTTCCTTTTACTTTTGCCGATTTTGAAAACATCTTCTACGCAGATAAGAAGAGATCAAGAAGAATTCAATTAAATGATGAGATAAGTTCAATTTACCAGAATCATATTGAAGCATTAAAAGAAGAGGGAAGAATATCCACTGCTAGTTCCTATCAAGATTCTTTAACCTCTATGTTAACCTTCAAAAAAAACTTAAAGGTTTCTCAAATAACTCCAGATTTTTTAAAAGGGTATGAAAAATGGATGACAGATAAAGGGAGGTCTTTAACAACAGTTGGTATGTATTTAAGAGCTCTTAGGACTATTTTTAATATAGCAATAGAGAATGCAGTAATTGACGCCTCTAAA
Organism: Chitinophagaceae bacterium; assembly: GCA_947380905.1. Lineage (GTDB taxonomy): Bacteria > Bacteroidota > Bacteroidia > Chitinophagales > Chitinophagaceae > Sediminibacterium. The sequence continues at coordinate 27,767 of CANCSS010000001.1, read as the reverse complement.
TATCCTTTTAAAAAGTACTCCATCCCAGCTCCTCAAAAAATAAGCCGTACATTAAAAAAGGATGAGATTAAACAAATTATTAATTATACTGCAAAAAGAGATTCAGATGCTATAGCATTGGATTACTGGGTATTTAGCTTTGTTTGTAATGGAATGAATTTTAAGGATATTGCTTTATTGAAGTATGAAAATATTAAAGGAGAGTTTATTGAATTTAGACGAGCAAAAACTAAACGTACCACTAAGAACAATAGCCTACCCATAATGGTGCCTTTGGATGGGAATATGATATATATTATTAACAATAGGGGAAATAAATCAAAAAAGAAGGATGATTATATATTTCCAATTTTAAAGCACGGTCTTACCCCACAGCAAGAGTATGATCATATAAAGACCTTTGTTAGAAATACAAATAAAAAACTTACTAGAGTTGGACTTGAATTAGGATTAAGCCTTAAAGTAACTAGCTATGTTGCACGTCACTGTTTTGCTACCATCCAAAAGAATAACAATGCTCCACTTGCCTATATTTCTGAAGCATTAGGCCACTCCAATTTAAAAACTACCCAGAACTACTTTGGAAGATTTGAGGATGAGAGCCTGAAAACGTTCCATAGTGGATTGATGGAGGGGATGGTGGATTAATAGAGATCTAATCAATTGCCTTCTTTTGTTAATTCACATTCACACTCATTTAAATCTTTTACTTTTATTTTTAATGGATAAATTGGTAGAATTTCAAAAGTATCGAAATCCGTTTGATTAAAAGTAGTTTGAAACCTACCTTTTCTAACAACATCTCTAATATTTTTATTTTTTATACGGTTGTAATAAAAAAGATCAAAAGTTGTTACTCCAGCAAAACCACTTTTTATATTTTCTATCTCCCCTTCAAACACCTTCCACATCAATTTAGTGCTAATAGTACATACATTATGTTTATCTATTTCACATATTAATTTAACATCAAAAGATTCATTATCACCATTTAGAAAAATAAAAAATGTTTTACCAATTATACAGTTATTAGAAATATTCGCTTTAATTAATTTTTCAATTCTTTGAATTGAGTCAATTAATTTTTTTTTCATATCTAGTTTAATTTCTAAATGATTTATATCATTAGTTAAAATCTTTGAAGAATCAATCAGTATTTTCAGATAATCATTTTCAGAGTTCTTGAAACTTTGAGATAAAATTGAAATATTTTGAATTCTTGAGTTGTAGCTGTTAAAAATTTCTTTATCATTATTGCCAGATATAAAAATTGACATGCAAATTATTAATATTATATTTTTTGTATTATTCATTCTTCTTCGCACTAATTTATTTAAGCCTCCCATGAATCTTTTTCAAAAGAATATATTTTAATAATTTTTCCTTTATTGTCTTTAAGGATTATAGAAGATTCAGCTTGAAAAGATGCTTCATAAATATTTGCCCAATATTTAATTTGACTTATTGCATCTTCAATAACATCTATTTTTAAAGGGTCACTATATGCTCCTTGCCACACAACCTCAAATATTTTCTTCTTTTTTTTATAGTCAAATGGGCACGCTATAGCATCTATTTCTCTACCAGAATCAAACCACTCAAAAATTGAAGCATCGCTATTGTCTTTCTCCTTCTGAGCGTATGCTGTGATATTATAGTTCAAAATGAATTTGCCATTTACTTTTTTTGAAGATTTGGCTTCTTCTTTATTAAGTATTTTTCCCCCTGTCTTTTTAACGGCTGTTTTATTTGCCATGGTATTTTAAGTTTGGTTAAAATTAAAATGAAAAAATCCCTTTTTTGAAATTAATCATTAATTAGGACAAAAACAATAAAAATGAGTAAATAAATTGTCTAAGTTTGTATTAATTAATATATTAAAAATGAAGAAAGAAATTGAAAATCCCAAACCAGATGAAAAAGTTTGCTTCAATTGCAAGCATATTTTATGGATGGTAGCATTAGGACAAGGGGTAAAATGCGCATTGGATAAAAAGGACATACCAAGCCGTTTTCATACATGTAATAATTTTGATCCTAAAACAACAAGTAATTAATTTAATTTTATCTGATTAGCACTAACTATTACAATAGTTAATTACAATTTTTCAAAATATAAAAATGGCACAGCATTTAATTAAAAGAAAAGACGTTGATTTTGATTTTAAGGATGGGTGGTGTTGCGAAACCAGTATTAATAAATGGCCAAGTGGAATAAAAGTTAGTGAAGGTGATGTAGTATATGTTGCGCAGAATGGTTATGCTATTTATGGCAAAGGGGTTGTTGAAAAAGTAATAAAATTTGAATTTATTTCTTTTGTTGACTTTGTAAAATATGCCCTAAATAATAGTAATGTTATTGATGACAATTATTGGATTTTAAAATTAAAAGAATATTCCAATAAAATTCCAATTTCTGTCATCAAACTTTTAGAATATAAGCTAACTTCTACGGAATGTTTTGAATATACTGTTCCATTAGAAGATAGATTTTTAAAACAATCATCTTGGTATTATTTGGAAGATTCTTTCAAAATACATTCTCCAGAAAATAACGATCAATTAACTCTACATATTCCTACTAAAATTAGATCACTGGTATATCACTTGTATAAAATTGTATCTAAGGATCATATAATTGACATTGATCATTTTGTACCAAGGTCAATATCTGGCCCAGGTAATATTATTGAAAACCTAATCCCAATCTCTGCTTCTATAAATCGTAGAAAATCAAATCATATTCCAAGTAAATTATTAGATTTAGCAAAACAATTTGGATTACAAAGACCAAAAAATCTCATTGTTTCACATGACAAGTTTTATTCTGACAGAGATAGTTTAAGTCTTGGTAAAAAAATAGTTGAAAAAATAAATAAACAACCAATTATTGATTTAAGAAGCACTTATAGAATAATCCGAGACTTTCATTTTCCATACCTTAGTGGTATTAAAAATGAATAAAATTTTATTATTATTTTTACTTTGTTATTTACAATTTTTTTAATATATTGAACTTGCTTTCCCCCGAAAGTCTTAACATATATAAAAAAACATTAATTTGTTTACATTGATTCAATTAATGAATGGGGGCAATTGGTAATTATTTTATTCTTATAAATTGGTCCTTTTCTATTGGTTATTAAGGTTATTAAATTGATTATTTTCAAAAAAATATAGCTATGAATAAGTTTTTCAAAAAAATTAAGGAAGCCTATCCGAAATGTGTAATACATGACGATAAAAATTATTTAAACTTTTCAATTGGTGCAACTATAGTTTACCAATTAAGAATTCAAAAAGATGTTGTTAGAATAATGGCTTGGAATTATCCTAAGAAATTAAAATTTGGGGAAGCATTTAAAGTAATCAAAGACCAAAAAATAGAAGGAAAAAAAGTTAATGGTCAATATAAAATATTGTTTGAAGCTGGCGTTAGAAATCCTGAAATATTTACTTTAAGAGTAGAAATCCCTTATAAAAAAAGTTATCTAATCAAAGATGAATTTATAAAAGATGTTATTAAAGCATGTGAACAATTTCATTTAAGATTAATGCCATTAATTAATGCTTTTCAAACTGTTCCAGTAGAAAAACTTAGTATGCTCATGGCTGATGATCAAAAAACTCCTATTAAATCAAAAAGTAAAATTGAGAAAAATGAAGATTCGGCTGAAGGTTCAGTTCAACAAAAATTATTAAATGGCATACTTAAAAACTACCCAAATGCAGAATCTAAAAAAGTTGATAAAGATAATTTTTTAGACATACATATGCCAAGTATAAATACTTCAAAAGGGACACATTTGTATTTTAACACTGGGAAAAATGTTATTAAAGTTGGTTTTTATGTTAGAGACGAAAAATTCATTAATAATGTAGTTAAAATTGCATCAGAAAATATAGAATCCGCTAGTAATGGCTTGAGAATATCAGGTAATCCTGAATTTGATAATGTTAAAGATGCATTAAGTGCAGCTTTTGATTTTTTATCAAATATGATTGTTGATAATTCTAAAAATACAACTTCAAAAAAAAATATTTCTAAAGAAAAAAAAGATACAGAGGTAAAATCAATAGAAGATGTTACGACACAATTTCGTGAAAGCTTTACAGATGAAGAAGAGTTAGCTGATTACGTTTCTTCTTTTTTAGAGGATTCTAGTGAGAAAGGAAAGATAGTTGTACTAGAAATAAAAGAAAAAGATTTAATTAAAGTAACAAATGACCATGACTTCTTATCTTCTGATTTATTCTCAATGATTGGAGTTGTTGGAATTAAAGCTTGGTTGCCCTTGTCAAAACTTATTGGCAAAGAAGAGTCGGATTGGGTAAAAAGTGAATTTACAGAGGAAGATCCAAGCTCTATTGTACTGCTTTATTGTAATGGTAAATATGTTTATGCATATTCAGTTCCTAAAGATGATCAAAGTAATGAGAATGACGAAATTGATTCAGAAAGTGATTCTGATAATGAAACTGAGATTGTTAGTGAAGATACAGATGATGATATTGATTTAGATGCAATTATTAAAGAATTAGAGAGCAGTATAGAGAATGATGAAGAAGAAGTAAGTGATGATGAAGATGAAAGCGACGATGAAGAAGAAAGCGATGATGATGAAGATGAAAGTGACGATGAAGAAGAAAGCGATGATGATGATGAAGAAAGTGAAGAAGAAGAAAAAAGTGACGTTGAAGAAATTGATGATACAAACGATGAATATGAAGATGTAGAAGTTTTAAAATATATATATATTGATGCAAAAGGCAATCAATTATTTTCTTCTTATTTAGATAATACCAACGATTTTAATGATGGGTATGCTTGGGTTAAAATTGATAATAAATGGGGCTATATTGATAAAACTGGTAAAATATTTGCAAGTAAAAACTTTGATCAGATACATTCTTATTCTTCCGGCTTTTTTAAAATTGAAAAGAACGGTTTATTTGGGTTTGTAGATATAAATGGAAAATTTGTAATTGAATGTAAATATCAAGACGCAAATGATTTTTATAATGGTTTAGCTTTAGTAAAAAATAACAATAAAATAGGCTACGTCAATTCTAAAGGCTTAGAAGTAGTCCCATGTATTTATGACTCAGGAGAAGATGCTACAAGCTCTTTAATTGAAGTATCAAAGGGTAAAGAAAAAATATTAATTAATAACATTGGGAAGGTTCTGAATGTTCTAGACTATGATCAATTATTTTCTTTCGAAGATGGCGTTGCTATGATTATGAAAGATGGCAAGTACGGATATATAAATGAAGAAGCTAAATTAATTATCCCAATTATATATGATGATATAAATGATTTTTCAAATGGCTTAGCTATTGTTGAAAAAGATGGTAATAAAATTGTTATAGATAAGAATGGCAAATCACCTTTTAAAAATAAATATGATGATATTATTCCATATGCAGATGGACTTGCAAGAGTATGTCAAGATGACAAATATGGATATATTGATACAACAGGGAAAGAGGTTATAAAATGTACTTTTGAATCTGCTGAATCTTTTTCTCAGGGTGTAGCTGAAGTGGAAAAAAAAGATAAAAAATTCCTTATTGATAAAACAGGCAAAACAATTTTTAATACTGGTTTTGCATTTATTGGTTCATTTATAGACGGAATTGCAATGGTACAGAAGGGTTCAAATTGGGGTTTTGTGGATGTATCAGGGAAAATGGTTACCGATTTTAAATATGATGATGTAAGAGATTTCGCTGATGGTTTGGCTGCGATTCAACTTGATGATAAATGGGGGTATATCAACAATAATGGTATTGAAGTTATTTCATGTCAATATGATAATGCCTCTGATTTTAAAGAAGGGGTTGCTTCGGTTGGAGTAACTAAAACATTTAGAAGAGAAAAGTTTAATGGTAGGGTTTTAACCAATGATTATATAGTAAGTGATTATAGCGACTTAGAAAAACTTAAGGCTATTATAATGATGGAATGTAGGCAAATTCGATTTGCAGATATCAAACTGCTAAATAATGAATCAAATCTTACTGAATTAATTCAGTCTAATGCAGATATATACCCTTATTTGCCTAAAGAAATTAAAGAAAAAAAATCTGTAATTGATTTGGCAATTTTAAATGGTTATTATAACGAAGATTTTTTAAAGTATATTAATTTTGAAGATAGTGATTTACTTGAAAAAATCATAAATAAGAATGCGATATATTTATCATTATTGCCTGAAAAATATAAGTCAGAAACATTAATTAAAATTGCTATTAGAGATCAGTCATGTGATATTGAGTTTGATGAGTTACCTAAAAAATTGCAAACTGATTTCAAGTTTTTCCAAGACTTATTAAATTTTTTAGAAGTAGAAAACCGAAGTATTCCCTTCGCTGCTTGTGATTTCAGTAGCTCAATTGCTGAAGGTTATCAAAAATTTTATTTTAAAAATCCTGAATTTATCATTAAATATCGATTAATAGACTGGGCTGATAAAGGGTTATTAGCTGATAAGAATTTTTTAATTAACTTTCTAAAAGAACATGTTTTTTTATGTGAAAAAGTAGTTTCCATTATGCCAGGTTTATTTGAAGATTTAGATTTTATAAACTTAGCATTAAGTTTAGATGGTACAAATTACAATGGATTAAATGAAAATTTTAAATCAAAGAAGAATATATTAGAGGCCGCATTGTTAAATACTAAGTACTTATACTTAAATGAAATCCCAAATAGTTTATTTTATAATGATAAACTTACTGATGTTATAGATTTAGAGCTATTAATAAAAGTTATTGATAATAACAATGAGAACATTCGATTTATACCTTTAAGTATAATGCAGAATGAAAATGTTTCTAAAAAGATTATATATGCTGCAAGAAAAAAGAATAATGTATTATATTATGCACCAAAGACATTGTGCAAAGATAAAGATTTTATATTTTCATTGGCTAAAGAAAACCCTTTTGTAATAATTTTTGCAGATAAAGTTATTCGAGATGATAAAGAGTTCATGTCAAAACTAGTCAGGGATACCCCAATTTTATTTAAATATTGCTCAGCTAAATTAAGATCAGACAAGAATTTTGTTATTGAGGTGGTAAAAATGAACGGCTCGATAATCCAATACGTAGAAGAAGCGCTAGCTAAAAATCAAGAAATTTATTGGGCTGCTTTACGTCAAAATATTGAAGTATTCAAATTATTGGATAATGATTTAAAAGAGAATGCAGAGATACAAAACTTTGTAGCCAGTATTAATGGCGAATTGCTTAATGAATGTCAAAGCAGAATTACTTCTAAAGTAACCAAGTTTAATGCAATTTTAAATTCTAAGGATAAAGCCTTCTCGGATGATTTAACAATATACAAATCATTTCAAGAGTCAATTTCAGACGCAGAAATTTTAAATATTTTAAAACAAGATTGTACTCAAGTTGTGTTTATAACTGAAAATCGTTTAGTTTCAAATAAAGTGTTTTTAATTGATGTACTAAATATCACATCTTACCCACTCCGTTATAAATCATGTAGATCTCTAATTGGTAGCGACGAATTATCGAGATTTTTAAAAATATCACCGTGGTCTTTTAAATATTTAGAAGAAGGTGAGAAAAAGGATACATTATTTATTAAAGAATTATTGTCTATTAACGGTGATCTTTTGCAGTATTTATCTGATGATTTTAGGAAAAACTTTGAATATATTAATATAGCTGTAAAACAAAATCCATCTACAATTAAGCATATACTAATAGATGATATTGACTGGTACGATGATGATTTTATCAAAACAATGAAAGATGTAATTATAGCCAATCCTAAATTACTTATATCTTTTAAGGATTATATTATGATTGGACAATTTATAAATTTTGCAATTACACTTGATTCAACCATAATTGAATTGATTAATCCTAATAGTAGTATATACGAAATAGATAAAATCATCCCTGAAATATCTAACCATTATGAAATTTCATTTGATAATGATGATTTAGTTAATGCTTTAAATCAAAATGGACAAATTTTCTATTGTGATGAAATTTCAAATTCATTAAAAAATGTTTGTTTGGCTATTGAAAATGGTATTTCTTTAAACTGGGAAGAAGAATTTAATAAATGGGATAATGATTTATTAATTATAGAGACAGCTTTCCTTTCTTATCCATCTGAATACACATTAAACGCATTAAAGAATAAGCTAAAAAATGACTTTGATGAAAGTCATTACATATCAAATGATATAATAGAGAAAAATCCAAATTTATATTTATCTATTTCAGAAGATTTGCAAAAAGACAATGAAATTGCTCATAGTTTTGTAAAAAATCTAAATAAGTTTAGTAGTGATGAAATTAAGCCTACTAAAGGAACTGCTAAAAAAGCTGCAATAAAATTAAAAAATACAAGTGAATCAGGAATTGAGTATTTGCATTCAAGCTTCAAGTCTAATTTAGAATTTCTACTACGAATCAGTAATTTGGAAATAGACTTTGAAACTCTTAGTTTATTTTTTGAAAAAACCATCCTCAATAATGAAACTTTTATACTTTCTTATTTGATCAAGAATTACGATCAATATGTTAATATACCAGCTGAATTGCAATTGAATAAAAATATTGCATTACAGTATGGTAAATTAAAAATAGAAAATAATTCTTACTACCAAAATATTTTAATTGATATTGACCTTCCTAATAAATTAAAAAATGATAAAGAATTAATACTTGAAATTGCAAAATTAAATACCAATAATAATCATAATATTAGTGACCAATTATTAAACGACAATAAATTCCTTTTTGAAATTATAAAGTTTCAACCAAAACTAGTAAAAGCAATACCTGAAGAACAACTAAGCTCAGAGTTAATACTTTCATTATTAAAAATTAATATTAATGTATATGATTATCTTGAATCTAAAATGATGCTAGATCCAGCAATATTTAATTTTATCTGCAATAATCATATAAAAAAATTAAGTAAAGTAGAATTTTTTGGAGATTTTGAAGACTCTATAATTAAGCTTAAAGATAATAGTAACTTGAAAAATGGGATTAATTTCTTTGAAGAAGATTCATTTCCTACAGAAATATTAAAATATCATTCCTTTGAAACACTTATATTAAATCAATCAAATCAAATTAAGACAGACATTGGTTCCTTATATTTTGTAAATGGGTATTGCACATTTACTTTAGGATATGATACTAATTGTTATGTGAGTGAAGATGTAGCCGGAATAGTTTCAGATGATGTTTTATCTGACTTCATTGCTACTGACGAAAGCTGGTCGGATTATATATGGGAAAATTCTTGGCATGATATAGATGGGATATATCATAAAAATGGGATAATTGACCCAGCTACAGACATGAAATTACCTAATGGCGATATTGTAGGAATTTCTCTTAATTATGATAGACCTTCTTATGATAATATAGAAGAATGCTTTAATGATAGCAAAATTGGCGATTTCATTCAGATTGCAACATCAGATGAAAAAGCATATGGCTGGGATCAATGGAAGAAATATACGTTAGAAGTTAAACCAGGGATATTCAATCTTAATAATATAGAAGTTGAATTTGAGCGTGATATTGTTTCAGGTTATTCTTACAAAAACTCGGATAACACAACTGATTCATTTGATGAAGATGATGATTATACGACTACTGGGAAAGGGTTTACCTCTAATTTATATTTTAATAATGGGTCTAAACTAGCAAGTGTTGATATTGATTACTTACGTGAGGCACTAGAAGATGAAAATATAGATATTTCTGATATAGATGCAGTCAAAAAATTTGCAATCAATTATTATTCAAAATAGCTAAACATTAATTATAATAGTTTGATAAGGAAATATGTATGTAAAAATGACAAACCAAAAAAAAGTACTTTATATTGATATGGATGGGGTTTTAGTTAATTTCCAAACGGGCATTGACAAATTAACAGAAGAAGAAAGAGTCGAATATAAAGATCAAGAAAAAAATGTCCCACATATTTTTAGCAAAATGGAGCCAATGGAGGGCGCTATTGAAGCCTACAGGATTTTAGCCGAAAAATTTGACACATATATTCTTTCAACTGCACCATGGAATAATGAAACAGCCCTTGGAGATAAATTTATATGGGCTAAGAAATACTTAGGCGATTCAATTTACAAAAGGCTTATTCTATCACATAATAAGCATTTAAATGAAGGAGCTTATTTAATCGATGATAGACCACATAAAAACGGTGCAGGGGATTTTAAAGGGGAATTAATCCACTTTGGTAGTAAACAATTTCCAAATTGGGAAACAGTGTTACTCTATTTATTGCCAAAGGCATAAGATTAAAGCAAAATTTAATAGTTTTTTCAAAATTATGTAAAGCCCAAATCTAGCCATTAGAGATATTATATAACTTTAGGAACTACTAAAAATATACAATTTTATTTGCCTTTAAATTCATAAAATATTTAATTCGTTTAGTATTTTACATTAAAATAAAAACCTTCTTAAACTTACTATTTTATGAGAGGCTCCAAAATCACCAACAAATACATCATAGATTCAAAAGAGTACCTATTTAGTGAGTTAGCTAAAGATCAGCTGGTATATGTTGAATCTATAGCCGATAAGACAAAATACAACAACCTAAGGAACCAGGTGCTAGAGGAAGAAGGGGATGAGGTTGAATGCACTATTAAAATCAATGTAGTAGACCAAGAAATGACTGCCTTTGATGAGTTTGATGTGCTATTATTTAGGGTTTAATACCTTTTAGCCATTAAATTCCCCCAATTTCTGCCTTGTTTGAAATTCTGTAAATGCAGCGGTATATTATTTTTAAAAATAGTAAATCGCGTAAAAATTAAGCCTTTCGAATAAAAACGCATTTGTTTGTAGGGCATTTGAACTTCCAAATCAAATCGTATAGATTTTTTAGCCTCAAATTTGAGCTCAAATTTCAAAGTGGTATAACTGTACCATCGAAATATTTGAGGCCCTAAAAACAGCCTTTAAAAAATAATTTTTTAACCTAGCAAATATTTAATTTACCCAAGTATTATTTTATAAAATAATAGCCTTTTTAATAACGGGTTCTAAAAATAATCATCAATTTACTTCATCCCAGCCTCGCTTTTATACTTTGTGATGTATATTTTTAAATTAGCTTCACTTTTGTATTTAGTAAAATAGACTTTCCAGTCAGCCTCAGATTTAGATGTAGTCCAGAACCAAATTCCAGAATAGGGTTTTGCTTCACTTTTGTATTTTGTTTCGAAAACAATCATATCTGCTTCCGATTTGTATTCTGTAACGTAGATTATTTTATCAGCATCGCTTTTATAGGAAGTCTTAAATACTTTCTGTGCATTTATAGAAGATGTCCCTAAAAATAGAAAAACGATTATAGATGTTATTAGTTTCATAGTTATTCTTTAATTCAAATTATTAAGATAGTCCCATTGCTCATTCAAGTAGGTTTCAGCTAAAAAGACATTATTGAAAGTATAAGTGTATCTCTGAATATATGGAGATAATATTTCTCTGTCTATTATTGGGGCATTATGGTTTTCATTAATTAACTCTTGATATTCATCTTTATACATCCAAGAATTAGCCATTGTATTAATCATCATTTTATATTCTATATGAAATGGGTAAGGGAGTTCAATACCATTTGAGTAATATTTTATAGGCTCTTTATTAGGAATAGCATTAATTAGTTCATCTACTTTAGATACTTCTGGCTTAGACAGTTCCTTTATTATGAACTTGACAAAATAGACTACAAGTAAAAATATAATTCCTCTCATAACTAAAAAGGGGCTTCGTATGGGTCAAATTTAATCCTTTTCCCAAGCATTGATTTAACTAAATTATCATTTTCAAATTGACTACACTCAAAAATGTCTATTACCTTATCACCTTCTGACTTAACAACCACTTCTATGTAATTTCTTGATTTGTCACTAAAAAAGGTAAAGCCACCGCATCCATTTTGACAGCCTTTGCAGATGCCTGGTTCTGAATATAGCATGCTATCCCCTGAATCATTAAAAGCATCAAAAACGCCACTTAATTGTTTTAAAAAGGCATCCTTACTTATACTAGAGTATCTATTATTCAATAGTAACTCATCTAATTTTTGAATATCCATTTTCTCTATAAAATGAATAATAGCTTCTAAATGTGATTTAGTATCTAAAATGTTTTCATCAATATGTGCATCACAATATGTCCTATGAAATACAGATATATTTTCATAATGGATTCCATTAAAATTACAATTAGCTATAGAAGGTAGTCCTTTGGGCCTTATTGATATACTATTGTATAAATCTCTATTTTGCGCTAGCCAGACTAGTTTATTTGATTTAGTGTTAAATTCATTTAAAGCTTCTTCACAAGTTTTATCAGATATTATATATTCAATTTCAGATTTATTATCATTCTTTCTATATTTTTCAATATAGTTAATTAAATCACGGTATCTAAAAATGTATAGATTAGTGCTTGCTATATATGCCCCTTCATAGTCGCCTATTATAAAATTACAAATTGTCAAACCTAGCCAAGCTTCTTGATAGTCATTTCTAGATTCAAGTAATATTGAATATTTAATTTTAGCTTCTGCAAAGAAATTTTGATGAAACAAATCATGGGCTGCTTGTAATTCAATAGAAGGGGTACTACTATGTTGTTCTACTTTTAATGGAACATAGTTTTTTAATTTATTAAAGTCAAGTACCATCTCAGGTCCTGAAAATAGATCTTCAATAGGAGGGTTAATTAAATGCTTAACAAAATCCATTAGTCTTCTCTGGTCATTTGTTGATTTATAATATTCTACACCACATTCCATATAAGTCTCTTCATCATTTATGGAACGATACTTATTCATTTCAGTATCATAGTAATCATTAAATGTTAATACAAAATCTAGTATTGGTATAAAGCTATTTAGCTCCACTCTTGTTTTAAAGTCATTATGAAGTAATACACTACCATTAGGTAGTTGATCATAATCCTCAAGCTTGGTTTTTTTTACAGTTTCTCTAAGATATAGACCATCGTCCTCGTATTTGACTAACCATTTTAATATATTCCCATTACTTAAATGACAAATTTGACTGTATTCATCCAATGCCTTTTTTGCGCTTCCTCTTTTAATAGTTAACCCATAAAATTCACAAAGCTTCATGTATATATGAAAGAAATTGTCAATTTCTCCTTCTTGTATATATTGAACATCTTCATATAGTTCATTATATTTTTCTATTAAATAAACAATTCTATCAGGAATTAGAATATGTTCACTTAAGATGTCAATGACTGCATCTTTACATTGCTGCTCATGTTCTATTATGGAGTCATTCATGGTATTAGTTTATTCGAATGGAAGTTCTATTTGATTAATAGGCTTTTTATAACTAGAGCATTTCTTCTTTTTCGCTTTTAGTCTGCAATAACCTAGTTTTTGGCAGGTCTCATCCCAGCAAATACCATTATCGTCAACAGATGGCCCAGACATACCATTGGTTTCAGGATCAAAACCCTCAACATCCGATTTAGGGATATAATACCCCATATGCTCAACGAACTCAATATTCAGCTTATTTGCCATAGTAGGTGAAATTTTAGGGGGAAGATAAAAATAGATATTCCTAGCATCTCTTTGTAAATAAGAATCATAATTATTTATTAACAGGGCTTATTTGTATTTATAGAAATTGGGTAATTTATTAACATATTGAATTTGAGCTATTTGGCTTATCTCATTACAAGCTTGTAGAGAAATATTTGAGGCCTATTGGGAAGCTATTTTTGTATTCTAAACCAATAAAATATGCAAAAACTCAAACAAAGCCCCATTGTTACTAAAACATTGTCCTTTTACAAAGAAGCCGGTATTTGGTATGCCGACCTGCCTGCCTTCTTAGAAGCAGGGCTAGGAACTAAAACCAATTTAATGATGGTTGACGGTTCTGATACCTTTCTTGATTATATCTCCAATAACCAAGGTAAAGCCACACTAAAACTAAGTACCGAGCCTTTTGAAGGCTCAGAAACGGTTTTAAATAAAATTCGAATTGGGATGAATAGGGGGCTACTTGATAATATAGGGCATGCCATAGTTGATTATGGCGCCTATTATTTAGTTGAAAAGTTTAAAGAAAATATTCTAAATCATCAATTATGGCTTTGCCCAGTTACAGAGTATGTATTCGAAGGGGGCTATCCTGAAAAAATTTACATAAAATTAATAAACAACAAATAACATGAAAACAAGAAAAACAATTTACCACTTAATTGTAGATAAAAGTGGATCAATGTCTGATTGTATTGAAAGCACCATCAATGGTTTTAATGAACAAGTTAATAGAATTAAGCACAATGAGTTAGAGTTTAAAGAGGAAGAAATAACCATGGGGTTAACCACTTTTAATACATTTGTAGATCATCATTATTTTCAATTAGAACCCAAGGCAGCAGAATTACTAAATTATCAAAATTATCGCCCTAATGGCTCAACTGCCTTACTGGATGCTGTTGGAGAAACTGTCTCTCAAATTGAACATAAAATAGAGCAAACCACCATACCAACAACAGTAATAGTTGTTATTCTAACAGATGGCTATGAAAATGCATCAAAAAGATATAACTTAGTAAAAATTCGTAATATGATTTCTAGGCTAGAGGAAACCAGTAAATGGACCTTTAGTTTTATAGGAGCAACACTAGATGCTGTAGATGTTGCAGAATCAATGTCAATTAAAAAACAAAATAGTTTTGCTTTTGATAAAAAAGAAATGAATAATACAGTTTGGAATAAGTTAGACAAGTCAGTTTCAACTTATTTTAATAAGAAAAGAGATAATAGAAATTTAGATAATTTATTTGAGGACTAAGTATGAAAGTGCATTTAATCAAAGATGGAGAAGTTGGTACAGACACTTTTACTGAGGTAATTGACATACTACAAGCCATAAGTGGACCTATTGAATTTACTTGCGATAGCCATAATGTTATAAATTTTGAAGAAGATGAATTGTTGGAAAAACGCGTTTCAAACGTAAAAGCATTTGAAAAGTCACATAGCGTTCCTTTAAATTACTCTACAAAATCTATGAATATTATTGAAAGCAAGGAAACCAGGCCTTTAAAAAAATTTGAATTTCCATTTTCAAGAAAAACAACTAATTGGTCTACCATCTTTGATAAATGTAATGTTTATAGAAAAAAGAATGATATACCCGATAATGAATTTGTAATATTATTAACTGAGGTTTCTAATTCAAATAACTGGTTTGCTTCCTTAGATGAAAAAATGCCTTATAATGGGTTTATACATACAGCAGATTGGAATCACTTTATTAAATGCCTAGATTCTTTCCCAATCGCATATGAAGTTGTTGCTTTGATTTTACAAAAGCATATGTTTAATGATTATAATGAGTTAAGAACTTCAGTTCACATAGATCCTATTGGGTGTATTAATGACATGTGCTTAGAGAAAAAAGATATTAAGTTAAAAATGCGCACAGCTGATATTTGTTCTGAATGTATGTTTAAAATAAAAGGGAAATTTTCATTTGCTGAAATAAACCAAGCTCTGAATATAATGGAGTCGCTTAGGGTAAAGATGCTATTCTCTCAAAATTTTAAACAAAGTGTACCTTTAAGCAAGCTAGTAATAGATAATAGAAAAAGGATTTTTTTGCCTGACTTTGGTAATATTGAAATTAAACTCAGACCTCTTGAAAAAACACTATTCTTTTTATATCTAAGACACCCAGATGGTATTGGTCTTAGTTTTTTATGTGATTACAAGAATGAGTTGTATGATATTTACACTAGTTTATCAAGTATTGGAGATTTGCATGAAATGCGAAATAGGATTGATGAAATGGTAAATATTACAAGAAATTCTGCAGTCGAGAAAATCTCTAAAATTAAAGCAGCTTTTGTCAAAGCAATTGGGGATGAACTAGCTAAATCTTATTATATTCAAGGTGGGAATGGGGAGGTGAAGAAGGTCGAGTTGGATAGGGGTTTGGTGGGTATTAACTAAATTTTTGAGTAAATAAAATCTATTTTTTATCACAAATACTTAATTATTATAATAAAATCAAAAAATAGAGTTATAAGGGAATAAATCGGATAAGGTGTATAAATATCCAACCTGTTTACCTTTAACAATCATTATTAGTTTCATACTTAAAAGAACTATTGAATTAAATTTTGAAAAATAGAATATGAGCCAGAAGGAGGTTTGGAAAAAATTTATTACTGCACAATCTAAAATACTAGAGCACAAATCTAAACCTATCGGTATTGCCAGCTCTATTCCTGTTGAGCTTAATGGATTAAAACTTAAACTTTCAGTAGATCAAGAAATTTTCAAACAAGTATTTAAAAAGGACGTTGAACAAACTTTTAAAGTCAAAGACTTTGATTTCTCCCGTGGGTATATTCAAACAAGCGTTGATAATACAACAAATATAAAAGAGGAACAACTTGCCAAACTAAAAGAATTAGCCGAAATCTGTTACATTGATTTTAATGATAATCCAGTTATCGAGGGCTTAGTCACAGCCGCAAATAACACTACAAAAGAAGAATTAAAAGACATTATTGGAGAACTTCCAATAGCTGTAAATTTCATAAAATTAGGGCAACTCCATTTAACAATAGAAGAATGGAAAAAAGCAAGTGTTATTAGAGGGATAAAATTTGGCAAAAAGGCAACTGCAAGATTCAATATAAAGCCTTCCATAAAGTTCATAACTGAAACAAAATTTGAAAAAAAATTCTTTCTTGACGATTATAATGATTTAGCTACTTCTGAAGAATTGCCCAATGAAGTATTTGAATATCTAAAATCAAATTTGAATCTAAGTTTAAAACAAATAATGATCTTAATAAAATTTGACATTATTGATGACAGTGAAACCTTAGAAAAAGCATATGCATTTTTTAGAGAAAATACTAATTATCGTCCGCATAAAACTTTAGATAACCATTTATTGGTACGATTAGAAAAAAGAAAACTGAAAAAAAATGGGCATAACTCTTTTGATGATGCTAAGAATGATATTCAAAGGGTTCTCGTTTCAAACTTTAAAACCAACAACTATAAGATTGAAAATAAATTTTTTTATTCCTTTGATAATGGTCCAAAATACAATGCATTTTATGACAGTTTTCTTCAAAGCAATCAAACTCAATTTCAGCTTAATTTTCAATCCAAAGAGGAAAGCGATTTATTTAGATTTGACAATACTTTTGATGCTATTTACTTTGACTTTGAAACAGAAGATGAATTTAATGAGAAGTTAAAAATCATTAAGTCTATTCCTTACTTAGAGATATACGATAGAGGAGAAAACCACAAATACAAATTTAACATAAAATTTGAAAATGGTTTACTAGAATTGCAGGCAAATTTGAAAAGTTTTATTCCCAACCTAAATACAAAATTAATTTCAAATGGTGATAAGCTAATATTTAGACAGTTTTATCAAACAGGGAATAAAACAGAAGTTCTTTCTAGATTGATTAATCAGTTAGACGATTATTTTACTGGCTCTGAAAATTTCAGTTATAAAATACATGACACTTTCCAAGAAAAATACCTATGTGAAGAAAACTTTGAATTAAAAGTTGAACAAGAAGAAGAAAAGTTATCAAACCTTTTAAAGGAGGATTTTTATTTCGGAACTACCCAAGAGAAGTTCTATTTAGGTAGATTACAAAAAGTAAATTATCCAGATTTATATTTTAAAGTTGATGAAGATAAACTTCAAGAGGTAGAAGAAAACATCAAACAAGAAAAAATTAATGCAATTTTTCCGGAATTAAAAGGAGAAAAGGATAAAATAAAACGATTAGAAGATACGGTTTTTAAAATTGATGATAATAAATCTCAATTGCCTAATGATAATGCTAAAGTTTTTCTATTTGACTCATCAAAGGCTAAAAAAATCGAAAACATTGATTATTTATTAAACAAAACAAGTATAGAGTGGCAGGATTTTGAAAGTAATCTTTTTTCAGAATCATTGAATGAATCTCAAAGACAAGCTATTTACAAATCACTTTATGCCGAAGAATTGGCTTTAATACAAGGCCCTCCTGGTACTGGCAAATCAACAGCAATCGCTGAGATAATTTGGCAACACATTAGAGTAGCTCAAAAGGAGAAAAAGAAAACAAAAATACTTTTGACTTCTGAAACAAATCTTGCAGTAGATAATGCCATTGACAGATTAAAAAACAACTACAATAACATAGTAAAACCTATTCGTTTCGGTAACACAGAAAATTTAGAATCGGAAGGGTATTTTTATTCACTTGAGGCTATAAAGAACTGGGAGAAAAGTAATGCAACACAAAACAATACTGTTTCTCATTGGGTAGCCAATATCGTAAATCGTATTACACAACAAGAAGATGAACAAATAAATTCTGCATTAAATAATTGGAAAATATATTTACAGAACCCAACCTGTGATACTAAAAAGCTATTTGCAGATAAATATTTAGAATATGTAAATCTGATTGGTGCAACAGGTAGTTCCATTGGAAAACTAAATTCAGAAGATAATTGGACTTCTTTTTTTCGATCCTATTTAAATGTTTTTGAATATTCTAATTATAAAACTTTATTAGAAAAAAGCCAACAAATAAAAGATTTGAAAAGCGATCATAATTTATTTCAAGAGGAATTAAGAAAAATTAAGCGAGAGTTTAGTACTTTAAAATCAAAATTAGAAAAAAAAGATATTTCGTTTGATACAATTATTATGGATGAAGCGAGTAAAGCGACACCACCTGAACTAGCTTTGCCTGTTTTATATGGAAAGAAATCCATTATCGTTGGTGACCACAGACAATTACCGCCAATGATTGATGGTGAAGAAATCAAAGATATACTTATTTCTATAGGTGAAAAGGCATTAGCCAAAGCACTTTCTCAGAAGGAATTTGAAACATCACAATTTGAAAGATTATTTACACATATTGATGAAAGCATAAAGGGAACTTTTGATACACAGTATCGAATGCACCCTGCTATCAATGATGTAATAGCACAATTTTATACAGAAGATAGTGAAAAGGGTTTGCTATGTGGTCTACCGCCTGATGAAGAATATCACAATTCATTTGTCAAATGGGATTCAAGGTATCACGGTTTAAAATACCAAAACCTTGTTACACCCGAAACGCATACAATTTGGATAAACGTAAATACACCAGAAATCCAAGAAGGAACATCAAGAGTGAATTTTGGAGAAATTGATGCGATTGACAAAATTCTCCAAGTACTTAAATATAGCGAAGGCAAAAGTGAGTTTGATAAATGGCTTTCCAATAAATCCCAAGAAGAAAAGCAAATCGGCCTTATCAGCTTCTATGGTAAACAAATAAATTATATAGAACAAATGCTTGTACAAAATCATACTGACTTGTATAAGGGGAAGGGGAAAATTAATGATAAAGAAAATTTAATACGATTAAGCACTGTTGATAGATTTCAAGGAATGGAAAGAAACATCATTATTGTTTCGATGGTCCGTAGCAATAAAATTGCAGCTTTTCAAGGACAACAACCAGATTATAACTTATACCCTGTTTTGGGTTATCCAGCACAAGTAAGTTTGGGTTTCGCTGAATCTCCCAACCGATTAAATGTTGCTTTATCAAGGGCAAAACGTTTGCTAATTGTAGTTGGAAACAGTGAGCATTTTTGCCAAAAACCAATTTATAATAATGTATATGACAAAATGCAAAAAATAATTAATGCCGAAGAATTACAAAAAGCAGTAGTACAGAATGGGCAGCATTAAAAAAACATATTCATCATTTCCATTTGAATGGACGGTTAAATCTTCTTCTTACAAAATAAGGTACAGAAAGGCTATTGACATCAATGTAATTGACGAGATATTTTGTTCAATCATCAATGCGAAAGGGAATAATATTGAATTTTCAGAATTATGTTATCTATTAGGTTTTAATTTACAAGACCTGGCAGAATCAGATATATTCAACATTTATCTGAAAGGGCTTACAGAATATAATTTAATTGAAATAGACAAAGAAGTAATCCTTCTAACTGATTTTGGTCAAGATGCTCTACAAAGCAAATTAAAATACAAGTATTATTTTGCAGCAACCGAACTATTAGAAAACCAAACTGCCACTGGTGAAAGTTTAGATTTTTCATTCAAAAGTCTGTTCGACATAGAAAATAGTCTATCTCACGAAAGAGAAATCAAAAATGAAATATTTGACAATCCTCAATTAAAGCAAAAACTTCAATTACAGATTTTTGGTAGCGACATTTATAAAGGCGAAATTATTGAGTTGTACCAAACGGATCAATACATTAGGTACAAGAGCATTTCATTAGAATGTGAACCTTTTGAAATTGACAATTCATTTCAACTTACCATTTACAAAGGAGAGATAAACAAACCCGATATTCAATTACTAATTGATTTGCCCGAAAATGAAGAACTTAAAAGCAAGTTGATACGGAGAGGAATGTATCATCACATTCTTTCAGAGAATAATTCAATTAGTGTAAAAGACATTGAAACATATATTGACTTATGGAATTGGAAAGAACTTGCAGAGAATCCGAAAACAGATTGGAACGATAATAATATTTTCAAACTATTTCTTGAATATGGAGATGGTAGTGTTTGGAGTTACATTTCCGAAAAAGCACCTGTTAAAAGTATAAAATCAGTAATTCATCTATATTCTGAATATTGGAACTGGAGTAAGTTAACAGAGAGATTTGACGATAATTTTATAAATGAACACATTGAAAAATACAATTGGGATTTTGAAGAACTTTCTTACAAAGAAACAGAGTTTGTAATATCGCTACTTTCTAATCCTGCACTTACAGACTGTGCTTGGGACTGGAATTATTTGTCGAAAAATCTACCTGATAAATTTATTGAAGAAAACATTGAAGATTTCGCTTGGGATTTCTACGAAATAACAGTTAGCAAAAATGTAGTTTTCAAAAATATATTTATCAAATACAAGGATAAACTTGATACCCTCATTTCAAAAAATTGGAATTGGCGATATATTTCAGAAGAAATCAACCTTGATTTTCTTCACAAAAATATTTCAGCATTTGCAAGTAAATTAGATTGGCATATTGTTTTAAATCGCTTTTTCAATAACGCTGAAATAATTGCTAAATGCTTGAAGGAAGAATATTTTAAGTCACTCTTAAAAAAGTATTTGCCCGACAACTTCGTTGTTGCTCACCAAAAATATCTTTGGACAACAAGCCTAATTGATTTCTATGAACAGCTAAATTTGATACAGTGGGAAAGTAAAGTATACATCAAAGGTTTTGATAACAACGAAAATGTAGAATGGGATAACACAAGTTTTGAAAAATATCATAGTCGTATAACAACAGAAATAGGCTTTTTAAATGTAAGTAAACAAATTTCAGATTACAGTTTGATTGAAGAATTTCCTGATTTTTCTTGGAATTGGGAAGGGGTTTCAAAAAACAAGAATCTAATTGACAACCTGCTTTTTATTGAAAGGGCTTTTGTTGGCGATTTTTCTTTTTCAAACAATCTACTGTGGTCAGAAATTTTATCGCAATCAACCTTTGATATTTCATTTTGGAACAAAAACTTAGAAGCGTTTAACAATGCAACGACCAACGAAAAACAATCTCAGTTTTGGTTTTCTCTAACACAAAAAGAAAAACAAGAATACATTTTTAAAAATAGCCATTTTCCTTGGGATTGGACTTTCATTACCGAGAATAGCACAGAAGAGAATATTCTTGATAGTTTTAACGATATAGATTTGTTTGAAAAATGGGATTGGAAAATTGTAACCCGAAAACTTACCAAAGAAACAGTTCTTGACAATTTAGAGGATTTAGCTCGTTTAATTGATTGGAAATTTCTGATTACGGAGGTGTTTACAATAGAAAATGAGCTTACAATTGATAAACAACTTCCAAGAATTGCGGTTTGTTTATCTCTTGTAAATATGGAATTACGTAAAGATATTTGGAGAGCCTTAACTATTAAATTTCCTTTTGAAATACTATTCCCTATTGTTGAAGAAACGCATAGCTTAGATTTATTTGAATGGGATTGGGATTACATTTCAAATCATAATTTTTTTCCAACAGACATTACTACACTTAACCTTTTCCAGAAAAAAATTAATTGGTCTATTTTATCTGAAAGTAATGCTATTCAACAAAAATTTAATCCTAAGAGCTGGAATACTGGCAAAGAATGGTTTAGCAATATTGACCGCTACTTGCAAAAGTTTGACAACAACTGGGATTGGAAAGTTTTATCTCAAAACGGAAATATAAATTACACGAGACTATTAATACAAAAGTATAAAGGAGAAAATTGGGATTGGGATTACTTAACCGAGTTTGGTGGTTTTCTTTTAAAGCAAAAAAGGGACAACAAACAGTATTTAGAACAAATTTTAAAACAGTTTCCCAAAATTAAATTTGAGTTACTCTCAAAAAGGAAAGATATCATTATTGATAGTAACTTTATTCTTTCAACAAAAGACAAAAACTGGGATTGGCAAATTTTATCAGAAAATAAAAAAGCTGAAATTTCAATTGAACTTATACTTGAACTAAAAAACAAAAACTGGAATTGGAAAGCTATCTCTCATCGAAAAAAGTTTGATTTTACAAATGAAACGTTTCTACAATTACTAGATAAAGATTGGGATTGGGAATATTTATCCAATGATTCCAATATTGATTTTAATTCTGAATTTATTGAAAGTACTAAATCTAAACCTTGGAATTGGAAAAATGTTTCCCGTCACAATACTTTTGTGCCTAATATTGAGCTATTAACATTAACTAAAGATTTTGATTTAGACTGGGAATACCTTTCGAAACATTCTGGTTTAATTCCAACCAAAGAACTACTTGCTAAGTTTGAAAACAAATGGGATTGGCATAGTATTACGGAAAATCCCCTAATCAATTATACTGATATTGCTTTTATTAAACGTTTTGAGGATAAATGGAATTGGCATTTTATTTGCGAATCGGGTAAACTTTTATTAGACGACCAGATATTAAATCAATTTAAAGAGCATTTAGAATGGAATTTGATTTCATCGAACACGAATTTACTTTTCACTAAAGAATTAATTCAAGATTTTTACGAGTTGTGGAATTGGCATAATTTAAAAAATAATAAACGAATAGAAGATTTAAATTTATTAGATTTAGTTAATAATTTTATTTCCAATGATCCAATTTTATACTTTATCGTTAAAATTAGTGAACAAGATAGTAAATGGAAAAATTGTGTTTTTCATTTCACAAATATAGATAATGCAGTAAAAATCATAAATGATAATAAAATTAAATCAAGAAAGTCTGCAAGTCAATTATCAAATGCTTCAGGTATATTAACTTATCAAACACGAAAAGATCCAGTAAATTTTGCAAGATTTTATTTTCGAACAGAAACTCCAACTCAACATTACAATGAAGGTCTATTTAAAAATAACCAAGATGATAGGTATCGTAATTTAGGATACCCCAAATGCCCCATTATGATTTATTTCAAGACTTCTTTACAAGAAATTTTGTTTAAAAATAGAAAATTAAATAATATTTATTTATCAAATGGGAATATGCAACGCAATAATACCAAATATGGAGAATTAAAAGATATGATAAATATTTTCAACTATGAAGATCTCTTTAAAAATTTTAATGATAACCCTAGAGGTTATCCATCTCAACAGGAATTAATGTTTTTAAATGATGTTTCATTGCTTGATTTGGATAGTTTAGAAATAATTTTTGAGAAAGAAGATGATATGCTATTATTTAAACGAATGGCTGGTAGTAATAAAAATGATTTTAAATTGAAAGTGGATAATAGTATTTATGAAGGTAAAAACGACAAAGTTTTTATTGATTTCACAGAAGATGAGGTGCAAATCAGTAGTAATTATAATCAACATGGGTATTTTAAAATAATCTTTGATAATTTTATTCCTAATGTTTCAACTGGTGAAATTATAAAAATTGATAATGTTAATTACACGATATATTTTAATCAAAAACTAGTATTTCCGTTAACATTTCAAGATTTTAAACTTTATTTTATCGAAGAAATTGAAAATTATAAACAAGAGTGGATATTAGGTACACAAAAAGAATTTAATCATAAAAATGAGCCTAAAATATATCAGCGGTAATATTTATAATTCAAAATGTCAAACTCTTGTCAACACCGTTAACTG
The DNA here is from genome assembly GCA_947380905.1 of Chitinophagaceae bacterium. Taxonomy (GTDB): domain Bacteria; phylum Bacteroidota; class Bacteroidia; order Chitinophagales; family Chitinophagaceae; genus Sediminibacterium. The sequence continues at coordinate 3,473 of CANCSS010000001.1, read as the reverse complement.
TGTTGGCGTAATGGGTAAGGGCATAGCCTTAGTTCATAAACTTAGGTATCCACAAATGTATTTAGAGTACAAAGAGCATTGTAAAAACAAACTAATCAGGCTTGGCTCATTGTGGCTATACGCAAAACAAGAAAATGCACCTTGGATTTTAAGTTTTCCAACAAAGTTTCATTGGAAATATCCAAGTAAGTTGGAGTGGATTGAACAAGGTTTAAAAAAATTTGTCGATACCTACGAAATAAAAGGTATCACTTCAATTGCTTTTCCTTTACTTGGAACACACAATGGTGGTTTAGACACTAATGAAGTTAAATTATTAATGGACGAGTATTTGAATAGATGTCCAATTGATATTGAAATTTATGACTATGATCCAAATGCTCAAGACGATTTGTTTGCTTCATTTAAAGCAAAATGGTTATCATTAGAAGAAAAGACAATTAAAATTGAAACAGGCATACAACTACAATATGCAAGAAAAATATCTGAGATTATCCAAAACGGCGAAGTAAATTCAATGATTACTTTAGCAAATTATGAAGGCATTGGTGAAAAGACATTAGAGAAAGCATTTCACTATGTACTTTATAAAATGTAGCTTAATTTTACAAAGGTGACATTTCACATAAAGCCAAAGCATCTTCCCAAGTCATATTTAGATGACGTTCTATATCTGATCTTAAAGCCTTTTCCTCTAGGGTTAATTCATCCCAATTAGAAGCTATTAATTGCTCCAGCGTTTTATCAGTTACTTTTTTTCTTGCATTTCATTTATTATTTATAGGGTAAATTACTCCTCTTCAGGAAATCTTTGATTTGAGAACCATTCCATAAACATCTCTATTTCAATATCCTTCGTATTATCTTCCTTATTCTTTAGGAATGTCACAGAAACTGTATCAGTTTCTTGAGGCTTATTTTGGTAGCTCTCTCTAAATGCTTTGTTTCTCATACATATTTCTACCATTTTATTCATTTTAGGTTTTTTCACATTTATAGTATTTTCTTAATTATTGAATTTTGGGTAATGTTATCTATAGGTCTACCTAATCCTCCCTTTATGCAGCAAATTGGGATTTTCAGATAAAGTCGCATAGGAGGCCTTAAGCCTAGCATCATATTCTTTCAATTTTTCGGGGTTGTCGGCCTCTATATTAAACCCTATGATGTCATTTGCCATAAAGTGCTCTACATCGAAATTTGTCGCATGCTTTAATAGCCCAACCTTGGACTTATACTGATTGGCTATATAATTACATAGGCTAATCCAATAAATGCCCGTAATTCGGGGATCTGTGATCAATTTGAACCTAATTACGCCATTTTCGTAGCCAAGGTAGGTGGGAAGATACCCATTGCATATAGCCCATTGTTTAGAGAAATTGCCAATAAAGTACTTGTTAATGGCTTCTGGGTCCCAGGTTTCGGGCTGAGGGCCGCCGTTTTTCATAAAAAGCTGTAGGGTAATTGTTTTCTTGTCCATGGTAGGTGGTTTTTAAGGTTAAAAATCACACCAAGAAAAAATTGAAAGGGAATTACGTTTTATTTTGACTGTAATTGTCCTCATCTAATTCCAGCACCGTGGAGGGTAACTCTCTCGGTTGCTAGCCATTTAGGCTTCTTGATGATGGGACAAAGATAGTGAAAATTATTGTTTAAGATAAATTACTAATCGGATTAAATATTATTTAATAATTCTTTGTTTCTATAATAACCTTCCCATTCACAACATTTACAGTTGTATTATTTCCTGTTACATTAATTTTTACTCCATTCACAATGATTGTACTTTGTACCCCATTATTAGAAGTATAAGTTTTGGTAAAGCTACTGGTGTTTGTATTTGCTTTTGCTTTTACATTTGTATTATTTGTAGTGCTATTTGCCTTTGGTTTAGTTTGATTAGAGGTATTATTATCCTGGCTTTTACTAAATGCTGCCTTATATTTAATATCATATACTATTCTTTTTTCTGAATCAGATAAAACACTATTAGCCTCATTGATATTTTTAAATTGTTCGGTACCTCTTGGATTTATATCTGGATGATACAACTTTGATAATCTTCTATAAGATTTTTTAATTGCCTCGGCAGTAGCATTAGGCTTTATTTCTAGTATTTTATAATAATCTATCATTTGTTATTTTAATTGTTATGATAATATTCCTTTTTGTTTTAATTGTTTAATACAATCATTTAGTTTTAAATCAGCGAAACGGTTCGCGGAAATTTCAAAAATATTGGAAGAGTAGCCGACATTTTTTGTGTAGACCTCGTAATTTTTAAAATCTGGATTTTTTAAGTGAGTTATATGGTGGTCTATTTCATGGAGAATACAGTGAATTATACCTTTTATTCTTTCTGATTCTGACCCTTCATAATTATTTACATAGATCACAATTTTTTTCTTTTCTAAAATATAACATCCTAATCTGTTTGGTTTTGAAGTAGATTTAGATACCTGATATAAGGGGTAGTATTTTATGTTATGTTGTTTATATACAGGTGCACAGTAGTATAATACCTCTAGAATTAATTTTGAGTAAGTACAATTTAATTTGATCTTGTTTTCCTTGATATCATCGTAAATACCTTCTATTAGATTGACTAGGCAAAATGCTATCCAGCATATGAGTAAAAATATTGTTAAGTCCTTATTCATTGATTTTCAATTTATTATACTTAAAAACAATAACTTTTAAAGTATATATGCTTTTTAATTTGGTCAATTTATAAACAAAAATAAAAAATAATAATTAAAAACCAAAATAATTGGTATATTTGTTTTTGAAAGAAATCTTAATCTAAAAAATATTAAATTGTAATCAAATCTTAATCTATGAAAATTCATAAACAGTCAATCGGTAATCATTTAGGCATTAGTCATGACGATATTTTAAAAGATGGCTGGGCCAATATGTCTAGATTTAGTAATAACAACAATTATGGGGATTTAGCTACAAGTTTCACCCTTGTTGCTGTTGGAAGCTCTGGACTTTTGGCAGGAAGCTTTTTATATGATGCAGTTTCCATAGAGTTTGCAAACGATGAATTAACGCATATAGTTCATGCTTATAATAGATATGAAAATTGGTATGCTCTGAAAGATTCCTACTTTGATTTAATTGACAATTCAAATGAACCAGCAGTATGCTTGTTTCATAATAAATTAATTTTTATGCCAAGAAATATTGATGCACTTATCGATACTAATCATAATGAAATTTCATCAAACTTATTATTAAACATTGTTAGACTTAATGAGGAAATTTCAAAATCAAAAAATATATTTTTTATGGATCGTACCAGTGGTATTGATTTTTCTGCTTTAGATTTTGAATTCTTAAATACAAGGTTGAATGAATTATACCCCAATTCAATTACTGAGAACATCTATCTATATTAAAAATAGAATTTTTTATGAAAAAGAATACTACTAAAACTACTACTAAGAAAAATGATCCTAATAATG